>JAGCZH010000032.1 GCA_017960475.1 Bacteroidales bacterium | reverse complement strand
GGCCCCGGCACCGTCGATATCACCGCCGAGGCCTGGCATTACAACCCCGACTCCGAAGACGGTAACTTCCGTCTTACGCGGACACTGGTTGTGCACTCCAAACCCGTCGACCCCATCGGAATAGACATAGTGGCTACCGACGCGGTGAAAGCCTATCCCAACCCCACCACTGGCAAAGTGACCCTCCTATGTTCTGAACCCATCATCACTGTTTGGCTAACAGATATGATGGGCCGCTGCGAGGAAGTCCGCCTTACACCCGACGGCCCCAAACAGTACTCGTTGGACCTCACCACTCGCCCCCAAGCCACCTACCTCCTCACCCTCACCACAGCATCAGGCAAAACCCACACCGTTAGACTAATGAAAATGTCCGACATATTCACCCGATGAAGAAGAAACAAGCTTGTTTAATATTTCTCCTCCAACCATCTAGACAGGAATACGTCGTTCAGACTATATACGGTCTTTCCATTCTCTGAGCTCTCGTCAATAATGTTCTTCTCCACCAAAGAAGCTACGGTGCGGTTCACCGACGAAGGATTGCCAAGCCGGTATTTTCTGAGGAACGGGCGAGCCGTAATCTGCGAGACACTGCCCTCTTTGGCTATGGCAATAAGCAAGTTCCATTGCCCTGCGGTCAGCATCTGCTGGTACTGCCCAAACACCACGGAGTCTGATTGCAGTATCTGTGATGCGGCCTCCTTCACGAGCTGCACATCGACCTTGTCAGTTGCCATATTGTACACTGTATGACACAGCCTCTGCGTGAAATAGGTATGGGTACGGGTCCAGTCCAAAATATAGTCGATAGTTTCATTGTCTATACCTATGCCGTTTTCTCTGAAATGGCTGCCTATAAAAGCGGAATATACATCATGGTCGAGTTTCTGTAATGTCAGAAATTCAGTGCTGCGATAGAAGGGATTGCGTTCTCCGCTGAATATATCAAGCATCATGTGACGCTTGCTGCCGCAGTAGAGAAAGGTCACATTGTTAAGATTCTGTATGATGGTGCGCAGCATCGCCTCAACATTCTTCTCCGGATATTCCCTTATCTGCTGGAACTCATCAATAGCCAGCAGAATCTTTTCGTTCTGTGTGTCAAGGAAAGTGAGCAATCCCTTGAGGGTTTGCGTCTTCTCCTCTTCATTTTGGAGAGTCAGCTGTATCTGCGGGGCGGAAGTCAGCGGGTCGTAGGTTATCACCGGACGTAGAGCCTTGATAAACTTGGAGAATTTCCTGCCGATACCGCTCTTCTCTGGGATAGCATTCATTATGGCATCGGATAGCGTTTTGATGAAGTCGTCCAGTGAACGTGTGGCAAAGATGTCGGCATAGATGGGTATGACGGGCATCTTCTCCGTTTTGATTTCGTCAAAAAGCCTATGAATCAGTCCAGTCTTTCCGATACGACGCTGTGCAATGAGGGTGGTGTCAGCACCTGATGTGCAATTTGCGAGCAGCGTTTTCAACTCTTTTTCACGATTGCAAAACAGTTCTTTTGATTTATAAACTCTGAATATGAATGGATTATTCATGACATTACATTTGTTTCTCACTGCAAATATACGAAAAAATAAAATTTCACAAAATGTGTAACGCAAAATGTGAACAAAAAATTATTTGTAAAAAACTCACCCTGCAGCCCTACCATCATGTGAAATTAACTTTGATTCTAATTCCGCCCCTCGCGCCTATTGTTTCATATAAATAGATTTAGCAACATTTTGCTTTTGTCGATATGAATTATTGGACATATAAGCGAGTGATTTTTCCGCAGTATTGATGGTAACCCGATAAAGAAGAAAAGGACAGACCAAATTCTTAACTATCAAAAACATAGTCAATACGACACTAAGCAACATCATCAAATCTTTTTATTCTCTGCTTCGTAATCGAATAAAAGGCTGCCGGATGGCAGCCTTCTTGTTTGTTTGCGGACGAGCCGTCCGCGTTCCCGGTATTACGCCATATTGTGGAAGACGTTGACGACGTCGTCGTCGGCTTCGAGGCGCTCGACAAGGGCGTTGACATCTTCCTGCTGTTCGGGTGTGAGCTCACGCATGGTAACAGGTATGCGCTCAAACTTGAATGACTTGATCTCGTAACCTTTGTCCTCAAGGTATTTCGATATTGGTCCGTAGTTCTTGAAGTCGGCATAGATCATGATCTCGTCCTCGTCGCGGAAGACCTCGTCGATATCGCAGTCAATCAGCTCGAGCTCAAGCTCGTCCATATCGATGTCGTCACGCCAGGCGACAACGAAACTGCATTTGCGCTCGAAAAGGAAGTCGTTCATACCCATCGTGCCCAGCTCGCCCTTGCCACGAACGAAAGCGGCGCGGACATTTGCCACGGTGCGTGTGGGGTTGTCGGTGGCTGTCTCCACCACGAAGGCGGTGCCGTGGGGACCTTTGCCGTCGTAGACGACCTCTTTGTATGCCGATTTGTCTTTCTCGGTGGCGCGTTTGATGGCGCGTTCCACGTTCTCCTTTGGCATACTCTCGCTCTTGGCGGTCTGCATCAGCAGGCGCAGGCGGAGGTTGCTCGACGGGTCGGGACCGCCAGCCAATACTGCCAGTTCTATCTCTTTTCCAATCTTTGTGAAGGTGCGGGCCATATGCCCCCAGCGTTTCAGTTTTCGTGCTTTACGGTATTCAAATGCTCTTCCCATTGGTTAAGGGTTTAAAGGGTTTTAAAGGTTTTAAAGGTTATGGGAGCGCCCTTTTAAGCGAAGTGGCCCTTTTCATCCTTTTAACCTTTTTAACATTAATATTAAATCAGTCCTCTGTTACGTTTGAGAGGTTCCACGCTGGGCTCCTTGCCACGGAAGTCGATGTAAAGCTTCATCGGGTCTTCTGTGTTTCCACTTTCAAGCAGGTGGCGGAACTTCTTGGCCAGCTCGGGGTTATAAAGGTCGCCGCTCTCGCGGAAGGCCTCGAAGGCGTCGGCGTCGAGAATGGCGGTCCAGGTATAGCTGTAGTAGCCTGCCGAGTATCCGCCGCTGAAGATGTGCTGGAAATAGGGGCTCTTGTAGCGGCTGATGATTTCGGGAATAAGGCCGATCTTGGTCATTGCCTGGTCCTCAAAGTCGGGCAGCACAATCTTGGTGGGCTTGGTGATGCTGTGGTAGTCCATATCGAGCAGCGAGGCGGCAAGGAGTTCGGTGTTGATGAAACCTTGTCCGTAGGTGGCAGCGGCGGCGATCTTGGCAATCAGGCTGTCAGGTATGGCTTCGCCGGTCTTGTAGTGACGGGCGTAGGTCTTCATCACTTCCGGATGGCGGCACCAGTTCTCCATCACTTGGCTGGGCATCTCCACGAAGTCGCGCGGCACGTTGGTGCCGCTGATTGAACGATAGTGGCATTTGCTGAGCATACCATGCAGGCAGTGGCCGAACTCGTGGAAGAGGGTCTCCGACTGGTCGAAATTAAGCAGTGAGGGCTTGTCCTTGGTGGGCTTGGTGAAGTTGCACACCATCTGGATGATAGGAATGACGTTGTTGCCGTCTTTGTCTACGTACTGTTCACGGAAGTTTGTCATCCATGCGCCGCTGCGTTTGCTTTCTCTGGGGAAGAAATCCATATAGAGTATGGCGATTACCTTGTCTCCGTCCATAACCTCGTAGCTTATGGCCTCGGGATGGTATTTAGGCAACTTGTTGTTCTCGCGGAAAGTGATGCCATAGAGTTTGTTGGCAACAGTGAAAGCACCTTCGCGGACGTTGTCGAGCGAGAAGTAGGGGCGAATCAGTTCCTCGTCGAGGCTGTAGCGCTCGGTGCGCAGTTTCTCGCAGTAGTAGCGCCAGTCCCAAGGTTCTAATTTTGAATTCTGGATGTTGAATTTTGAAGCTACTTCTTTGTTGTTGAAGTCTGCGGCCAGCATCTTCTGGTATTCGTCGCGCTCCTGTTTGGCTTTTGCCAGCGCCGGCTTCCAGAGGTCCATCAGGCATTTATAGACAGCTTCGGGAGTCTTGGCCAGGCAGTCGTCGAGAGTATAGGCGGCGTGGCTCTCGAACCCCAGAATCTGGGCGCGCTCGAGGCGCAGGTTTACGATGCTGTCGATGATGGCACTGTTGTCGTAGGGACACTCCTGAGTGCAGCGGTAGGCGTAGTTTTCCCACATTTTTTGACGCAGGCTGCGGTCGTTGCAGTTCTGCATGAAAGGTTCCCACGAAGGCATGTGCAGAGTGAAGAGGTAAGGCTCCTTGCAGTTGGAATCGGCTTCGGCGGCTTCCTTGGCAGCTGCCAGTTGTCCGTCGGTGAGTCCGAGGTTGGCGACTTGATCCTCACCCAGTGCCAGAGTCAGCCCGTTGGTCGCTTTCAGCACGTTGTTGCCGAAGCGAAGTGAGAGCGATGACAAAAGGCTGTTGATTTCACGGAAGCGTTCCTGCTTGTCGGCGGGAATATTGGCGCCATTGCGTACAAAGTTTTTGTAGGTCTCTTCGGTCAGTCGTAATTGTTCGCCAGTTAGACCAAGGCTTTCGCGCTGGTCATATACGGCCTTGACGCGCTGGAAGAGCTTGGCGTTGAGCATAATGTCATCGCTGTGGGCAGAAACCATTGGGGTGACTTTTTCAGAAATCTTCTCCATTTCTTTGGAATTGACGCACTCGACAAGATTGAAGAACACGGCGCTGACTTCGTTGAGCATATCTCCACTCTGTTCAAGAGCCTCAATGGTGTTGGCGAAAGACGGGGCCTCGGTGTTGTTTACTATGGCGTCGATTTCGGCCTTCTGGCGTTTCATGCCCTCCTCGAAAGCGGGAAGATAGTGCTCGGGCTTTATTTTCTCGAAGTCAGGGATGTTGTAGGGCGTGTTCCATTCCCCGAAGAAAGGGTTGTCCATATTGTTCTTGTTTTTGCATGATGTGCCTAAAAGCAATGCGGCACAGCAGATGATGAGTATTTTTGTTTTCATTGTATGAATTGTTTTTCAATGTAATGGTGACTGAGAATTAGCAAATGGCGCTATTCGATTCCCTCTAATATCTTTATAACCCCCTCGAATGATTCGGCCGAGAGTTTTTTTGCCAGAATCACCTTGTCTTTATCGAGCAGGAATATCTGAGGTGTTGTTATGACGTCGTACACTTCGTGCCAGTCGATATTGGCTTCGCCGCCGTCGATATTAATCCAATCAAGGCCGTGCTTCTCGATAAAATCGCGCCATTTTGGACGGGTCTCCTCGTCGGGCTCGCTGAGGACAGCGTAGGCCGTGATGTCGCAGCTGTCTTTGTATTTTGCGTAACGTTTGTAAAGGTCTGGAATGGTGGTCTTGCAATGACCGCATGTGGGAGACCAGAAAATAAGAAGGGTGTATTTGCTTTTTTGAGCGTAAAGGCTCTGGAAATTGCCGTTGATGTCTTTCATGATCAGCGGAGGCGCAGGCTTGCCGATAAGGATTTTTTCCCATGTGTTGGCTCGTTTCACATTCTCGTCGATGGTGGTGGGCGACATCCAGTCGCACATGCCTGTCTCCACATATTTCTTAATCATGTGGACATATACGGCGTCGTAGCTCATAATGTTGCTTTGCAGGTATTTCTCAGCTATGGTGTGCACCAGATAGCGGAAGTTCTCTTTCGACGGCTTGGCTTTCTCGATGAGTTTGTCGACATATTCGATAACCATCTCTGCGGGTGCGTTGCGAAGGCTTTTGTCGAGGTAGTTGACCAGGCGCTGATGGAAAATCATATCGGGAGTGCGAATCATTGCGTCGTCGTCAAGTTTGGTATAGTCGAAGAAATGATCCATGTAATAGTTCCAGCGCTCGCGGTCGCTGAGCTTGTTTCCGGCCTCATCGTGCGTGGGTATCGAAGGCTCTCGTGTGGCGTTCATCAGAAGCGCCAGCAAGCTGTTTGGGTTGTTGGCTATGTAGGCTTCTTTGATGCTGTCCATCTGCATGAGCTTGTTGCGACGGAATGTCTCGAAAGCGGCCGAGTCGGTCGAAGCCCGTTTCGCCGAGTCAATCTGGGCGTATATGGCGCGGTTGGTTTGGTGGTATGAGAAAAGAATCTCGTTCTCTTTCGAGCCTTTGACCCTCATATTGTTCTGCCATCCAGGATCCTCGGTGTCGAAATGAAAGTCGAGCTTCTCGTTGCCGTATACGGCAAATTCAACATAGTCGCCCGATTGCGAGACAAAAAAGTAAAGCCCGGGTTTGAGCTGAGCCTCTTTGTTCTCGAAGACAAACATGCCCTTTGGCGACAGTTTGGCGGTGTCGAAAGCGTAAGTGGCGCCAGCGTAATAGTTGCCAAGATACATTATCGAGTCCTCACATCCATAGATGAAGAGGGTGAATCGGTACCCTTTGTGTGGATCTTTCTTTTTCGCCGGTGAGGCATTAAGGTTGCCCGCTGCAAAGGCAACGAGCAGAAGTGACAGAATTATGCTTTTGACTGTTTTGTTCATCTTTTTGTCGGTTCTTGTTCGCCTGAGTAAGTGTTATATTTTGTTTTTGTCAGACGAAGAATAAAAATTAAAAAATCTTAAAAAACACTCTTTGCGCTTGATCTGCTTATCTATAGTAACTTTTCTTAAACATAAACACCAAACATTTATTACTAACGTATGAAATATAAAAATCGTGTGAGCAGACGAAAAAAAGTTGTTGAATTCAGCAATGAATAAATAAAAGTTGTAACAGTAATGATATGTAAGATATTGACTGTAAACCAAGAGACACCTTAAAACTTTAAACCATCGAGCTTGCTTTTAGCGGACTCATAGCGGACTCATAGCGGACCCACGAAAAAAAACGATTCGTCAACATAAATTTCTTTCAATACGCCTGTTTCACAAAGATGGGTATTTCGGTCGGTATCATACCTCGCAAATATGGATAGGGCAAATAATATCTAACTATAAAATGTTGATATATAATCAATGATATTTTTTGTTCTGTTGACATTCGGCGTTTTGAAAAAATATGTGTAAATTTGCATTCTCAAAACAAAACGAACCAATTATGAAAAAAATCGCAATAATCGCCATTCTTTTGGCTGTAGTTTGTAACAGCTCAATGGCTCAGAAATTCTCTCCCGACGCTAAGGATGACAAACTCAAAGGCAACGTCAAGTCCGTCCTGACCACTACACGCACGCCTCAGGGCAGAATTGTAGGCCATCCCGAGCGCAACAACTACAACAAGCTGGGCTATTATACACAAAAGACTTTGTACGACACAATAGGTAACCCTGTCATCGTGGTCAGCTACAGCTATGATAAGAAAAACAGACTTGTCAAAGATATACGCACCCAGGAGCCATACAGCGAACTGCTGTCCCAGGTCACATACAAGTATGACAAGAAAAGCAAGACCGTCACCGCCGAAATGTTTGGCATCGCCGACTCGTTGGAGGAGCGCAATGTCTACTATTTCGACAAGGACAACAATATCATGAAGGTCTCCAACTTCAGCATCGACAACAAAGATGTCGCCTCGACCCTATATGAGTACGATAAATACGGCAATCGTGTATATGCCACATTTAAAGAGGGTGAGAACGAGATTTACAAGGGCGCCGAGAAGTACCGCTACGATACTGATGGTTTCCTCGCCGAGAAGTGCTCGTATTATCTGACCACATTGCGCCAGGCCTTCCTATATACATATTATTATGATGAACAGGGCAATTGGACTCAGGCTTATGTTTATCATGTAACCCCTAGCGAAAGCTATATTTATCAGGTGATAACCCGACAGATATCCTACTATGAGGATTGATAATGTCTGTGGAATGTGGCGATAGTCTTTCCTTTAACGAATCACCCGTTTCGCTTATTTCCTCTCCACGTTGGTATATCTTTGCCTGAGCTTTCTGGCGTAGCGGCCGAACCATACTATCACATCACATAAATGCAATGCATATCCAAAAAGAAAATTATTGGAATGCAAGGAGTTGTAGTAGTCTTGGATGACGGCTTGCCCTTGGCTGTCGAGCTCTACAGTGTGTGAGTTCTTGTTGGCCACAACCAAAATGCTTTTCACTATCTGTGATATCACAGGGGGAAATATGTATTGTCCAGGTCTTTTGTATCGCACTATCTTTCCACCAAGGTTCACCTCGCGGCCGGCGAGATAGAGTGAGGAGTTGGCAAGGTTGACTTTGTCGCGGGGACCTAGCACCTCATCTGGCAGAACCCCCAGTCGGTTTGCCGCCCTGAAAAGATGCTCCAGAATGCGTCGCAATTGAGTGTAGTAAAGAACAGGATCAAAGTTCCTGTTTTCCTCGGGGAAATGCAATGCCTTGAGAATGTCAAGCATAGTGCGTCGCGCATCGGGGGTGAAATATTGGTCCATGGTGTCGAAGACATCACGGTAAAGGGTGCGCACCTTGTTGTCTTTCTTTTGGGAAGCCACGTGCTTTATTGTTAGGCACAGGTCGCTGAGGTCTCCGTTTTTGCGGAAATAAATCCGTCCCCATTCCGACTCCATTTCGCTGCGGTCGCCCATGCATACACGCTGCAGCGTTTTGGCAAAGTCGGGGGCCTCACCCGACGACAAGACATACCATGGCAGTTTCTCCTCATGCTGGGCGAAAATCGTCTCCATCTCACGCACCGCCTGGTACAGGAAATCGGGTGTGGGAGCGTCGCCATCGTCAATGACACAGTTGCCGTCAAGCACTATGGCCGAGAATTGTTCGAAACGGCTGTTCATGGCGTTTTTGGCCCGCACCCAGCTGCGATATTGTTGAATGTCGAGATCGAAACGACGCCCTAAATCAATGAATCCTATTGGGTCGGGTTCTTCATCAACCCAAAGTATGTGATATCTGCTTCTTTTTTCGCTCATTTTTGTGGTGGTATTTTCCAATATTTGACAAATTTGTAACGCATAATTAAATATATAATTGTATGAGGAATGATTTTTTTTGTAATTGCAATGTTTTGATTATGAATTGTGTTTGTCTGTCGATGGGAAATAATAAAAAAAATGTTTTGCCGGTTTGGAAAAAGTGTGTAATTTTGCAAACTCAATTCAAAGTGAATAAAGTAGATAAATCGTTTATAAAACCACTGTTTAAAACGGCGTAAAATTTCAAAAAATGAAAAAAGGAATCCATCCCTCGAACTACAGACTCGTAGTATTCAAAGACATGTCGAACGACACAATGATTCTCACCAAAAGTTGTGCCAACACCAAAGAGAAAGTTGTCTATACCGACGGTAACGAATATGACGTTGTGAAATTGGAAATCTCCAACACTTCGCATCCTTACTTCACAGGCAAGTTGAAACTCGTTGACACCGCCGGTCGTGTCGATAAGTTCATGAGCAAGTACAAGAGATACAACAAGAATAGCAAGTAATTTTTAGTAATAAGTAGTTTGTTTTAGGTTAAATGTTAGGAAAAAGCTCTTCATGTAAGAGCTTTTTTTGTTCCCTTTTGTGGCGATATGTGAAACATTTCCGCCGTCATGACGTAAAAAGATTTTGCGAACATGGAAAGACATGAGAAGACTGTAGTGAGTGATTGTTTTACCATGTTCCAATAGTGTTTATTTATCTGACTGTATGAACGAGAATTATATTGATGAATTATTTCATGAGATGATGGATACCGACAAGGTGGCTTCTTCGGTTATAGAGGTCGTGCCTATGTCGGATGGCGGCAATATGGAGGAGTTCCTTTTCGATCCCCATCCGGACTGCCCTGACATAATTCCCATACTGCCTATTACAGGGAATGTGTTGTTTCCTGGAACCATTACGCCAATCAATGTCACCCGCAGCAAATCGCTGAAACTTCTTAAGCAGATGGCGGAGAAGAGCGATTATATAGGTGTCGTCTCTCAGCGTCATGACGATGTCGATGAACCGACACGTGGCGATCTTTACGATATCGGCTGCTTGGCACAGGTTGTGAAGGTTATAGAGATGCCCAACCACCAGTTTGTCGGAATATTGCGCGGCAGCAGTAGTTTCCGCCTGGGCGATATTGTATCGGAGAATCCATTCCTGAAAGGCAGATATCTGCCGTCGTTTACTGCCGACAACATAGACACTCTCACCAAAGAGGAGAAAGAGTCAGCCAAGATACTGGTGCGCAAATACTCTTCCTATCTTAAATCTATCAACCCCCGCGACATCACAATCAAGACCCTCAAGGAAATCAGAGGGCCAAGAATGGTGGTCAATTTCATTGCCTCGCATATTGATGTCGATGTGCCGTTCAAGCAGTCGCTGCTCGAGATGGTGGCATTCTCTGACAGGGTTTTGGCGTTGATACGCCACATCAAAGATATGGAGTCGATTGAGGACCTGCGTCATGAGATACAGGAGAAGACTCAGGTGACTATGGACAAACAGCAGCGTGAGTATTTCCTAAATCAGCAGATGCATGTCATTCAGCAGGAGCTGGGCGGCTCGAATAACGAGGAGGAGATAGCCTATATGCGCAAACGCGCGGCGTCAAAGAAATGGAGCAAGGAGACCGCCGAGCATTTCAACCGCGAAATGGATAAGCTGTTGCGCACTCCTCAGGCCTCGCCGGATTATAGTGTCCAAATCAACTACTTGAATCTCATGCTCGATTTGCCTTGGGGTGAGAAAGGTGGTTATAACACAGATATGGCAAAGGCACGTCGTCGCCTCGACAGCAACCACTATGGCTTGGAGAAAGTCAAGGAACGTGTGCTCGAGATGATGGCTGTCCTCAATCTTACCGACCAGAAAAAATCGCCCGTCATTTGTCTGGTGGGCGCCCCTGGTACAGGAAAGACTTCGTTGGGTCGTTCTATTGCCAGCGCCCTTGGCCGTGAGTATGTGCGTGTCGCCCTTGGCGGTATTCATGACGAGGCTGAGATAAGAGGCCACAGACGCACTTACGTGGGCTCCATGCCGGGACGTATCATCAACGGAATGCTCAAGGCCAAAGTCGACAACCCTGTTTTTGTCCTCGACGAGATTGACAAGGTGCAATCCAACAACATTAGTGGTGACCCGATGGCGGCTTTGCTCGAAGTGTTGGACCCTGAGCAGAATATGGCGTTCCACGACAACTACCTCGATGTCGACTACGACCTTTCCAATGTCCTTTTTATAGCCACAGCCAACAGCACATCCAATATCCATCCGGCTCTTATTGACCGAATGGAGATGATAGAGGTGCCCGGTTATATAATGGAAGAGAAACTCCAAATTGCCAAGCAGTTCCTTGTGCCGCGTCAGCTTAAAGAGAATGGCTTCAAACGAGGCTCGTTCTCTTTCACTACCGAGGTGCTGCGCAAAATCATAGACGAATATACTCGTGAATCAGGTGTCCGTCAACTGGAGAAGATGATAGCCAAAATGATACGCAATAGGGCGGTCAAGGTGGCATCGGGCGAGGAGCCAGCCAAAAAGATCGCGATGAATGAAGTGGAGAAAGTGTTGGGCTTGCCTATTCACAACGAGCATCGTGGCAAGGAGCCTCGTGTCGCTGTTGTCACCGGATTGGCATGGACAGCGGTGGGCGGTACTATTCTTTTCATCGAAGCCTGTACCTCGAAAGGGAAGGGGACACTCTCAATGACCGGCAACCTTGGCGACGTCATGAAAGAGTCGGCGACTTTGTCGTTTGAGTACTTGAAAGCCAATGCCGACAAACTGGGAATCAGTCAGGAACAGATAGAGACTCACAATATTCACATTCATGTCCCTGAAGGAGCCACACCTAAAGATGGGCCTTCGGCGGGAATAACAATGTTCACCGCCATGGTGAGCGCCTTCACGGGGCGCAAAGTACGCTCCGATTATGCTATGACAGGCGAGATAACTTTGCGTGGCGCTGTTACTCCTGTTGGTGGAATTAGAGAGAAGATACTGGCCGCCAAACGCGCCGGAATCACCGATATTGTTCTCTGCAACGACAACCGTCGCGATGTGGAGGATATCGATAGTCAGTATCTCACAGGGCTTTCTTTCCACTATATTGACGAGATGTCCGAGGTGCTTCCTCTTGTCTTGGTATAATAATAAGGTTTTGTAAATCTATAAACGCTCCGGAATTAGACATTGGAAAAGTTATTATTATTCAAAGGAATCAATTGCCGCTTTACCGCAGTTTTACGAAAAAAAGATTGACCAATGAGGAAATGCAATAAAATACTGTTGACTATTATATTGGTTTTGCTGTCTTTACCGGCATTGTCACAAAATGCCACCGACATTGTTAACAAATCCGTGAATACTTATCCTGTTGAGAATATGGTGCTTCCAGGTGGTATTGAAGACTGGTGGCAGCATGACGGCAATATTCATGCCAATGTCGACGGTATGCTGTTTCTGATTCCCGTGGCAAATGGAGTGCTGGGGCAACCTATTGTCGACACAGTAATGATAGCCGTTGATCCTCAGATGACTTTCTCTGCTGTGCATCCTTCAACAGGTCGTTTCTACTATACAAAACGAGGTTCAAAAGGGCAAAGCCAACTCTATGAGTATTATGAGAAAAAGCCAGGCCGTTTCGCTAACAAGCGTGAGAAAATGTCTGGGTTTTCCTATTCCGTTGAGCATCCAACGTTTTCCGCCGACGGCCGAGTGATGGTTTTCGTTTCCGACAACCCGTTGGGCTTTGGAGGCAAGGACTTGTGGTTCAGCGAATGGCGTAATGATGAATGGCAGTATCCACAAAATCTTGGCCACATCATTAATTCCAGCGGCGACGATTTTATGCCGATGATATATGGCGATTATCTTGTGTTCGCTTCCGATGGACGTGAGCATTCTTATGGAGGCGCCGATTTCTATGCCACACGACTTGTCGCTGTTGAACAGACAGGCGACACGGTCTCTATGTTTCCCATAGGGAAGTGTCCTGTCCACAGCCTTCATGCTCCTTTTTGCTCGTCGAAGAATGATGTGTCGATGGTTATGGGCTCTGGTAATTCTGGATGGTGGCTTGTGAAGGACACATCGGGGAGCGAAAAAATCTTCTCTTTTCAAGGCAGACTCGATTGCTTGAAGATGAGTGGCCACATCACCGATGCCGATGGCCGCTCATTGCGGAACGCAAAAGTCACGGTGTCGCGCGATAACAGCGATGTTGTGTATGATGCCGATGATAACGGATCTTACACCGTTTTTTTGCAACCCGATATGAGTTACAAGGTTTCTTTCTGGGCACCTGGATTCTTTTCGATGGAAACCGTCTGCACAAAGCATGTTTCAGAAAGCGGTGAGTTATACAACGTTGAAAAGAATGACGTTGTTCTGCACACTTACTTTTTCGACTCAGTTTACACGTTCCCCGACATTTTCGCGTCATCGGTGAGCAGCGATATAACCCCTGCGGGACGTGTGCGTCTCGACGCTTTTGCCCGTTTCCTGATGGAAAACAGAGATGTGAAACTTATAATTAACTCAAGTTACGACCTTAGCAAGGACGCTCCTTTCTGCTCGCTGGTCAACAATTCACGCCTCCGTGTTTTAAGAGATTATTTGATAACAAAGGGTGTGTCACAGAATTCGGTGGATACAACTACCAATAAGCCATACGGAAAAGAAGAGACAAGGGTCGACAATGCCGATGTTTCCCCATCCATAATCTCTTCGCGAACTGTCTCTTTCATTTTGAAGAGATGATAGGTCGATTGTCGTAGGGATTTTGAATGCTGTAAGTATCAGTATTCTTGTTTTCTATTCAAAATTCATACGTTTTAGATAACTAAAACGTTTTTTTTTATATTTCTTTGTATCATTATTAAAAAAATGTGTATTTTTGCATTGCAAAAAGTATATAATTATGAAACACTTTATAGGGTTTAAGACGTTTTTTATTGCTGCTATTCTGATAGTTAGTGTTATTTTTAATAGTGAGGTCAAAGCCCAGTTGCAGGTCCAATTAGGCTCTTCGCATACTGGATGGACACCGGATTCGCTTGTTAGAAACGTTCTTCTCGGTGGTGGCGTTGAGATATACAATGTAAGATTGAATGGCAATCAGAACAGTATCGCTTGTACTGGTGTCGCGACATTCACAACGGGCAATAACCCCACAGGCATTGGTCTTTCAGAAGGTATCATTTTGTCCGCATGTGCCGCAGATTACATTACCAGTGCCTCGTCGAGTGCATCCACCCATAGCTGCAGTACCTATTCCGACGCAGCTCTGTCAGCTTTGACTACGCAATCTGTTAACAATGTTATGGTTCTTGAGTTTGACTTTGTGCCAAAGTCTGATTCGGTGAAATTCAGGTATGTTTTCGCTTCCGAGGAGTATCAAAGCTATACGTGCAGCGAATATAACGATATTTTTGCTTTTTTCTTGAGTGGTGTTAACCCTGATGGAGGTAATTATACCAACAAAAATATTGCTCGTATTCCGGGAACAGAACTCCCCATCACCATCAACAGTGTGAACAGCGGTTCTCCTAGTGGCGGCTATTCGGCAGCTGGGTGTACGTCATTGAATTATTCACAGTATTTCAATAACGCTTTCAACCATTCTTATATCCAGCACATGACAGGAGCCACCACAGTACTCACAGCAGAGGCTAAGGTGATACCTTGTGCGACCTACCATCTGAAGATGGCTATTGCCAATGTGTACGACCAGGCTTTGCCATCGGTGGTTTTCCTTGAGGCTAATAGCCTTATGTCTAATGCTATAGACTTTGATTTTGTCAATGCTGCCAACCCCCAGGCCGCCACTGACTTGTACGAGGGTTGTCAGGCCGTGATCAGAATGACAAGACCTCAGGCAAGACCTATTGATACCAGAGTTAATATTGATTTCTCTGGTTCCGCGACAAACGGAGTGGATTTCTCTTCAATTAATTCATTCATTTATTTCCATGCAGGAGAGACTGTCGACTCGCTGGTTATAGCCCCTTATGTCGATAATGAAGCTGAGGGGTTGGAAACCGCGAAGTTCGTGCTTAGCGCTGAAGGAGGGTGCCCCAGTGCCGACTCGGTCACTTTCAACATCATGGATGTTGGACCTATATCCGATTCTATTGTCCATGACACGCTTACCAGTACAACCTATAATGTGTGGCTAAAGGCTATTGTCAACGGTGGTATGCCTAACCGTACTATCTATTGGACAGATCTTATGGGTGGCAATAATCCAAATCGTACCGGAGATTCAATTTTTATAAGTACCGTGACCGATTCTAAATGGGTGGCGGAAGTGAGAGACGCTTGCGGTAATACTGCTCTCGATACAATGCTTGTCGGAATACGGCGTTCATTTGCATACATCCTTCGTGACGAGTATGGTTCCGCGCCTTTTTCCACTTTGTCAATTAGAGACACAATTATTTGCGCTGGCGAGCCTGTTAATTTGCATATGTATGGCGCTGATAGCTGTGTGTGGTATGTATCGGGTCAGAGTCAGCCTTTCAACACCTCTTCAACGCAGTTGACAGTGAATCCTACTGAGGATGTTGTATACCGAGTCCACTCGTACCAGTGGTGGAACGGTCAATACTGGGAGGATGTCGATTCTGTGCGCTTTTTCATCGTCCCATTGCCTCAAATCGGCGTGTCGGCATCCAAAGAACGTATTTGTGAGGGAAGCTCCACCACGCTTACTGTTATGGGTACCAATAATTTCTCTTGGGATGGCGGCGAAACATTCGGCAGTCAGATACAGCACACCGTCACGCCCGATACAACAACTATGTTTTATGTTATTGGCCTTACCAACGGAGCGGAATGCTATGCCAGAGACTCTATACTGATAGTCGTTGACACGGTTCCCGACATCATCTTTGATGACGGCGCTGGTGTGTGTGGTGGCGAGTATGCCGAATTGTTGGTATACACAAGCGCTGAGCACTTCACATGGTCGGCAAATCCCCCTGATCCAACCTTGGCTGGTCAAGAGACACACAATCACATTATTGTCAATCCCTCTGTGTCGACAGTGTATACTGTAAATGCGGTCAACGGCGTTTGCGCCAGCACCAAATCAACAACGGTATCTGTTGAGCAGATGCCTGTCGCTATCGGCGAGGTCACCCCAAAAACAGTATCACTTGGTCAGATGGAGGCCACCTTTATCGATCTGAGTAAAAACTCCGTTACTCGTAAATGGGAATTCCCGTATGGAGTAGAGAAGACAGAAAAAGAGGTGTCTTATGTTGTTCCCGACGATGTTGACTCAATAACTGTCAAACTCTGGGCTTTTAACGCATACGATTGTTTTGACACCACAACCGTTACTGTTTATGTCGACCATACCACTTTGTGGGCTCCGAATGCGTTTACACCGGAAGAGAGCACCAACAATACTTTCCTTGTAAAATACAACGATATCCAAAGATTTCATATCCTCATTTACGATCGTAGAGGTCAGTTGGTTTATGAATCCTATGACCCTGAAAAAGCGTGGGACGGAAAGTATCAAAATGGTAAAAAATGCCCTCAAGGAGTATACACTTATCTCATATCATACCACAAAATCACCTACCCGTACGATCAGGTTATCAGCAAGGGTACTGTGTTGTTGTTGAGATAGTTGAGAGCTTAGCACTCCTGTTTTTGAGAAAAAACTTAAAAAAAATTTGGTGGGTAGCAGAAAATGTAGTACTTTTGCACTCGCTTTTGAGGGATGAAAACAGTATAAAAAGCATTGCTGAAACCTCAATAAAAGCATTGTTCGGGGCGTGGCGCAGTTGGCTAGCGCACTTGCATGGGGTGCAAGGGGTCGGAAGTTCGAGTCTTCTCGCCCCGACAGAATTAAAGGTTCTTCAGCTGAAGAACCTTTTGTTGTATATAAAGATCTATAAACAATGAATGCTATGCCAATAGACATCGAGAAACTATATTCCGCCTATTTAGATTGCCGCGATGTTACCACAGATTCGCGCCAAGTTCATAAAGGAAGCATTTTCTTCGCCCTCCGTGGGGATAAATTCAATGGCAACCAATTCATACCCCAGGCTTTGGAGGATGGCGCCGCTTTGTGTGTCGGCGACGACCCTCAGTATTGCACGGATCAGCGCTGCGTTCTTGTCGACGATTCCTTGAAGGCATTGCAACAGCTGGCAAGCCGTCATCGTTCGTCACTCACAATTCCGGTGATAGGGATAACAGGAACCAATGGCAAAACCACCACAAAGGAGCTTGTTAACGCGGTGCTCTCCAAACGTTACCGCACTTGGGCCACAAAGGGCAACTTCAACAATCATATCGGTGTTCCGCTGACAATACTCTCTATGCCCGCCGATACTGAGATTTTAATAGTTGAGATGGGCGCCAATCACCCGGGAGAGATAGAGTTTCTGTGTAATATCGCCAATCCCGATTACGGTCTTATTACCAATGTCGGCAAAGCTCACTTGGAGGGATTTGGCTCTTTTAAAGGTGTTGTGCGCACCAAAACGGAACTGTACAAGCATCTTGCGGCAATGGCAGGAGTCATATTTGTCAATGCCGACAATCAGATTCTGATGGAGAGAGCTGAAAAAATGTCGCAACTGCCTTCCAATCCATCCGTATTGCCAGGGGTTGTTCCATCTTTTGTCGGTGTGACGCCAGGCGACTACACTTCCGATTTTGTCCCACGGGGTGTGAATATGCCAATGGCATCGGTGGTCACCTATGGCAGCAATATCTCCGCTGAGGTTAAAGGCTCATTTGTGTCGTCCGACCCGTACATGAGATTTTATTTTGAACATGACGACAATGTATACACTGTCAACACCCAGCTTATAGGTGGCTATAATTTCGACAATGCGATGGCAGCGGTTTGTGTGGGCGAGTTTTTCAATGTTGAGCTGTTCGATATAAAAACCGCCATTGAGGAATATAAACCAACTAACAACCGATCTCAATTTAAAAAGACATCACGCAACACTCTTGTGTTGGATTGCTACAATGCCAACCCATCGAGTATGAAGGTCTCTGTTGAGAATTTCGCGGCAATGAAAGCCGAAAACAAAATGGTGATTCTGGGAGCCATGCGCGAACTTGGCTCTGATTCATCTTCGGAGCACCATGCTTTACTCGACCTTGTGAGAAACAGCGGCTTTGAGAGGATAATACTTGTCGGACCTGAATTCAAGTTTGCCGCAGGGAAGGATGATGTTTCATGGTTTGAGAACAGTGATGAAGTCCTTGAGTATCTTAAACATATGACACCGCCTCTAGAGGGTGCCACAATATTGGTTAAAGGCTCCAATTCCAACAAGCTCTGGCAGCTTGAAGAGGCATTATAGCTTTTTTTAAAAAATAGTACAATATAATAATGTGAAATTCGTTTATAATAAAATAGAGGTGGCGTTTGTTAAGTAAAGAGAGGTTGTAGAAATAACGCCATAAAGATTATAAAAAAAACAGAAAAACATATTTTAACTCTTTGAAACAATGAAAAAAATTATCCTTTTAGCAGTCGTTGCATGCCTTTCTGTCGGAACTCTTTTCGCACAGAACAATTTTAAAGGCACTATTGTCTATTCTGTGACATCAACGGGTGAGACCTCATTCCAGGTTCCCGACCAAATCGCTACTGCCGAAATCAAGGTTTACGATTCTAAAGTCTTGACTTCTAGTCCTCTCTTTTTTGGAGGCAATCCTTTCACAAATAGCATTCTTGTTGACGGCCCCGAACAGTTCATATGTATGGATCTCAGTCAGCTGATGATGTACTTTTCGTCGCAAGACATAGAACTTGACTACTCTGGCTCCAGCAAGATTCTTGTTTCGCATAAGCTTACAAAAGCCGAGATTGACAGCCTTACTATTCCTGTGACGGAGGGTTATTATATTGAATATGTGTCGGGCGAGACCAAAACAATAGCAGGGAAAACCGCTAAAAAGGCTGTGATACATGCTTTTGGTGAGGATGGCGATGACAATATGACTACCATATGGTATACCGACGAAATAGGTCCCGATGTCAACATGATATTCAATGGCGTGAAAGGTGTCGCTCTTGAATACGCTATGGACCTTGGTGAAGGCCGTCAGATTACTCTTTCCGCCAAAGAGATAAAGAGTGGCAAAGTGAAAGAGGTCGACATGCTCCTTCCAAGTGGTTACGAGACCATCAGTGAGAAAGAATTCACTAAGCTTTTCGAGCAGATTCAGGAAGAACTTAAATATCTCAACGAGGAATAATAAGTCCTTTCCCTAACTCTCATTATTTTTCTTGATGGCAAAAAAGAAGAAAAAAGTTAAACCAACGAAAGAGGATGGCCTTGTCCATTTCATGAAATCCTCTCAGAACGCACTTTTGAGAGGCTCCTGCTACCTTCTGATATCTTTCTTTGCCGCTGTCGGCGTGTTGAGCTATACTTTGATGTTTATCGCTCATGGCAAAGAGCCAGAGACTAATTGGCTTGGCACATTCGGCAACTGGCTTGGGAAAATTCTTGTCAGTGGCTCTTTTGGAGTCGCCTCTTTGGGACTTGCTTTTCTTCTTTTTATTTATGGTTTGCGGCTTTTGTCAAAAAACCGTACCAAAAAGCCGGAAAAAGCACCCCGCCGCACATTGTGGCACGATGATAGATTGTGGCGCAAAACACTGTGGTCATCTCTTTTTTGGGTTATGTGGCTTTGCACAACCATAGGCATGATTTCCAATCCCGCGAAAGGAGACCAGAGCACTCTAGGTTCAACTCTTGCAGGAGTTGTAGGTACAGAGATGGCGAGGATGCTATACAATACTCTTAAGATCGGCTTCCCAGTTTTGCAGGTTTTCCTCGCAATACTTTTCCTGACGTTGGTTCACCATGTCCGCATACCATTGCCAGAGCGTAAAGAACGACCTCTCGACAAGAAACCGCAACAGGACATTTTCTTTGACGACAACCTTAAGCCGGCGTCTAATACTGTTGACACTTCGGAGGATGACGAGGATGAAGACGAGGACGTGGAGAAGAAAGTGGGGCTGTTCAGTCGTCTGTTTTGTAAAAAAGAGAAGAGACAATCCGCTGACGGGCATCAGGATATTTTCCACGACGATATCGACGATCCATTTTTCAAAGCCGCTATCGCTCCTGTGTCTATCGAGTCAACAAATGAGGATGTGAATGAGGATGACGAAGATGCCCAGGATGACCACGGCGCGGAGTTTGTGTCTGATTCACACCTCGACAATATTGTCATTGATCGTGTCCAGAACCACATTGACAAAAAAAACATCGCTGAGCCAAGATTCACTGTCGAGGGTGAGGATTTTTCTAAGTCACAAGCCGATGATGCAGAAACATTCACCATTGACGATCAGTTCGAGAGGGTGAACCGTGTTGCCGGTCGTCCCGGCGAGATGGTCGAGACATCCGGTCTGGGCTTTGAAAGCAACGGCGGTCCGATTTTTACCGTCCATGAAATGCCCGAACAGGACTCTTTGTCTGTTCAAGAGGATGTTGAAGAGGTTGACGACTACCGCGCGCATTATGGCGTTGGTGACCCATATGATCCTAAGCTGGATTTGAAGGAGTATAAAATGCCAGATGTCGACATTCTTGAGGATTGGGAAAAGAAAAATGTGAAGGTGACCAGCGAAGAGTTGGTTAATAACAAGGACCGTATTGTCGAGACATTGCGTGATTATGGTATTGAGATAACAGAAATATCGGCTCAGCCTGGTCCGACGGTTACTCTTTACAAAATAAAACCGGCCCGTGGAGTACGTATCAGCAAGATACAAAACCTTGAAAACGACATTGCATTGTCACTTGCGGCATTGGGTATAAGAATCATAGCCCCTATACCAGGCGAGAGCAACATTGGTATTGAGGTTCCCAATGCAAAACCACAGATTGTCGCGATGAAGACAATGCTTGAAAGCGAAAAGTTCCGTAACGCACAAATGGAGTTGCCCATAGCTTTTGGCAAAACTATCAGCAACGAATGTTTTGTGACCGACCTGGCTAAAATGCCACACCTTCTTATGGCAGGTGCCACTGGTACTGGTAAGTCGGTGGGTCTGAACGCTGTCTTGGCGTCATTGCTATATACAAAACATCCCTCGGAACTGAAACTTGTCCTTGTTGATCCCAAAAAGGTTGAGTTCTCGCTCTATTCAAAGATTGAGCGACATTATTTGGCTGTTATGCCCGACGAACTTGGCAAGGAACCCGATAAACGGGAACCCGTTATTACCGATGTCAAGAAGGTGGTCCGAACCCTTAACTCGCTTTGCATCGAAATGGATACCCGTTACGACCTTCTGAAGGCTGCCAAGGTTCGTAAGATAACAGAGTATAATGAGAAGTTCTGCAAACGTATGCTCAACCCGGAAAATGGTCATAGATACCTGCCTTATATTGTTGTTGTCATCGATGAATTCGGCGACTTGATTATGACTGCGGGTAAGGAGGTGGAGCTTCCTATCTGCCGACTAGCTCAGTTGGCGCGTGCTGTGGGTATTCATTTGATAATAGCGACACAGAGACCTACAACAAATATTATCACGGGTACTATTAAAGCGAATTTCCCTGCTCGAGTGGCTTTCCGTGTGACAAGTGGAATCGACAGCAAGACAATCTTGGATACAGGTGGCGCCCAGCAGCTTATTGGCCGAGGAGATATGCTTATTTCTCTTGCTGGCAAGGATTTGGTGCGACTACAGTGTGCCCTTATCGATACTCCTGAGATTGAGAGACTTGTTACTTTTATAGGCGAACAGCGTGGATATGCCGAGGGAGAGGGCTTTGTGCTGCCGGAATATCTCGATGAGAACGATGCCCCCAACAAGGAGTTTGACGCCAAAGCCAAGGATGAGTTCTTCAACGATGCCGCACGACTTGTAGTAGCATCGCAATTTGGCAGCACTTCTCTTCTACAACGCAAACTACAGCTTGGCTACAACCGCGCAGGCCGTATCATTGACCAGCTTGAGGCCGCAGGCATTGTAGGACCTTACAATGGCTCCAAGGCTCGCGATGTCCTTATCAAAGATGAGGTCTCTCTGGAAGAATTGCTAAGAAGTCTGTAGCATATAATTTTCATCGCTTTGGATTATTGTGAACAGTATAGCGAGCAAGGTGATCCAGTCCTTGAACAAGTGGAACGGTGGGCCTATCTGCACACTGCGCAGCCACAGATGGTGTGTGGCCCATATGAAGGTGCTCTCCTTACCATACTTTGCCGTTCGCTGAATGCGCACACTGTCGTGGAGATAGGTACTTTTGTGGGCTATTCAACAATTTGTATGGCTCGCGGGCTGTCTGAGAATGGTGTGGTACACACGTTTGAAGTCAACGACGAATTGGAGGATGTGGAACGTGAACATTTTGCCCTTGCCGGTGTGGTGGACAAGGTGTCGTTGCATATCGGCGACGCAAAAGAACTGTTGCCACAAATCTTCCCATTGGGAGAAGGTTTTATTGATTTGGCTTTTATCGATGCCGACAAGAGGTCGACAGATGATTATTACGAAATGTTGCTTCCTCGCATGCGAAAGGGCGGTCTTATCGTTGTCGACAACGTATTATGGGGCGGCAAAGTTCTGGAACGAGACAGGTATCATGACCGTGACACAGCAATAATTCATTCTTTCAACGAAAAAGTAAAAAACGACAAACGGGTGGAAAACATTATTCTAAACGTGCGAGACGGGCTTTTGATTTGCAGTGTTTTATGATTTTTTTTCACGATATGAGAAAAAAATACTATTTTTGCATTTACTAATAATAGTGTATTTGTTGTCTAAAATATTGAAATGGTGAAAGGTCGACGTTTCTGAAACTATTGTTGCCTTGTTGTTGACAAAGTGTTTAGTGGAATGATAATAGAGTTGTTATCAATAAAGAACGCTGACTTTGTACACCTGACAGAAAACTATAAATCTATATTAATCCTTTCATGAAGAAAATCTTTTTATTAGCAGGAATAGTCACGTTGCTCTTTCTTTCAGCATCGTGTTCAAAAGAACGCACTTGCCGTTGCACCGTGCTTGGAAACCAAACCGTGCGCATAATCAAAATTGACAAGGGCGTATGTGAGGATTTACGCTATGTGCTCTACGACAAAGATCCGGTGCTTTACCCCGACATAACAGACTCTGTTTTGTGCACCGACTTCGATTTTGAGCCTTATATGAATGATTAAAAGTCTTGTGGAAAATGATTAAACGTATTGTTTTTTTAGTTGCCGCCGCTGTCGTTTTGGTCGCTGCAATGAGTTCGTGCAAGAAGAGCCGCTATTGCCACTGCATTAGCGATAGTTATCAGACTGTTTCTGTTGATGGTGAGACCCACACTGTCGCCGATACCACCGTGGTTAATATTGATCGTGGCATGAAATGCGACGGCATTAAGCAGATGGGCTTTGAAAAACCTCAGGAAGGCGGTCCTGTTATTCAGGTTCGTAACGTTGATTGCGCCGAGCTTGACATGGAAACGGTGACAACTATCCCTTCCCAACATCCTGTGGATGACTAGTCGCTATAGTTTGGCATGAAAACTTTGCGGATCTCTGCTTCCGTGCTCAAGATTTTTCTTGGGGCTTTCTTCGTTATCTCAGCTGTGTCGAAGTTTATCACTATCGACATTTTTGAGATGTATGTCTATAGCTTTGGGCTCTTTGAGTTGGGGCTAAGCATGTATGTCTCTCGTCTTGTCATAGCTTTCGAACTAATCTTAGGAGCGGCCTTGATCTCTAACAGGTATCATCGTTTCAGTTGTTTGATGACCCTGCTTTTCCTTACGGCATTTGTCCTTTTTTTGTCTTACGCCCATATCTCTGGACGTAGCGATAGCTGTCATTGTATGGGTGAGATGACAGCGATGACTCCTGTACAGTCGTTGCTCAAAAACGCTATCCTTATATTTGCGCTTCTCTTCGTTTACAAATACTCACCTTTAGATTGGAGTCCACGATGGCCTCTTGTGACTGTGGTGTATCTTGTCGTTGTCGGGGTAATTACACTTTACATGTATTTTGCTCTTCATGTCATTGACATATATGCCTATGTGCTGCTGTTTGTAATGTTGTGTGTCGGTTTGCTTGCCTCGTTCAGGTTCTATGATAAATGGTATGTGGTTGCGGCGCTGATTCTCGCTCCCTTGGTATCCACATTCATTATCTCACCTCCAGACAATTGGCTTTATGGCGATATGCAGGAGCGCTTTGATGAGGAACTTTTTATGGATCAGATTCATATGGTTCCCGAAGGGTTGAATGACACTGTCTCCACCGACAGTACAATGTCATATGGCACTTTGTCGCAGTTGGGTTTGGATGAAGGGCGTCACATTGTTGCCCTTTTTAGCCCTCGTTGCGGCTATTGTCGTCTTGCGGCAGGGAAACTGTCCACTATTGTTTCTCGTAACCAGTTGGATACAAATGCTGTTGATTATGTTTTCCCCATAGTTAAAGACACGACAGCTTATCGTGAATTCTATGATGAGTCTCGTTCTAAACATTTCCGCGAATCAAGGATAGATAAAAATGTCTTTATCAGGATAACTCGGGCCTCATTCCCTCTAATAGTGTTATTAGATGATGGTGTGGTTATAAAGTCTTATTCTTATCGCAATATCGACGAGGGGGCGTTGAAGGATTTCCTGAAAGGCAATTAATTGAATCTTACATCTAATACACAAAAAACATATAAATATTTTATCATGAAGCGATTACTTTTGATTGCAGTTCTAGCTCTTCTGTTTTTCACATCGTGCAAAAAGACCTGCCGTTGTTATCGCTATGACGGCAATGTTGATGAATTTTCTGTCGAGGAATTGGATGAACAGAATACTTCATGTGTGGACATGGAGGAAATAAACCGCCATCTTACCTATTCGCTGTGCGAAAAAGTATTGTTTTAGAAGGCAGATTTTGACATTCATTGTCCTGCTTCTTTGACAATGAATGTCGCTTCAAGAGCTTATCTATTTTTTCGTGATTTTTCTCAATACTTTTGTCGTTAGTTCACGCTCGTTGTAGAGCGCGATGACTGTATATACAATCAAAAGGGAAGTATTGATTGCGAGATTGAGCCAGGTTTTTCCGGTGTCGACTAGCGCCATGGCGTAAAAAAGCGCTATGGCAATTGCGAAATATCCCAGTATGCCCCAAACAGGGTAGGGGACAGGATATTGCTTTCTGCCAATGAAATAGCTCATTATCATACATACACCATAGCCACAAAAACCTCCCCATGCGCAGGCCATGAAGCCATATTTGGGCACAAAGATGAAATTGATGGCTAGCAGCACAATGCATCCTGTAATAGAGAATATGGCACCCCACCATGTCTTGGCGAGTAGTTTGTACCAAAAAGAGAGGTTGAAATAGATTCCCATAAATATCTCAGCCATCATTACTATCGGGACGGCCTTCAATCCGTCCCAGTATTTGTCGGCGATGATATATTTTAAAAGGTCCATATAGGCTGAAACAGCAAGGAAAGCCAGCAGAGTGAACATGACGAAATATTTCATTACCTTGGCTTGCATCTCCTTGCTGTCACTGTTGCGCTGATTGCCGAATACAAAGGGCTCGTATGCGTACCGGAAGGCCTGGGTTATCATGGCCATAATCATGGCTATTTTTACGCAAGCGCCGTAAATGCCCAGTTGTGCGTCGCCGTCATTACCAGGCATTATGAATCTGAAGCATATTTTGTCGGCCACTTGATTCAATATTCCTGCCAATCCAAGTATGAGCAAAGGCCAGGTGTAGCGTAACATCTGCTTTGCCATGTTAATGTCGATGCCATAACGCATACATCTCATTTCGGGCAGAAAAGCCAGCGTTATGGGTGCGGTGCATAATAAATTGATAAGGAAAATGTAGTATACCTGTTTGTCGGGGGTATACCAGTTGAAAACAGATGTGTTTGAGGCCTTGATATGTGGTATGGCGATGAATACAAAAAGGTTGATTCCGATGTTCATGACTATGAACAGTAGTTTGAGCGCGGCGAATTTCCAAGCGCGTCCTTGGAAACGGAGGTATGCGAAAAGGATAGCCTGGAATGCGTCGAATGATACGACGGTGGCCATGATACGGATATATTCAGGATGGTCGTTATAACCTAATGTCGATGATATAGATGTCGCGAATATCATCACCAGTGCAAGGAAACATACACATATTGTTCCTACCATGTAAAGGGAAGTGGAGAAAACTTTTTGGTGATTGTCTTTGTTCTTGTTGGCGAAATAGAAAAATGTAGTCTCCATGCCAAAGGTTAGCAGCACCAGCAAAAGTGCCGTGTAGGCATAAACATTGGTGACGACACCGTAGTTGCCAGAACTGACCAGAGTGTATGTGTAGAGAGGCACTAAAAGATAGTTGAGAAAACGTCCAACTATCGAACTGAGCCCGTATATCATCGAATCGGAAAGGAGTTTCTTGAGCGAAGACATGGATCCGTTATTTGTTTGTGGATGTTATTGGTTTATAATAGTCACTTAACGTTTGGCGGGTGCTTTTATTGTAGTAAGATGTTAAATATAAATAAAAAAAAGTGAATGAGTGACATTATGGCGAAAAAGTGGTATTTTTGCATTTTTATAGCTGTTTTATATTATTGTATAAATTCTTGAATTATATGCGTTTGTGCAAACGTGATCATAATGGTACAACAGAGACTTTGGAGGATGTGACAAATTGTGGATTTGTTAGGCATTGGTCGTTGCTTATGTCATTGACTGTTGTGTTGTTATTTGTCTCGTGTGGGAAAAATGTCATCATAGATGAATATTCAATAATTCCCCAACCCGTCGAAATAACGATGGACAAGGGTGAATTCACACTTTCTTCGTCAACTAAATGCTATGCCGGCAATGTGGGACAAAACGATCCCTCAATAAAGTATATATCCCGCTTGTTGCGACAATGGCATCTGAACCCTGTTTTGGTTGGCAAGCCTGAGACCAACTGTCTTCAATTCATTATTAACGACACCTTTGACCAGGAGCTTGGCGACGAGGGATACAGTATCGATATCAACAAGGATATGGTTAAAGTCTCGGCAAATAGCGAGAGGGGACTTTTTTATGGATTCCAGACTTTTGTTCAAATGCTTCCTGAGGATATTTCCCGTGTTCGCTACAGCAAGATTGTTCTCCCTGCCTGTCATTTGAAAGACTATCCTCGCTTTGGGTGGCGTGGCAGCCATCTTGATGTGTCGCGCCATTTCATGGGTGTGTCACAGGTCAAGAAACATCTGGACCTTATGGCCATGTATAAGATGAACAAGTTCCATTGGCATCTCACCGACGACCATGGTTGGCGTATAGAGATATCTAAATACCCGCTTCTCAACGATGTGGGATCGTGGCGTGTTGATAGAGACGACCAACCTTGGGGTGAGGCAGACCCTCCTGAGCCAGGCGAGCAGCGTACCAATGGCGGCTACTATACTAAGGATGAGATTAAGGAAATAGTCACATATGCCGCTGAGAGGTATATCGATATTATTCCTGAGATTGAGATCCCAGGTCATTGCTGCGCTGTGCTGGAATCGTATCCTGAACTGGGATGCATGGGCGATGACACAACATATACTGTGCAGTTTGGCCCATATTGGCCCCCGCGTGCTATTCTCTGCGCCGGCAATGACAGTGTGATGTCTTTCCTCAAAGATGTCATGGATGAAATTATCCCGTTGTTCCCTGGCAGCTACATACATATCGGCGGCGATGAGGCTGTAAAGTACAATTGGGAACGTTGTCCACGGTGCTCTCAACGGATGAAGTCATTGGGATTGAAAAACTATGAGCAATTGCAAGGATGGATGATAGTTGAGATAGAGAAATATGTGAAACTACAGGGGAAAAACATTATTGGTTGGGACGAGATTCTTGAAGGAGGAGTATCTCCCGACGCTACGGTGATGTCTTGGCAGGGAACTAGCGGCGGAATCGTGGCGGCACGCAAGGGTAACGATGTTATTATGACACCAACCGATTTCTGCTACTTCAACTACTATCAGGCGAACCCAGAGTTTCAGCCCCCGGCTATGCTCAACACTATTGTGACACTCCACAAAGTTTACGGCTATAACCCTATGCCTGCCGGTCTCAGCGAAGCGCAACAAAAACATATTCTTGGTGCTCAATGCAATCTTTGGACCGAATATATTAACACTCCAGAGATGGCAGAATATATGCTTCTACCTCGCCTCTGCGCCATGTCAGAAGTGCTTTGGTCTCCAGACGCCTCAAAGAGTTGGGATGGTTTCCGTCATCGTGTCGCCAGTCATCGTCTGCGACTTGAGGCGAATGACTACATAGTCGGTTCAGGCTCTTTCCAACCTTGGCTGTCTTCCGAGAAATCTTCCGATGGCCGTGTTTTGGTGACTATCCACTGGGAACGGGAAGGCACCCATGTATACTATCACACAGGTGACGGACATTATAGTCTATACACAGAACCTTTCTATGTCGATAGTGGCACAAAGGTGACTACTTTGTCTTTTTTCAATGGCATTATTCGGGAAAAAGCCTACGATTATGTCATAAAATAGCGGCTGACTGTGACAGAGGGTCATGTCTGCTTGTTTAATTCGTTGTTTTTATTTTTAAACCTTCGATGACGCGGAGGGGTGTGACTATTGCTACCATTTATATTTTTGGGTGGTGTTTTCGACAATTTTTGTTCGTAAAACATTATTTAAGTAGGCTTTTTTACTCGAAAAAAAAGCGTATTTTTGCAAATAATAGCAATATGATTCCAGTGTTCGATAAACCGCACTAGAATGCTGATTGTTAGTTTTTAATGTATTTTAATAATGTGTAATGACAGAATATAATTTCTCAAGCATAGAACCGTATAGCGCAAAGGAGGTCCCCGCGGCAATATCAAGGCTGGCACACAATCCAATGTTTGCCAGGCTTGTTAAAACGATGAACCCCAGTACTGATATCAACACTTTCGTTTCGTTGATGGAGTGCATTACCACCTGTGATGAGCTGCAGTATATGATTATGCGGCCGTTGATATATCAGATTGTCAAGCGCAGCATGACATCGTTTACCTATGATGGCTTCGCCTCTTTGGACAAAGACAGCAAATATCTTTTTGTGACGAATCACCGCGACATTACCCTCGATGCGGGTCTTTTTGCCGTTGCCACAATTGCCAACGGTATGAAAACGCCAGAGATTGGGTTTGGTAACAACCTTATGAAGAACGATTTCATCATCGACCTATTCCGTCTTAACAAGATGTTTACCATTATTCGAGACGGAAATCGCCGTGAGTTTTACAACAATTCTGTGTTTCTATCGCATTATATCCGTCATGTGCTCACAGAAAAGGGTAGCTCGGTGTGGATAGCTCAGCGCAATGGCCGTACTAAAAACGGTGACGACCGTACCGATCAAGGATTGATGAAAATGTTCTCTTTGTCTGGAACAGGCGACTTTGAGGCTGATTTCAATGCTCTTCACATTGTCCCTGTGGCCATCAGTTATGAGTATGAACCATGTGATGCTACCAAAGCATTGGCAAATTATGCGGCAATGACAGGTCTATATGAGAAAACACCTCATGAGGATATGATAAGCATGTTGCTAGGTATATCGCAACAAAAGGGGGACTGTCATCTTCAAGTGTGTAAGCCTATTACCGAGGAGGAGGTGGCCTATTGTGCCTCTTTTGACAAGAATGAGCGTTTCTCCGCTTTGGCTCACATTATCGACAAAAGAATACATGAGGGCTACAAATTGCATAAAACAAACTATATCGCTGCGGATTTAGTGAGCGAGGAGCCTCGTTACGACGATATGTACACTACGTCTCAAATGGAGGAATTCATCGACTATTTGAGCCACGCAAATGCTCCAGGTCCGTCGAATGCGGCTCGTGAGACTGTGTTGGACTTACTTCTTCAAATTTATTCTAAACCTGTTTATAACAAAAACTACAATGATTGAAGAGATAAAAGCGATTGCGAAAAAGATTAATCCCCAAGTGATTGAATGGCGTCGGTGGCTCCACAGACATCCAGAACTGTCGCAGCAAGAATTTGGCACAATGGCTTTTGTCGCCGATCGTCTTAAGGAAATGGGACTCAATCCCCAAACGGGTATAGGCAAGACGGGTTGTATGGCATTGCTCCGTGGCGGTATTGACCCTGATGGTTATTGTGTCGCCTTGCGTAGCGACTATGACGCTTTGCCGCTTCAGGAAGTCACAGGATTACCCTTTGCATCGGAAAACCCAGGCGTAATGCATGCTTGCGGGCACGATATGCATACCAGTTCCCTCCTTGGTGCTGCCAAAATACTCTGTGAGATACGTGAGCATCTTAGGGGGTCGATTATGTTCATTTTCGAACCTTCCGAGGAAATGTACCCTGGAGGTGCCCGGATGATGATGGAAGATGGATTGTTCAAAGATCTGACACCTAATGAGATTTATTCTTTCCATTGTCTGCCTGAAATGGATTATGGCCATGTAGGAATGCGTAAAGGCAAGTATATGGCTTCAACCGACGAATTATATTGGACTGTCAAGGGCCGTGGCGGACATGGGGCCACACCTCATCTAAGTGTGGACCCGATTCTTATTGCCAGTCATATTGTTGTGGCTTTGCAACAGGTTGTGAGTCGCAATGCGTCGCCTATGATGCCGACAACGTTGAGTTTCGGCAAATTTATAGGTAGTGGGCGCACCAATATCATCCCTGATGAGGTGAAAATGGAGGGTATTATACGTACTTTTGACGAGAAATGGCGTCTCGAGGCTCATGAAAAGATACGCCGTATTTCGGAAGGTATTGCCGAAAGCATGGGCGGTGAATGCGACCTCTTTATTGACTATGGATACCCTTACGTCGTCAATGATGACGACTGCACGCAACAGGTATACGACAATGCATGTGCTTTTATTGGCGGCGAGAATGTGGAATGGCTTGATATGCGTATGACAGCAGAGGATTTTGCTTTCTTTGCACAAAAAATCCCTGCCTGTTATTTCCGCATAGGCATACATGAGCCTGGAACTCCTTTCTGCAACCTCCATCGTCCCAATCTAATGGTTGATGAACGCTCTATAGAACTTGCCAATGGCCTGGTGGCTTACAATGCCTTCATGGCTCTGAAAAACAGAATAAAAGGATGATGCTGTTGTTTTACGTGTTGGACCGTAACGTATTGTCTGTTTGTCATAGAGAATACTAGTGTAAGAAAACAATGAGTGAAATAGATACAACAAAAGAATTAGAAACTAAGAGCATCAAATCTCTGCTCTGGCAATACGCTGTTCCTGCTGTCGCAAGCCAGGTGGTCACTTCTGTATACAATATTGTGGACAGCATTTTCCTTGGTAACAGCAGCGATGGCAAAGGGACTCTTTATCTTGCGGCTTTGGCTATCACCTTCCCATTGATGAATATCATTCATGCCTTTGGCTCTTTGGTTGGTGCGGGCGCTTCGGCGCGCATGAGTATCGTCCTTGGTCGCAAGGATATTCGATGGGCTGAAAAGATTTTGGGCAATACGGTGTTGCTTACTTTTTTGTTCGGATTTCTGTTTGTCACTGCCGGTTATTTATGGATGAGGCCGATACTGCTGCTTTTCGGAGCTTCAGAGGATACAATAAACTATGCATGTCAGTACATGAATATAGTCCTTCCCGGTATGTTTCTGGTCACTCTGACATATAACCTCACAGGATTAATACGCTCTACTGGCTATCCTATGAAAGCCATGTGGATAATGATTGGAGGAGCAGCGACAAATATACTTCTTGACTTTTTGTTTATTAATGTGATGAATAAGGGCGTTATTGGTGCGGCATGGGGCACAACAATTTCAATGGCGCTTACCACTGTGGTCTCTGTGGCTCATTTCCTGCAACCTCATTCTTTCATCCGTTTCCATAGCCATATTTGGGCTCCTAAGTTATATATTTTCCGTAATATTTTGGCCATTGGCATCAGTCCTTTTTCAATGAATGTGGCTGCTTTTGCTGTGGTGGCTGTCCTTAACCGTCAGCTTTCGACATATGGAGGAGACAATGCGGTGGCTGTATATGGCGTTGTCAATAAAGCGGCAGGACTGATTATTATGATGTTTCTTGGCTTATGTCAGGGTATGCAGCCCATAGCTGGCTACAATCTTGGTTTGGGCCGTAACGACCGTCTGAAAGAGGTTTACCTCCTTACCATGAAAGTGTGTGTCTCTTTGGGTATCATTGGTATGGCTGTCTCGATGATATTTCCCGCCACCATCATTAAATGTTTCAATTCCGAGGCCGCTATTGTCAGTGTCGGCGTTCCTGCTTTGCGTTATCTTATGGTTTTCGCACCTCTTATTGCGTTTACCATTGTTAATTCGCAACTCTTCCAATCTATAGACTTACCATGGATAGCCATAGTTACCAGTCTGTCACGACAGGTGATATTTCTGATACCAATATCTCTGATTCTGCCAGGTGTACTATATAGGATGAATGGCGATGGTGTTACAGGTGTTTGGCTGTCGTGCACCATATGTGATTTCTTGGGTGCGGCCCTCTCCGCTACGCTACTCTTTGCCAATAGGAAGGTGTTCCGTCTTGGCTATCAGCCTCCTGTGCGTAAGCCACGTAAAGAGGCACGTCCTAAAACTAATGATGATTAATAATCAACAATGTCAATATGATTACAAAAATAGTGCTCACAGGTGGACCATGTGCAGGAAAAACCACAGCGTTGGTCCATATTGTCGAACATTTCAGTGGGTTGGGCTACAAGGTGTTGACGGTGCCGGAGGCTGCCACACTGTTTACTCAATCTGGTGTTGATTTTCTTACCAACGAGAAAAATCTTTTTCTTGAAAGTGAGCGCCAGCTTCTTGAGTTTCAAATAGAGCTAGAGGATCGCATGGAGCGTATAGCCAACTGTATTGACCGTCCAGTACTAATGATTTGCGACAGAGGTACTATGGATTTACGTGCATATCTTGACGACGACATGTGGCAGGAATTGCTCCGTCAGTCGGGCTATTCTGTAGTTGAACTGCGTGATGCCCGCTATAGCGCTGTTATCCATATGGCTACAGCCGCCAAGGGTGCTGAGGAGTTTTATACTCTTGGCAATAATACGGCTCGAAGTGAGTCGCCAGAGTTGGCGCGTGCCATAGATGACAAGCTTATGAATGCATGGACAGGGCATCCTCATCTTCGTGTTATTGGCAATGACTGTACTTTCGATGAGAAAATGAACCGTGTCCTCAAAGAGATATCACATGTACTTGGTGTTCCTCAACCCATAGAGGTGGAACGCAAGTATTTGGTTGATGTTGCTGAGGATCCTATACCTGGGGGCAATGTGTGTGAAATCAGACAAACTTATCTGACACCTGTCGATGGTATGGAGCGTCGTTTGCGTATGCGTGGCGAAAATGGTCATAACATATTCTTTATGACCATGAAGAAACGTCTCGGCAAAGACAGAAGTTATGAGTATGAACGTCAAATCGATGAGAAAAAATATTATGAACTATTGAGCGAGGCTAATCCCGCAAAACGCACAATTCATAAGAAGAGGTGCTGCTTTTTGTGGAAAAACCAGTATTTTGAACTGGACGAATTTGTCGAACCTCGTATAGAACACCATCTGTTGGAAATAGAGGATGCGGAATCTAATGAGTCTGTCTCATTTCCACCATTTATACATGTGATAGAAGATGTTACCGGCAATCCGGATTACTATAATACCAACATTGCAAAAATAAAATGATGATGAATCTCCTTCATGACATATCCCTGAAACCATACAACACATTTGGAATTGACGTTGTGGCTAAACAGGGCTTCGTGGAGTTGCGATGTGCCTCCGACTATGACTCTTTTGCGGAGTATATTTCGCAAAACAAGCAAATGCTTGACCACCTTTTCATACTTGGCGGCGGCAGCAATGTGGTTTTCTCGGGCGACTATGATGGTCTTGTTGTACATCCTGCCGATCCTATCGATGGCGGAATAAGACTTTTGTCTAGCGACGGAGACATTTGCATGGTTGAGGCAAGGGCAGGTGTTGTATGGGACGATTTTGTGAGTTTCTGTATTCGCAATGGGTGGTATGGATTGGAGAATCTGGCAGGTATTCCAGGTACGGTCGGAGCCTCGCCAGTGCAAAACATAGGAGCCTATGGAAGAGAAGCCAAGGATGTCATTGATCGTGTACATGTTTACGACCTCTGGCACGACTCTCAGTGCTGGTTTGAAAACAGTGAGTGTCATTTTGGATACCGTCATTCCATTTTCAAAGAGATTGGCAGGGCGCGCTATTTGGTTGACCGAGTTGTGTTTAGACTCGCATCTCATTTTGTGCCGGATTTGTCGTATAAAGGTTTGGAAGAGGCATGGAACTCTATCGACGAGCATGAACGGGAATTTGTAGATGACGCCACATTGATGTCCATGACCGTGCGTAAGGTGCGTAATTCCAAACTCCCGGATCCGAAATATATTGGTAGTGCGGGGAGCTTTTTCAAGAACCCTGTTGTCGATGGTGATGTTTACAGACATTTAAAGGAACTTTACCCCAATGTGGTTGCTTTTCCGGCAGGCGATAACAAATACAAGATATCTGCTGGCTGGATGATAGAACAGTGCGGATGGAAAGGACGTGATATGGGTGAGGCGGGAGTATATGAGAAACAGGCACTTGTCCTTGTTAATCGTGGACGATGTACAGGCAGTGATGTTGTCGCTTTGGCTGAGTCGGTCATCAATGATGTATATTCTCGCTTTGGTATAAAGTTAAATCCAGAGGCGATAATAGTATGATGATTTTTGTTTTTATAACTTAATTGTGATGTTTGATTATCATAATAATTGCTATCATTCCAACTTCTAATAATTTAAAAATACCACTTTTATGCACGATACCGATTTATTCTGGAAATGGTTTATGGAGAACAACGAGCAACTGACTATGCTTGGTGATCTTGACGAACAGAAACAGCAATCGTTGCTTGACGAACTGCAATCTCAACTAGACAATTACTGTGAGGGGCTTACTTTTGAGATGGGTGAGCCAACCCCGTCAGGTCGCACAGTGATTTTCTCCGCAGAGGGTGATATGGATCTCTTTCGCAATGTTTTGGAACTTACCGATAACGCTCCGGATATAGACTGGTGGGAGTTCGTGGCTTTTAAACAGCCTAAGGGTAAAGACTTGAAGGTTACTTTTGACAAGTATCATTTTGAAACTAAGAAGATGTACTTCATGCAGTTGGAAAGCGAGGAGGAACCGGATATCCTTGGTATCAGAGTGGCTTTGCCTAATCCTGTCAAGGACGATGACGACCAACTTGTTGGAGTTTATGTTACATTGGAAGCCATGATTGGGGAGTTTGATTGCTCCACACTGATAGGATATCTTGACACTTGTCCTATTCCTGACGATCCTATCAAGGCCGGATTTCGCCCCCTTGACGATTTCCCGGATTTTGTGGAATGGTTTAAGCAACAGCGTGATAAGTAATTCGTTGCTTTTGCTCTTTTGTCTTTGAAACTCTTTTTGTCTCAAAAAATAGATGAGATTAAAAAATTATTTGTATCTTCGTAACGTTTTTAGTGTACATCAATTATTTATTTGATGTATGCATTGTTTTGAGATTGAATTAAATATATTAAAAATACAGAAATGAGTAAAGTAGATGTTTTGTTAGGTTTGCAGTGGGGTGATGAGGGCAAAGGCAAGATTGTTGATGTCCTTACTCCTAATTATGATGTTATAGCCAGATTTCAGGGAGGTCCTAATGCAGGACATACCCTCGAATTCAATGGCATCAAACATGTACTCCACATCATACCTTCAGGAATCTTCCACAAAGAAAAGATCAATGTCATAGGCAATGGTGTGCTTATCGAACCTGCAATCTTCAAGGATGAGGTAGAGGCATTGCGTCAGAAAGGTGTTGAGCCCACCGAAAATCTATACATATCGAAAAAGGCGCACCTTATTCTTCCTTCCCATCGACTTCTCGACGCCGCCAACGAACAGGCCAAAGGTAACGCAAAAATCGGTTCCACACTTAAAGGCATTGGCCCTGCTTATACCGACAAAATAGCAAGAACGGGTATCAGAGTCGGTGATGTTTTGGAATTTGATTTCCGCGAGAAATACCAACTGCTCAAATTTCAACATATTCAAATGGCAAAGACATTGAATTTCAATGTCGATGAGTTTAGGATTGGTTCCATGTCGCTCGACGAGTATGAGGTTAAATGGATGGATTCTCTTGAGACACTCCGTAAATTTAAGCTTATCAACAGCGAATATTTCATCAATAATTGTCTAAAAGAGGGCAAGCGAGTTCTTGCGGAAGGTGCGCAGGGCTCCATGCTTGATATAGATTTTGGCTCTTATCCTTTTGTTACTTCTTCATCCACGATAACTGCCGGCGTTTGCTCCGGTCTCGGTGTCGCTCCTTCGGCGATCGGAAAAGTGATGGGTATCACTAAGGCCTATTGTACACGTGTCGGTGCCGGTCCATTCCCGACAGAGCTTTTCGATTCCACTGGCCGCACGCTCTGTGAGTTAGGACATGAGTTTGGCGCCACCACAGGTCGTGCACGACGTTGCGGTTGGATTGATATGCCGGCTCTTCGCTATGCATGTATGCTGAATGGTGTAACGGACCTTATTGTCACCAAACCCGATGTCATGAACGACTTTGAAGAGGTGAAAATGTGCACCCACTACATCATCAATGACCAGAAGACCGACGAAATACCATTCGAATTCAATGAGGTTGAAATCAAACCTTGCCTTGAAAGCTATCCTGGATGGATGAAATCATTGGTCAACACCGAAAGCTATGACAAACTTCCAACTAAATTGTTGGAGTATCTCGCTGCAATTGAAGAGAATACTGGTGTTAAAATTATGGCTGTCTCTATTAGCCCCGACCGCAAAGATGTCTTGTTCCGTCAGTAATCCATAATGTCGTTTTATTTGGAATTGCTGATATTCAAACCAAAAAGCGATTTTTTTGAAACTATTTTTTCATTAACCCGTAATATTATATTAATTGTGCCGTTATCGAATAGTTTGAATTAGGTGCAAGAAAAACGCAATAGGCGTTACTAAACAAATAAACGATTATGAAAATGCTAAGAATAAATAGTTTGCAAAGCAAGAGTGTCTCGTTATGTATTAGACTTATTGTCTTTGCATTGATCTTTCTGCCACTTGTTGCAATGTCGCAATCTAAGATCAAGGAGACTGAGGTCCCCAAGTCCGTTTTTCTCGCATTGGAGAAGACTTATGACTCTTATAAGGTTAAGACATGGTATCAGGCTCCTGGTCAATATATCGCCGACTTCGTCACCGATGGTCAGAACGGCCGCTGCTACTTTACCGCTAATGGCGACTGGCAATATAGCTCGTTCCCCGTTGCGTTGGAGGAATGCCCTACGATGATGAATACTTACTTCGTCAACAACTATCCGGGCTATCGTATCCGCAGCACTGAATATGTCGAGGAGATGAGCGGTGACAACTATTATCGAATGGTAATTGTTAAGAAGGGTCTTGGCTCGGCCGACTGTGAGATGATATTTGACACTCGAGGAAAGTTGCAGCGTTCCACAGCTCCTGATCCTGATGTAGTGAAGAAGGATTACTACACTCATTCCAATCCTGAGGATGTAACCCAGGACGAAGAGACATCAAAGACTAAGAAATCCAACAAAAAGCGTCCAAAACCTGTGGAGGATGTCCCAGAGATAGAGTCTTTCGCCCCATCGGACGCCATCGCTGCCAATTTCGCAAAACGTTATCCCGCGACACGTCTCAGCGCTGGTCCTGACTGGTTTGAGCGTGCCGGTGACGAATGTGTGGCTTACTATGCTAACAACCAGAAAAACAAGTTCGAGGCTGTATATAGCATGAGCGAGGAAAAATTGATAAAAACAGGTAAGGTTCTGCCAAAAGAACGCTATACTAGCGCTATAATGAAGTATTTGAACGAAAAGTTCAAAGGCGAGAAGTTCAAAGTGGAAAAGATGGTAGTATATGAGTTTGATGCTAAATATCGTGGAGCTGACGGGAAAAAGCCTAAACCGTATACATATGTTGTTGTCAGCCAGAAAGCTGCAGGTCATACATTGAAATACACCCGTATGGAGTTTGACAATACCGGCAAATTCACTGGTCTTTTGGCTCAACCACTTGATCCCCGCGACGTACAATAATATTTCGATTATAAACAAAAAAAAGACAGCGTTATTCGCTGTCTTTTTTTTGTTTATTGGTGTCAGAGAGAGCTGTATAAGGCATTCATGGATCTGACAAAGTGTGATAAAACAAAAGTCGGTCTTATGATTGATTCGGGTTTGAGCATTTTTTTTCTTTTGCTTAGCGGCGCCAGAATGCAGGTACGATAAGCAGATAAACTGTTAAGCATTCCAGTCGTCCGAGAAGCATAAGAAAACTACATACCCACTTAGCCATAGTTGGGAAATCGGCATAACAGCCAAAACCACCTGAAGCGCCAAGCCCAGGTCCATAGCTAGTTGCGCATCCAAAAACAGCACCTAATGCCTCAGTGGCATCGACACCGCACATCATCAATGCCAATAAGCCTATCAGAAGTGTGAAAGCAAAAACTACAAAGGTAACCATCACGTTGGTAATGAGGTCTCCAGAAACTGGTACGCCGTTCAAACGCACAGGGTTGTAAGCATTGGGATGTAATTTGTTCGTCAAGGTGTTAAGTGCGTTGCGGAATAAAATGAGTACACGCATTATCTTTATTCCACCTGTTGTTGAGCCTGCCATTCCACCACAAAGGCTGAGGATTAGGAATAGGAATAGTATTGGGGTCCACCACAAATTGGTATCGGCAATGACACTGCCGGTTGTCGTCAGAACACTGATTGTTTGAACAATGCCGTACCTTAGAGATTCGTTCCATGCATAACCTCCATTATAGTGGAGTGCAACGACAACAAAAAGACAAGCAGCAACGAGCACAAATAAATAAAAACTAAACTGGTCAAGCTTGTTTTTTATCTGACTCCACCGAAAAGTAAAGATATTGTATAACAACGCAAAATTTATTCCGCCAAAAAACATTATTGTCGCAAGTATATATTGTTGCAATGGAGTAAATCTGGCAATACTATCTGAATAAATTGAAAAACCACCGGTAGAAATATTGGCGAATGTTAGGTTTATAGCATCCCATAATTTCATGCCAGATAGTAATAATAACCCAATGAACACTATGGTCAAAGAGACATACACAAAAAGAGTGCGTTGTACTGTCGTGCGTACTGATGTTGTCGTTTTCCCTGTGTTGTCGGCATTGCTGGCTTCGGCAGTATAGAGACTGAATTTGTTCATGCCCAATGATGGAACGATAGCCAATACGAGAAGTATTATCCCAAAACCGCCTAACCATTGCATAAGGCTGCGCCAAAGCAATAGAGAGGGGGGCAAGGCTTCAACGTTGGAAAAGATGGTCGCGCCGGTTGATGTCAGTCCCGACATTGTTTCGAAAAAAGCATCCGAAAAGCTATCTGCATGGCTCCCGATAACAAATGGAAGTGTCCCGAAAAAAGAGAGCGCCAGCCAAACGACAGTGACTGAGATAAAGGACAATTGTGTATCGAGTAGTTTTTTTTCTCGCTTGCTTTTGTCCGCTCTGTGTCCTAGTAATATTAACAGAGCGCCGGCTATTGTTGCAGATAATGATGAAATGGCCATTTGCCACCATGTTCCGTCATTAAACAGCAAAGACGGCGCTATACACAACAGCATGGCGACTCCCTCGCCGATAAGGGGTATCCCTATTATTTCGTATGCTGATATACGTTTGTTTGTGTTGGCCATGAGGAATGGTTGGAAAGAGTGTATGTTTTATGTCGGGTTGTTATTATTATGCGATTATATTTTTTGCTATCGTCTTCGTCGCCAAAATGCGGGTGTGAATGCGGCTATTAGTGCAAATACCTCCAATCGGCCTGCCAGCATGAGTGATACCATGGTGTATTTTGCCACGGGTTTTAGTGTGGCGTAATCCAGATTGGCTCCTATATTGTTGAGCACTGGCGATGGTCCTAAGTTGCCCATATTGGCAGCGGCGGTGCAAAGTGCATTGGGTATGTCTATACCGCAGAGCGTTAGGACAAATGCTCCGAATGCTACAAAGGTCAAGTAAATAAATATGAATGCGGAAACCTTGCTGATATAATCTTCTTCAACCACTTTGCCGTCAACTTTTACACATGTCACAGCATGTGGATGAACCATTTGTGTAAAGTAGTTGCGAACATGACGGGCAAGAATCATGATACGTTTCACTTTTAGTCCGCCACCTGTCGATCCTGACGATGCTCCGATAAAAATGAGCATGAATGTCACCACAGACACAACACGAGGCCATACGCTTGGGGCATCGGTGTAAAACCCACAGGATGATATTGTCGATGCAACGTGGAAGAGGGAGAATAGGAGGGTTTGTTCCGAGACTTGTCGTTCTCCGATAAAGAAGAACAATGCCACAACTATTGCCGACACAAGGTATAGTAAGAGGTATCGCCACAATTCCTCTTCGCCGCTCAACATGCGCCAACGCCCTGTGAAAAATTTGAATAGTACAGCAAGGTTGATGCCTGATAGAACCATGAACAGCGTTATCACCCATATTGAGTTTGCCGACATGTATGACAAGCCGGCGTCATGCGTCATGAAACCACCTGTCGACACGGTGCTCATCGCTATGCTCAGTGAATCGACAAGACTGTTGTCACATAACATAAGGATGCCGAAAAGAGCTGCCGTCATGCCAATGTAAATGGCCCACATACGTATGACACTTAGCGACATGCGAGGGTGAAGACGTCTTTGGAGTGTGCCTGAAAACTCTGATTCATATAGATGTGCGCTACCTTCGTTGAGTCTTCGCAGCAAAGCGATGACAAATAATATAAGTCCCATGCCACCTACCCATTGTGACATGCTACGCCATACCAATAACCCTTGCGGCAGATTGTCAAGTCCTTTGAGAATCGAAGATCCCGTTGTGGTGAAGCCAGAGAAGGATTCGAACGCGGCGTCGGTAAATGAGCGTACAGCACTAGTGAATATATATGGCAATGCGCCAAAGAGAGGAATGACAATCCATATCAATGCTGTGAACAGTGCCCCGTCGCGTTCCGTCAAGACATTGGAAGGTTTTGCACCGATGAAATTGCGTAGGAATAGTCCGGATACAAGAATGCATATAGCGGAAAGTAGAAGCCCGAATTGCGAACCGTCACCATAATAAATCGATACGGCAATTGGTAATGTCATTGCCGCTGCCATGATTATCAGCAACATTCCTATGATACGGCTTGCAAGTCGGAAATTGAACTTCATCGGTTATCGTACCATTATTCAAATAGTTTCGATACTCGGTCCATAGCGCTTGGCAATGCAAAAACAACGACCTTGTCTTTTTCTTTCAGTTGTGTTTCGCGTGTTGGCAGCAGGGTCTCGCGGCCGCGTATTATGCCGCCTATGGTGGCTTCACCGGCAGGCAAACGCAACTCACCGATGGGCGCATGTGTCGCAGGTGCGCGTTTGCCCACGACAAACTCTATTAGTTCGGCGTTTGTGCCGCTAAGCCATTTGCTGCTAACAGCGTCGCCTTTGACTATAAAACGCGCAATGTAGCTGGCGGTAATTAGTTTTTTGTTTATGATTGTGTCTATGCCTATGTCCTGTGAAATATTGATAAATCCAGTGTTTTCGACAAGTGCAATGGTTTTGCGAATGCCAAATTTTCGAGCATGGAGACATGTTAGCACATTTGTTTCCGACGAGTCGGTCACGGCAATAAAAGCATCATTGTTGGCAAGGCCTTCTTCTTTGAGCAATTCTATGTCAGTGGCATCACCGTTGAGGATTAAAGTGTTTTTCAATACCATACTTAGGTCTTTGCAGCGTTTGTGGTTCTGTTCTACCAAAGTAATCCTTTTTTTATCCTCCAGGGTTAGCGCTGCATAACGACCTATTCGTCCTCCACCGGCGATCATTATGCGTCGTATGTCGAAATCAGCGCCTCCAGCCAGAACATTGACTTTATCTATCTGGTTGGCTTTGCTGATAATATATGCCATATCTCCGGCTTCGAAAACGGTGTCGGCATGAGGTATTACCGTCTCTCCATGTCGGAGAATGGCGACAATCCTTACTTGTAGCGATGAGTATATCTGGCTTAGCTCTTTGACAGATTTGCCGTTGACAGGCGACTCTTTCTCAAGACGAATCAGATACATGGTAAGCAGCCCTCCGCTAAAGTCGAAAAACTCTGTGGCCACAGTGTGGTTTAGGAGATTTGTAATCTCTTTGGCTGCAATACGTTCAGGACATACAAGCTCATCTACGCCAAGGTCGCGGAACATCTCCCTGTGCCGTGGCGAAAGCAATTCCGCATTGGTTATTCTCGCCACGGTCTTTTTTGCTTTCAGTTTTTTTGCGAGTATGCATGTTACTAAGTTGATGGATTCGTCGTGGAGTACTGATAAAAAAAGATCGCAGTTGGCGACATTGGCTTCCTCAAGGACTTTCGGTGAGGTGGAATCGCCCGCGATAGCCAGAAGATCTGTTGTTTTTTCCAACTTGCTAAGCAGGTCGGAATGAGGATCAACAACGGTAATGTTATAGTCCAGTTGTGAAAGGGATTTCGCAAGATAGAAACCTACTTCGCCATCACCTGCAATAATTATATTCATTAGTTCGTGAATTATCGAATGTTGTATACTTTCTTACTGGTCTTGACAGTGGCTTCGGGGTCGTTTTCAACCACATCAAGCATGTTTTGGTCGATGTTGACAATCATTGCCATGCTTATTCCGGTTATCTCAACTGCGAAATTTCCCTCCTCGCAGTCGCTAACCAGCAAGCCTTCCCGTCCTTCCAGAGCACCGCTGTTGATACGGACATGCCTTCCTCGTTGAAGCATCTCGGTCGAGCGTATCTGGACAGCGACTTCGGCGGCAATAAAATCCTTCATCATCTGTATTTCATTGTCGGGAATGACAGCGACGTTTTGCTTGAACTTTACCAGGAAAGCCACTCCAGGAATGTTACGTATTGGAATTTCCTGATATATTGTTAATTTGGCAAAGACATAGGACTTTATCAAAGGCACCTCAACCCATTTCTTACGGTCGCTCCAAGAGTGCAATTCACGACGCAGAGGAAGATATACCTCGTAACCTGCACGGCGGAGATTGTCTGCGGTTTTCTTTTCCCACCGGGGATTGGTGTAAATTGCAACCCATTGAGGCTCTGATGTTAACATATTCTTTTTTAATTATTGAGGTTTCGAATGAGTTTGCAAAAATACAAAAAATCTTATTATCTTTGCATAACAGTGTTGCACCTGGTAGTTGAGTCTACAGAATAACTATTTTGACGTTCTACTATAATAATAATATGAAGCCCACGTTATAATTACAATAAATATGGAAACAAATGGTTGATTTGTGATGTTAGTTATCAATACCATATATGCGCAATATAGAGGTTTTTGTACCATTTCGAATTTTTTTTAACTCTATCTAGATGAATACTATTGAATTGCTTAATGATCATCGCAGTGTACGTGCTTTCAAGTCCAAAGCTGTGGAACAAGAAAAGCTTGACCGTATTCTGGAATGCGGTGGCAGAGCATCAAACACTGGCAATATGCAGATATATAGTGTTGTGGTGACTCGTGAGCCCGAGAATGTGGCAGCTCTGTCAAAACTTCACTTTGGACAATGCAGCACAGCTCCAATGTTTATCACTGTTTGTGTAGATGTGAACCGTTATCACCATTGGTGCCGTCTTCGTGGCTGTGACGAGCCTTATGACAACTTCCTGTGGCTCATGTCAGGAACTGTAGACGCATCTCTGGCAGCCCAGAATATCTGTGTGGCCGCCGAGAGCGAAGGCTTGGGTTTCTGCTATCTGGGTACTGTGATGTACAACACTGCAGCCATAGCCAAGGAATTGAAATTGCCGAAAGGTGTTGTGCCGGTCGTTACCTTGGCGATGGGGTATCCCGATCAACAGCCGAATCTCAGTGAGCGTCTGCCTATTGACGGCATTGTCCACTATGAGAAATACCAGGACTATAGCGACGATGATATCAATCGTATCCATCGTGTCAGGGAAGAGTTTCCTTTCAATCAGGAGATGGTACGTCAAAACAAGACCGATAATCTCGCCCAGATATTTACAAAGATACGCTATCCTAAGAAAGATAACGTTGCCATTTCCAGGGCTTTTCTCGACTTTGTTGACCAAGCAGGCATGATGAATCAATAAATAAAACGAATAATATCATATTCTATACAATATGGAACAAGAAAGGATTTTGACGCTCAGAGATGTGACAATAAGTCACGATATGGGAGTTGTGCTTAAGGATGTGAATTTCTCGATGAGCAAAGGTGAGTTTGTTTATCTTATCGGTAAAAGTGGAGCCGGAAAAACATCGTTGTTGCGTGCTCTCTACGCCGACAATATGACTCTTCAGGGCAGCGCCGATGTCTGTGGCTTCGATGTCGTCAGCATTAAACGTCGTCAAATACCGATGTTGCGTCGAAAACTGGGAATCGTTTTCCAGAATTTTCAACTTCTGACCGATCGTAATGTATACGACAATCTCTCTTTTGTGCTCAGAAGTATAGGATGGAAGGACAGAAAAAAAATCGACGAGCGTATTATGGAAGTCCTTACTTCCGTTGGTGTGGCCGACAAGGCTACCTATCAGACTTTTCGTCTTTCCGAGGGTGAACGTCAGCGTGTTGGCATTGCCCGTGCGTTGGTTAACACCCCCGACCTCATCCTTGCGGATGAGCCTACGGGCAATCTCGACCCGATTACTTCGAGTGAGATTATGCACTTGCTTACTGAAATAAACCATAATTTGGGAGTCACAATGCTTATTTCCACACATGACTTTATGATGATTGATAAATTCCCTGCTCGTGTGGTTTGTTGTGAGGATGGAACCTTGGTGGACCCTCAAATTGATGAGTCCGCACAATAATAAGAGCCATACAACGTTAACGATTAAAACATGTGACGCTAATAAAATGTTTTATCTGTGCGGTAATGTAACCAATTGAAGATCTGTGTTTTTTTTCAATATAAAACGATAAAATTTACTATAAAAAAGCTTTGGCTGTCAGTCAAGAGACATCTTTAAACGTTAAACGATAAACGTTAAACTTATCTAAAATAAAAATAATACGATGAAGAAAATAATTGTTCTTGTCATTGCTGCTCTGCTGCTTCCGCAACTGTCAGAAGCTCAGAAACCCAAAAAAGGCGCTAAAGAGGTTAGCCCTTTCATTGAGGGTAAACAGAAGGTCCGCAAGACAGACTATGATTCCATTTGGAAGTTTACATCATTCGATGCCAAGAAGATATATTATTGTGACTTCGACTATTCTACAATCCCTGCTTTAGTGGAATTCAGGCATCCTGATTGGGGCAATTTCACCCCTGTGATGAACTATCTGACAACAGTGTCACGTTCTTCTATGCGCATTTGCGCTGTCTTTGCGATAAACCCCAAGATTGACGATGACAAACTCCGAGAGGAGCTTATCGAGCAAGGTCGTGAGGAGGCTCTCGAGTCTCTGAAGGTGTATCAGTCCTGGGCGGCTGAAAAAGAGATGAAAAACAAATTGCAACTGTCGGTGGCTCAAGTAGACTACCGCTACTGGCAGGGTACGGAGTTCTTCTCCAACGAGCAGACTGACGATCAGCTTATTCATGTAGGTGTGCTTCTCTATTTTGGTACTAAAAAAATAAATATGTTCCCTAGCGCTGCAGATGGCGCAAAGAGTTTCAAAGATGTTAAGTTTTTCCCGAACGACGCTACAGTGGTGGAATCATGGGAACCTATGATGGATAGCCTTGCTGTCTACCTGCAGCAAAATGAACGTTTGGAGGTTATGCTTCGTGGCTATAGTGATAACACAGGTACCGAGGCATACAATCTGGGCCTTTCACGACAAAGAGCCGTTGAGGTGAAGAAGAAACTGACTTCACGTGGTGTCAATGAATACCGTATTGAGATAGAGGCAAAAGGATCGTCTGATCCCATTGGCGACAACAATACCTACGAAGGGAGAATTATGAACAACCGTGTCGCCATCATTATTCAGTGATAAAGATATCTGATATTAATATTTTTCTACTTCTTAGATTATCGACAATAAAGAGAAATACAAGTTGATATGCGAACAGCGGCAAGATGAACTGCCGCTGTTTCAGCAGTATTGGTGGATGGAGACAGTATGTCGTGGGAAATCCTGGGATGTGGCTATGGCGTACAAAGGTGATACGTTGCAGGGTGTTATGCCTTTTCATTACGGCCGCAAGTTAGGTATGACGTATTTGCTTCAACCCCAGTTGACACAGTTCTCGGGACCTCATTTCTTCTATCCTGAGGAACTCTCAGATAGTCATCGTCTCGAATTCGAGAAAGAGGTGGCTGGTGAGTTGATTAGACAGATGGAATCCATTCGTCCCTCTTATTGTACTCAATGTTTATCGCCTAGTATAACCAATTGGCTTCCCTTCTATTGGAACGGATATTCCCAGACAACGCGATATACCTACCGTATCGATGATATTAGTGACCTGGATTCTGTTTTCGCCAACTTCGACCGAGACAAGCGACAACGTAAAATCAAGAAGTACCTTCCACAGACATCAGTCCGTTTCGATATGAGTCCAGAGTCTTTTGCGTCGTTTCATGTTGCCTATTGGCAAAGCAAGGGACAGAAGGACATTCTTCCTTACGATTTGATTCTGAATGTCTGTTCTGAGGCAATTGCACGTCATCAGGGCTTTATTGCCTCACTGCACGACAATGACGGGAATCTTCTGATGGCCCGATTTGTGGCATACGACTCGGAGAGCGCATATTCGTTGATGTCGGCATACGACCCTCAATTGCATCGTAGTGGACATAGTGAGACACTCCACTGGTATGCGATTCAGTATTTGTCTGGCAAAACAAAGGCGTACGACTTTGAGGGCAGCATGGACGAGGGGATAGAATACTTCTATCGCTCTTTTGGTGCCAAGCAGGTTCCGTTTTTTGAGATTGGCAAAAGCAATAGCAGGCTGTTTAAATTGTTGATGAGATTTAAAAAACGATGAATTCCATTAAAAATTTTGTCAATCGGCTTGCTTCTATCGATACAGCAGCGTCTTCTATGACTGATTACTGTCGTGTGTCGTTGAATAGAACTCTCAATGCTGCTGAGTATTATGTTGAGATATATCACAACAGTTTGGAGAAGTGTTTGGAACTTGCCTCGTTGTCGCCAGAGGAGATGACAATAGTAGACTATGGCGGTGGCCATGGTTTGTTGTCGGCTTATGCCAAGAGTTTAGGCTTCGGACGGGTAGTGTATGTCGACATCAATCCTGAAGCGGTACGCATGGCGGAGCAGTTGTTTGAGATGATTGGTCTAAGACCCGATGACATCATTACCGGTGATGTTTCCCAGTTGATTGAATGGTGCCATGCAAGTGAAGTTACCCCCAATGCATTGGTATCGATTGATGTCATTGAACATATATATGTCCTCGATGATTTTTTCGGAGCCATACATTCGCTCTCACCACAAATGAAGATGGTGTTTACAACCGCATCAACACCGTATAACAGTCGTGTTGTCAGAAATCTGCATAAGGCTATGCAAGCCGATGAACTAGGAACTACTACTCGCAAAGGTTTCTGGCAAAAACGTCGCGACTATATCCAAACAGTTTGGGACGATATGTCGGAACGGGAACTGGATTATTGGGCTGACAATACGAGGGGGCTCACTTATGATGATGTTAAGCGTGCCGTTGAGTCGCGGTCGCCCAACCTGCTTTGTGATGATTACAACACTTGTGATCCCGCCACAGGCAGTTGGACCGAGCGCATTTTGCCAGAGGAGGATTATCGTCAGCTTTTGTTGCCATATGGATGGTCATTGGATGTGAAACCAGGCCATTACAATGTTCATAGGCGAGGATTGAAAGCAATTGCAAGCCGTCGCAACAACAAAGTAATATCAATGGCGCCGACCAATTCACCTCGTGGTTTTAGGCAACGTCGTAGATATAAAAGGGCTTTGAGTGTCGCACCTTTCATTTATTTGATGGTCTCATGAATATACAGTTGGTTGTTGTAGGGAAGACAGATACTAAGTATCTGCAAGAAGGTATTGATGTTTATCAAAAACGATTGGGACACTATGTCGGCTTTCAGATCGTCGTCGTCCCTGCGTTGAAAGACACTCGCAATTCCTCTCCGGATTCAATTCGTGAAAGAGAGGCGGCCCTATTGCTCAAGGCATTGGAGAAATCCGACAGAATCGTCTTGCTAGATGAGCATGGTTCGCAGCATAGTTCAATGGAGTTCTCAGGGTATCTTCAAAAACAGATGAATGCAGGAGTAAAGAATCTCTCTTTCGTTATTGGGGGTGCTTTCGGCTTTGCTCCTTCTGTGTATGAGGCGGCACACGACAAAGTGTCGCTGTCTCGCATGACTTTCAATCACCAGATGGTGCGCCTATTCTTTGTCGAACAGCTTTATCGCGCATTCACAATACTTCACCACGAGCCATATCACAACGAATGAATGATAAGATGTGGTCGTCATCCAGAATGTGTAATTGTTGGTCGTTAGAATTCCAAATCACTATATAAGCATAACACAAAAGATTGTTTTCGTATTCTATTTTTTTTTGTATTTTTGCTAAATGTAATAATATGATATATTGTATATATATTATTGATTTATAGATTATAATTAGATATGATATTGTGGCTTGTTCTGGATGATAATCGCAAGAAACATTAATTAACTATATAAGTAACAAATAATAAAGTGAAACGATGTTAATGTTTAAATTGTTGAGTATTAATTCAGAGACACCTTTAAACATTACACGTTAAACTTTAAACTTTATCAAACATGAAAGTAAAAGAAATCGTAGAAGCACTGAATCTTAAAGTGCTTTCGGGCCAGCAGGGTCTGGATAAAGAAGTTGAAGGTTGCTATGTGTCGGATCTATTGAGCGATGTGATGGGAAACGCCGAAATGGGCAATATCTGGATTACTTTACAGACTCATAAGAACGTTATGGCTATTGCCTCGCTGAAAGAGCTTTCCGCCGTAATCCTTGTCAAGGGTCTCAATGCAGGAGACGATACTTTGGAGCAAAGCAACGAAGAAGGTATTCCTTTCCTCTCAACAGACGCGGAAACATTCGAAACAGCAGGCAAAATATATGAATTGCTGAAAAAATAAGTGGTGACTTATGTTGCACCCTTATAAAGCCGATTTACATATCCATACTGTATTGTCGCCCTGCGGGGACTTGGAAATGAGTCCTTCGGCCATTGTTAAAAGGGCTTTGGCAAGAGGTCTGGATATGATTGCCATTTCCGATCACAATACTACACGTCAAGTCAAGGTGACGCAAAGTATTGGGAAAGAGAATGGTCTTTTTGTGCTTGGCGGGGTGGAGGTCACTTCTCAGGAGGAGACACATTGTTTGTGCTATTTTGCCAACGATGAGCAACTGGATGAGTTCCAGCTGTTTTTAGACCAGCATTTGCCTCCCATACCCAATGATGAGGACAGGTTTGGATATCAGCTTATTGTCGACGAGAACGACGAGATTGTTGGCGAAGAGCAATATCACCTTCTTAACGCTATTGATGTTGACATTGATGGCATCTACGATGAGGTCCATAGAATTGGAGGTCTGTTTGTGCCGGCTCATATCAATAAAGGCACTACTTCTCTGATGAGTCAGCTGGGTTTTGTGCCACCTGACCTGCGTGCCGACGGCTTGGAGATAAACTTCAGGATAACGAAAGCCGAGATTCTGAAAAAGTTCGCCTATCTAAAACGCTTCAGTTTTATCACCGACAGCGACGCACATTTTATCGACAATGTGGGCGACGTCTACAATGTGGTGTATATGGAACATCGCAATTTCGACGAGTTCAGAAAAGCGTTGTCTGGTGAGGATGGCCGCTACATCGACACCGAATATTTCCGTGATAACAAACTACCACGTATCAAATGAAAAAAAAGGCAGCGCACGTAAGCGCTGCCTTTTCTCTATCTCTTTTTTGGCTGGAGAATCTCTGTGGATTCTCTTGTGGCGCCGTTTATTTTATAAAACTTGAAGGCAGCGTAGGGGCTGGTGTATCCGTAAATATTCCCTTGGTAAATGTCAAAATTGAAAAGAGCCATGTCGAGTTGAGTGATGTTTTTGGTAGTGACGTCGATAATGTATGTGCCGCCAGGATTTGCGCCATAGTCACCCCATGAGTTCACTACAATATTGTTTGCGTCCAACACTTTCACCAATGCGGGATTAACTCCTACGGTTATGCTGTCTACTAAGTTGAATGTGGCGATGTCGACAACATATACCTTGTTGTTATAGCTGTAGTTATAGTTTTCGTCAGAGATATTGCTGCTTGCAATGTAGAGTTTTCCGTTTAGAGCGCAGATACCTTCCGGATGGTATTTCCCTAACAAGCAAGTGGCTGTGACATTTTTCTGTAGTGTGTCGATGCTGACAACCGAAGGTGGATTGTAGCATGTCACGTACAGATTCTGCCCAGAGGTGGCTATATATCTGGGGTTCTGTGCTGCTTGTTGGTCAAGGGCTATGCGTGTTGAAATGCCGGAGTTTATGTCTACACATTCAATGCTGTTGGAGAATGTCACGGAGACATAGGCTTTATTGCCAACGAGGGCTATGTCTTGTGCCACGTCGCCCATGCCGCGGCCGTTATTGATTGCAAACCAGTCGGTGATGGCTGTTTTCTCGTTGATGTCGACAAAGGAAAGGGCTGCGTCGTTGTTGCCCCATGCACCTTCGTTTAGCACGAGTAGCCGGTTGTTGTCCAAGGCTACAGTATGCGAGGGAAGCGCACCCAACTCCAAATTGGTTAGTCTGACCATCTGGTCGTTAGTATATACGTATAGGTCTCCATTGGTGACATAGTCTCCGTTTGATGTTACGATAATGTCTCCGTTATTTTGGTTGATGGAGATGCCGTAGGGTGTCACGCCAGATGGCCAGTGCCCCGCTTCTCCTGCCTGTTGCTCTGGCTCTTGGGTTCCTGGTTTTTCGGTGCACGAGATGGCAATCATGATGGCGACAGCGGCCATTAATAATCTAACTGTTGTTTTTTTCATTGGGTATAGAATTGATAGTTGTACTTAGAAATAATATCCTACTTTGATACGGAAGTTGCGGCCCATCATAGGGTAGGAGCGTACCACTTCGTATTGTTTGTCGAAAATGTTGAGTAACTGGGCTTGTATTCGCAGTTCTCCTATGGGCAGATCAAAAGAGCGGTCAACGGTGATGCTGTGGTCGCTATATGCCTCAAGGCGTGTGTTGTCGCTGTTTTGCTGTTTACTGTATCGTTCGCCTACCAAGGTGCAGCTGTATCCTGCGTTGACCCAGTGGGTTTTGATGTAAAGAGAGATGCCTCCGCTATTGCGAGGAGTGTAAGGTATTTGGTTTAGATATGTCTTATGATTGTTGGGGTCGGTGCAGTCTAACGCACGCTGATAACTATAGGTTAGAGACAAGTCGGCTGCGGTATGACCTCTTTCCCAGTCAAGTGAATAGTTTAGGTCTAGACCTGTAATGTTGACCAAGCCTAGGTTCATAGTCGACCAAATGAACATATTCTGTCTGGGTACGGCCACTATTTTGTCTTTCACCCTGTTATGGTATCCGTCGATGGTCAGTGTCATCATCCAATGCGACATAGTGTCGCGGCCTTTGAATTCGGTCATTGGCAGGGTGACTCCGATGTTGTGCTGTGTGGCGCATTCGGGACGCAATGTGTCAAGAGGAGCCACAAAAAAATACATCTCGCTGAAGTTTGGCACTCTGTAGGTCTCCTTGAAAAAATACCTTATCCTGATACGGTTGTTGTCGAAGGGCTTGAAGGATAGTCCTGCATAAGGTGACAGCTTGTTGTAATGTGTGGTATTGTTATTGTCAAGGACCTTCTCGGAAACCAGGGTTGCAAGTAGTGTGGCTTTGATGTCTATTTTGCGATGTCGATATTGGGCGGAGATTGTTGATAGAGAGGAGGTACGGTATACATGGCTGTTTTGTGACAAGTTGCTTGCCAATGTGGTAAGCGCCGCGTCGGTTGCTGCGCTTAAACTGATCTTGGTTGATGGTCTCCATACTGTGGCGCCGCTGAGATATCCTTCGTTTTGGCTGTATTCGTTCATAATGTATCGACTCAGACTCGACGCCATGGAGTCTTCGTACATATCGTATGAGTATTGGTATTTCCCTATGATTTGGAAGCTGGCGTTCTCTTTGTGGCACTGAAATTTGGATTGGGCGAAGAAGAGTTTTTCCCTTGTGTTCTCCGACCCTTTTTGAGAATAGTATATCACAGGGCCTGGCAGTTGGTGATAACCTTGAACGTAATGAACTTTTGTTGTAAGCGTGCTTGATGTGGAAATGTTGTAGAAAAGGTTGGCGTCGCCTGTGGCCATCCACATCGCGGAATGTTGTCTGAGCTCAGTGGAGCTACTGTCGTTATGCGACGTGGTATAGTAAAGAGTGAAAGGGTAGTCGCCGTCGCTTTTCAACCAGTTGCCCCAAAGCGATAGGGATAGTCTTTTGCCTAGACGACGATCCAGGGCCAGTGAAGGCGACAGCATGCCGAAGCTGCCTACTTCCATGTTAAGCCTCACGTGAGTTTTTTCGCCAGGAAGGAATGTCGGCGCCATGGTCTCCATATTTATTATGCTTCCTGCCGCTGTGGCGCGTGCCGAGAGCAGCATGTAATCCTGTTCGCCGTTGCTAAGGCTGACCATAGAACTATTTCCCACCATGTATCTGCCCAGGTCAACCTGCCCGTTTTGGCAATCGTTGACAGCGATTCCATCGATAGTGAGTGTGCTGAACTGGCTTCCCAGACCACGGGCTGATACTGTTTTCATGCCGCCAATGCCGCCATAGTCACGTAGTGTTATACCAGCCATGTGTTTGACGGCATCGCTGAGCAGCAAATCGCCGTTGCGCTCCATCTTTTCCATGTCGACAATTTGAACCGGCGCTTTCGCCAGGGTGGATGATGTTTTGTTATCACCCCTAACAGTAACAGTGCCTAATACTTTCCGCTTGGTGTTGTTTGTCACTGTTGTGTCTTGTGCCGAAAGCATACTCGGTGAGGCAATCCACGCAAAGCAGAGAATGATTAGTGATAGTATTCTTTTGTTGTGTATTCTGTTATGCATAATTATCGCTCTTTCCTCGAGAGCATAGTGCCGCTATGGCGGTGAGATAATTGTTGTAGGACTGGCAGGTCTTCTGACTTTGTTCCGGCATCGCCCCCGTCTTCCCATGCTATTTGTTTTGGCACAGTGACTTGTGTGGGACCGCCCTATATGGAACTTACAGCAGCGGGACTGTCAATGAATCGCACATTGTTCCCTTTTGACGTTGTGAGCAATAACACATGCCATTATCGATGAGTGTATTATGTGTTATTTTAACGACCAATCCGTTTGCAAAAATACACAAAAAAACATAATTGAGAGCCTGCCGGCTATTATTTTCAGACTTTTAAGACCCCAAGTGATAATTAGAGTAATTCGCCCGCAATTGCCATTCATCAGCACAATACGTTAAATTAGTGCGATTCGACGTATAAAAATGCAATGTATATGCAGAATCGCATAACAAAGCCTCTGAATCATAGCTTTATAAAAAATGGATACAGGGTGTAAATCTAAAAAAACATAAATGTACAATAATAAACAATCCCAGACGTTAAATAGCAGAAAATTGAGTTAGCCGCGCAATGAAGGGAGGATACTAATTCCGAACAATTGTGCATCTTTTTAAACATAATTAAAGTTCTCATCAGAAATGAACATCCCATTGATTTGGATTATTTTTGGAATCCTCTTTGTTCTCAGCTTTATAGCGAGCAAAAGTGTAGAGTCGAAATTCAAGAAATACTCAAAAATCCCCATGAACTATGGTATGACAGGACGCGAGGTCGCCGAGCAGATGCTTCGTGACAACGACATTCGTGATGTCACTATCCAGGAGGTCAACGGTACGCTTACCGACCACTACAATCCTGTGAACAAGACGCTGAATCTTAGTCATGCTGTCTATAGTGGCAACAGTGTTGCCGCTGCCGCTGTCGCCGCCCATGAGTGCGGGCACGCTGTCCAGCATGCCACCGCATACTATTGGCTCGGTTTGCGCTCCAAGCTGGTTCCCGCGGTGAACATCTCTAATCGTTTCACGCCATGGATACTTTTCATAGGTATATTAATGGTGCAGAAATTTCCCACTCTTCTGCTTGCCGGTATTATTCTTTTCGCTGTGACAACACTTTTTTCTGTTGTGACTTTGCCAGTGGAAATCAACGCTTCACGTCGTGCCCTTGTGTGGCTCAACACTCATAACATCACATCGCCAGACACACATGGTTATGCCGAGAGCGCTCTTCGCTCCGCAGCCTACACATATGTTATCAGCGCATTGACATCTTTGGCAACGTTGTTGTACTATCTGATGATATATTTTGGTAGTCGAGATTGACGCGGAACTTGTTTTTTTAACATGTAGCGTACTGGAATATAGTATAATAATTGTTTTTGTTTAATATTAATGTCTCTGCTTAAAAATAAATGCAGGGACATTTTTGTATTTTTGCACTTTCAAAGAACTACACTGTGGCAAACAAAAAAACAGATAAAGAGGGAATTACGCAGCAACGGGGCGACAAGGACACTCCTTTGATGAGGCAGTACGGGGAAATGAAAAAAAAATTCCCCGACGCCATGCTCTTGTTCCGTGTTGGTGATTTTTACGAGACATTCAGTAGCGACGCTATAAAATGCTCTGGTATTCTCGGCATCACTCTGACACGCAAAGCCAGCGGGAATTCAACCTATACCGAACTTGCCGGATTCCCATACCATGCTTTGGAACAATATCTTCCGAGACTTGTGAAGGCGGGTCAGCGTGTGGCTATATGTGAGCAGCTGGAGGATCCGAAAACAACCAAAGGGCTCGTAAAACGCGGTATCACAGAACTCGTGACCCCTGGAGTGTCATACAACGACATGGTTCTCGAAGTGAAAGAGAATAATTTCCTCTGCGGCCTTCATCTCACCGATAAAATCCATGGTATTAGTTTTTTGGATGTCTCTACGGGAGAGTTTTTTGTGGCGCAGGGCGACACTCACTATATCGACAAACTGCTCCAGAATTTCCATCCTACAGAGATAGTGTTGCAACGCAAATTGCTCAGGCGTTTCCAGGAGACTTTCCCTGAGAAATACTATACCAACACTTTTGACGACTGGGTGTTCACATCCGACTTTGCCGAGGAGATTCTCTTGAAACAATTTGGCACCAATTCCCTCAAGGGTTTTGGTGTTGAGGACTTGAAAGAAGGCATTGTGGCTGCAGGTGCGGCGCTCTATTATCTGCAAGACACGCAGCACGACCGAACCCAACACATATGCAAGCTTAAGCGCATAGAAGAGGACAAATATGTTTGGCTCGACCGTTTCACCATCCGCAATCTTGAACTTGTATACTCACCTAATGAGAATGCGAAAACACTGATAGATGTCGTTGATCAGACACTAACCCCTATGGGGTCGCGTATGTTGCGGCGTTGGATAGTCATGCCGCTGAAAGAGCCATCTTTGGCAGAAGAGAGACTTTCTGTTGTTGATCAGCTGGTGCGCAGTGGCGACGCCGCCGACATGTTGCGTCAGCATGTCAGGGGTATCGGCGACATGGAACGACTTATATCCAAAGTCGCCGTTGGACGTATCAACCCGAGAGAGCTACTCCAGTTGAAGCGCTCTTTAGGTGAGATTGAGGCGGTGAAATCACTCTGTCTGGGTATGCAGAACGATGTTTTGCAGCGTTTTGGAGAGCACCTCAACAGTTGCCGCTCGATATATGAGAAGATAGACAGAGAAATTAACGAGGATGCGCCTGTCAAGGTTGACAGGGGAGGGGTAATATCCGATGGCGTCGACAAAGAGCTTGATGAGTTGCGCTCGTTGTCTGGTAGCGGAAAAAATTATCTCGCTAGTTTGCAGCAACGTGAGATAGAACGGACTGGTATACCATCGTTGAAAGTAGGTTTCAACAATGTCTTTGGCTATTATCTCGAAGTCACCAACACGCACCGTGACAAAGTGCCGCCTGAGTGGATGCGCCGTCAGACTTTGACCAATGCGGAACGCTATATCACCCAAGAGCTTAAAGAGTATGAGGAGAAGATATTAGGAGCTGAAAGCCGCATTCAGGAAATAGAGGCAAGGCTGTATGAAAGCCTGCTGCAGACCCTTACAGAATATGTCCAGCCAATCCAGTATGATGCGCAGATAATTGCTCAGATTGACTGTCTGCAGGGTTTTGCCGCCATTGCTCTTGCCAACAACTATTGCCGTCCACGGCTTTTCGACGACGGAGTGATTGATATTGAAGAGGGACGCCATCCAGTTATTGAGACACAATTGCCTTTGGGGGAGAAATATGTGCCCAATAACGTGCGTCTTGACGGAGAAAGCCAGCAGATAATGATAATAACCGGCCCTAATATGTCGGGTAAATCGGCGATGTTGCGTCAGACGGCGCTGATAGTTCTCATGGCCCAGATGGGTTGCTACTGTCCTGCGAAGAATGCCAGGATAGGAGTCGTCGACAAGATTTTCACCCGCGTAGGTGCCTCTGATAACATATCGTCAGGAGAATCCACTTTCATGGTGGAAATGAACGAAACAGCCAGTATTCTAAACAATGTCAGCGACCGAAGCCTGGTTTTGCTCGACGAGATAGGCCGTGGCACAAGCACATACGATGGTATTTCGATAGCCTGGGCCATAACAGAATATCTCCATGAGCGCAATTCAATGCGTCCCAAAGTGATGTTTGCCACCCACTACCACGAGTTGATCGAGATGGCCGATCGCTACGAGCGTATCAAGAATTATCATATTTCCGTGAAAGAGGTAGGTAACAAGGTCATCTTTATGCGCAAACTTGAGCCTGGCGGAAGCGAGCACAGTTTTGGTATCCATGTGGCGAGGATGGCAGGCATGCCGCCACAGGTGTTGAAAAGGGCTCATGCGATGCTTGAGATTTTGGAGTCTAAAAACGAAAAAAGATCAGGCCAAAAAAGTGATAATTGTGCCAAGAAAGAACAAAAATCCATCCCTGAACCAGGTTATCAGTTGAGTTTTATTCAATTGGACGATCCGACACTATTAGAGATAAGAGATAAAATTTTAGATATTGATATAGATACACTTACACCTCTAGAGGCTTTGATGAAGCTGAATGAGATTAAAAAAATTGTCAAGAAAAAATAAAAAATATTTTGTCAGAATAAAAAATGTTTGTACTTTTGCAACCGCTTTTGAGATAAAAAAGTAGGCGGAAATAGCTCAGTTGGTAGAGCACGACCTTGCCAAGGTCGGGGTCGCGAGTTCGAGTCTCGTTTTCCGCTCAAATTAATTAAAGGACATTGATTTAAAAGCGGAAATAGCTCAGTTGGTAGAGCACGACCTTGCCAAGGTCGGGGTCGCGAGTTCGAGTCTCGTTTTCCGCTCTAGGTCTCCGACCAGTCATAGTGATGCTCTGGTGGTGGAATGGTAGACACGAGGGACTTAAAATCCCTTGCCCGCAAGGGCGTGTGGGTTCAAGTCCCACCCGGAGTACTTAAAAAGAGTAATTTGAAATTTTTGTACATTATAAAGTACATTTTTTTTGTCTTGGTAGCTCAGCAGGTAGAGCAATTGACTCTTAATCAATGGGTCCAGGGTTCGAATCCCTGCCAGGACACCACACTTCGGGGT
>JAGCZH010000031.1 GCA_017960475.1 Bacteroidales bacterium | reverse complement strand
GGTGAGTTTGAGACGTATGGCATTAACACCTCATAATGGTGGGAACCGTTTAAGTTGGGCCGATCAAAAGGAATTGCAGTTGGCTTGCTATGTTGGGAAAGATGACATTTTCAAAGATAACTATGGTCGTATGTGGTGGGATAAACCTTCTCCGACTATTACCACTAAATTTTTCAGCATTTCCAATGGACGTTTCGCTCATCCAGAGGAGGACCGAGCAATATCCATTCGCGAAGGAGCCACATTACAATCCTTCCCCAAAAACTATGTTTTCAAAACAAACAGCATTGCAGGGGCAGCACGTATTATTGGTAATGCAGTGCCTTGCGAATATGCCAGAAGATTAGGTGAAACAATAACCACTAATTATTGATTATTATGGCAGAGAATATGACTGATGAGCCGAAACTTATAATGAGTTTTGATCCCCAAACAATAGAACATTTGGGAGTCAAAATGTATTCACAACTGCCTAATGCGATTGCTGAATTGATAGCGAATAGTTATGATGCAGAATCCCCCGAGGTGCACATCTTCCTTACAGACAATGAGGCTGGAAAAAGTATTGCTGTTGTAGACAAAGGCGTAGGAATGACATTTAATGAAATAAATGACAATTTTTTGCGTATCGGACGTAAAAGGAGAGATTCTGACAATGGTCTTAGCCCGAATGGATTAAGAAAGGTAACGGGTCGCAAAGGCTTAGGAAAGTTGGCTTTTTTTGGCATTGGTGACACGATACAGATCATTACAAAGAAGAATGGCGAGTGTGTAAACTTTACTATGAAGTGGGATGATATTGTTCACTCCAAAACGAAAGACTATGAGCCTAAATACACTCTTGGGACTTGTAGTGCACAAGAACGAGGGACAACCATTATTCTTACGAATTTAAAACGAAAAACCGCTTTTGATATCGAAGGGTTGGCGAACAGTCTTGCACGATTATTTGATTTTTTTGATGATAACTTTATTGCAGACATAACATTAAATGATGGAGAGCCCATATCAATTAATAAGTCATTAAGATACAGGGACGTTGATTCACAATTTAAGTGGGTGATTCCTGATTTTATTAAGGATCAAGAACATTATATTCACCGTAAACTTATCAATGGTGAACTTATGGCAACAGAAAAACCATTAAAACCAGGGCTTCGTGGAATTACCTTGTATGCTCATGGGCGAATGGTGAATGCATCAGAGTTTTTTGGTGTCGGTGAATCAAGTCACTTTTACTCGTATCTTACAGGATGGCTAGACGTGGATTTTGTTGATGAACAAGAAGAAGATATAATTTCCACGGACAGACAGTCATTAAGTTGGGACCTGCCTATAACTTTGGAGCTGAGAGATAATTTAAAACAATTACTCTCTTCTGTAGAGCGAGATTGGCGTGAAAAAAGGAAAATAGAAAGAGAGAAAAAAATCACAGAAAAAACAAAGGTGAATATTGCCCAATGGTACCCAACCTTAACTCCTGATATTCAAAAAGGCGTTGAAAAAATTGTAAGTTCAGTGGTGGATAATTCTGAATTAGAAGATGAAAAACAGAGTGAAGTTATAGGTACCTTGCATACTCTAGTTCCTGAATATGCACAATACCATTGGAGGCGGTTGCATCAAATAGTTCAAGATGCATCTTACCCTGATTACAAGAATGAAGACTTTTACAGAGCTGTTGAAGAGGCTTTAAAAAGATATCAAACAATAGTCCAGAGCAAGTCTGGTGTTAGTGAAGATGGACAAAAGTTAATGCTTAGTGTTTTCGGGAAAACCAATGCGGTATTAACTGTTACATCGCCATATCTAAAAAGCGATGGAAGCAATTTTACACAGAGTACAATAGAAAACATTGAAGACGGTCAGAAATTTATGTCTGCAGGCATGATGTCTGGAGTGAGAAATCCAATAGCACATGAAGAGGTAAAAGAATTGAAAGCGAGTGGCTTATTTACGGAAAATGATTGTCTGGATATGCTAAGTCTTTTAAGCCATCTTTTCAGGAGGCTTGATGTTGCGAAAAAAAAATGAAAAGAGATCAAATAAACATATTCTCATTTTTCTCTGGGGCCGGTTTCCTGGATTTGGGGTTTGAAATAGAACCCTATTACAACATTGTTTATATCAATGAATTCCACAGGGCATTTAACGACATATATAAGTACTCCCGTGAGAAAATGAATATACCTGAACCAGAGTATGGTCATCATGTAGAAGATATTACAGAGTTATTGCAAAAGGATAAATTGATCGAGTTGAAACAACTTATCAATCAGTCAAAATCCAATCTACTTACAGGAATCATTGGTGGGCCACCTTGCCCAGATTTTTCAGTTGCGGGAAAAAATAAAGGGAAAGATGGAGAAAATGGTAAACTGTCTGGCACTTACACAAAAATTATATGTAGCACGAAACCTCATTTCTTTTTGTTCGAAAATGTAAAAGGGTTGTATAGGACGGCCAAACATCGCGAATTCTTCGAGCAGTTAAAAGATAGATTCAAAAAAGCTGGATATTGTTTAACCGAGAGACTGGTTAATGCCATTGAATATGGTACCCCTCAAGATAGAGAAAGAATTATTTTAATAGGAATACACAAAAGTACTGTTAAACAACTGAATATTCCTGTATTGGGAACAGAACTATTGGATTTTCCTTGGGATAAATATAAGTCATACAAATTAGATGATATCAAGTCTCGTCCATGGCCTGCCGTATCTCCCTATAATGAAAATAGTATTTTGCCTGCCCCCAATGGAATAATTAAAGAACTAACAGTAGAATATTGGTGGGGAAAAAATGATGTTGAGCATCATCCCAATGCCAAAATGTTTTTTAAGCCACGTGCTGGAATAGTTCGATTTAACAGCAAAGATGAGGGCGACGACAAAAAAAAGTGTTTTAAAAGACTACACAGGTGGCGTTACTCTCCAACTGCCGCTTATGGAAACAACGAGGTACATATACATCCATACAAACCACGTAGAATTTCTGTCGCGGAGGCTCTGGCAATCCAATCTTTGCCAAAAGAATATGAACTACCTCCAAGCACATCATTATCTGATGCATTTAAAACAATAGGGAATGGGGTGCCCTTCTTACTGGCCAATAGCATAGCTAAAAGTATTGCCGATTACTTGAAACAAAATAATTAGAGAATATGAAATTGACAGTCGCACATCTTTTAGAATTAATCGATGAACTTCCAAAAGGAATTCCATTTGAATATGTAAAACCTGGGAAAAATAAGGCAATGCTATTGAATGTTGACAAAGAAAAATGTCGAGTAGAAATGGCAAGGGTTACTTCGGAAACCAATGAACAATCCCCTTGTTTTTTTACAGAAGACAATCTACAGACAATAGCAGATTCTGTTTTCGAGAACAAACCTTTTGTAATCGACAAAATCTTTAACAATGGTGGAAACACGAGGTCGGTATGGGAATCAATTCTTGCCAACACATCAGAATTCTACAAATGCATGGTTCAAAGAAATAAAAACCTTGTATGGGTGCCAACGAAAAAAGGTCATGCTGGCATAGTGGAAGAAATGACATTCGCAGAAATACCCGTTTCTGAATCTGGAGAAACAAACAATACAAGGAATATTCGAGAGGAATTTTCATATTTCCTTTCTTCATGTGTTAAAAGTAGCAGAACGACCAATAATTCGTTAGGAACATATGGTAGTTCTGCGGTCGGCTCATACCTCTCAATGTTGGACAAGAGAGAGGATGGCACAATCTTGTTATTTGATTATAATCCAGAAAAATGGAAGCACATTCAAGATGTATACCAAATAACCAATCCCACTCAAGCAGAAGAAATATACAACCAACTTTTACAAGATAGTGAGTTTGTTTCACGAAATTTCGAGAACAACAATAATTGGCGTGCTGGTGCTTTAAATCTGTATGTGTTGTTTCTTCGAGCAAGGAAATACTTTTCAAGGGTTTTGACCACTTCCCCTATAAAAAAAGAAAGTATAACTTTACCTCAAAGCAAAGCTCACCTCCCATACCTTACCGCCCTGCGGACCAAGCCGTTTATGTTGCTGGCGGGAATTTCGGGGACGGGAAAGAGCAGGATTGTGAGAAAGCTGGCACAGGCGACCACTACACAGCATTATGTTAACGACAGTGACCGCTGGGATGACAACCGTCCGGAGAACTTCGAGCTGATTCAGGTGAAGCCAAATTGGCACAACTCGATGGATGTGGTGGGTTTCTACTCCAATATCTCGAAGAAATATGAGTTCACACCTTTTGTGGAGTTTATCGTGAAAGCCTGGCAGCACACGGACACGCCATACTTCCTCTGCCTCGACGAGATGAACCTTGCTCCTGTGGAGGAATACTTCGCCGAGTTCCTCAGCGCCATTGAATCACGCTCTAACGACAGTGAAGGCAACTATATTACAGACCCCATTATAAAACCTTTTAAGGACTTTGGCGAGTCTGTCGGCAAGGGGATGCTGAAACACTTATTTGGTGAGGCTGACCCCATCGACAAGAATCCTCTGGCTGTGCAGTTCTACGAGAAAGGTCTCACCCTTCCGCCAAACTTAATGGTGATGGGCACCGTGAACATGGATGAGACCACATTCTCGTTCTCTCGCAAGGTGCTTGACCGCGCAATGTCAGTGGAGATGAATGAAGTGGATTACGATAAGTTCCTGTCGGGCGAAACCGAGGCCTTCCCTCTGCTGACCGACTTCAACGCATTGCTGGTGAACCGTCCGCAGAAAGCCTCGGAAGTGAAGGACGACATCGAAAGCGAAAAAGTGGTGGAGTATCTAAAAGATGTGAACGCACTGCTGGAAGATACACCTTTCAAGCTGGGCTACCGCGCTGCCAACGAGGCCATGCTGTATGTGGCCGCCAATAAGGAACTGGCTGGAGAAAAGTTCTCTATGTCCACAGCATTAGACGAGTTCTCGCTGATGAAGATTCTTTCCCGCATAGAGGGCGATGACCAGCGTTTATCCATTGACGAAAACGACCCACGCATCGCTGATGCTAATATTACCGCCGATGGCGACGGCCAGCGCCTTAACCTGCTGACCTGCCTGCGTTCCATCGTCCGCAACCATATCGGGAATGACACCCAAACGGAGAAGAAGATCGCCTCCATGTGCCGCACCCTTGAACGTGAACACTTCGTTTCCTACTGGGGCTGATGTCGACCGACGGCAACATATTCAATTTCGAGGTATGGAACGACGATGTCCGCCTCCGATTCTCGTGCGACAAGACACCTGACCGCATAAGGAAGGCTGTGGAGAATCTCCGTGTGCAGCTGGGCGACGAAAAGCTAATGGCGGAATTTGTCACCACACAGCCAGACACCCGCTTTGCTTTCGCTGGTCACGAAAGCAGTCTGCAGCAATTCAATCGTGAGGCCGTATTCTTTGAGAACACACAATATCCTATCCTGATAAAAGGCAGCGACGGCGTGAGCGATATGTCGCTGCGGTTCTCCAATGTAACGAAAGACCATCAGTTGAGCAGCGACAAGAATCTGCTGTTTGGTGCTGTCACCTTTGGCAACCAGGTGGGCAAGACCGACATCTGCCTGGATTACCGCAAAGATGGCAAGCCTAAAAGTCTGCGCTTCTCCACTGAGGTACTGAGCTACAAGATGGATTACCGTTCGGATATGAAGTGGATTATCCGAGACATAGAGCAGGAATACAGCATGCTTTCGTTCGCCTTTATGCGTGAGACATATCTGAACTTCCGTACGCAAGCAGGTGACTCAACCGACCTGATATGGTGGCAGATATTCCAGTCGTGCTTCACTGACATCACCCGAGCCTGCCGTCAAATTATCAACTCTCCCAAAAGGAAGCTGCACGAGCGTGTCGTCTATGAGCGCGCCGACCGTCTGCGATGGCTCGATAACGAGCTGGAGAACGAATACCGCGAGTTTGAGAACGACCCGCATCACCGCTACCGCACACGCGAATTGTGCCACACCAACGACACCATTGAGAACCGCTTCCTGAAATTCGTCATGCGGGAGACGCTGCAACGTTTTTCCATAGTGAGTCAGCATATACGGAACACAGTCTCAAGGTCAAAGCGGTTGGAGTCGCAGCTGACCGAGATGAGCGAGGAGCTGCAACGGCTGAATAGCCATCCTTTCTTCCGCACCATCGGGACATTCAAGGGTTTCTCGCAGGAGTCGCTCGTGATGAAGAAATCGACACATTACCGCACCATCTATCAGAAATGGATAGAACTGATGTGCGGCTATGAACTGGAAGAGGGCGTGAATAAACTGGAAACGAAGGACATCGCCACGCTATACGAGATCTGGTGCTTCCTAAAGGTGAAGAACATTGTCGCCGATATACTGAAAGACAAAGCCACAGCCCAATACAAAGGGAACAAACTGACTACACAGTTCGTCAGAGACCTCAGCTGGGGTACGCACTCCGAGGTGACTTTCCTGAAGACCGACGACAACGTGGAACTGGCCTCGGTGATGTACAATGCCCCTGTGAAAGAAGACAATGGGAAAGTAGTATCGGCCATCAGTGGCACCACAACCTTCACCACACAACAGCGCCCCGACATTGTACTACGCTTGACCAAGCGACAGAAAGGCATACAGTACACTTTCCTTTTTGATGCAAAATACCGCATCAACGACAGCCGTATCGATAATCTGGACGTGCCGCCAACAGATGCCATCGACCAGATGCACCGCTATCGCGACGCCATATACTATATAGACCCCAACAATCAAAAGCCCAAACGCGAGGTCATCGGAGGCTATGTGCTCTTCCCCGGCAGTTATACAAAGGAAGAATTCGAGCAGTCGCACTATTATAAATCCATAAGGGAAATCGGCATTGGTGCCTTTCCGCTTAGGCCCTCGGAGGATATCATCGTCAACCCCAGTGACAGCGAACAGATGCTGCGGGCTCAAATTGAGGAGTGGCTCAACCGCAAGCGGATGCAGAACTACTTGTATAAAAAAGTGGCTCCGCAGCACGGACTTGATTACCAAGACCCCGACGACGTGGTGCTGGTCAACTTTGCCAACAAGGAGAAGATGGCCAAGATGAAGGAACTAGGGTTGTGCTACCTGCGTACTGGAGAAGATGCTGGCTCCATAGTGTTGCCGCCAAAGGCATTGAACGCCCGTTATGTGATGCTGCACAATGGCTCAAACGGTACCTTGTTCAAACTAAAAGGTGCAGGGCCTCGTTTCATGTCGAAAGAAATACTGCAGAAAAAAGGCTTCAAATCTCTCGGTCACGACTACTATCTCGTTTACACTTTCGATACCACACAATCAAAAGACTATACCAACATTCCTGCCCTCGCTCGTGGCAAACAAACCACTGCTCCTTGGTTTGCCACATGGGAAGAAATAATGTCCTAAAAACAGATACAAGAATATAGGATGGAACGGACTGTATTAAACCTTCTCTTATTTTCCTGAAAGAGAGTAACGGCCAAAGCATTTTGCATTTCAAGTTTTAACCCTCAATTGAATATTCTCATGGCATTAATCAAATCATATAAAGGTCTTTCGCCTCGCTGGGGCAAAGACTGCTACTTCAGCGAGAACGCCACGATAGTGGGTGACGTTCGGATGGGCGACCAGTGCTCGGTGTGGTTCAACGCTGTGGTCCGTGGTGACGTGGCTCCCATCACTATTGGCGACCGTACCAACGTGCAGGACGGATCTTGCATTCATGTGACCCACGAGACAGGTCCCACTCATATAGGCAGCGACGTAACTATTGGTCACAACGTCACCATTCACGCATGCACCATACACGACGGAGCCCTTATAGGCATGGGTGCCACCCTGCTCGATGACTGCGAGGTGGGCGAAGGCGCCATAGTGGCGGCAGGCGCACTGGTGCTGCAGAACACAAAAATCCCTCCCCACGAGATTTGGGGCGGCGTACCGGCAAAATATATCAAGCCTACCCAACCGGGTCAGACCGACAACGCAGCCCACTATGTGGAGTATGCAAAAGAATACATGAAGGACTGAATTCAGTCTGCAATCATCGATAAGGACAGCGTTCCGGAATGCCTTATTCTTAAAGAATGCGATCTATCACAAAGCTGAGTCTATTCCAAGAATGCCCTTTATCTTTTGGAGGGCAAGAATGCCAAACCTAAGGGAGGCGTTCTCGTGGGCTGGATTTGTAGCAGTGCCATCAATATCGTAGATTTGGAGGTCGACATCCTGAACGCCGTTGGAGGTCAGGAAATCATACATTCTCTGTGTGTTTGAAACAGGCACAGTAATGTCACGTGTACTGTGGAAGAGCATTATCTGTTCGTTGCCCCTAGGCGTCCATCCTTTGCAGAGGTTATCGCTGTCAAGCGCAGCCATAAGGCTACGGGCAGATGCGGATGTGGTATCGAGCAATGCGGGAACCATATAGTCCTCTATCGACAACGAACCCACCATTGCGTCAATCTCGGGACGTGTATATCTCTTGCTGAAAATCCACTCGTCAATATGGCTTAGAACAGGCTCGAGGAACATCTCAGCCATACTCAACCCTACCTGCTTATACTCATTGTAGGAAAGCATGACGCTGATGACCGTACTCGGCATCCCTGCTATTGTGGCGTCGACAAAACAGCGATAAGTCTCGGGCAGGTCGTATGAGCCCGCTCCCGCTAAAGTGTATGTAATGTTGAGGTCTGGATATCGCTCGGCAGCAATACAAACCACACCCATAGCGGTTTGTCCGCCCTGAGAATAACCCACATTGAAGAGCATGTCGTCCCAGCTGTAGCCAATCTGACTCAACAACTGTTTGGCTGCCACCAAGGCGTCGATACATGTCTGCGCATTGTAATGGGCGAGGCAGTAGGCTTGATGATGATGCTCGGTGACACCGAAACCATAATAGTCGGCGGAGATGGTGATGAGACCCATTCCCGTAGCCATACCCTGAGTACTTAGCTCTCCACGAGACGGACACTGGTCGGCACGATAGACGGTGAAATGGTTGTAAAGCAACAGACCTTTGGCAGGAGTGTCTCTGCTGACATCGTCGCCCATTGTAATGGCCCCCGAAAGCATTATCGGCTCCCCATACGGATTGACAGAGGGATAGACAAAATTGTATACCTTAAGGTGATTTGCCGTCAGATAGGTGGAATCCCTGATATAGGCGTCACCCATCGGCAAGTCGCCAGAATCCACCTCCTGCTGCTGGTCAGGAACTTGAACTTCCTCCTTTGAACAGGAACTAACGAAAGATGAAACCAGAAACAGTACAGCGAAAAATAAAAGACTGCGTCTCATAATGACATTAGAATGTTTTAAATTTAAAAGTTTTTAAAGTTTAAAGTGACACAAACCCCAGTGGAGCTTCGCAGACTGTTTTATGCAGGTTTTACAACAACCAAACAATTTGAAAATACTTGTACATACAACTAAAAATCAATATATTTACACCATATTTTCAAAAAGACAGACCATAACTGCCACAAAACAAAAATAAACAAATAATATGAAAAAGCCGCATTCCGAAGAAAAAGCGTAATTTTGCAAAAAAGATTTCTATATTTGTTTCAATGAACGACAAAGAAAAACCACTCCTATAACCTCGTTTTGTCTGTTTATTCTTCCGAAACAAAAAAAACACAACACTGTCATGAAGAGCATACTACAATCCTGCAGAAATAACCGATTGAACAATATCATTGTTTTTGTATCGTTATTGTTTTTCTTCGCACCTTCAAAGGCACAATATCTGTATCCCGAGCACTACCTTGAGAAAGTCAGCGCATTCTGTCTTGATTGTGGAGAGCCGCAAGCCATGCCTCCCTCTGACTATCCTCAGCGTTTCATGATGCTCCTCAACGAAAAAGCGCTAAAGAAGATTGAAGGCGACATATACGTCCAAATACTTGTCGACTCGACCGGCAAAGCACAGCTACTCAGCGCCGACAACCAATCGAATGTCAGCTCAAAAAAACTCAATCTGCAGCACGCCATAAACAACATCCACTGGACACCCGCCGGAGGGGAAAACACGATGGGATACCAATCCGTACAACTCCTGATACGGTTTAAAGATGACATGCTCTATATGCAACGTCTCAATATGTCTTTTGGTGACAAACAACCCGTGGACAAAAAAGACCAAAAAGACAAGTCGCACACTCACACCTTCAAAGTCTACAACACCGCCAACTCCAGCCTACCGTGGAACATGTCGAGAGCCGTCGCCATCGATGCCTCGGGTGTTGTTTGGATGGGCACCGACCAAGGTCTCGTCCGTATGCAAAACGGTGGAATGTATGTTTTTAACCAGGAGAACTCGCCCCTGACTTCTTATCCAAGAAACAAAAAAGACCTGCACGCCATCATGGCATTGGATTTTGACAGCAAAGGGCGGCTGTGGATATCGCAGGGATATGATCTGTTCCTTCTCGACAACGAAAAATGGTGGAAATACTTCAACAAAAGCAACTCCCCCGTCAACTGGTGCACAGGTTTCAATTACGACAAACAGGGAAACCTGTGGGTGCCCACATTCCACGGCGCACACCGGTATGACAACGGTAGCTGGACAACGGTAGACTCCACAACCCACCCCCTACCCTCCAACAACATCATGGCCATCTACGCCGACAGCCGGAACCGACTATGGATAGGGTCGAGTAAAGGCAGTCTGATGGCAGAGGGTGACAAACTCGAGACATTCGAGGACACACCATACTCAATAAAAGAGAAAACCCTATCGAACATTCTGGAAGACGGGAAAGGCAACATTTGGCTCGCGATATACGGTGCAAACGACGAGCCAAACACAGCACTAATGCTATACGACAACGAGGGGAGATGGCACGAATACATGTGTCCTTTGATCAGAAAATGGAGGACAGAGACTATTTCCGACATTGCGCTCAACGAGAAAAACAATGAACTCTGGATCTCGGTATATCACATCGGGCTGCTTCTTTTCCACACCGACACTGAGGAATGGGAACTATATACTCCCGACAATTCCAATCTCCCTGACGCCTACATCGAAGACATCGAGCTCGACAACAACGGAAAACTGTGGGGAGCCACATTCGGAGGAATTGTAACAGAAGAGTGAGTGATGACATAACGCGCATCGCTGATTATAAATCATATTAAAAAAGCCTATCATGACAACCATAATACAAACCCTCAACAGCTGGATATGGAGCCCCGCATTGGTTGTGCTCTGCCTGGCAGCAGGCCTATATTTTTCGTTACGCACCCGTTTTGTGCAAGTGCGCCGCATTGGCGAGATGGCACGTCTGCTCTTTGGCAGCGCCAGCAAGGACAAGAGCAATGACGAGAAGACAGCCGACGACAAAGCTGGAAGCAAAAAGAAGGTCGGCATCACCTCTTTCCAAGCCTTTGCCATGGCCCTGTCGGGGCGTGTAGGCACGGGGAATATTGTCGGCGTTGCCACGGCCATAGGTTTCGGAGGCCCCGGCGCTATTGTATGGATGTGGCTGATAGCGTTTTTCGGCGCCGGAAGCGCTTTTGTCGAAGCCACTCTTGCGCAGATTTACAAAGAGGACCACAACGGACAGTTCCGTGGCGGTCCCGCCTACTACATCGAGAAAGGTCTACGGAGTCCTCTGTTCGGCATGTTCTTCGCCGTATTGGCTGCTTTGGCATGCGGTGTCTTTCTTCCGCCAGTGCAATGCAACGGAATAGCGCTTTCCTGCTCACGCACTTTCGGCATCGACACCTGGATAGTGGGACTTACTGTGGCTTCCTTGATAGCTCTTGTCATCATCGGCGGCGTAAAACGCATAGCCAACGTAGCTCAGATTGTGGCCCCTATGATGGCAGTAATATATATCATACTCTCATTGGTTGTCCTTGCCGTCCATTGGCGCATAGTGCCCGAAGTGTTCATGCAGATGCTGTATGGCGCCGTAGGTGTCAACGAAGTGGGCGGAGCCTTGCTGGGCAGCACAATAGCGTGGGGCGTGAAACGAGGAATCTACAGCAACGAAGCCGGACAAGGAACCGGTCCCATCGTCGCGGCAGCTGCAAAAGTGAGCCACCCCGTCAAACAAGGACTTGTGCAGGCATTCTCGGTCTATATCGACACTCTTCTTGTCTGTACAGCCACAGCGGTGATGATACTAGCCTGCCGCACATACAACATCATAGACACCGTGACACCTCTTGGCGACGGTACCGCAGCGGTAACCTACCTCTTGCAGAACGACACCGCACCCGCGGGTGAGCCCGGGGTGTTCTACACCACCCAAGCCCTTGGCACTGTCATTGGCTCACGAGCCGGCGACATTATCATCTCCATAGCTCTCTTCTTTTTCGCGTTCACAACAATTATGGCCTATTACTACTATGCCGAGACCAACCTTGTATACCTCTTCAACCGACACCGTCGCCGCAGTCTTCTGCACCATCCCGACCGCCTCGATGAGCTGGAACGTGCCGACGCCGTTTTTGGCGACGACCGAGGAGAGAAAATTGTCATCTGGATTCTACGCATAGGAACCATATCGTCTGTTTTCATAGGTTCTCTGGCAGGCAGTGGTGTAATATGGATGGTCGGCGATATCGGCGTAGGAGCCATGGCATGGATAAACATAGTATCCATACTATTACTCTCGCCACAAGCACTGAGGGCACTCAAAGACTATGAGAGACAGAAACGCGATGGCATTGAGCCCGTTTTCCGTCCAAAAGAGCTAAAAATACGTCACGCCGATTACTGGGAAACGAAATCGTAACCAATCAGATGTCGTAACAATAGTCCTGGAGGCTACATGTCACCCTTGCTGGGTTCGACATGAATGGTGATATGGGTGGTTTCGCCAAAGCGGGCTTTCAAGGCATTCTCTATCTCGCAGGCACGCGAATGAGCGACTCTGAGCGGAATGTCGCCGTCCATGCGTATATGAAACTCTATAGCATAGCGGCTGCCAATGCGGCGGGTACGCAGATGATGAGGGTCTCCAACATCGTCAAAGGTGGCGACAATGGCCAGGATTTCCTTCTCTATGTCGTCGGGCAGCGACGCCTCCAACAACTCATCAAGTCCCTGTTTCAACAGTTTCCATGCTGTGCGAAGAATGAACAACGAGACAACAAGACCAGCCAAAGGATCCAACACCGTCCATCGCTCGCCCAACAATATGGCGCCACCAATGCCCGCCAAAGTGCCCAGCGACGACAAGGCGTCGCTGCGATGATGCCACGCATTGGCCTCGACAACCGAGGACTTAAGGGCACGACCCCGCCTTAATGTGTATTGATACACCAATTCCTTAAGCACTATGGACGCCAATGCCGCCCACAAGGCAAGCAAACCCGGTGAGGGGAGCGATCCTCCCTCATACCAAAAAAGGAGCATAGTCACAGCTTTCCAACCTATTCCCAAAGCCACAGCCGCCAAAGCAAGACCGATAAGAGTTGTCGCCAAGGTCTCATATTTGCCATGACCATAATCGTGACCGACATCCTCCGGTTTGCCACTTATGCGAACAAAAATCAGAACTATGGCGTCGGTCAAAAGGTCGGAAAGCGAATGCACAGCGTCGGCAGTCATTGCGGCGCTGTGGCCAACAACGCCGGCGACAAATTTGAACACCGTAAGCAGCACATTGGCGGCGCTGCCGACAAGCGTTACCTTATATATCTCATGTTCCCTGTTCATTTCCATTGTTTTTTAGCAGGATAAATCTCCCAACCACGAACGTGCAAAAACTAACGCCACAAGCACAATAAAATTGCACATCGCAATTTTTTTGGCGTAACAAAATAGAGAGAACCAGATGAATTCTCAGAATTTGTGTATTTTTGCATTCGAAAATGGATAACTACTACATAGCTTTCGCACCCTTACAAGGCTACACCGACGCCGTATACCGCAACACGCACCATAAGCATTGCGGCGGTGTAGACGAATACTACACACCTTTTGTCCGCATTGAGAAGGGCGAGCCTCGTCGCAAAGATGTGCGCGACATAGATCCCACTATTTGCGACGGCACGCCAACTGTGCCTCAAATCATTGCCGCCAACAGAGACGAATTTGCCAAACTGTGCGACGCGGTTCAAGCCCTTGGTTGGAAGCGCATAGACATCAACATGGGGTGTCCATTCCCATTGCAAGTCAAGGCCGGGCGTGGCTGCGGCCTTATCTCCAACATCGATGAGGTTGAGCGAATAGCACTAGAGATACAGAAAAGGAAAGAGGTTGTCTTCTCGGTCAAAATGAGGCTGGGGCAGAACAGCAGTACAGAAGGTTTAGACATTTTGCCAATATTGAACGACCTGCCATTGCTGCATATCACCCTTCACCCACGACTGGGGAAGCAACAATATCGTGGCGCTCCGGATTACGACGCTTTTGCCACATTTATTGAAAACTGCGGACATAAAGTCGTTTACAATGGTGATATAACGGCCAAAGTGCAAGCCGACAGAATCATGAAAGAGTATCCAAAGCTGAAAGGTGTCATGATTGGCCGAGGATTATTGTCAAAACCATGGCTGCTGAGCGACAACGAGCCTCTTTCAATGATTAAAGCCATGCATGGTGACATTTACAAACACGCTTGTAAAAACCTGTGCGGTGACAGTCAAATACTATCACGCATGCACGCGTTTTGGGAGTATATCGACATCGACAAGAAAATCCATAAGGCAATAATGAAGAGCGGTTCTTTGCGTCGTTATGAAGAGTCTTTGGCAATGTTAAGTACAACAAAATAACACCAAATGAGTTGACAACAACAGAAAACTATTAGCGTAGAAGGCACTAATTATCACACATAATAAATTGATATACAATACATGATAACTATTTTTTTAAAAATTTCGATGTATTGTTTTTTTTGTCTACATTTGCATTTCGTTTATTAACCCTAGCCGCCGGCGACCCCGACAGCGGCATAGCCCCAGGCACCGCCTTTGAAGATCTCCCCGCCGATTGGAGTTGTCCTCTCTGCGGTGTGGGCAAAGACGATTTTGAACCAGCCGAGTAAAAAAATGAGCGGTGGCAGAATTCTGCCACCGCTTAACATTTTTTTTTGCGGTGTGAGTCCGCTATGAGTTCGCTAAAAGACCCATCTGGACATTATAAACCGAGTACCGAGGCACCTTGTTTGTAGACAATGTCGCGAGGTATCTTTGCGTCGCGAATGGCGTCGAGATCTTTCTGCAGGTCGGCACTGACCTTACCATTCTTGTCGCTATAAGCCTTCGCAGCGGCCATATCGCCCTCGCCTTCCATAGCGATGATGATGGCTGCCCAACCACGAGCGGCCTCGCGAGCCTTCTCAACATTGATAACATATTTGCCCTGAGCGTTGCGGCTGAAGGCGCCATGCTCTAAGAAGTAGTTGTAGCACATGATGTTGGCAACGCCATGAGCCTCGGTGGCACCGAAACGGACCGAACGAAGGATACCGGCTATGAAAGTAATGTAATTCTGTGCGATGGTAGTGTTGGTAATCAAACCACGCTCAATAAGTTTCTCGGTAAGGAAAAGACCGCAAACATCGGCTTTAGCCTCCTCCCAGGCGCTGTACTGGGCGCCGAGAGCCTGACGGCAAGGAATGCCGGTGGTGACAGTGTTCTTGATGCCCAAACCGTGAGCAACCTCATGGTAGCAAGTGTTGCCGAAGAAGGCGTTGAAGGTGACACTATCGACCTGCTCGTCGCAAACCATCAGTTTGGCGATAGGTATCATGATGTTGTCGAATTTTGCCTTCATGGCGTTCTTGAGCTGAAGGCGGCGGCTACCTTTGGCCAGCTGCACACGCTCGTCGTTGGGCAGATTGATAGCGATGGTCTTGCTACCCGCATTGCAGTCACCACCATAGTATACGACATCGTAAACGTTGATATCGCAATCGGTGCCGGGAACCTCTTTCTTGTATTTTTCATCGCAGGGCAGAAGTTTCTGCATTTCGGGCAGCATGGCCGCGAACTTGCTCAAATCGTTGCTCCACTGCTCGTCCTTGATAAGAACATAGGCCTCCTGGGAACATTTCAGACCATGCAGAGCGTCGTCGTAGTTCTCAATGGGACCCACAACAAAGTCAAGCTTGCTGTCCTTCATGTCCATCCACACCATATCGCTCTCAAAATAGTCGTCGGTGCGGAAAGCCTCGCGGCGGGCGGTGAGATATTTCTTCAAGCCCTCATTCTCAGCCAAGGAGATAGCCTTTTCGAGAAGAGCGTCGACCTTGGCGAGCTGCTCCTTATAGGCTTCATGATAGGGAAGCACATAGAGCTTACCCTCGGCATTGCGGCGGATTAAGCTGTACTGACTGTTTTTCAACGTATCGTCGAGGGCGGCGAATTCCTCCTCGGTCATATCAACAGGATAGAAGTTGGCGCCCTTGGGACGTTCACCATAACCAGGTATGAATGGTTTCTCGCTGTCAAGACGATCCCATGCGCCATACTGCAGTTCGGCGAAAGCGCGGATCGCTGGATCGCTGATAGTGTCCAGCGACTTGCGGTTCTCGTTACCGAAATACTGGTCCCAGTAGATCTCGTCCATGATCTGACTGATCTCGATGAAGATTTTCACAATCTCCTTCTCATTAGGAGAGAGATTTTTGATAAGGTCGGACGTCAATGCAAATTCAGCATATTCGTCCACTTTCTGCTGTATCGCAGAATCACTGGCTTGTTTTTTCCCTTTGCAAGCCACAGCCATTAGCATCGTTGCTGCCATAGCAAAAATAAGCGTTTTTTTCATTGGTAATATTTTTGTAATCGTTTATTGTTTTACATTTAAAAGTGTCTCTTAACAGAGAGTCAGGAGGCTTTTATTATCTGCGCCGAATGGTTCTTGGTGTCCACTTTCCCTATAGCATCAATTATTGTGCCGTTTTCGTCAATCACGTAAGTCGTTCTCAAAGTGCCTTCGGTAACCTTGCCATACATTTTCTTCTCGCCCCAAGCCTCATAGCTCTTGAGCATTACAAGATCTGTGTCGGAGACAAGGTGAAAAGGCAAATTGTATTTTGCTATAAAGCGCTGATGTGAAGCCGCACTGTCTCTGCTAACGCCAAGCACGTTATAGCCCAAAGCGAGAAAGCGCTCATAGTTGTCGCGCAGATCGCACGCCTCGGCGGTACAACCGGGAGTGCTGTCTTTGGGATAAAAATACAACACCAGCTTCTGACCGGCAAAATCAGAAAGTTTAACGACATTGCCATTCTCGTCAAAACCCTCAAAATAAGGTGCTTTTGTTCCAATTGCTAACATATATTCCCTTTTTAGTGGAAATGCAAATATACAAAAAAAAGTCAAATCCAATAATTTGATGTAACTTTGCATTATCTATGCACAATTCCCTGGACATCTCTACGTTATTATATACCATTGAAACACAAGATTGACAACAATATTATTATCTTTTTCATATCGGCCATTCTATACGTTTCATGCCGTACAGTTGAGCCGCCAGAGCCTTATGGCGCCTGTCCGTCGGCTAGTCAAGTGGCATGGCAGAGAATGGAGATAAACATGTTCTGCCATTTTGGGCCAAACACCTTTACCGACAAGGAATGGGGCGACGGGACAGAGACCGAGGAGCTTTTCGCACCCACCAACCTAGACTGCAACCAATGGGCGACGACGGCAAAAAAAGCAGGCATGAAGGGTATTATTGTAACAGCGAAACATCATGACGGTTTTTGTCTTTGGCCGAACCCACACAGTACCCATACCGTAGTTAACAGTCCTTGGCTGGATGGCAAAGGCGACGTACTAAGTCTCCTGCGGCAAGCCTGTAAAAACAACGGCATTAAAATGGGGATTTACATTTCCCCTTGGGACCGCAACGCTCCCACCTACGGCTCGGAAGCATACAATGAGACTTTCCGTCTCACCCTTGAGGACGCGTTGTCTCGATATGGCGACATCTTCGAGCAGTGGTTCGACGGCGCCAACGGTGAGGGGCCGTCAGGGAAAAAACAAAAATACGACTGGGAGCTTTTCAACAACACCGTGAAAAGATTCCAGCCCAACGCAATAATATTCAGTGACGTAGGCCCTGGATGCCGATGGGTGGGCAACGAGAGCGGCGAAACCGGCGAGACCTGCTGGTCTACTCTCAACATTGACAATTTCACCCCTGGTACCGGAGCTCCTCCTATCGACACTCTCAACCAAGGCAACCGTAATGGAAGCCACTGGGTGCCTGCCGAAACCGATGTCAGCATCAGGCCTGGATGGTTTTTTCACCCTAACGAAAAGCCAAAGAGTGTGGAAGAACTGCTGAGAATATACTACACCAGCGTGGGTCGCAATTCCCTGCTGCTCCTTAACGTTCCACCCGACCGACGCGGACTTATAGCCTCGGAGGACTCTCTGCGACTTGTGGAGTTTCGCAACGCTCTCGACAACATCTTCGCCAACAATCTCGCAAACTACGCAAAAATAGAGGCCTCTAATATCCGCGGGAACAGCAAAGAATACGGCACCGCAGCCCTCATTGACAACGATTTCAACTCCTATTGGGCCACCGACGACAACATACTCACGCCGACACTCACACTCTATTTCGACAATCCCGTGACTTTCAACAGGATCATGCTGCAAGAATACATTCCTCTTGGACAACGCGTGGAACGATTCCATGTAGAGTACAAGGATGCCAAAGGAATATGGAGAACACTAACAACGGCTACCACTATAGGTTATAAACGAATACTCTTGATACCTAAAACCACAACAGAAGCGATACGTATTATCATCGACAAATCGCTGGCATGCCCAACCATCAACGCTATAGGCATTTATCTTGATGAATGGGGTACGACAACACAAGACACACCTTGAACTTCATTATGAAAAACTCCACATATAAAATACTGTTTTCACTTACAGCTCTCTTGATACTGCTCTGCGGCAATGTCCATTCGCAAGAGACCACAGGCATTCAGGGCAAAGTAGTGGACGCCAATACCGGCGAGGCTCTTCCCTTTGTCCAAGTCGGCTTTGTAGGGACAACCATAGGAACAACCACCGATATGGACGGAAAGTTCCGGATCACCAATACAGCAGGGTACGACTCGGTTAGATTCCAAATGATGGGATACAATCCCGTAGGCATGCGAATAAAGCGCGGCATGGTGAAAAAAAACGCAAAGATTACGCTTACGCCACGCTCCAACGTCATGAAACCTGTCGAGATAAAAGCATCCAAACGTAAGCGCGCCAAATACCATCGTCGCAACAACCCCGCTGTGGAGCTGGCAAAAAAGGTCATCGACAACAAAGACAAAAACCGTGTTCAAGGCTTTGACCGCTACAGTCGCAAAGCATACGAAAAAACCACACTTGCCCTTGACAACTTCTATCCCGACTTTGAAAACAAACGCATTTGGCGGAAACTTAACTTCCTGGAAAAATACATCGACGAAACACCATTCGACGCAACGCCTATTCTTACCATCTCTATGCGTGAGAAAATGATGGAGCAGTCATTCAGCAAAAAACCAAAACAGGATCGCACCCTCATCAAAGCTCGACGCATGGAAGGCATCGACCAAGCCCTCGGAATCGACGGCATTGAGCAAAGCCTCAATTCCATGTTCTCCCCTATCGACATTTACGACAACGACATTGAGCTTATGCTCAACCATTTCACAAGTCCTCTAAACACAACTCTGGGCACCACTTTTTATCGCTTTTTCATCACCGACACTGTCGAGGTTGACGGTGTGAACTGTGTGGAACTCTCCTTTGTGCCCTCCAACGAGCGCAGCTACGGCTTCACAGGGCAAATGTATATCACTCTCGACAGCAACTACGCTGTCAGAAAATACAGTATGACTGTATCAAAATATGTCAACCTCAACTTTGTTCGCGACCTCACAATTGTCCAGACATTCAGGGACCTCCTCGCTGACAACGATTCCTCGGCCACACCAAAGACACTTCCGCCAAACTCACCACGCTATGTGCCAGACCGCTGCGACGCATATGGTCGTCTCTCTGTCAACAAACGCATCCAGGAGGTATATGTGCACCAGGTCCGGGTCTACTACAACTACAACACCTCTGAAGATGCCAGAATGCTCCCCGACAGTTTGTTCCCAAAATTCGTCCACACCGCCACAGTGCCCAACCCCAAATGGCGTCGAAAAGTGTGGAACAGCGAAAGGCCCATTACACTCTCAGCCAAAGAGACCGTTATCGACAGCCTTCGCTACGAACTGGCCCGACTGCCGGAATTCCAATTCATAAAAAAGACAACAAACCTGTTCCTTGTTGGATACATCCCAACATCGTCGACACGGGAAAACAGCCTATTCGACATAGGTCCGATTTTCAACATGGTGAGCTTCAACCATGAAGAGGGATGGCGAATAAGATTGGGCGGTATGACCACAGCAGCCCTTAACAAGCGTAACTTCCTTGACGGTTATGTAGCCTATGGCTTCCGCGACAAACGTCCAAAATTCTACACATCACTAATACATTCCTTCAACGACAAAGAGAAAAACTCCTACGATGGCATGTTAAGCCAGATAAGCTTAATGGCAAGCTATGAACTGGAGTCACCAGGACAAAGCTTCGGGAAAGTCACCCGCGACAATATCTGGCGTTCCAACGACCGACCCCATAGTGTTCAATATGTAACCCAGGCTGCCCTTCGATACCAGAAACAATGGCGCAGCAATATCAACTTCGACACCTGGCTGGCGGCACGACGCTACGAACTGGCTGGCACACTGCAATACCAACAATACCAGAGCGACGGCTCGTTGCGCGACCTTGAGTATTTTTCCGAGGCTGAATGGATGGCAAGCATGGGATTCAGGCCAGACTTGAGCCCCGAGAACAGACGTCCTGGTAACGCCGGAGGCTTTAGTCTTATGAAGGACGCCCCATCTATCAGCATATCACATAGATTATCGATACTCGACATCGGATTACGGTTCCAACGTACCGATTTCGCCGCCGAAAAAAGATTCTGGCTTGGTTCCTTCGGCCATATCGACACACGACTACAGTCGGGCATGGTGTGGGGCCGCGCTCCCTACACACGACTCTGCTTCCCAAGCGCCAACGATGGACTATATATCGCAGAGAACGCCTTCAACACCATGCACCCAATGGAATTCATCGTCGACCAATATGTGTCACTATTCGCCACATACCACCTGAAAGGATGGATTTTGAACCACATACCACTAATAAACAGGCTTAGACTGCGTGAAGTGGTAAGTTTCAACATACTATATGGCGGTCTATCGGCAAAGAACAACACCATTGTGTCGGGCAATGAGAACATGGAACAGATGGCCGGACTTTTCAAAATGCCCGAAAACACCCATGCCCTTGGAGAAAAACCTTATATGGAATTCAGTGTCGGTGTGGAGAACATTCTAAAATTCATCCGTATAGACTACTGCCGGCGCATATCGTATAACGAAGGCATGACGTCCAAAGAAATGAGTTTCATAAAAATAGACCTCAAATTCACATTATAGTATTCTCCCACTACAATGAATAAAACAACCATATTCTAATAAGACACAAGCAATATCACACAATAACATACCTAAAAGACAAAACAGAGATCATGTCAAAATACCTACAAATAGTCCTGCTCGCCGCCTCGCTCTTATACACGAACTACGCCACAGCACAATACGATGACGACGAAAACGAATTCCGCCAGTATACAAGTTGGGGTGTGGCGTGGGGACCCAACATCACCAACTACAACCTGAAAATGGACAGCGGTCAGGAGGTGCCCGACAGAGTAAGCCCGTCAATAGGCGCAGAGGCCGGAATACAACTCGACTACCATATCAGTGAAGTGTGGGGCGTTGAGCTATCCACGTCAGCAAATATGGAACACATTGTACTACATAAAAATGACATGGATCCCCACTTGCTTACCTTTGGACTAGACATCGCAGTCTTGGCAACGACATGGCACACCAAGCCCCTGAACGGGCTGCAACTAGGTTTGGGGCCGTACACTCATTTCGTTATGGCCAACATGATGACAGGGTCTTCAGCTATGGCAAATCCATATACCCGTGTAGTTGGAATAAATCCACGCACCAACGAACCCACATTTGCTTTAGGCAATTTCAACGCCGGTCTGGAGCTCGCCGCAGCACTGGATTTCAACAACCAATGGGCTGTGCGGTTGGAGGTAAAATATGGCATCACCGACCTTCTGACCACTGACATCCAGCGTATGTATGTGAGACCGCTAAAAGTGGCGCTGATGGCAAATTACAAATTCAACACACGACAATAACAACAGCACACCATAATAATAAAAGCTGTGGATATCCACTATTGGCACATGAAACATCTATTCCTTTTCATAACATCGCTATTAGTTTACACACTCTCCATGGGTCAAACAGCGTCAAACAGAAACAATCTTGATATTGTAAAGAGCGTTTATTTGACTCCTGCCGGGGACGAAATGGGGTTGCCAATACTTCACATGAGACAATATGGTGACCCGACAGGACAACTGTTGCTACGTTTCGATCTGCTTGAGGAGCAACCTGAAGACCTTCGTTACCGTTTCCTGCATTGTAATGCCGAATGGAAGGTTGACAGCATTGAAATGGCGGATTTTTTCAGCGGACCAAACGAAATGCCTATCACCAACTACCAGCCATCGTTCACAACCCTGAGGAATTACTCAAACTATTATCAGCTTCTCCCTGACCCTAATGGCTATTTCTTAATCTCCGGCAACTACATCCTTGAGGTATTCCCGACAGATTATCCCGACAGTGTTCTTTTCTCTCGCCGCTTTGTGGTATGTGAAGACATTGCCGACATCAACGCCACCGTCGACAAGACAACAAGTGGCTACGGCAACATTAACAACGATCAGGAAGTGTCAATATCTGTGACACCGCAACGCAACAGCTTCCTTCTCCAACAGTCGAGCTATTACCACGTCGTTGTCCAGCAAAACAGACGCGAAGATCTTAAAAGAGTCATGCCTTTCAGCAACTATAGCGGAGAGTCGTTGGTATATCGTTGGAAAAAGGAGAATGTCTTCCCTGGTGGCAACCATTTCCGATATTTCGACATCAGCAACCTGCGTGCCGCCATGTATCATGTTGCTCGTATTGAGATGCTCGGGAATGACGTTTTTGCTTTTCTACAACCCGACGATATACGTGGACGGAAAGCATACACACAATACAACAGCCTTAACGGCGGAATGAAAACCAACATCCGCGACCGCAACAACCCTCATATCGAATCGGACTATGTATGGGTCAATTTCAGTCTTCCTGTTGAACGCCCGTTTCTTGACGGCAACATATACATTGTCGGTGACTTGACGATGTGGAGTCTCGACGACAACAGCCGTATGGACTGGAATCAGAAATACAACGCCTACACCAAAAGACTTCTACTAAAACAAGGCTACTATTCATACCAGCTGCTGTTCCTGCCGACGAATGAGTCTGAGGCGGAGACGTCACGTATCGAGGGCGATCATGCTGTGATGACAAACACATACAACATTTTCGTTTACTACCGAGCCCCGGGAGCCCGATACGACCGTCTTGTGGGTTTTAAGACTGCTACAAGATAATGGAACACATAAGGTCTATTATCTTTTCCCGACCTTTAGAATACGCTTTGTGGAATCTGCCACCGAAGCATGTCTTGACGCACGGATGCCAACAATCCATAGGACCTCACCCCTATTGTCGCAAAGCAGCCAGACACGTTCTTTCTCAACCAGGCTTAGTTTCTTGTCGCTGAAGATATCACTAAGCTTACGGCTCCCCGTCATTCTAAAAGGCTCTATGCGGTCACCATGACGCCAATGACGCAACGTAAGCGGGAAATGCAATTTATCCATGTCAAACCATGCAGAATCGGAGTCCAGTAAAATCTTTGTTGTCGGCTCATTATTTGCGACAGAGAATCTCAAGTCAACCACCTCGCATTTCTCAACATCCTCTTCGCTCAGAATAATACTATCATCGCTAAGATCTGACACCAATGGGGTTATTACCAAACTGGCACGATCCTTCACAATTCTATGAGTTCGCGAAAAGAACTGTTTGCCGCTAATTCCATTCAAAGAATGGATTATTTCATCGATTACCGACGATGAGAACCCAAAGGGACGAAGTATCTCAAACAGATAGGTACGTATGGGAGAAAAACGCCGCAAAGCATCAATGTCAACATAAACCATATCGTCTTTCCTGCTTACGACCTCATTCTCAACCACGTCAACAGCCTTTGAGAAAATTTCTTCCGTTTCACGAAGACAGCGCAGATTCTCGTCCATAACGCTGTCGAATGAAGGAGACATCTGACGAAACAGGGGCAACAACTTCAACCTTACACGGTTTCGAAGATAAATGGTCTCGTCATTGGTATAGTCATCAACATAATCAAGACCTTGTCTGCCCACATAATCGTCTATCTCGGCACGGGAGAATGAAAGCAATGGACGGATTATACAACCATTGCGAGGCAATATGCCATGCAGACCAGCGATACCTGTTCCTCGCATGAGATTAATAAAAAAAGTCTCAATAGAGTCATCACGATGATGCGCTGTGGCCACAAGATCATAGTTCTCCTCTTTTCTGACTTTCTCGAAGAATTCATATCGTTGGCGGCGTGCAGCATCCTCTATTGACAGTCTGTTATCGGCGGCAAACCTCTCGGTATCGAACTGGGCTACATAGCATTTCACACCATGTCGTGAAGCAAGGTGACGCACAAAAGACTCATCACGGTCACAATCGCCAGGACGAAGATGGAAATTACAATGTGCTATCCCGAAAGGGATGCCACAGCGTGACACAAGGTCGACCAAAGTCACCGAGTCCCGGCCGCCGCTAACAGCAAGGAGCACCTGTTGCCCTTGGGCATACAGGTGCTCACTCTCAATAAAGTTTTTAAATTTCTCAATCACAGCATTCAGCGTTTGAGGACCATCTTGCGCATCAAGCGCTCACCGTCTTTCTCAATGCCGTAATAGTAGGTTCCTGTTGTGAGGTCACTGCCATTGAAGTCAATGCTTTGGTTGCCACTATCGAATGCCTTGACGCTTTGGAATACAAGACGTCCAAGCTCATCCATGACGAAGAACCTAACATCACCTGCGGTAGGCAGATAGAAATCGATACGGGTAGTGTTCTCGTACGGGTTGGGGTAGTTCTGCTCAAGCATCATGCCGTTAGAAGACTCGACAAAAGGAATGGTCAGATAGTTGACAACCTCGATACGAGTAGTGTGGTTGTTAGAAGTATCCGCGTCGGAGAACAACAGTCTCAGAGAGCCATTGTATGTACGTGTGGGACTCTTCGGGATCTTAGTAGTGAAATCGACGGTCTCAATATCACCCGGATGTACAGCTCTGTGAATGCCCTTCAGTTTGAGACTTGTTCCGTTGATAGTGGCTCGGAACTCAAGCTGCTGGTCGTCACGGCTTACCAGAGTACCAATGTTTTCATATTCCACACGCACGCGACACGAGTCGGTACGATTCTCCTCCACCAGAGCTCTGATAGGTCTGAGGTCGACCCTGAGATTCTCAAATAGTTCTGTCGTATCGTTGGTTCTATCATTGTCGCCATCCGCATAAACATAAGCGGTGACATACTTATAGAATTCGCTATGAGCGGGCAGCACATCGGGGAACTTATAGTACAGCGAGCGCAGTGCCGGCAGAGCCATATCGCCATGATAAACAGTTTCTATTCTTGTCGAGGTATCTTTATAGTACCAGAAACCAATCTTGAAGTCGTTAACAGCATGTGCGCCGATGTTGTCGACAATAACTTGTATCTTGACCTGGTTTTGGGTAGTGGTGTCGACCACAATAGCACGGGCTTTAAGGTCAGTGATCGCCGATAGACCCTCAACCTTCATTGAGACAGTATCGTTATATGGATAGTCGTCATTATCCATCTGGACATAAGCCATGAGGTTCATAATACCCATCGAAGAACGGAATTTCTGTTTGAAAGAATAATTCAGATATTCGAACGACTGCAAATCATGTCCGATAATCTCGTTAAAGTCAACAGTCTCCGTAACGAGGAAGGTGTTGTTATACACATAGGATATTCTAGTACTAGACACCGGAGCCTGACCATAGTTACGAATGCGGGCGGTAACAACGATAGAGTCACCAGCGATGCAACGTTCCAATGGGTTAATAATGCTCACAAGACCCATATCATTGTCAAGAGGAGACAGGAAAAAGTCGCTGCAAACAGTGTCATTGTCTTTGTAGATATCCATGTTTTCAATGGAGTATGCGCAAATCTGGAATGTGTCGGGGAAGTCGTTTTTCACCACGAAGGGCGTGGGGAATTCGAATATATCGGTCTGACCCGGCAACAAGCCAGCCGTGGAGGTGTAGGTACCAATCTTCGGCAGGTTGGCTCCGTAAGGCAGATATGCAAGGGCTATAGAATGCAGAGTATCCAAACCGAAGTTCTTCACCACAACCCTTGGAGAAATAGTTTGACCGAATTTAGGCTCTGTAGGATAGGTAATTGCGATAACACCAACATCCAGCGGACGGTCGGCACGACCAATCTTGATGTTGTCGAAAGCGACACCATCGCAGACAGACGAACCTGGAGCCACTTTGTAAACAAAGCGGAACTGCAAACGCTGCATGAAGTCGCTGGCAATACTCTGCAACGAGAAACGACAGTAATCATAGCCATAGCCAGAGCTTACAGAATCCCATGAAGATCCAGCATTGTACCAAAGAGTGTCATTACCTGTTCCAACAGGAGTCCATTGTCCAAGATAGTTGATATACTCGATACGAGCCAAGTGTCCTGAAGCCATATCTCTAGCCACCCACAACTCAACTGTGTCGGGACGTATGGTGGCTATATCGAAGATTGGTGTATAAGCATAGCTCACATTACCGGTTGCAGCGACATTGACCAAACCATTAATGTTAGTGGCAAGAATATTGGAATCGCTTACACATGCCACAATATTAGGTTTGTTGGAGTGTCCCATCTGCCACAGGTTCTGAGTATATGGAGTGTATCCTTTAGGTATGAACCAATCGAGATCGCGTTCAAAGTCTACAGTATAATAGAGAGTACGTAATGGAGAACGATAGTACTGATAACGGAGGGTATCGTTCTTGACAAACACATCACCTGGTGTTGACACATTTAGTATAAGGTCGGTAACACCTTCGGGGAACACACGTGCCGGTAGTTCCACAACAGTGCTATGTCCTGGTTCAAGTAGACCAGTCCATTGCAAGCTGCCACGCTCCTGACCTGACCGACTATTGATATAACGGTAGTTGACATCTGCCGAAGTAATGGTTTGGCTACCCTTGTTAGCAATCTGAATTGTGACAGTCACAGCGGTATCACTGCCATAACCATACAGGCCACCAATCTGCTGTTCACGTGGAGATACCACACGTGCGGCGGCGAGATCTATGTCACGAGGAACGTCTTGCACATATAACAGATAATCCTGGACTTGGCCGAACTGCATAGAGGTAGTCGGGTCTTGGGGTTTAGTGGAACCTTGCCGCACCTCGACACGCATACGCATATAACCGGTACGCACATCCTCTGGGAGCTGGAAGACAAATTTCTTAGGATGCCCACTGACGATAGTATCCTGGTAAATTATTTCGGTATAAGGATAGTTATACAGCAGAGAGTCACTTGGATCTGCGGTGCTATCGGGGTTATGCATTGGAGACCAGCGGAATGAGCCGTCACGGTCAACATCCACCCAGACAGAAAGCCATCCTGAAGTAGTCATGTCGCCTGCACGGTCACTATTCATACATTCCACAATCATGGTATCAACAGTACCCTTGGTCAAGTGGAGTGCACGGTACTGACCAAGATTCTGCATGTTGCGGTTGCCGCAGTAGTCGGTCAACAAAGTATCGACGACTGTGGGATAATTGATAGAAGCGTTGTTGGTACTCGAGTTGGTGAAGTTCAAATAAGCATGGCCTGCAGGAGCAGTCTGATTGTCGAGTGAGCTGAAGGCCACACGAGTAATATCCAAACCTAAACTATTGTCAACTTGAACCACCGGATAGACATTGTCGGGTACAGCGTAGAAAGGAATCCTTTCACGCAATGTATCGTTAAGGCGAATCAATTCGTTGGGCATGTCGGTCCAAGTGCGGAGATGGTACGCTTGTGATGTGGACCAGCTGGGAATGTTAAGTAACGAATCGAAGCGGAACACATATACCGAGTCTGGCTGGATTGTAGCTGTGCATATCTCTCTCACACTCTGAACCATATTATTCTGCAGGTTGTACAATTCGTACACTACAGGAATGTTGGTTTGCGGCTGAGTTCCATAGTTTATAAGAGCCACCTTGACCGAATCGCGAGTCATATACACACGGTTACCGACAGGCTCAACAACGTCGAGAACGGCCATATCAACAGGAACACGTGGATTGATATTAACATGGATTGGACTGAAATAGCTTGTACAATTCTTAGCCACGTCGCTACCATGTGCGCTAACACAACAGAGGAAGTAAGTCGAATCATGGAAATACTGAGGAGTCTCCCACCATGTCGAACGATTGTAGTTGTTAACCATATTACCTGTGGGGTGATACGGAGACTGCGTAGAGTCGCGGAACCAAAGGATGGGTCTATGAATCACGCTGGCGCCATTAGGAGGAGTATCGGTTTGGCTAGCAAACAGGGTATCCCATGTAGCATAAGGAATATTGATATCGACGCCGACAGGCGATTTAGGCGTATAGTAGGAGTTGTGGTTAATGTAATTGGTGGTATCGTTGGCAGGTTTCCAGTCATACTGGTATTTGGACCATGCCCTTGCTCTAACAACAATGTCCTTATCGTTGCCAGTAGGATAAAGGTTGGCTGTTTGAGAGTAATTGAGAATTACCGAGGCGTTAGGTTCAACATCGACAGGCAAAGCGACGCTCTCTTCCCACTGAACTGGCAGCGTAGACACTGTAATATTGGGTGTATTCAGGACAGCCTGGAACCCCACAGGGACCATTGTGCCTGCAGGGAAGGTCTTACGACCAACATTTGTAAGTTCAACACCAACGGGAGTATTGAAAAGACGGCAACCGCTTTCATCATATATAAAGGCAGTCGCTGCACGGAAGTTGTAAGCGGGGTCGAGGAAAAATCTTTGTTCGAGTACATTATTCTCAGGTACACTATCATTAGACAACGGGAATACCACAACGATAGTCTGAGTGTCGATGACGCCAAGAGGCATCACAATGAAGTTAGAGTCAACCACACTCTCCTGAGGCAGGAGTTCCATAATAGTGTGGTCAGTGGTACGCAACAGCGGCTCGGTGTCTTTGACATAGGCCCACCAACGGAGATTGCTCTCTGTCGACGTACCGTCGTTGGTGAGTTTTGTCTTGATCCAAAGAGTGTCACCCTCAATATTGGCAGGAAGAGTATTACTCTCGTAATCAATGAAGGGTGTATAAATCTCAACAACAGCAATATTGTGATTCTTGCGGAAGAACTCATCGGCACCGATTGTCGGGTTAGGAATCTGAGGACGGATTTCATTATCGAAATCGTTAGGCACCAAAGTATTATACTGAGCTCTTTCGCAGAGATTACCAATAGTAAGGTGAAGATCGGTCTCAGAAACAAAATATGGTTTAATCTCGTGAGAGTTGTTGTCCTTATGATTTAGGACACGCAATTCCTCAAGACCAATGCATATATTACCCTCCCAGCTTGCCACACGCTGAAGACGTGCGCTCCAGTAGTCATTGTAGTCACAGTTGCCGATGTTGGCAGCCATCTGAACGAATAAGGAGTATCCAGTACCATCATGACATAATATGTTATTCATGACATTAATTTCCGAACTTGTAGTACCGACATGCATAGCGCTGCTGGTTTGATTTGAGGCGAAAGTCGGGAAAGTGAGTCGACAGGTGTTAAAGAACACATTCATCCATGTACAGCTATCAATCCAAATACCAGAGTTGTTGTTATTGTTCTTGCCATTCATAGCGCAAACGTTGCTGGCGACAAGGCTAGCTGTTGCTCTGACAGTAGAAATGTTAACAAGTTTAACGCCCTGTTTCTGTCCAGTATAATTGTCACTGAGGACAATGTTGTTCTGGAGTACTGTGATAGGTCCATCAATCTGAGCAGCAAAGATACCCGTAAGCGCACGGTTGGCATTGGCGCCAGTGGTAATCTGGTTCATCGAGATGTACACATCGTTCACTTTTCTGAAATGCAGACCTGTGGACATAAAGTTGTGAATAGTATTATTGGTGACGTAAACGCCTTCGCTAATACCCTCATAGCTTACCGAGGCCTTTATAGAATAGTAACCGCTATCGAGTTCAGAGTTGTTGACATAAAGAGTATGTACGTTGTCACCGACAATAATACATGAAGCGGCATTATTGTTCACGCCACCCTTAACACGGACAACCACAGTATCGAAACGAATCTGACTAGCATTGGAGATAGTGATAACATTATTGTTGTTTGTTGTACCGCGGGAGCGGAATGTGATGGCCTCGAATCCGACGAACTGAGCTCCATCGATATTAAGCACATAGTTGTCGCTGGCTGTAGGAGCCGAGTAAAGAACAACCGAAGAAGGATCTGTCTGGTCGCCCACAAAGCGTACCCTATTGATAGCCGAAGCACCGTCGATTGGACCAAGTGTGACTTGCTCGTTGTATAATCCATCCTGAACAGAGAAGACAACGGGTCCATCGACACCTGCATTGGTCAGAGTGTCAACAGCAGCACCAAAAGTATGATACAGTCCTGTGGCTCCAATGGCATAAGTACCGGCACAGAAACGTACATTTATCATTCTGGCAATAGTATCGTTGGTTTGGACAGTGTCGCCAGGCAGAGTCACAGCAGTGCGAATATAGTGACGTCCAGGTGTGAATAGTTGCTTAGCCACTGTAAGGTTGACAGTCTGGTTGTGACCAATTGTCGATGTGCCGTTGTAAACACCATGTACATTGTCAATCCAGTAGTCAACGGTGAAGCCACCATTGATGGCCTGAATACCCATATTGCGGATTGCAATATCGATATCTGTAGTATCACACGAATTGAATGTCATTACAGTGTCGTCCGCCCATGATATGGAAGCGTCAGCGTTAGGAATGTCTGTAATAGCTATATACACAGGCTTCGAAGGTCCTTCGCAACCAAAGTCGATGAAGCCGAAACGGATATCCGGACGATTGGCGGAACGTGATCCTGTGCCTGTGAAGTTTGCCAAGTCGGCATTGTTGTCGTCATTCTTGTACAAAACTCTATTGTTACCGCCATTGGTATAACGGGTTCTTGCGCCCTGAGATATGGCAGGATTGATAGAACGGGTGATTTGGACAACGATATTGTCGACACCATTCCAGTAGAAAGAATTTGTAAAGAAGTGATTAACCCAACCCTTATCAGCGTTAGTGAGGGTGAGGCTAGAAGCAGAATAATAAGGAGTAACCGCCTGCCAGTTGGAATTACTAGTGAAAGTGGCGGAAGTGGTTGTTCCCAAAGAGATGACATAGTCTGTGAAAGTCATCGTGCCTGCAGGGCCCAGAATGGTATCAAGATAGAACGACAGGCTTTGGAAGTTACCAGCAGTGTGTCCTGCGTCAATCAGATCTTGTGCCAAGAATAGATACTGTTCCTTGACATACTTCTTTTTGGGGTTGTATGGTGAAGGATAGCCAGAGGCATTCGAAGAGGTGGCAAGAGTACCCACATGAACGTTATTCAACTTGGCGCCAAACGATGAGACATAGAATGTGTCGGGCTCATATAAATAGCCAGTAGTATAAACATTGCATGTGTCGAGCGGATTCATATTTCTGTCGTACCATGCAAGAGAGTCTGTAGGCGGAGTTATTGAGTGCAGCACCGCAACATTGCCATAGGAAACCGTGTCATAAGTATTCACATTGGGCAATCCTGGAGTAAACATCGAAGTCAATGAGAGATGTACAGTGTCGTTAAAGCTGGCGATATCCGACGAGATCTTATTAATCCACACTAACATGTCGAAATCGACCGATGCGGAATTGACGGTGAAGTCAGGAGCAAGACTGAAGGTGTGGTTGATAGTAGTGCCAGGGGCAAGACCTGCCGCGATGGTGTCACTACATAATTGCAACGCATTGGCTTGTCCGGGGGTTTGGACACTACCGACAATTCTGTAGTTCAACACCACCTGGCCACTAGGCTGGGTTCCATGATTGTGAACGGTGATGGTAAGCGGAGACTGTCCCATTCCACAGCCATCATTGATAGTGAAATTGTCGATAGCCATATCCACATCAGGATGGTTGATGAGATGAATGTTGACAGTAGCCACATCACCAAGACAGCCATTGTCGCGGAAACGAACAAGGTTTTCGTTGGTACGGCCGAGAGTCATACGATGGTTGTCGTCAGCTATCTGCCAACGGTTGACAGTATTACTATAAGAGGCATTGGCAGCGGGCCATGATTTGCGATACACACCTGCCGAAGGAATGGTGTCGACAAACTGTATTGCAGGACCATACCATACTGTTTGAGGAACATTAAGAGAAGTCCACTGAGTCTGTGAAAGGATGCCATTGATGGCTACAGCATCGGCAATAACACCTCCTCTTTTGTAAATGACACCGATATTTTGATTCTGCTGGAATTGTATTCTCTTGTTACCACCAATGGTGATTGTTGAGTCAACGTTGTTAATACCGTTTCCGAACTGGACAACGAGGGTTTGGCCAGGCATGATAGTGACATTAGGCATCCGGAAAACGTTGCGAAGAGCGCTAGTATTGCTTACAGTTTGTATTGTATCACCGAAAAGATTGGCGGGATAGTCACCGATATTTGTCAATTCGATTGAGAAATCGGATGTAGAGTTCATCCACAAAGGCATAGGATATGTGGCACCAGGTTGAGTACGTTTAATCTGGACCTCGGTAATCTTCACCAATGGATAGTCACGTTTTTGACGTACATAGAAAGTGGTATCATTGTAAAGAGGATCTGTATGCAACGTGTTTCCTACCCAGAAATGATCCACATCGGTCGGGGATTTATACCAGTATACTGACGACTGGTGACTTGGGCTGGCGGTATATACATTGGAGTACCAAGTTTGTAAATTGCCCGTCACTGTCGCTGTAGCGGAATCACCATAATCGGAGTTTACATTCACGCTAGCTGGCGCCGGGAAATGATAATGGGAAGTGACGTTAGTGAAAGATGTGTCGTTTGCGGGGTTGGGGTCGATGGTGGAAGTAAACCAAGTATAGAGCTTATAAGTGGTGTCATTCATGCCCTGGGTTGGGAATGGAATGGTAACCCCCGTATTATATATTATAGTGTCGGTTGCTGGAATCGTACGGTTAATAGTAATATTACCCGAGGCTCCAGGAACCATGATTCCCGGTGCTGTGGAGCGGGAATAAGAAAGCTGTACCGGCGTAGTCGCTGTCGCAGGGTTGTAGGCGTTGACACCAGTGTTTTTGATCACAACAATAAGCGGCGCTGCTGTAGGTGCCACGCAATATTCATCGTAAGGCTCTACATATTCTAGGACTTCAAAGTCGTAAGGCAGTGCAGAGAACTCAAACGCACCGACACAGGGAGCGGTATTATTTCTTGCCGTGCCGAAGATGTCATTCTGCACCTCAGCGAAGGGGATGCCATGTTCTTTTACATTCTGGCTATATGAACGGAGGTCCGTGGGATAACTGTTAAGGAATGCAGGGTTGACATTTTGAGAGTTGGCATCCATAGCGCAATGAGATTGCCAGTTGGCCATTGTGAAGCAGTTGATACCATCATATTTGTTAAGCACAGGGCTCAAGCTATAATATATATTGTATCCAATATAATTAGTAGCGCCTTCTGTTGGGATGTAGCTGAAAGCGACGTTAACAGTGTCGTAGCATCCAATAATATTGTTATAGAAATAGCTGTTTTCCAGAACGCCGCCACCAAATGTTGCAGTTGCTATGCCACCACGAGTAGGAGCGGTAAGTTTGATAGAGTTGAAGAGGATCTTAGCATAGTTGGCAGTAATAATGTTCAAAGGAGTGGTAAGCATGTTGGACGTACCGTTGTCAGCGCTAACGAGCATGTTGTTCGCCACAACAGCATAGGCTGTCGCAGAACCAAAGAAATTAGTGGCACCGATACATGAGGCACCAGAAGTCACATACACTGTGTTGCGGGTGACTTTTGTGGCGCCGCTACAATCTTGCAGCAAGATACAATAACTGGAGTTGGCATAAACGTCATCGCATGTGTTGCTGTCAACCTCGGCATCATATTGGTTACGCACAATCATACTGTTGATACCCTGGTTTTGGAAATAGTTGCCCAAAACCTTGCTGCCATGGGCCATGTTGTCCTGAGCGGGACCAACAAGGCTTAGACCTGTATTACCACGTGTGAAAGTACAATTCTTGACAATCAAAGAGTCCGCACCACCAGAATAGAGCAGCGCCGACGCTGTCATAAACGATTCAGAAACACCAATACCCATACCCTCTGTGAAGACACAGTCCTCAAACTGACATCCCACACTGTTGGTACCCATACGAACCAAATATGTCGCACGGCTTTCTGTGGCATTACTTCCAAAGTTGATTCGTTTGAAACGGATATACTGTGCCTGCTGCAGGTTGACAATGTAATTGACAGGTGTCGACATTGTAACCGATGGCGTTGGAGCATTGAAAAGCACATCGTGGGCCGGAGCTGCGGTAGCAGGCTCAAACAGAATGTAGTTCGTGGACGACGCTCCTGGTATATACGGAAATACTATTGGACCATATAAACCTCCTGCCAATTTTACTGTAAGTGGGCCGTTAACACCACACTGGCTTAACGCGTAGAGCATTTTCTCCAAGTCGACATAGTCGGCATTGGCACCACCAACGGTACGCACTCCGCTCATGGGTCCGTCGCAACTAATGAAGCGAGTCCATAACGTATCGTTAAAAGGCTCATGGTCTCTATAGCGGACGCCAGCATGGAGCACTGAGTCATCAACCCATGCCAACATCTCATGATAGCCGGCGGGATATGTCTGCGTAGTACTGATGGTGACATTGGTTGTAGCGCCACCTGCCAGGTTGCCAGTCCAGTCAAAATACTGGTGGGCTCCATTATCGACACTGTAGTAAATACGGACAGCATTAATGGGTTGACTACCATAATTCTTTAATGTCACCACCACGTCGTTGGTGCCTACCGCGTTGGCTGGGGTTGAATCGTTGGGGTTGATGAAACCACTGATACCACAATCGTAATACAGCGGCAAATTGGCGTTGATTTTAAACATGAAATTCGGACGCACGGACTTTCTCAAACCAGAGTTAAAAACCTGTTGGTCAAATGGGGAATAAGAATACTCCGCACCATAACCTTTATAGATAGAGCCCGCTGTATATGTTCCGGACGACGAGGGGAATGTGCGTACATTGATACCACTTGGGTTGCTTGAAGTATTATCGCAAATCATAGTGATAAGCAGACCCTTGCCAGCATAATAGAATGTATCCTGAAGATTTATGGTTCCCCAAGTGTTAGCATTCTGTGTTACAACAAGAGAAGAATCATATACAAGTTTTTGATATTCACCATAGTACGAATTGTTCTCATCGTAATTGACGTTATAAACAAAATCCGAACCGATGTTACACATCTTTACAATAAACCTGTTACGAGTCGAGTTTGACACATTAGAAGCCACAGGGAAACGTATTTGAGATATAGCACCGGGTTTAAATACCTGCGCCATCTCCGCACTATCGTATACTATTTGACACTTGTAGTCGCCATACGAAGAGAATGGTACCTCGCTAGTTGTACCGATATTGTTGGTAGTGAAAGCAGAATTAATAGCGGAACCTCGCACACTCTTATATTTGTTCCATGACGTGGCGTCTGAAGGTATTGTGGCCGAATTATGGTTGATTGTGTTATCTTTGGCCACAATGCGCCAATAAACGACTGTGTCGTATCCACAGAATGGAAGATATGTTTCATAGCGGTTTGTGACACCTGGAACCGCATCGAGTTTGACTCGGCGAATCGGGGCGCTTCTACCAAGCTGATAAAGGCAATAGATAGAGTCGGCGTTCATCCCCTGAGCCAGAGTCGTACTGATATCTGCAGAGATGTGAGTGTTACGACTGTTAGGATAATTCATCAAATCAGGGTAGTCCACCAGTGTGGCTACAGGAAGAAGCATGGAGTTAGGGCTGCACTTGACATTGATATTATCAAGATACCAACCATCCGTTGTAGGACCAGCCGATGAATTTCTTGCCTTGAGTACAAAACGCACCTCTAATTTACGATCACTCAAGCTTGTTCCCTGCCCAAGCAAAACGGTCTCAAGTTTATAACGTTCGCGCTTCCACCATGAATTATTGATTGTAGAACCACGCCATACCTCATATGAACGCTCCGAGAATGAGTTGTTGCTAACATAGTCTGAACTACCTCCTCCCCAGTTGACGTCATAGTGAAGGTTTCCCGTCAAAGTACTCCATTGGGTCTCATTCGGTTTTTTCACCTGCACTATTGCGATAGAGTTAGGCGCAGGACCTGTAAGGGGGTCGACTGTACAGATGTGCATAAATTCCAGATAGAAATACTGGAAATTACTATTGTCGGTGAAGTCAATAGTATCCAATGTAACAATAACATCACTTCCAACAGTTTGCTGTAGTTTTATTGAACGCTGACCAGAAGAGTAAACATTCGTTACCGTAGAGACATTCCCTTGAGATGTATAGGAATAAGTCTCTCCTGTGCTTTCAAATCCCTGTTGGTACTTAGTAACAATCTGACCGTTGGCGACAAAAGCCGAAATCAGAAAAATCACTCCCAATAGTAATGATACTTTCTTCATATTATATATTTTTATTTTTCTCTATTACAATATATTACATTACACCATCGAAAACTATTTCAGTTTTTCGATAGTTTAAAATAACTTACAAATTTACACAAAAAAGTCAAATGACTATATTTTTTTTCAATTTTTATAATTATTAATATATTATGCAACGTTTATATCATTGTATCTCAATCTTTTGTATAAATCAAATCTTTCCTCATCAATAAAAATAGCAGCATCTTCTGTTTCTTGATGATAAGTGCCCCCAAAAAGAATCAAAAGACGAAACAGTATTGTTAAAAAATCATAAAATTGTGACATGTGAAAAAACGAAATAAATTTGACTCTTGCTTTCTATATAGATACACACTGACCATCAAAGTGAGATAAAAAAAAGTATCTCGATCGAGATACTTTCTACTTCATTAAAAAAATATAGAGTGCAGCCCTAAAGCAACATTTATTCAGTAAAATCACTTAGAGAGAACGCTGGCGGAGCATCTCATACACAAAAACACCTGCAGCGACAGAGACATTAAGGGATTGAACCTCGCCGACTATAGGCAAAGACGCCCTTACATCAGATATTTTCAGCAATTCGTTTGAAATACCAGTATCCTCGGCTCCCATGATAAGCAATGTGGGTTTTCTGAAATCGACCGAAAGATACGACACAGAGCCCTTCTCGGTAGCGGCACATATCTGCATGCCATACTGACGCGCCAAGTTCACGACTGTCTTCAAGTTCGACTCCCTGCACATGGGCAACCTCAAAAGAGCTCCCGAAGAGCTCTTTATGGCATCCTCATTAACCTGCGCACTTCCTCGGTCAGGTACAACGATTGCATCAACACCTGCACATTCAGCAGTACGCACAATCGCACCTAGATTACGCACATCTGTGACATGATCAAGCATGACAAAGAAAGGAGAACGGCCCTCGTCGACGACCTTCTGCAACAAATCAGCGAAAGCATAGTAAGAAATAGGGGAAATCGTAGCGATTATGCCCTGATGGTTGCTGTCGCTCATGCGGTTCAGTTTTTCAACAGGAACATACTGCACTGGTAATGAAAGCTCTTTGATTTTTTGCTTCAATTCCTGTGCCAATTGACCCTCCAGATTGGACTGAATAAAAATCTTATCTATCTGTTTACCAGAATTCAACGCCTCCATCACAGGACGCATTCCAGCAACTATCTGGACCGAGTTTTTCTCTTTATGTTTCACGTGAAACGATTGGTTTTCACCCTCTTTATTTTTTTCCACTTTATTGCCTTGATGGCGATACTGAGGACCCGAGTTTTTATTAATTATCATTTGACAAAACTATATTATTGTAAAATCAAAAAGCAGCACCCATTTCTCACAATCTTACCTGACATTGACTCCACCATCTTTGATTGATATTTGGCGGTCGGACATATTGGCGAGTTCCTGATTATGCGTCACGATGACAAATGTTTGCTGATACCGTTCTCTAAGATTAAAGAAAAGCTGGTGAAGCTCTCGGGCATGGACAGAGTCAAGATTGCCCGAAGGCTCGTCGGCGAGGACAACAGCTGGATTGTTGATAAGAGCGCGCGCCACAGCAACCCTTTGCTGCTCGCCGCCAGAAAGCTCCGAAGGCTTGTGGCTCGCTCGGTCGGCAATATTGAGAAAATCAAGTAACGGCATCGCCAACTTGCGAGCGTCGCTCATCGATGAGCCGCCGATAAGAGCCGGCATACAGACGTTTTCCAAAGCCGTGAATTCGGGGAGCAGATTATGCGACTGGAAAACGAAACCTATTTTTCTATTACGGAAACTTGCCAACTCCCGTTCTCCCATACGAGTCACTTCAACGCCATCGATAGTGACGCTGCCGCTGTCAGGAGCATCCAAGGTCCCTATGATTTGAAGGAGGGTGGATTTTCCGGCACCCGACGCCCCCACAATAGAGACCAACTCGCCTCGCTCTATCGACAGCGACACATCCTTTAGCACATGCAACGGACCGTACGACTTGCAAAGATGATCTACCTTAATCATACCCTTTTACCATTTAGGAATGTCTGTTCCACTTTGTTTTCGCCATAAGCATACGGCATATACTCATAAGAAGGTATAGGCTTGGTGATATAGAAATTTGCCACCTTGCCAACGGCAATGGAACCCAACCTGTCGCAAATGCCCATAGCGTAGGCGGTATTGATTGTAGTGGCGTTCAAAGCCTCTTCCGGTGTGAGACGGTAGCGTATGCATGCCATCGAGAGGATGAGCTGCATATTGAATGACGGCGCAGTACCGGGGTTGTAGTCGGAGGCCATTGCCACTGACAAACCTGCGTCAATCATCTTGCGCGCCGGCGAGAGGGGAAGATTGAGGAAAAATGCGCAACCAGGAAGGATTGTTGGCATTGTCTCCGAGCCTTTCAGACACTCTATCTCGTCATCTCCCATCTGCTCGAGGTGGTCAACAGAGATTGCGCCATATTTCACACCGACCTGCACTCCACCCGAGATAGCCATTTCGTTGGCGTGAATCTTCGGTCTCATTCCGTATTTGATACCGGCCTCCAGTATGCGCTCTGTGTCGTGGACGGTAAAGAAACCTTTGTCACAGAACACATCGACGAAATCGGCCAAACCCTCAGCAGCCACCTTGGGCATCATTTCGTTGATGACCAAGTCGACATAGTCTTCCTGATGTCCACGATACTCCATCGGAATACCATGAGCGCCGAGGAAGTTGGATTTGATGGTCATGGGCGAGTTCTCTTTCAGGCGACGAATGACGCGCAGCAGCTTCAGTTCGCTTTCGGTGGTCAAGCCGTAGCCGCTCTTGATCTCCATTGCTCCCGTGCCCAAGCGCATAGCCTCTTCAAGGCGTTGCTGGGCCATATCGTAAAGTTCCTCCTCTGTTGCAGCCGCCGTTGCCTTGGCCGAGTTAAGGATGCCGCCTCCCCTCTTGGCTATCTCCTCATAGCTGAGACCACGGATCTTGTCTACAAACTCCAACTCGCGTGAATTGGCATAGACAAGATGGGTGTGGGAATCGCAAAACGACGGACATACCATTTTGCCGGTAGCGTCAATGACAAGGTCTGCGTTCTCCTCTTTCAACTCTCTCATTGTTCCGAAAGATTTAATCTTATCGTCCTCGACAATAAGATAAGCATCTTTTATCGTCTCCAAACGCGCCATTTCTTTGCCCTGCTTGCGACGCTGCGTGGTCGTCTCAACACCAACCAGTTCCTTGATATTCTTGATTATTGTTCTCATTTCCTTATCAATTAAAATTGAGTGCAAAATTACAAACAAAATCTCATATGGTGATTTTTATTTTACCATATTGTAAATATTCCCCAAAATCCATACAACAGACATGCGAAAAACAATGAGATATTTTGTAATATGACCTATATGGCTTATAGGGCTTATAAGTCTTATAGGACCTAAAAAGCCTATGAGCCTTGCTGCCGGTTGCGGTAGGTGCGGCGGGCGCGAGCCATTTCTTCGCGTATACCACCCTGCTCGACAAACTGGCGCTTGAGGCTTTCAATAAGTTTGACGAACAAGGCATCCGCCTGATGGATAAGCGTAATAGCTATGTTGGCTATCGTCTCGTCAGAACGAAATTCAATGGCTTTGCGGTAATAGCTCGAATCATTATGCCTTGATGCCACTTCGCGTGTCTGAATATAGCGAGGGTCGGTGTACGCCCACTGATCCAACCCTCTAACACGCAGGTAGTCCTCATAGTCTATCAGCAGTTCCTGCAGACTTGCCTTAGCAACATTCATCAGCTTCAGTTCCGTCTCGCGTGATGTGGTGCTGGCAGCGCAGCCTTCTGCGATATTCTGCTTCCCCGACCTTGCCGCCTGCACCATCTGATCAATGGTGCGGTCGCTCTTCTCCAAGAACTTATGGGCGAAGAAGAAGGTGACATCATAGATACACTCCGCCTTCTGGTAGACTATCAGGGAACGATAGTTACCGCGCTGAGGGATGAATGTCTTGTCGGTTGGCATAGAGTGAATAGATTTTGAGTGCGATTGACGTATAGGGCTTATATGACTTATAGGACCTATAAGCCCTAAATCAACTAAATTTCCAGACTCTGCTGGCTGCCGCCGGCGCGGAACTTGCCAAGATGCTGATATGCCAGTTGTGTCACTTCGCGTCCACGAGGTGTGCGCATAATATAACCCTCCTGAATGAGGTATGGTTCGTAAACCTCCTCGATGGTACCGGCATCCTCTCCCACGGCAGTGGCGACAGTGTTCAACCCCACAGGGCCTCCCTTAAATTTCTCTATAATGGTAGATAGTATACGGATATCCATCTCGTCCAATCCATTTCTGTCAACATTGAGAGCCTGCAAAGCATAACGGGCGATATCGAGAGTTATAGTACCGTCACCCTTGACCTGCGCGAAGTCTCTCACCCGGCGCAGCAACAGGTTGGCGATACGGGGTGTGCCGCGACTGCGTCGTGCAATCTCCATGGCCGACTCACTGGTGATTTTAACGTTCAACAACGCCGCCGACCTATTGACAATCTGTGTAAGAGTTGCCGCATCATAGTATTGAAGACGGCATGTGATTCCAAATCGGGCACGCAAAGGAGCCGTCAACATTCCTGAGCGAGTGGTGGCACCCACAAGCGTGAAAGGCTTGAGATTAAGCTGCACACTTCGCGCCGCAGGACCCGACTCTATCATAATATCAATCTTATAGTCCTCCATGGCAGAATAGAGATATTCCTCCACGACAGGCGAAAGGCGGTGGATCTCGTCGATAAAAAGCACATCGTTAGGACCCAACGACGTGAGAAGACCCGCAAGGTCGCCAGGCTTGTCAAGAACAGGGCCCGACGTCATCTTCATATTGACGCCAAGCTCGTTGGCGATAATATGCGAAAGCGTTGTCTTTCCCAAACCAGGAGGGCCATGTAGCAAAACATGGTCAAGCGACTCTCCACGCGTTTTGGCAGCCTGCACATATATACGCAGATTGTCGAGAACCTGCTGCTGTCCGGCGAAATTGTCGAACGCTTTCGGTCTCAATGCACGCTCCACCTCTCGCTCTCGCGCATTCTGGCTATTGCCCGTAGGATCCAAGTTTTCGTTCATGCAAAAAAAATATTACTCCAATAAAAATGCAAATATACACAAAAATTTGGACATTCGTCAACACACATCAAAACCAGTTGCTATACAACACACTATCTTTATATTATTATTCCACGAATAATGGTCACAATCGATAAAAAAGGCACACAATCAAGATGGTTCCCTTGAAACGGGATTACGTTCCTATTTATTCCGCAATATACATCGCCGCATACCCATCACCAACAATCCAATTTTTCCTTTACCTTAGCGGACTCATAGCGAACCCACAGCCATCCGTCTAATGTAAAAAACACCATCCGATTATAGATTATAGAAAAACATTTCTTCTAAATCAAATAAAACACACAACAAACTGACTACTCGGGAATTAACACATACCTTTAAAACAACTTCACACACTATGCCATTAAACTTTATTTGTCGACACAATATTATAAGGATTTTTACGTTGAAAATTCAAAGATAAAAGTGGAAACTATGAAATCGGTAATAGTTGGCACGGACTTTTCCAATGGCTCGTACGTAGCTCTTGAAATAGCCGTAGACATTGCAAACAAGCTAAAAACAGGCATCAAACTTCTCTGGGTCAGAAAAGAGAAGAAACTCCTCAACGGAGAGCAACTGGAGATGACAACACATCTCGCAGAGGACAAACTCAAAGTCTTATGTGAGAAACACCAACCCAACATGCTTTATGGAAACATCGAATGGGCCATAAAGATAGGCAAAGTCGCAGGTTGCATCGCCGAAGAAGCCAAAAAGGAAGATTCGCCGATGATTGTCATTGGCACAAACGGTGCCTCCGGGTTCGAGAAATACTGGATGGGCAGCACTGCTGTGCGCATTGTGCAGGAAGCACCCTGCCCCACCCTCACCATCCGCGAAGGCTTTAACTTCCACAAGAAGTTGGACAACATTGTTGTACCCATAAGAATCAACGCCAACTCACGTCAAAAAGTCGGCCCTGCCGCACAGATGGCCAGCATTTTTGGCTCTCAGGTACACATCCTCGGACTTCTTGAGACCGCGCAAGACGCCATAATCCTGCGCACATACCTCAAACAGGTCGAGGAGTTCTTTGCCAACAAAGGCATCCCCTATCACAGTTGCGGACGCCGCTATGAGAGTTACTCCAAAACCGTGTTAGACTATGCCAGCAGTGTCAACGCCGACCTTGTTGTAATCAACACCGAGCAAGACCGCCTGATCGCCCGCCTCTTCCTTGGGACCAACGCACAACAGATCGTACACAACTCTCAGATCCCCGTACTTTGCATACATCCCGAAGACATTGGAGACATCGCTCGATAAAACAGAAAACAGCAAACCGACCAGAATCCACGACAATCGAGTGATAGTCATCGGTGGAGGAGCCTCAGGAATGATGGCGGCATACGCGGCGGCACAACGAGGTCGCGAAGTCATCATGCTCGAGAAAATGGGACAACCCGGACTGAAGCTACGCATCACCGGCAAAGGGCGCTGCAACCTCACCAACACCTCCTCTCTCAAGGATTTTCTCACACATGTAGGCTCTGACCCGCGCTTCATGCGCAACTCTTTCTCGCAGTTTTTCAACACCCACCTCATGCAGTTTTTCGAAGACAACGGAGTCCCCTTGGTCGTGGAACGAGGAGAGCGTGTATATCCAAAAAGCGGCAAATCGCTGGACATCTTTCTGGCTATTATCACAGCGTTGGAAAAGATGGAAAACGTTGAGATACGACGCAACTGCCGAGTAGACTCACTTATCATAGAGGATGGTGCCGCTTGTGGGGTGCGATGCGCCGACGGCACCGTACTCCGCGCCAGCAGCATAGTTCTGGCCACCGGCGGAATGAGTTATCCTTTGACGGGTTCAACTGGCGACGGATACCGCCTGGCGGAACAAGCGGGACACTCACTGTCTCCACGATATCCTGCTCTCGTTCACCTTGAGTGCGAACTGAAAATACCACAGGAATTGGTGGATTTCCCTTTGAAAAATGTGCGCCTTACCCTCACCCGTCCTGATGGCAAGAAAATAAGCGACAACTTTGGCGAGATGACATTCACCCCCAACGGCATTGGCGGCCCCATAGTACTTTCCGCAAGCCGGCAAGCGACAGCGCCGCTGCACAAAGGAGAATCCGTAATAGCTCATATTGACTTCAAACCCGCCGTAGAGAAAAACACTCTCGACAAAAGACTGATCAACGATCTCAACTCAAGCGGAAACAGACTTTTTCATGACGCTCTGAGGCTGTGGTTGCCGGCCGAATTAATACCACTAGCGCTGCAACACCTACACATAGAATACTACAAACGCCTCAACCAAATCAACAGCGCCGAGCGGCACAAACTTCTCAATTTCCTCAAAGACTTCTCATTCGAGCTCACAGGAACAGGAAGTTTCGAGGAGGCGATTGTAACCCAAGGAGGAGTTTGCCTGAAGGAAGTCAATCCCAAAACGATGGAGTCAAAAATCGTCGACGGACTGTATATCACAGGGGAAGTCCTTGACCTAGACGCCGACACCGGTGGCTACAACCTTCAGATCGCATTCACCACAGGCTATGCCGCCGGCAGCAGTTGCTGAGAAAGAAAAATCCATCTCGATCTAATGACCAAGATGGATTAAAAAGTTAGTGGCAACATTTATTGCTCCTCTCTCCACTCTTTAATAACTTTCTCTGTTTTGTCAATATACATCACCCTTTCACCTATGCGCACCCATGCAATAGGACCCCAAAATGCCGCCGCGGCATCATATTTAGGGGTAATGACCATCTTACCAGTACGGTCAATATAGCCATATTTGTAGTCGACTTTCACCAATGCCAAACCATTTTTGAAGGAACCAACATCTTTATATTGAGGAGTGATAACCACATTGCCTTTTTCGTCAACAAAACCCCACTTCCCTCCTTTCTTCACAGCCATCAATCCTTCACTAAATGGCATGGAGGCTTCATACTGAGAGCGATAAGCCATAACTTTATTGCCCTTTTGATTGATATATTCCCATTTGCCCGAAAATCTGTCACCTGTTTTCACCGATGCGACACCGTCTTTGAAAGGCAATGCCTCCGAATATTGAAGTGGAATAACCACTTCGCCGCTTTTATTTATATAGCCCAACTTGTTGACCTTGTTCTCGATCACACCCACCACAGCAAGGCCTTCACTAAAAAAGCCTGCTATGCTATACGGCACTTCCAAAACCATCTTGCCATTCTTATCAATATAGCCCATTTTTCCGTCCAACTCGACAGAGGCGAGGCCTTCACTGAATATTCCAGCCCTCGTATATTTCGGACTTATTACTATCTTCCCGCTGCGATCGATATAGCCCCATTTTGGATCGCTGTAATCGCCCAAATTCACAGCCGCCAACCCTTCACTGAAATCACAGGCTTGATCATATTGAGGCTTACAAATGACCCTTCCGGTTTTGTCGACAAATCCGTATTTGAATATTTCATAGTCTTCCCCCCATTCCTCCGTCCATACCATAGCGACGCCATCAACAAAGGAAGCCACACCATCGAACTGCGGTTTGACGACCGTTTTGCCATTGGTATCGATAAAGCCCCACTTCTCCCCTAATTTTGCCGACGCCAATCCCTCTGAGAAATTGCCCAGCGAATAATATCTGGCGGGTATCAACACCCTACCATTCTGATCCATGAAACCCATCTTCCCATTCGACTCAAACACATAATAATAGCGAGGCTCGTCTCCTCCTATGGACAATGAGGTGAAAGAGACAAGAAAAACAGAAACGGATAAGCACACAAAAACCATTAATGTGCTGAAGAAAAAGTTCTTTTTCATGATTCTATAATAATAATTTAACAGACTCTCAAAGTGCAAAAATACAAAAAAAGAAATCACGATTGTTTTATTTTGTAAAAACGGAGTGGCAATAGATAAAAAATTAACGATAAAAAGAGTTCCGAGTCTATTGTCAAATAAAAATCGTAATTTTGCAAAATAATGAACGCCGACTTTATATATCCGCTGATATTGTGTTTCGCCTCAGGATTTACGCAATGCCTACTCATTGTGGTAAGCATATTCCTGTTCCGCAACCACAACAAGGTACAATATAAACGCTCCTTCGCTGTGGTATTGATAATGCTAGCCATAGGTTTTTTAAACAACCTGATCATGGAAGTATGCAGCAAAGTGGATTATGTTGAATACCTGAACACATTGTTGCTGCTGTATGATTATATTATTGTTGGCGGTTTTATGATATTCTGCGTGACTTTAGTATTCCCTGACAGATACAAACCATCACAACTATTCCTTATTGAAGTGCCCTATATTATAGCTCTGGTATTATATGCGGTCACCCACAGCCACATGGTTTATAATGGGGTTCAGATTTATACGATCTCAATATCAACAGTACTTCTTATTTGGCTAAATATCTCAATCAAAAAATACGACAGAATGCTACTCAATGATGTCGGCGACATTGAGAATTACAATCTTCGCTGGGTATCATTCCTTTTAGTGGTACTATATATCGCTCAGTTAATATGGGCAATCGAGAGTTTGTCACAGGAAAGATGGTTTTACAACAACATAATAAACAAAAACCTTATATTTGACACATTATGGTGTTTTATAACCATTGCATACATTCTGTTAATATTCAAGAAAATAATACAGCAGAAAGTATTCGTCATACCTGAGCAAGAAAACACCTCCAACGATAATCAAGATAACAACACACAGGACTCCTACTACAAAGTGTTGTACAACAGCGATATCGATGCAATAATCCAAGAGAAGAAATACTATCTGGATCCCTCTATGACCCTACAGAAACTGTCAACCCTCTTAGGCACAAACCGTCAATATCTGAGCAATTTCATCAACCGTGAGAAACAGAGGACTTTCTATGAGTATATCAATGATTTCCGGCTGAAAGAGGCCAAGAATCTACTTGACAATTGGAACAACAAGAACGGACAATCAATCGAAGACATTGCCACCATGTCCGGATTCAACTCATACTCCACATTTCTACGCTCTTTTGTTAAAAAGTACGGAATCTCACCATCAAAATACTTGAAACAGAAAGCGAAGTAGCCAAGCGCGAAAATGTAAACACATAACAGGAGACCTGCGCCTATAAACACACCCACCCTTCACATCGTCGATTATTTATTCTCATTGAGTTCCAACTCGATAGATGCCTCTTCCCATGCCAACATTTTGGCTTCTAACTCCTCTTTCATCGACTGATATTCATTGAAGAAGTCCGGCCCTTGTGAGGCTGTGTCTCCGCATGATAGAAGAGCCTCTTTCTGAGCTATCTGCGCCTCAAGGTCAGCGATTTCCTTCTCAATTTTGGACACATTGCCACGAAGTTTGCGCAACTCGCGTTCTCGTTCCTTTGCCTGCTGATAATTCAATTTGTTCTGCGACACCGCAGCCTGCGGCTGTCCAGCCGAGGAATGACCGCGAACACTGTCGAGCTCTTTGAGGTGCTCCATCTTTCGATAGTCAAGAAACTCGAAAATATCACCTTTGAACTCATGCACTCCTCCCTCACGAAACTCAAACAACGAATCGGTCAAGCCCTGAAGGAAATCACGATCATGCGAGACGACTATGAGCGTGCCCGTGTATTGGAGCAAAGCGTTTTTCAAGATATCCTTCGAATCCATATCCAAATGGTTGGTAGGCTCATCGAGGACAAGGAGATTACATGGCGTCAGCAATAATTTCGCCAATGCCAGCCTTGCTTTCTCACCACCCGAAAGGACCTTCACCTTTTTATCTATGTCATCGTTGTCAAACAGAAAAGAGCCCAGGATATTTCTTATTTTAGGTCTAATGTCACCAACAGCGGCCTCGTCAATAGTTTGGAACACTGTTTTTTCTCCATCAAGCATTGCGGCCTGATTCTGAGCATAGTATCCTATCTGGACTTGATGACCCAATTTAAAAGTGCCCGTATAGTCGACCAATTCACCGACGATAATCTTCGCCATTGTCGACTTTCCCTCACCATTGCGACCAACAAAAGCTATCCTAGAGCCAGATGTGACAAGGTAATCCACTCCATCAAACACCTGGTTGTCGCCATAAGCCTTGCCAAGGTGTGCTGCCTCGAGAACAATCTTGCCGCTGTGAGGTGCCGGAGGAAACTGGAAGTGAATGCTTTCGGTTGAGACCTCATCGACTTTGATCTCTTCCATCCGATCAAGCATTTTTATACGAGACTGGACCTGTTTGGATTTTGTGGCCTTGTAACGAAATCTTTCAATAAAAGCCTCAATCTGAGCAACCTGACGTTGCTGATTCGTTAGCGAAGCCATTTGCGATGCCCTACGTTCCTGCATTTGTACAACATATTCAGAATACGGCACCTTATAGTCGTATATCTTACCAGCAGTGATTTCTATGGTGCGTTTGGTGATATTGTCTAGAAACGTGCGGTCATGTGACACCAGTACCACTGCGCCCATATAGGTGGAAAGATAGTTCTCCAGCCATTGTATTGACTCAATATCAAGATGGTTTGTAGGCTCATCGAGAAGTAGAAAATCCGGTTTACGCAGAAGCAATTTAGCAAGTTCAACACGCATTTGCCACCCTCCGCTAAACTCGGCGACCAAACGATTGAAATCGCTGTGACGGAAACCAAGTCCCAGAAGAATTTTCTCAGCCATCTCTTGACGGTTTGAGCCACCGAGCATAGAAATACGTTCAGTCACCTCATTTAGTTGAGATAATAAACGCTCGTATTCCACCGATTCATAGTCAGTGCGGACCGCCACCTCCTCGGTAAGTTGCTGCTGACGATGTTCCAGAGAGGTTATTTCGGCGAAAGCCTTCATGGTTTCTTGCAACACCGTGCCGACGCTGTCGGGAATCATTTCCTGAGGAAGATAGCCCACCGTTTGCCCCGAAGCCATCACAATGGTACCTGTCTCTGGCTCTTGTTGATGACAAAGAATCTTTAGCAACGTCGATTTACCAGCACCGTTTTTACCCACAAGACCTATACGGTCTCGATCTCCGATATTGAAAGTAACGTTATCGAAAAGGTTCACACCGGTGAACTGGACAGAAAGATTGTTTACAGAAATCACTGAAAGTCAGAGTGAGTTTAATAGTTGATGAAATACAATTTACGAACAGCATTCAGACATACCGGCAAACTCGGATAGTCCTGTCTAACATGAACGGAACAACAAACCTTTGTCCATCAAACAATAATATAGGCGAACAGCTAGCGTTCGCCTATATTATAATATTGATTTCATGCCATAGGACAATGGGCGAACCCATCATCCACGAGGATGTTAAAGCTCAAATTACTGAAGTTGGAACTGAACGGGCAGGGTGAACTCGGTACGAACCGGCTTACCGCTCTGCTGTCCTGGGCTCCACTTAGGCATCGAGTTGACAACACGGAGAGCTTCCTTACCGCAACCACCACCGATCTCGCGGAGGATGGATGCTTTGGTGATTCTACCGTCTTTTTCAACAACGAACTTGACAACCACCGTACCAGAGATGTTGTTATCGCGAGCCATATCAGGATACTTGATGTTCTCACCGAGGAATTTGTAGAGAGCCTCTTCACCGCCAGGATACTCTGGATTCTTCTCTACGAACACAAAGATCTCCTCTTCTGCCACCTCTTCTTCTTGTTCAACATCGGTTACAACAACTTCTTCCTGCTGCTTATTGGCGTCGTCGCCTGCGTCAACGATACCAAGTTCATGTTCAATCTCAGCGTCGTTGTCCACAATCTCAAGTTCTGTCGTGACTTCTGGTTCGGGTTGTTCTGGTTCTGGCTCAGGTTCCTGCTGCTGCTCTTCCTCAGTCTGGATAATTTCCTCCTCCATCTCTTCGCTAACGATACGCATATCCATACCGCTGCCGCTATCATCAGAACTACGAAGGTTGAAAGCTACAAGCACAAGAGCAAGAATGGATACCAAACCTATTTCAAGGAACAGTCCTTTCTTATTTTCAAGGTCAGCCTTTTGTGATTTTTTTGCTTCCATGTTATTATTTTTTAATTATTTATCACACTTTTTAATTACTATGAAAGTATTCCTTTCACACCGCTAAATTACAACTTTTTATTGAATAAACAATCAAATGTTGAAAAAAAATTTATTCTTCACAAAAAAAAACTTTTAGAAATATCAAAATGATAACGTAAAACAATGGGAAGTAATAGAAGGAAGTTAATCTTCGATGGGAGTAAAAAAGGAAGTTATGCGCTGCGCGCAGGACAATACATTTTCATTTGTCCACTTTAACTCCCACTTAAACCTCAGAATCATTCTACCTTGCTTTTACACAATCACTTAAGATTGTTGCAAAAAAAAACAGTAACAATCCAAAAACGTCAGCACAATCAATCATAAATAACCCCATAGCCAAACAGTGCGAAATCGCCACGCAAGGGGTCACCAGGGAAAACCTCTGACATCGCCGCCGAAAGACGTCGCGCCGCTGACATTGACGCTGTGGAACTAGACAGAAGCCCCAATTTCACAGATTGTTGCAATACATGAGTGTCAAGCGGCATAATCAAATCCGCTTTGTCAATACAATCCGACCACAATCCCAAATCAACAGGAGAATTGTCACGCACCATCCAACGAAGAAACATACACACACGTTTGCATGCCGACATAGTGTTCTTGGGTATCACCTGACTTGCATTATGATTACGGAAAAACGAACATATGGCGTCCACAGCCCCAAAACCGTCGCAAGCGTGATGGCGAATGAAAGTTCCCATTGTATCGTATTCCTTGTACATCTGACGACAAGCGCAAAGGAAACCATTCATGCAGTCCTTGTTGTAAAGCCTATAGAAGCAACTTTCATCACCTCTCCTCAGTTGATCTTCAAAAGCACCGTTTTTCACCCAGTCGTGTACATCGCCTCCGGACCATTCGAGCAACTGTCCTATCTTTGGCATAAACTGCTTGCGGCTGCCATAACTGAGAGCAGAAGCCAGAAAAGCCATCGTTTCCTGGTTCTCAATTCCTTTCACTTGGTGCATCCACCATGAGGGGTCGCCAACAATAAAATCTGCCGTCTCATACTGATCAGCATAAGCAATCAGCCTCTGCTTTGTGGCTTCTGGGACACTCATTTTATCACCCTGTAATAATCCTCTTTACGTGGACGGGCTGGACGTAGCGGGGTGGCAGGATAGCCCAACGACAAAGCGCCGACACCCATAAGTCCCTCAGGAAGGCCGAGACGAGTCATAAGTTCACGTCCCTCCTCGGTGTCAAACATTTCCTGTTCCCGATTTATCCAACACGATCCCAAACCAATCGCATGCGCGGCATTCATCATGTTGCCCAGCACCAGCGACCCATCAGCCATACCGTTTTTCCACTTCTCAGGACGAGAAGCGAAGACAAGCACTATTGTCGGTGCGTCATAATACGGGTTGCCCTCCTGCTGAGTGAATTGCTTGTTCATCCTAACCAACTGGTCCATAATCTCTCGATTTTGAACAGCGACAATCCAAGGGTCTTGGTAGTTCATACCAGTAGGAGCATAAGTGCCGGCTTCCAACACAGCCCTAAGCTCCTCGTCGGTAATCTGCTCAGGTTTGAAAGAGCGCACACTGCGACGCTCACGTAAACATCTCAATATTTCGTTATCCATTATAAAGGGTTTAAAGGGTTTAAAAGGTTATAAGGGGTGGAAGAGTTTAATAGGTTTAAGGGGTTTAAAGGTTTTAAAGGTTTGATGGGGCTTTATACCGCCAATGCGTCCTCAATAATCATCTCATAAAGCTGCGTGGTGGTTATGCCCATGGCGCGTGCCTGTTTGGGAACAATACTTTCGGCGCTCTGGCCAGGTATGGTGTTAACCTCAAGGAAATACAAGCGGTCCCGTTCAGTGTTGTAAATAAAATCGAAACGCACCACGCCCTTACAATCAAGCAGGTCATAAAGTTTAGACGAGACATCCTGGATTTGATCGGCAATGGCAGACTCGACATCGGCAGGGGTCACCTCATCGCTAAAGCCATCATACTTCGCCTCATAGTCGAAGAACTCATGACCACCCTTCGGAATAATCTCTGTTATTGGGAAAACATATTTCTTCCCTTTGATTTTCATCACACCGCAGTCAAACTCACGTCCATGGACAAACTCCTCAACAAGGACAGCGTCATCCTCTGTGAAAGCCTCCTCAATGGCAGGCATAAGGTCCTCGGCTTTCTTCACTTTTGTAGTCGCCACACTACTGCCGCCAGAGGCAGGTTTGACAAAGACCGGCAGACCTAAACTACCCACTATCTCCGCCGTATCAATGTGCTGTCCATTGTAGAACAGACGTGATTTCGCAACCTTAACGATATGGAAATTACGCACCACGGGGTTACAATAACCTTTATTGAAAGTCAGTGCCGAAGTGTAGAAGCCACAGGTTGTATACTTAATACCCAACATATCGAAATAGCCCTGCAGAACACCATTCTCACCAGGATTGCCATGAATGATAATAAAAGCAAGGTCAAAATGTATTTTGACACCTTTGTCAATCACGGTGAAATCGCCACGGTCAATGGGACGGTGTTCCCCACTGTCAGCGAGCCAATACCAATTCTGGCGATCAATCACACCATCTGTAAGTTCACCTACAACAATCTTGTACACATTATATTTGTTTTTGTCGAGCGACTCATACACCTGACATCCACTATTGATAGAGATTTGGTGCTCACCTGAGAAGCCTCCCATTACTAAAGCGATATTCTTCATGATTGTTTGTGTATTATATGTAAAGTTTAAAGTTTAACGTGTAGAGTTTATAGGTCTGTGCGCTTTGCGGCGAAGTTCCTCGCATGCTGCGTCGCACCTTGTTTTTGTTTGATCGTCAAAGAAAACGTTCTGGAAGCGTCGCCAGACAATCTCCTCAGCCAAAGATGAGGGGTGAGCCATATCATCGGCATAGAAACGATAGTCGCGCAATTCATCAACGACAATCTCATACGACGGGAAATACTCAAGTCCCCCTTTCGATTGGAAATTACTCATCAAGTTATCAACCATAAGCATCAAAACAGCCTTCCCCAGCTGGTTGCCATGAGCGCCATATGCCTGATGACGCACAGGGCTGATAGTCAACACAACACGGCGGCCGCCATCAAGCAGCCTTTCAATCAAAGGATTCCATAGCTTGAGCGACTCTTCCAACGTCGCGAGTCTCTTCTCAAATGTTGCCGCCGGCACTTTATGACAATTAGCCACAACGCTGTCATCAGATTTCAGCCTATAGTGCCAAGCTGAGCCAAAGGTAAAGATAACCGTGTTGCATGTTTCAAGGAAAGCATGAGCCTCCATAATAGCTTGGTTGCAAGCTTGAAGACATTGACTCTTGTCGTAATGAGAGAAACGGCCATGATGAAGCCATGAATGCCAGAGCCCGTCATGCTGAACCAGATTACTCTCCCCTATCGTATTGCCGTCCAAACAGCGGTTTAACGCATCGGCCATCGACAAGGGATTGTACATAATGCCAAAAGGATTGATATTAACTTTAAATCCCATATCAGACATACGCATACCCATGTTCTCGGCAAAACAAGAGCCAACGAAAAGCATTGAATCATTGTATCCTATGCTGAATCCTGCTCGCGGAGTAGCGACATCTGTTGTTAGTTTAATATCTTTCAATTGACAATGTGGTTTTTCGGTATCAATAATTATTTTTTTCAAAGCTCAAATCACAACAGCATAATAATCATCACCCTTTCCCATTCAAAGTGACACGGCTCACTTCCGGCATTTCCTCCAAAAGTTTTACGAATGTGGAAGGATCGACCTTAAGATTTGTAGAGGACATGAACAACGACATTTCATGCTCTTTGTCGTCGACAGTGACATTCAGTTTGGTCTCTCCTCGATTTTGGTGTGCAAGTTTTTTTAGTTTGTTGCAAAAATCATCGGTAAGCTTTTCTATATCAACATGGAAATTAATCGTTTTTGTGAAAGCGGCGACAACATCGCCGAGAGGCATGATTTTCTTGATGTAGATACGTGCCGGACTTCGTGACTCTACACCCTCTTTTTTGATAGTGAACTGTTTGATTTCAACCTTGACATAGACAAACAGACCTTTTTGACAATACTCCTTGTATTTGAGGCAATCCTCTCCGAAGAGACGCAACTCGAACGACCCTTGGTAGTCCTCAATAGTCATGCTGCCGTAAGGCCTGCCTGTTCGCTGAGATATGCCCGACTGAGCCTCAGTGACTATGCCGCCAAACGATACCTCATGACGAGGCACCAAAGCCTCCAGATTGTTGAGAGCTCCTACGCTGACGTCGACATAGTTATCCATCTCATACTTGTAATCGTCCAAAGGATGGCCACTGATATAGAAACCTATAACCTCCTTCTCGTAGTTGCACTGTTCGACACTTGTCCATGGCTCACACACAGGAATAGGAGGATGATCTTCAGACTTCATCTCGTCAGAGACATCGAAAATGGACATCTGCGCAACACTTGCGGCCTCACGTTTGCGGCTCTGCCAACGCACCAGTTTTTCCAGATATGACGGCACCATTTCACCTTCTACATCCTTATGCAGATACTGTGCTCGATGCATGCCCTTCAGCTGGTCGAAAGCACCCGACTTCACCAACACCTCCAGATTCTTCCTATTCACAGTCTTCATGTCGATACGTTCCAAAAGGTCGAAGATGTCAGTGTATGGTCCGTTTTTCTCTCGCTCATCGATAATGGCTTGCGCGGCAGCCTCACCCATTCCCTTGATGGCGCTGAGACCGAAACGAATCTGACCATGCTCGTTGACTGAGAAATTTATCTCCGACTCATTCACGCATGGTGCGAGAATCTCGATATTGTTCTTCTTACAGTCGGCCATAAGCTCGGTTACACGAGTGATATCGCTGAGCGAGGATGTCATCACCGCAGCCATATACTCAGCCGGATAATGAGCTTTTAAATAGGCAGTTTGATAGGCTACCCAAGAGTAGCAAGTGGCATGCGATTTGTTGAAGGCATAGCTGGCGAATTTCTTCCAGTCTTCCCAGATTTTGTTGAGTTTCTCTTTGGGATGACCTCTTTTCTCGCCACCCTCATAAAAAAGAACCTCAAGCTCGTTCATCTTCTCTATCTGCTTCTTGCCCATAGCCTTACGCAGAGTGTCGCTTTGGCCTCGGGTGAATCCCGCCAGCTCACGAGACAGAAGCATGACCTGCTCCTGGTAGACGGTGATGCCGTAAGTATCCTTGAGATACTTCTCCATACATGGAATATCGTATTCCACAGGTTTGCGTCCCTGTTTGCGATCGATAAAGTCCGGGATATATTCCATAGGACCAGGTCGATAGAGGGCGTTCATAGCGATGAGGTCCTCAAAGACATGGGGTTGCAAATCGCGTAGATATTTTTGCATTCCCGCCGATTCAAACTGGAATGTGGCTACAGTGTTGCCATCGCAAAAGAGTTGATATGTCAATTCGTCGTCAATAGGTATATGGTCAATGTCGATATCGACATTGTGGCGACGTTTGATATTACTTATGGCGTCCTTGATGATGGTAAGGTTCTTGAGGCCAAGAAAGTCCATCTTAATAAGTCCCACCGTCTCAACGACATGACCATCATACTGAGTAACAAGGACATCTTCGTCGGTGTCCTTATCCTTGATGGTACACATAGGTGCGAAATTGGTAAGGTCATCGGCACCGATAATAACGCCACAGGCATGTATACCCGTCTGACGGTTGGTATCCTCCAGCTCCTCGGCATAGGTGAGGACCTCTTTCAATTCCGAATCCTCACCCTCCATGATCTGGTGCAACTCAGGAACATATTTATAGCAGTTTTTCAGATTTACTTTTGGAGACTTGCCCTTTTCGTCCTTGATGTTGTCAGGAAAGCCTCGGTCAGGGATATAACTCTTAATCTGAGCCACCGTGGAGAGGGGTATTTTCTGGATACGCGCCACATCGGCGATGGCCGATTTGCTGGCCATCGTACCATATGTGATGATATGTGCGACCTTCTCTTTGCCATACTTCTCGGTAATCCATTCCAGAACCTTTCCACGTCCTGCATCGTCAAAGTCAACATCAATATCGGGGAGCGAAATACGGTCAGGATTCAGGAAACGCTCAAAAAGAAGATCGTATTTGAGAGGGTCAATATCGGTAATCCATAGACAGTAGGCCACCACGCTGCCAGCGGCAGATCCACGACCAGGACCCACGCTGACACCAAGTTCCTCGCGTGCGCCACGTATGTAGTCGGCGACGATAAGAAAATAGCCCGGAAAGCCCATTGTCTTGATGGTGTGCAACTCAAAGATAATACGCTCTTTCTGCTCCTCAGTGAGCTCGTCACCGTAGCGTTTATGAGCTCCGTCCCAAACAAGTTTCGCCAGATAGTCAGCCTCGAACTTGATGCGGTACAATTTGCTGTATCCTCCGAGTTTCTTGATTTTGTCTTCGGCTTTTTCCTGACTCATCACCACCTCGCCTTTTTCGTTGCGGGTAAATTCGTCGAAAAGCTCTTGTTCCGTAATGCGTTTGCGATACTCCTCCTCAGTGCCGAAACTGGCGGGAATATCAAAAACGGGCATAATGGGGTCGCTGTCGATGCTGAAGATCTCTATTTTGTCGACTATCTCACGTGTGTTTTCCAACGCCAACGGGATGTCAGCGAAAATCGCCGCCATCTCCTCAGGAGTTTTCAGCCACTCCTGCTTGGTATAATGCATTCTATTGGGATCATCAAGGTCTTTCTTGGTCGAGAGGCATATCAGACGGTCATGAGCCTCTCCATGTTCCTCCTCGACGAAATGGACATCATTGGTGGCGATATATTTAATATTATATTTTTCAGCGAATTGAAGTAAATAAGCGTTTACTTTCTGCTGTCTTTCAAAAGTGTCGTAAGCCGCATTGGGCTTGTCTGTTTTGTGGCGCTGCAATTCAAGGTAAAAATCATCACCGAACAAGTTCTTAAACCACTTTACCGATTCTTCGGCGCCTTCAATGTCGCCTTTCATGATTTTTTGTGGTATCTCGCCACCAAGACAAGCCGAGCAGCAGATTATACCCTCATGGTATTGTTCTAGTAAAGTGTGGTCGATGCGAGGATTGTAGAAGAAGCCCTCTGTGAAAGCAATACTGGACAATTTGCAGAGATTGCGATAGCCTTGCTTGTTTTTGGCAAGCAAAATGATATGCCATCCACTACGGTCCATGATACGTTCACGGCCCGTTTCGGGGTCATATTCCTTGACATTAGAGTCTTTATCGTAAAGTGTGCGGTGTGCGCAATAGGATTCGATACCGATTATTGGCTTGAAAAACTGTGTGTTCAGGCTTTCAATCTGAGCGTTAAGGTCCGAAAGCTTTGCTTGGAGCTCTTCCAACGACAAAGGATTTGCTGTGTCCTCATCCTGTGACTGTTCAGCTTGTGGCGAACCGTTTTCAACAGTTTTTATCTCAGCCTCTATCTTTGATTTTTCGGCCTCAACTTCCTTGATTTGGTCTTTTAAGTTGCCATTCTCCTTCTTAACAGTGTCCACCAACTCCTTAATACCGTACATGTTGCCGTGGTCGGTAAGGGCCATGGCATACATTCCGTTTTTTTTGCATTTTTTTATCAAGTCGGGCACTTTCGACATTCCGTCAAGAATCGAGAAGTGCGAGTGGACATGTAAATGGGTGAAATAGGGCATACTACAGCAAAGATTGGATTATTTTTGAAGATGTAAAAATAGTAAGAATAATCCAAAAAAAGAGTCCCAATGTATCATTATTTTTCAACAGCCGACTCAGTTCAAACTGTAGCAAACAATTACGTCATCAATCATTTTATCAACAATCGGTTTCCCTTTCACTCTAAAGACTTCCTGACTAAATCTCATTCTCCATAATACACTATTTTTCTTTCTATAGTGTACATCACAATGCCATTTAACGAGTAATGGCATTGTGTCCAGTTGCCATGGCTGTCGAATGTGTACTTTCGGTTTTCGACAGTAGTCTCCTTCTCATTGTCGTTAAAAAAAGTCTGGGTACGTTTCACGAGGTTGCCACGGCGGTCGTATTTACGTTTCTCACTCCACAGCAACAGCTCATCGGCCGTATACTGTTCTACCGCCACAAGGCGCTCCCGTTTGTCGTAGTACGACACTGTGCGGCGGGTCACAAAGCCACTATCGGCATGGTATGTATACTCTATGCTCTGCGTCAGGTTGCCGCCAACGGCATAGATACAATGGGTTGAGCTGTACAAATCACCTTTCAAATTGAACTGTCGTATTTCCAATACATCGCCATCGTAATCAAAGACATACAATTTGTTCCGTGAAACATCCTCCAAAGTCAAGGGATAGTGGGTAACCCTCTCTCCACCGAAACCCTGTTTGCGGTATTCTGTAAGGTTGCCCACAGAATCGAAGAGATAAGTCTCCTGGAAATTGATGTCGCTGCCTTGATTGTATTTTTGCACCACGGTCATCTGGCTTGGCCAGAAACGAAGGTTATAACTATCGTAATCAGGCTGGACAAGCCTTTGCCTATTATGCTGCGCCAGCACCATAATAGGCAACAATAGTACGGCAATAAGTATTATCTTTTTCATAGAAAACAAAAAAATATTACCTAATTTACATTTAACGCGAATTCCCGTAATTATCCGTGAATTTTCGAAAAATCATCTTGGAACTGGTTCCATGGATTTGTCGATCAAAACACATTCATTAGTGTTCCGATTGTAGAAATACCTTTCTCCATATAGACTGTCATTACTAAAATTCAATAGCAGACCTATAGTCTTCCTTGTGAGTCGTAAGTAGTTGAACAATTGGAGTCTGAACTCAGGGATAATCATATCAGTGGCTTTAAGTTCAACTATTATATCTCCGACAACAATATCCATTCTATAATGTTTTTCAAGCTTGTGGTGTTTGTAGAAACATTCTATTGACACTTCCGACTGATTATCAATCCCCTTGTCCAATAATTCAAGATGCAGCGCATCGTTATAAACAGGCTCAAGTAAACCGCCACCTAGTTCTCTGTGAACAGTCATCGCAGATCCTATTATCTGGTATACAACATCCTTACACTTTGAAATATCAACATATTCTCCCATAGCATATATTGATTATTTTGGACAATTATTTACGGTAATTTGCGGTATTTTTCGTTTCAAAAAGTTATTGCAGTTTTTTGTAATGGAAACGATGGGGAGTGTCATCGCCGAGACGTTTCTTGCGGTTTTCCTCGTATTCGGAGTAGCTACCCTCGAAAAAGTAAACCTGCGAGTCGCCCTCAAAGGCAAGGATATGAGTACAAATACGGTCGAGGAACCAGCGGTCGTGGCTGATAACCACAGCACAGCCGGCGAAGTTCTCAAGACCCTCCTCCAAAGCCCGCATAGTGTTGACATCGATGTCGTTTGTAGGCTCGTCGAGGAGCAAAACATTGGCCTCGCTCTTTAGTGTCAGCGCCAAATGAAGACGGTTGCGTTCGCCGCCACTAAGTACCCCTGCTTTCTTGCTCTGGTCGTTACCGCTGAAATTGAAACGCGAGATATATGCGCGGCTATTTACCAGGCGGCCTCCCATCTGAATCTGCTCGTTGCCTTCGCTCACCACTTCCCAAACCGATTTCTCGGGGTCTATCTGCACATGTTGCTGGTCAACATAGCCGATCTTGACTGTTTCGCCCACTGTAAATGTGCCAGTATCGGGTTTCTCAAGACCCATAATGAGGCGGAAAAGTGTCGTCTTTCCACAGCCATTTGGACCTATAACACCCACTATGCCGGCAGGAGGTAACGAGAATGTTAGGTTCTCATATAGCAGCTTGTCGCCGTATGACTTGCTTACACCCTCAACCTCAAGCACTTTATTACCCAGACGAGGCCCGTTGGGAATGAAGATCTCCAGATTCTGCTCCTTCTCTTTCACGTCCTCGTTCATCATACGGTCGTATGCCGCCAAACGAGCCTTTCCCTTGGCATGACGTGCCTTGGGGGCCATTCGCACCCATTCCAACTCCCGTTGCAAAGTCTTGCGGCGTTTGCTTTCCTGTTTTTCTTCCATGGCAAGACGCTGGGTTTTCTGATCCAGCCACGAGCTGTAGTTCCCTTGCCAAGGTATGCCCTCTCCACGGTCCAGTTCGAGAATCCAACCAGCCACGTTGTCAAGAAAATAACGGTCGTGGGTGACAGCGATAACCGTACCTTTGTATTGCTGTAGATGATGCTCAAGCCATTCGATACTTTCAGCGTCGAGATGGTTGGTAGGCTCGTCGAGGAGCAGAATATCCGGTTCTTGCAGCAACAAACGGCACAGAGCCACACGTCGGCGCTCACCGCCGCTGAGGTTCTTCACTAGCTGGTCCTCCTCGGGGCAACGCAGGGCATCCATGGCACGTTCAAGACGACTGTCGAGATTCCAGGCATCATTCTGCTCAAGCAGTTCCGTCAATTCACCCTGACGCTCACAGAGCTTGTCAAAGTCGGCATCAGGTTCAGCGAAAGCGTTGTTAACCTCCTCGTATTCCTTAAGCCAGTCGACCACGTCCTGAACAGCCTCTTGCACCACTTCCTTTACTGTCTTGGTGTCGTCGAGCTTAGGTTCCTGTTCCAAATAGCCGACACTGTAGCCAGGTGAGAAAACAACCTCTCCCTGATAGTCCTTGTCGACACCAGCAATGATTTTCAACAACGATGATTTGCCGCTACCGTTAAGACCGATAATACCAATCTTCGCACCATAGAAAAAAGAAAGATAAATATCCTTCAATATCTGACGGCTGGGAGGAATCAGCTTGCCCACACCAACCATAGAGAAAATAATCTTTTTGTCGTCTGCCATGTTTAGTAAAGTTTAAAATGTAACGTGTAAAGATGTCTCAGAATTAATATTCAATGATTTGAATATAAACATCGATTCACTCTTTTTTATCGTTACTAAAAACACTTAATTATTAAAGAATTACAATTGCATCAACTTATGGGAAATGAACACAGAAAGAGTCCTTTCCCAATTATCATTAAACAGAACGCAAAAACAGTTTAAAAATTTTATAGACAAAGAAATAAAAAAGCAAAAACGACGTTTCCCAAACATGAAGAAAACCATATTACTTATAGCCGCAACTATTATTTGCGGAGTCTCTATTGCACAGGACACCCAACGCCAGAGGTTGGAAAAACATTTGTACACCCTTGCTTCCGACAGTCTCAGAGGACGTGCCGCAGGCACCGACGACGGACGCCGTGCCACCGACTACATAAGGCAGCAATGGCAACGCATGGGCATGGTACCCCTTTGGAACAACAATTATGACGACCCTTTCATCAAAAACCAGCCAATGTCTTCTGGAAGCAATTTCTGCAACCTCGTTGGTGTGATTGAAGGAAACGACCCCGTACTGAAGAAAGAATACATAGTTATCGGCGCCCACTACGACCATGTCGGTGTAAAAGGCGACAAAATATACAATGGCGCAGACGACAACGCGTCTGGGTCGTCATGCGTATTGGAGGTCGCGCGTCAACTGATAAAGAAGAAAAATGAATTGAAACGCAGCGTTATCATCTGTGCCTTCGACGCAGAGGAAATAGGCCTCTATGGCTCAACCCAAATGGTGTCGCAGCTTAAAGCCCACAACATGCTCGACAAAGTGAAACTCATGCTCAGCGTCGACATGGTTGGATGGTACAATGCCAACGGCTATCTTGAAATGGAAGGCTCCAAAACCATAGCCGACTCCAAAGAGCTGCTCTCGCCCGACAAATTAGGCAGTGACCTGAAAGTAAAACTCGTTCCTTTCGAGAATTCACTGTTCACAGCCACCGACACAGAGCCTTTCGCCGAGGCGGGAATCGCCACCTTGGCAGTAACCACAGGTCTGAAATCTCCCTACCATAAGCCAGAGGACGACGCAGATTTAATTGACTATGATGGATTGAACCGCATAACCGACTACATTGTGGCTCTCACAATAAAAGCCTCACAACATGATGGTAACATAGCTTCAGGCAACCTGGCAAAAAAACACCATCAAAGCAAATTCGAGATAGGTGTCTCGGCAGGTTACAACCATTGCAACCTGGAATATCCCGACGCCACCTTTGAAGGCAAGCCCTACCTGGGATTCCAAAGCGGAATAATGCTGCAGTATAAAATCAGCAAAAACTTCAATCTCCACGCCGACGTTCTGTACAGTTACACACACTGTCATCTTCCTTTTGCCAACGACGCTTACAGCCAGGGATTTGGCATGGAGCAGCACTCCATCATGATTCCTACGACGCTGCAATTAGGCATCTTCAAGACAGGTTTCGGCATCCACATTGGACTTGGATGCTACTACGCTCGTGTCATGGGAGGTGATTTCTACGGTGGCGGGTCAAACACATTGCCAGTCTATGATATCAACAAAAACCAGTTCGGACTCGTCTGGAATATTGGCATCCGTATAGGAGGACATTGGCAACTGAATGGCACCAACTGCATCCAATTCAACAAGACATTCAACACAACAAACGGGCTTCCAGAAGCCAACGAGAATATCTATTCCGTCTCCCTTGGCTACTATTTCTAACATGATAAAGTACATCGCCGACAGGGAGCATTACACCGAAGTCCTCTCGCAATGCGAGAAAGTCAAGCATGACCTTTGGATAGCCACGGCAGACCTTAAAGACCTCTATGTAGAAAACGGTAAAGATGTCGTGCCATTCCTTTCCATTCTTGACAAACTACTCAACCACGGTGTCGATGTGCGACTGCTCCACGCCAAGGAGCCTGGCGAGAATTTCCGTGCCGACTTCGACAAGTATCCGAATCTCTGGGCCAATCTGGAGCGCAGGCTTTGTCCGAGAGTGCATTTCAAAATAATGGTTTTCGACTGCACAGTGGCTTATATAGGCTCCGCCAACCTTACTGGCGCAGGAATAGGCATGAAAGGCGATGGCAACCGCAACTTCGAGGCTGGTATACTTACCGATGAGCCATCGCTTGTCGATGCCGCCGCCGACCATCTTGACAGAGTTTGGCAAGGGTTCCTATGTCCAAAATGCAAACGCAAGGACTTCTGTGGCGACAGAGTCTCATAGCGGACCCATCGCGGACTCATAAAACCACAACCGATAAAACAGGACAGAATAATTACGAAATAGGAGAGCGGTCAAATGACCGCTCTCCTATATTAATACCTAACGTGGTGCCCGAGATTTCACTCGGCAAAACGAATATCCTTAACGTTAAGTTGCGTCTCCGTCTTTCCTCGCCAGAAATTCTCCTCAAGTTGGTAAGCCACATCAAACATCTCCTGACGACTGACACGGTGATAGTATTCGCCAAGCTGGAAACCAATAGCCGGATAGGCCGTGGGGCTGTCGGAAGAGAGTGCCGAGAATTTCAAATGGTTGACACCCACAACACGAGGTGGCTGAAGAGGATTGCTCTCCAAATGACGGGTTACGAAGACTGGCACGTTATTGTCCGGGCCGAAAGGCGAGAATTGCTTCAGGATACGCAGGAATTTCGGAGTGATGTCCGAGAAACGCAATTCAGCGTCTATCTCTATTTCAGGCACAGTGGCTTCGGGAGGCATTGTGCGGGCAACAATCTCTTCGAAACGCTGCACAAAGATGTCAAAGTTCTCGGGACGCAAAGAGACACCTGCAGCGCTCTTGTGTCCTCCAAAATGCTCGAGCAAGTCGCTGCATTCCTCAAGGGCGGCATGGATGTCGAACTCCTTGATGCTACGCGCCGACCCGACATACAAATCGTCGGTAGAGCGAGTGAGCACAATCGTAGGACGATAGTAAGACTCCACTAAACGGGAGGCGACAATACCGACAACACCGCGATGCCAATCCTCACTGAAAAGCACTATAGAATGACGGCCCGCAAGTGATGAATCACTTTCCAGCCTACGACGAGCCTCGTCGGTAGCCTGAGTGTCAAGATCCTTGCGCTCAGAATTATAGTTGTTTATCTCCTCGGCTAGTTGAGACGCTATCTCTCTGTTTTCAGCCAATAGCAAACGAACCGAATCAAAAGCACTATGAATACGACCAGCGGCATTGATACGTGGCCCCACCAAGAAGACCAGATCACTTATATTCAAATCCTTGACAAAATAGGATTCCTTCTCGGGATTGCCGGCACGGTCCTCTTTCGAGCGAGGCTCGATGTGGCCATAGGTGAGTATAGCCTCCAAACCAGGTCGCGGACAGGTGTTTATCACCTTGAGTCCGAATGTTGCAAGCACACGATTCTCGCCAGTCATGGGAACAATATCGCTGGCGATGCTCACGGCCACCAAATCAAGGTAACGCAGAAGTTTCAACTTCAACATCTCCATGTTTTTCTTCTGCGATACTGTCAATTCGCTGTCCGAGTCACAGAGGCGCACACCAATCTTTTGCTCCATGTATGCCTCGACGATTTTGAAACCTATGCCACATCCCGAAAGCTCCTTGTAGGGATACGGGCAGTCTTCACGCTTGGGGTCAAGCACAGCGCAGCAGCGAGGCAAAGTCTCTCCCGGCAAATGGTGGTCGCCGACAATAATGTCAATACCAAGGCTGCTGGCATAATCGGCCTGTTCAACAGCCTTAATACCACAGTCAAGAGCGATAATCAATTTGACACCAGTACTTTTAGCATAGTCGATACCTTTGAAGGATATTCCATACCCCTCGGTATCACGATCAGGAATATAGAAGTCGATGTTCATGTGAAGCGTATGGAAATAGCTGTAGACCAAAGCCACTGCCGATGTTCCATCGACATCATAGTCACCGTAAATCAACATGCGCTCCTTTTTACGGATAGCCTCATTAATGCGTAGAATAGCACGGTCCATATCTTTCATCAGAAATGGATCGTGAAGTTGGTTTAAACCCGGACGGAAGAAATTTTTAGCTTCGTCGAAAGTAGTAACGCCACGCTCTACAAGCAGCGTGGCAATAATTTTGTCCACGCCCAAAGAATCCGCAAGTTTGTCAACAACCTCTATATCATAATCTTTCCTTATTATCCAACGTTTTTCTTTCATTTTTTACTGGGCGTAAAATTACGAACTTTTTGCGACATGAAAGAAAAAAAATTCAGATAATTTTAATATTTTTAAGAAAGAAATAATTATCAATTTGTTACAATCCGCGAAACGTTTTTATTTTTTTCAATAAATCTGGAGTAATAATACTAGAACTGGATAATCTTCTTAGGATGGCGATAGGAATTAATATTAAGGCTTGTAAGGCTTTCGACAATTTTATCATACAGTTTCTCCAGTATCATATATTCTTCTTTAAGATGGTCGGAGATTCTACCCACAATTTTCACATCCTCAGGGGCGCAGCGAGAATAATAGTCGTCAACCACTTGACGAGGGACTCCTTTCCAAAGCATCTTTTCACGGCTTTTTGTATAATCGTTCACTACACGTATTAAGTTCTGCACCATATCTGTAATAAAATCCATAAAATCGCAGACTGCCTCACACTGAACCAGATAGTCCTGAAGATCGTTTGACCTGACTTCGGCGCTTTTCGTTGCATTGATATCTGTTCTTGGATAAACCAAATTGAACGATTCATGGCCACTGCCTGTAATGGACTCTATCTCCCGAAGAATATGAATGGCATATTCATTAATTCTTGAAAGATCATTGTACATTACATTATTATACAAGTCCCTAAAATTGTCCTCGTCTACTTTGTAGTAGTCATTAGTAAATTTCTGACATTGCTCAAAAGGGACACCACTACCCGCCATAGAAATGATATACGATTGCATATTGGCTTTTGCCAAAGCGAATTCGTCACAGAATTGTTCAACCACGAATCTATTTAATTCATGAAGAGCTTCAAGCTCATACTCTAATTGCTGCTGATCTGCCATAATAAATTATTTTAAAGATTAATAGAAAACATGTTACTAATTAGTCAAATATTATACTAAGGAGGAACCATACAACACCTAATATCAGCGCTCCTATCAAAATATATTCGTAAAAATTGATTATTAGAATCACCGCACCAGCTCCACCTACACCAATGCCAATCCACTTAAGCCATTTCTTAACGTTATCGCTCTTGTCCGTTTCGATATCATGCTTCAGTTTCTCGGCGAAGTCCTTTGTCACACAACTATTACAGAGTTTGTCAATCCGGTCCGAGAATTTCTTTTTGATACGAGGACTAAGTATGTTTTCCATATCTGAGATGAAACTACTTTTATCGTTCTTTGCAGAAAGGTACTGATTCTTTAATTCCGACGGAGAATATTGTAGGTGCGCTATGGATTCCCGATTCAACATCTTTGACAGGTTTTTGTAATCGTGTTCCCATACCCTACTATTATTATTCTTAAGTTCTGTCAAAAGTTTCTTGTTTTCAATTATCTCCTTTTCAAACATTTGTTTGAAACCCTCCATGCCTTTCTTCACAGCCGATAATTTATTTTGATCAGCTTGTGGGTTAATTTTGCATGGGTTCTGAAGAACTTGAAACAAGATTGACTCACATTTGGCCACAAACTCTTGTTTCTTATACCTATCTGGCCAACCCTTGATTTCTTCAAGCCTATCTATAAGCTGATTGGCCATTTCGTTATTTAACATAACATCGGCTCTTTCTTTCGAAAAATCACCCAGCAGTGTGTCTATCAAATTCAGAAGGGCAGGTATTCCGTTTTTAGTTTCGTTTTCAACATCCTTAAAGTGAACCGAACCGACATTGCCGATATATTTTTTCAAGGTATTGCATACGTTTCCCTTGTTGTGGCGATCAGGAAGACGTACAAGGTTCTTGAATTTGTCCTCTAGCGTGATAATGGCTGCATCATAAGTCTTGATTACAGAAACAAATGAATCGATTACCTCCTTAAGCTTCGAGATTGGACGCTTGAGATCCCATTCGGCAATAATGTTGTTCAAGTCCTGAATCGCAGTGCTATAATTGTGGGCAAAATTCACATCATTAGCAGCACGAGACAGCTGAGAATAGTCCGATGACATAGCCAAAACATAGGAATGAGCATCGACTATATCATTGCTGAACTTTTTGGCGGAATCTACAAGTTGTTGATATTTATTTGAGTATTTCATAACTAGTACTCTCTGTTAGGCAAGTTGTTGAAAAGGCAATTCCATACAGAATCTTCGACATATGTATCGCCGACAGTATTATAAACTATGAATGGGTCACCCTGGACATCCTCGTTGACATATTTCATGCCCATATTCTCAGGCATACGTACGAAAGCCCTACCCCACTTACCTACCAGTTCGGTGTTAGCCTGGAATGTGAAGAGCAATGACGAGTTACCACCATAAAGTCCAATCTTAATCTCAAACATAGAAAGCAGTTCCCTGTCGAAGAATCTGCTGATGCTGTCCATATTATAGCCATAAAGCATGGTGTGGATACCGAGAGCAGGGCCATCGCAGACAACTTCTTTCAGCATGGCAAGTGAAGTTTTTTCAGCAGAATGAGAGAATGAGAACGATGGGCCTGAGGAAGGATTCAAAGTGTCATCCGGCTTAATGTCGGCGATCGCGAAGAGCACCTCTGGAGCATTGACACTAGCTGATCTGTCTGACTTTCGGATAGTAAGCAACTGATATACCTCATCTATGGTATCTTTGAGTTCCGCAGAATGGGTAACACTGATGCCGTCCATATCGGCCAGAAAATCGAGTTTACCGAAAGTCGGCTCTGTCTGTCGCTGCAGATCAGAGATATAAACCAGCGTTTTATGCATACCATACTGACGACGGAACTGATGCTCAACGATACCAAACAAGCGCAATGCTGCGGGACGGTCGTTGCCAACGACTATAACATTGCTCTGGGAATCACGATGGAAGAAAAACTTGACATGTTCCTTGCGGTAGAAGCAGGGCTTGCCAAGATAGACAGTTTTTAGATAGTCCGATGAGTTAAAGCCTAGAGAGAGAAGCGATTGGTTGTCGGTTATTTTAGAAGACTGATCATTGTCATAGTACACCATATGGGACAACGGGTCGGTACCATTGTTCTGTTCCAGCCATATCTCGTTGATTGTCCGCACATAGAACGGGAGGTCATCTTTCTCGCTAATATTTGCCACTTGGAATTCCTGATTGAAGCGAGCGTCACCGCTCTCGGAATTGTTAAGAACTGCCCGACCTATGCCACGAAGATTAGCGGCTCCCTCATTGCCAATAATCGACTGGCTGACACGCTCGTTACATCTCAATGCCAGACGAATTCCAACCTGTTCGCGGCTGACATCGCCCGAGGCTGACTGAGTACAGAGTGCAAGGAAGATGCCGTATGAGCGTCCCTGCTCATGTATGAAACTGATATGTTTTTCAGCCTTCCTGGAAATGCTATCATGATTTGTGAATAGTCGTTGGAACTCGTCGATAATGCAGAAATAGTGAGGCATTAGCGGCAGATTGCGCTGCGACGCATATTCGTTGTAGTCGTCAAGCGACGAAACATTCTCGCCAGCAGCAGTGAATATCCTTGCGCGGTTGTCGATTTCGCTGCAAAGCATTTCAAGTAGACTCTGCGCATAGTGACGACTTGACGAAGCACAAAGAGCGCTCACATGAGGCAGATTGCGATATGTCATGAAACTGACTCCACCTTTCATATCGACCAAGAAAAAGCGAAGCTGATTGGGAGAATACCGGAGAGCTCCGTTGAGAATGAAATTGTGAAGAAGTATCGACTTGCCACTACCAGTCTTGCCTGCCACATAGATATGGGGTGCTGCGTTGAAAGGCACATCTACCATCATTTTTGTAGTAGCGTTAACAAAGCCCACTGGGAATAGGAGATGTTTCTTACGGTCCTTGGCAGGTGGATTCCAAAGGGAGCGTTGTTCCAGGGTTTTCATGATCTCGTCACGGAACGACATGTCGACCTTGGGGGGCTCAGCAGTTCTGACAAATTCCAGTATTCTTTCCACAACCCTTGCATTAGCCTTGGGACGGAGGGTTATTGTGGAGTGGCGTTTACAGAGAGGGGTATCGTCAATACGGCACGAGAGTTTGAGCAATTCCTTGATGGCATCGACATTGTCATAAGAACGATTACTGTCGGAAGCTGCTATCTTTGCCGAATTATAAGTATAAAAGATATAGATTCCAGCTCTGGTAGCGTTCATCGACTTTACCATTTGGCAGAGTTTCATTATCGATGCCGCATTCGAAATAGTCTCATTAATATTGCGGATAAAGATAAAATTGAATGCCTGGAACATCTCAGGATTCTGCTTGTTGTACCGGAACAGATCAGGACAATCAGCAGGAAGATTGCGAATGTTACGGTCCCACGTCACCTTGAGGCTATCAATGACGCGGCTCATTTCGGCAAAATCGGTAATATAATGAAAGTTGTTTTTCTCTATAGAGACCTCGTCAATTTGAGTTGAAATAGGAGACAGATAGTTGAAGTCACCACCGACATTGCAATCCATCATGAAAACATTACTGTCGCCAATGGGGTAAGATGATATTGCCATCAGTGCGAAATTGAAGAGCAGATAGCTGTAACGCGAGTCCTCTGGAATGGCTGTTGCCGCCACATCGACAAAACGGTGAATACGAGGAAAATCGAAAGATTTTCCTCTATCGAAATCGAAGACCTGCTCGTTTGCGAAGAGGAAACCCTCGGGTTGGGAAGTACGGGTTGGAGCGATGGGTTTGGCATCATCATCACCACCAGATAGTTTGAGTGGATCCATGCTGCTTCCCATTTGGGCAACATAAGCAGTGACTGAGCCACGCAGTTCCTCGAATTCGTTCGAAAGCTCACTCTTTTTAGCTGCGAGCAATCTGTCCATATTGCACTTAAAGGCCTGCAGACCGCGAGAGATGTCCATCATAATATCATTTATGGTTTTACTATAAGGTCCCGATTTATACAAACACAAACAAAATTACTTCTTTTGTTTATCGTCAACTTTGGGAAACAATTTCTCGAGAATCAGTGAAAAATCATATTTGCCACATTCAGGATCCAGATGATCTAGGCAATAAAAGAAATTCTCAATTTGTTGATCAAGAAACTCAATTTTATAATTATCATCCCTATTACGACGATACTCTGTTTTCATCATCTTGTCTTTCATGTCTTTCTTGAATGTTGACAATGGAGATGTATCGTAGCGGAACTGGCTATTTTGAGCCTCTTGAATAACAGCTCTAACTTCATTGTAATAGCGATAATAGTTTTTCAACATATCATCCACTCCGAGGTATACCTCTTTAACATCTGGTGATGTGATTGTATTCCACATCTTCAATGCCTTTTCAACCGCGACTTTTTTATATTGCTGTTGTAGTCTAAGATGGCAATAGCGTGCTATAGCCCAATCGCAGTTTTCTAATTGTTTCTCAAGTATGGCTTTTTCTTCTGCAATTGATTCTTTATCGAGACGAATTTGGTCAAGAGTAGGTTGGATACTATCCCTATCTTCTTCAAACTTACGTGAGGCTTCAACGAAAGCAGATTCTCGCTCTTCATAATAATTCAGAGTATCCCGAAAATGCAAATCAAGTTGCTGATATTTAAATAAAAGGGCATTGTATTTGTCGCATAACTTATTATACTTTACTGCCCAGAAAGGACGTTTTTTTGCCTTTGTTCCATAATCGTCAGAACCATTCTGAGCATAAAGAGCAAAAAATGTAAGCAAACTTATTAAAACAACCAGTGTTTTTTTCATAATATCTTTTTTTATTCTGATTTTAAAATACTTGAATAACAAGCCATCATCTAGTTATTATTTGAAGATTATTATCTTATTCTCCCATTTATTCTAAACGTAAAGTATTTACTTTTGGCGTCATTACGTCGATCCAATAAAGACTTTCTCAAACCACTAACATCTCGGCGATTAGGGTAAAAAGAAGCATTCTCATATTCATTCAAACTATTGTTAAGGCTCAAACAGAAAGACTCAAAAGAAAGAGAATCTTTCGGGTTATTCCTCCAATAATTGTGTAATTTATCAAGATCCAACATATCGACCCGTGAACTCAGCCACTGATAATGACCCCTTTCCAGTTGATATCGAAGACTGTCAAGTTGTCCGACCAGAGAAGTATAATTCCTGAGTGGATATTTGTTCTTTAGTTCATTGGCTTTAGATACAGCGTTGCGGGAATTGTTGGCAGATACAAAACCTGTGTGTCGGACCAGATTAATGGCAGTATTATAGTCGTCAACAACACGAACAATAGTATCCACCCGATTCGATAGAGCCTCATATTTATCCAGTACTGTTGACGAGGATTGCAAATGTTTAAATGACTGCAATACACGTACACGATTTTCAATGGCAGCCATACTGTTTGCATCCCATTCTTGAGTTTCGAAACATTTCCAACAATACTTACGGAAAATAGGCACATATTGTATCATCAACAGATCCGCCACTGAATCCCTCTGAAGCGTATCGATGAGACCTTCCTTCGTCTGAAATTCCATTTCACTGACTATTAGCGAAAAGAAGTCCTCATTAGGAAATGCTTCATTCATAGACTTAATATCCTGCTCCAGCGCCAATTTGTGAGAATTAGGGAAATGCATGTCAATTGGTGGCTGGGCTTGGGTTTTGGCGAAAAGCAAAACAGCCGAAACAGATGCAATTATTGCAACTATAAGAATAACTATTTTAATTGGTTTCGACATTTCCATAAATATAAGTGAAAATAATAAACTATTAAAACCTGTGTTGCGCTAAGAGACCCACTATGAAATAACCAGAAGCTAAATACACTGACAATCAATTATCATCCCTGTCACTTCTACCGGCCTTCTGTTTTGTTTGAGTGTTTTTTTTGTTGTTTGAAGGAGATTCTTTATGAGTGTCAATAAGGGGTTTAATAATTGTCAGATATCCATCAATTGTTATTTCTTTGTCTTTTTGGGGCAAGAAATGCCCATTGTTTTTTTGGAATTGGTAATCCTTAAAGTTTTTATTTTGAATAAACTCATAGATTGGCTTAACCTTCGGATGTTGAATCAAAGAACGTGGCATTTTTTTTATTTGTGAGTATTTACCATCATTGAGTATATTGAACAGTTGTTCTGTAAGTTGATATTTTTTGAATTCATCCAGGTTCCATTTTTTTTCGCTGAGGAGGTTGTATATTTTGACGCCTTCCTCAAGGGACTCTTTGTATTTATTATAATTCAGCTTAGCCCCATCACCGAACAAGTCTTTATGAACAATACCTTTATCCTTGAATTTCAAGAGTTCGTCCGCTTTTGACGAACTATCAGAAGATAGGACTGTCAACATTGGAACAAGAGCATCATAGTTATAGCAGTTCATGCATTCTAACAATGTTGTGAATGTATCTAATCTAACGAAATCGTCAGAGAGAAAATCATCATGACTTTCCAGATAATTTACCACTTGGGCGATTTTTTCCTCTGGTGTCACGTTTGTCTTACCGTTGTCTGTTCCTGAACTATGTCCAATAATTGCCCATATAGCAGCGACAAGTAACACACCGGCCAAAAAAGCAAGGAGCGTCATCGTTATGGCACGGGCACCATTGTAGTAATAGCATTTATCCTTGTCCAGATAGTAGCCTTTTAAGAGTTTGCCGCCATTGTCGCGAATTTTGATATCAGCCCGACTATGGTCGGCGAGTTCGACATAGTATTTGCCGCCTTCCGATTTCCTGGGAGATAAGAAAATATCCAGCTTGTCGTATTTGAGGATATTGATCTGGTTAGGGTAAAAGCCAGGGGTCCAATCCTCGTAGCCGGGGGCCGTCACCGAGAGGTTGCAACTCATGCATTCCTCCTCAAGAAGCCGGATGCCGTTGGGACCCATGGGGTGTCCGTTGAGCTTGATGACATAGTTGTCGACAATGGCATTGACATCACCTCTAGCCTTAACAACAAAACGATCAGGACTAATCTGACAGACCCACTTGACAATGTCGGACTGTAGACGTCCTTCCTGATAGTCGTTGTCGGCAGTAATCATACACTTGAGAGGTTCAAAGCCTGGACGGATAGCGAAAAGAGACAATGATTGGCCGCGCTGGAGGATTACCGGCGGGAGTTTGACCATATCACCCGTTTTACTTTTGAAGCAGATGTCGACATTCCGTCGGCCGAACACACGTTGCAATGTTTCTGGCGAAGGAGGAAGCATAGTTACCACTTCGACAATTTTCTTGTCAGAAATATCAACTATCTGGCTTCCTTGGACAGGTTTTACAGATGTTCCTTTCTTGACAAGGAAGATGGCGTTGAATTCGTCATAGTAATTCTGATAGCATTCCGAACCAATAAGTTTGGCAAGTTGAGCCTCGTCATCGTAATTTCGCAATGCCCATCGTGGTGTCTGCGCTGAAGGCTTGCAAGGAAATGGATTTTTACGCTGAGGAAACTCGCGAGTCACTATTTCTTCCAGTTCCTTGACAGCGCCATTGGCAGCGATGAATTCGTGGGCAATGTCTAAGAGTTCCTTGCCAGTGACCTGAGCCAGACGCGGAACAAAGAAATAATAGGAGCAAAGATCATTGGGACGTCCACTGATAGGCATAATCGAGACCAACATCACTCCTTCGTCAATGAACCTGATAAAATCAATCGGTTCATTGTTAGGATTAGACCAGCTATTAAGCAAAGGACGCAGGTCGCCAATATGTTTTGTCCAGCCGTTCTCATCGTTACGCGACCATGGACTACCAGCTCCTGCTGAGATCGTATTGATTGCAAAACCTAATTTCATGATATATTTTTTTCTGAGATACGTCTATTTTCCAAAGATACTTTTAAATAATCCACGACGAGATGTATCAATAGTAGATGTCTGTGACAGAATTCTGTTGACAACATTTTTAGCATGTCTGTTGCTAAAGAAACAGTAGTCTTGAAAACAGACATCACCCAAACTAATAAATAACGTTATGAGTTTTTTGTTGTTGATTTCGTTTGATATGCAGAGGTTGTCCAAAGCACCTTTGAAATTACTATAATATTTTTCGATATAAGCCTTAATCTTTTTGCTTTGCGTTTCCATATCATGGCCGGCTTTGTCAGCCTTGGTGACAAGTAGGATAATGGCATCGGTGTTTTTTCTGAAAATACCAGTACGTTCAATATAGTTCATGGCACCATCGAGATAGTCAGATTGGGGCAGACCCTCATATTTGCGTTCTTCGGCACCATATTCCATAACAAACACATGGATCTTTTGGTTTTTGGATGTTTGGGACACTAGCAGATTGGTGATAGTCTCAAGAGTTTCCTCTTCCTCATGATTTAGTTGTCTTTGAGCATCGCTTTTGTACATACAGCGAATCAGCTCACCAGCCAGGTCTATCATGGTGATAGGATGATACAGGTTTGCTTTGTCGTAAACATCGAAAGCCATCTCATAGGTGGCTGTAACCGGAGTACCAGCAGGAAGTGTCATGACGGTCTGGTCGTTGAAAAGAGATGAGAGACAAGTCATATATTCGTATCCTTGGCAATCGTTATCTTTTCTCATAACTCGACCATCGTCAAGTCTGGACAGAGTACTGAGGAGTGCACCTATGGCGCATGTCTTTCCCGAAGAAGGTATTCCCCAGAAATAGATTTCAGTTGAGACCTTATTGATTCTATCTATTGCACCACCCGGTCGAAAACTAATCGGTTCATAGCTACGGTTGAGCATGTCGATAAATGTGTCGGGGATTCCTATTTCGCGAAGGTCTTGCTCACAGATAACACCTTGGGACATAAGGTTCTTTACGACATAAGAGTTCAACTCGTTGTTATCATTCTGAATAATCTGAAGAATGCCGGTTTTATCGACTGTACCTTTTTTCAAATAATCGAGAATTGTTTCAAGAATAAGATTGTTGGGGTCTTGAACAATAACTCCTTTGTATTCCCTATTTTTATAAGTAGGGATGTCGCGAATTTCGTATAGCATTCTTCTAGTTTCATCAATTTTTGATGATTTTTGTTCGTTTTCGAATGCTGAGTTGTCAATTTGAGAAAAAACGTCCATTGGCTATCTAATTAGTAATCTTGAAATAATTTTGTATAAATAATATGTCTCTTGATGTTTTGCGTGAGAATGTGAGAATCATGACAATTATTCAACCCAATTGTGGGGAATAACTATATTTTTCAATTATCCAACCCATTTGTCCAATAAGAAAAATCAAGGTCAGGGTCCACCTCAGACTCAGGTTTTGGTTCTGGTTCCGGCTTAGGCTCGGGTATCGGTTCCGGCTCGGGCTCGGGTATCGGTTCCGGCTCAGGCTCTGGTATCGGTTCCGGCTCGGGCTCGGGTATCGGTTCCGACACAGGTACAAGTATCGGTTCCGGCTCAGGTTCGGATATCGGTTCCGGCTCAGGTACAAGTATTGGTTCTGGCTCGGGTATCGGTTCCGGCTCAGGTACAAGTATTGGTTCTGGCTCAGGCTCGAGTATCGGTTCCGGCTCAGGTACAAGTATTGGTTCTGGCTCAGGCTCGGGTATCGGTTCCGGCTCAGGCTCGGAATTCGAATCTGAATAAGTGGAGGAAGTGAGAATTGACTCTTGTTGTGGTTCTTGTTTTAGGAGATTCTCGATCTTTCTTTTTCTCATAAGAGTGAGACCAGCCTTGCTGAGCTCATAAATAGTCACAACACCTTTACGGATTGCATCGGCCAATTCTTCGTCAGAAAAAGAAAAAGGATCTTTTAATATTCGCCTTTTCAAAAACATATCTAGATGATTAAAGAAAATTATCAAAAAGTGATAGAGGTCCAGTCGCTTTCTTCGTCAGACGGCGAAACATTGTCAAAATCCAACTCACAAACATTATCAGTTTTGATATTGGGATTATTTGAGGACCGCTCATCGTCATAAATGTCGGATTCGCCTGAATTATTTTTGCCCCAAAAATCGAAACGGACTTTAGTGTTGCGCGGTTGTATGTAATATGGCAGGAATAATGCAGCATAAACAACAGCCATAAGGATGATAGCAATTAGACATGGAAATTTGAAGTCTCGATATATGTCGTTTACACCATGAAGCTTTGCACGAGCCTGGGCAATTGTGGTACTCACATTATCGAAGGGTTCCACTTTGTTCTTATCACCAAACTCCTCGTTGGATATTTTCCTGTCGGCGAAAGATACCAGATGACGTTGCCATTGCGAGAGGGCTGTATCAATCTGTCTCATATTTCCGATGAGAAAAACATTCCACGTTGTTGTTCCTTTACTGGCAGAAGCAATCCATTTTCTAGCTTCGCTACTCAATATATCGTAGTTATGTGAAAGAAGCTGAGTTTTAAGGGTCTGAACCATCGTATTGATCATCAACGAGTCGGCTTTAGAAGGCTTGTATGCGTTTGTTTGGCTTGTTTTATTGTCAGAGTGTTTTTTTGCTGGTGGCTTGGAATTAAAGACCTGTGATGATTTCTTTGTACTGGAAATATCAGAAAAACCACAAGCAGCATAATCTCTATAGTTAGAATCACGATGGTCAACGACATCTAATAACATAGACTGATATTTGTTGATTCTAACGTTGGCATATTTTTCGTACTCTACAAAGACATTTTCGGACATGGCTACTGCCTTAGAAAAGTCACCAATTACTTGGTCTTGATGCGAGTGAACCGTCCAAAAATGAGTAAATGGGAGCATCACCACTACAAAAATGAAAGGAGTAACAAAAACAAGAATACGTTCTTTTTTAATGCTTTTTTCAAAATTGCAGTCGGTAGCTTTAAGTCTCTGAGCACCAAGAAAGCATATTAAAAGAATCAACACAACCAACAAACTGCCAAATCCAGCAAGAAGGAACTTACCTGAAGTAAGAAAAGACAGTCCAATAAAAGAGACAAATGCAACAAAAATAATAGCAACAAATGCGACAATATGCCCCCAGGAGAATTTTAGTTTTTTGTTCATAATAATTATCCGAAATATCTCATTATGAATATTTAGCAATCATTATCACACTCATTCTTCCACTTATATACAATGTGCAAATATACTAATTTTTCTTATAAAATGTTTCTAATTATCTTATTTTTTTGGAAAAAACATGTTACAATCCACGAAATACAATCAAAAAGTCAAAACAATTATCACTGCATTTTGTCATCGGCAACATTGTTATTTCGGCGACGACGCCATGAAGCCAACAGATTGAATCTCAGGATGGATTTGCTGTATATTTTTGCCGCCAACCAGGTACATAGAGGAAATGTTATGACTATAAGTGCCATAGAAAGCCATAGCTGCCAAAGAGGCACACCAAAGGGTATGCGCAACATCATGGCGACAGGCGATGTGAATGGTATTAGCGACAGAGTCACACTCAAACCGCCCGACGGCGAGTCGACGATAGCCGGCAAAAGCAGCAACACCAATAACAACGGCACCGTCAATGGCAACGAGAAGAGCTGTGTGTCAGTGTCATTATCGCTCATCGCACCTGCAGCGGCAAAAAGGGTCGCATAAAGCAAATAGCCGAAAATGAAAAAGAAGAGGAACGCGGGAACAATGGCGCCGAAATCAATAGCGGCAATACCTTCAACAAGTTGCGGCACATCAGCCATATCGCCGGAAAGGCTCATCTGCGCCGTCGCCTCACTTCCCTTGGTGGCGATCTCTGTCACAGCGTGTTTCTGCTGCGCCGCACCGAAAAGATCGCTGTTTCCGGCCTGAATACCAACAAGAGCCACCGCCGTCAACGCCACCCACAAAAGGAATTGGGTCAAACCGACAAGGGCTATGCCTATCACCTTACCCATCATTAGTTGGAATGGCTTCACCGAGCACACCACGACTTCCACAATGCGGCTGGACTTTTCCTCAACCACACCTCGCATAACCTGGGAGCCAAACATAAAAATGGCCACATAGATTAGCAGAGCGAGTACAAGTCCCAAAACGGTCTTAACGCCCAGAAAAGCCTCACGTCCTGTCTCTAAATCCTCGGTACGAAGGTTGATTTTGGTACCGGAAATAAGCGCATATTCATCGTCGCTGATACCATGCGCCTGCAAAAGCCGGTTACGCAGGATACGCTGCAACTGCAAGTCAACATCATAACGAGTCTGCTGTGTAGGCAAATCTGTCCTGTAGTAGAGACAAGCATCAGTGGGGATAGCTCCGCTGGCACGACTGCGGATGTATAGTATCGCACTCACATCTTCGTCATCGTCCATAACACGGCGAGCATAATCGAGCGAAGCGGCGTAACGGTATTCCACAACTTCATTGGAAACGAAACGGCTGTCAGAACGATTGGCATCATCTCTATCCAAACCGCCAAAAGCGCCCGACTCATCGGCGACAAGCACCACCGCCCGGTCCTGAGGTTTCATGGCCATATAGATGGGTATTGCATATAGCGCCGCCAGCAATATGGGCACTAAAATTGTCAACAGCCAAAACGAGACCTTGCGCACCCTAGTAGAGTATTCACGCTGAATAACAAGAAGTATCTTATTCATTGCTCCACCTCCTTTCCTGTCACTGTGGCAATAAAGATGTCATTCATCGATGGCAACACCTCGTGGAACGACAGTAATCTGCATTTCGACAATAGCAACTCAACCAAATCATTGGCACTCTTCCCTTCATCAAGCTTGAATCTAAAAACATTACCATCGCCGTCAACACTTACATGATGACACCACGAAGGCAGATCCGCGGCAGTCGATTCGTTCTCTTTTGTGTCGACGGAGACCTCGTATAAGTTAGTGCTCATCGATTCCCTGATCTCTTTGAAGTTGCCGTGCAGAACAACCTGTGAGTGGTCTATCAATGCGATGTCGTCACACAGCTCCTCGACGGAAGTCATATTGTGAGTCGACAATATTACCGTAGCCCCTTTTTTGTGCAACTCCATTATCTCGTTTCTCAACAGTGTGGCGTTGACGGGGTCGAAACCGCTAAAAGGCTCATCAAAGATAAGAAGCCTGGGTTCATGAATCACAGTGACTATAAACTGAACCTTTTGCTGCATACCCTTCGAGAGCTGGTCAACGGTGCGATCCCACCATTCCTCTATCTGGAACTTCTGAAACCAATGCATAAGCCTGCTAGTGGCATCGCTGCGTGAAAGTCCCTTTAGTCGAGCCAGATATACCGCTTGCTCGCCGACTTTCATTTTTTTGTACAATCCCCTCTCTTCGGGCAAATAGCCTATCTGACGCACATCATCGCCTGTCATGGGACGTCCGTCAAACAATATCTCACCCTTGTCGGGGAGAATAATCTGATTTATCAGCCTGATAAGTGTCGTTTTGCCTGCGCCATTAGGACCCAAAAGACCAAAGACAGAGCCCTCCCTCACGCCGACACTGACATCACGTAATGCACAATGGCTGCCAAAACTTTTTCCAATATTTTTAGTCTCTATCAACACTGCCAAGTAAAGTTTATAGTTTAACGTGTAACTTTTATAGATATCATGATGCCCGTTCGTCACTCTTGACTTTATTCTTTTTCGGAATACGTATCAACAGTATCTCAGCAAGAAGCATAAGCAAAGAAAACACCAGACACCAACGCCACAATTGCTTGCCATCCATACGTTCCTTCAAATAGCTGTCAAGAGGCTTATCCACATTGTCTACAACAGATATGTTGTCCAGATTGTAGTCCTTCAGCATAGACGATATCTGACTCCGCTCCAAGAAGCTCATCTGCGACTCGAGACGGGAATAGTTGAAAGAGACACCCTCTATGGTTTTTCCATCCGATTGGAGCCAGTAATTGCCAGCCTCATGCAAGTTACTGTGAGGCACCAGATTACTCACGCCCCCCACAACCCTGATATCGGCAATAACATCAAATATCGCCGCATTGCTGTCTTTACTTCCGATTGAGGACTGCGCCGAGACAAGGTGTATGTTCTCCAAGCCGACATAGCGTTGTGAGAGTGGCACGGGAGTGTTGCCTCCCAACGACACCGCCGGCAATGAGGGCCGCACGCTGTAAAGCGCCATGTTGTATAGCGTAGGCACAAAGAGAGCCTGACGGACAAAATCGGTGTGTTCGTCACGCAACGGCGCTGCCACAAGGTATATGCGTCCCGAGCCACACGATGTCACACTGACATAAACATCGCCATTGGACAGGGTGATAATAGGCTCATATATAGTTGACGACGATGTCGTCAGACGCCAATAGTCGTTAACCGACGGCAACTCCATATCGCTATTGCGGCCATTGAACACATTTCGATACAGGGCATTGTCCATACTGACAGTCCCTGCCGCCACACGACCCCGATGCTGCTGTTCCAGAGATGGAGCGCCAAACTGCATTAGCGCCGAATTGTAACTTTCCTTATCGGCCTTGTCGGAGACCACCACAACAACAGTGCCGCCACCATCCAGAAAAGTTCGCAGCGACTGAACCATACCCGACGACAAAGATGTCAATTCGTCAAGGATTACCACATCGTTGCCGTCGACACGGCTGCAGTCCATCTGCTGCACATTCATGGTCTGCATTTTCACAGCCGAATCGCCTTCAAACAGACGGGTCAAAAAGACGTTGGCGGCGCCACCCTCAACAACAAGACCTTGAATATACTCCCTTATGTTGAGCGTGAAATAATAGCTGTCGTCAAAGACGACTGGATAGTCGCCACATTCAACACGACAGTCCAAAACACCTGTCGCATCGACAGTGAAAGGCATCATCAACGCTGTCCTGCCTTCGGCAGGAAGGTCCACAGTGGCCACAGCTCGCTGGCGCCCGTTGACATACAGTGTCACTGGCACGCCTTCAAGGTTCTCGCTGCCATCGTTGCGAATCCACACCTCTGTTTCAACAGTATTGCCACGATAATATACAGGAGCTCCTAGCGCCACAGAGTCGACATAAACATTATCAAGCTCCGAGGGTTTAAGCGGCACAAGGGTCACCGCAATAGCACTGTCGTTGACAAAATTGTCGATATCGGCTACTGATGTCTGGAAATCAGAAATCACGAAAATCTCCTTATGTTCGCCACTGCCACCACGCACAAAATCACGCTGACGCTCTATCATTGACGATAACGATGGCGACGCACTCCCAGGCTCCACCTCGTCAATCATAGTGAGCATCTCATCTCTGCTAAGCCAATGGAAGTGGCGCCCCTCAACATCGCATGTCATCAGATGGAACCTGTCGCCTTCGCCGAATGCCGCCACAATCTCGCGGGCTTTGGCTTTGGCCTTTTCTATCATGGGACCGTTACCATCGATATTCTGCATGCTGTACGAGTTGTCGATGAAGATAGCCACATCATTTCTGCCTGCCCTAATAGTTTTGTCGCTTCTTTTAATCACCGGCTGCGCAAAAGCGAGCGCCAAAAAGGCTATAGCCAACATGCGCGCCACCATGATAAGGATCTGCCGTAATGTCGACTGACGACGAGTCTCCGATTGCATTTCCTCCAATTTCTCGACATTGCTGAAAAATATCTTCTTGTAGCGACGGAAATTAAAAAGATGGACAATCACGGGGATTGCCATAGCCACAAGACCTATAAGGAACAAAGGGTAGGTGAAAATCATTGAAGGAATGCAGTTTATATAAAGATTGTTTTTTGTTTACATTATGAAAAGACGGACATTTCACATCGTATGTCCCCTGTCATCGCTCTTGCTCACTTCTCTTACGGCAATAATAACGGCAGATGTCCTTTATGCCACATTGCTGACAATGGGGTTTCCGGGCTGTACACACATAGCGGCCGTGCAAAATAAGCCAGTGGTGGGCTATAGGGATTTTCTCTGGTGGGAAGTGTTGTTCAAGGGTAAGTTCTGTCTGCAATGGTGTTTTTGAGTTGGTCGTCAGCCCTATTCGCTCAGACACCCTGAAGACATGAGTGTCAACGGGCATAACAGATTGGTTGAATTCGACAGCCGCGACGACATTGGCTGTTTTGCGGCCCACACCGGGAAGAGTCTGCAACTTGTCGACATCGTCAGGGACAACGCCGCCAAAGTCCGACACCAACTTCTCGGCCATGCCTTTCAGATGCGCGCTTTTGCTGTTGGGATACGACACAGACTTCACATAAGACAATATCTCGTCGACTGATGCCGATGCCATAGCCTTGGCGTCAGGATAGGCCTTGAACAGCGCTGGGGTGACCATGTTCACTCTTTTGTCGGTACACTGTGCCGACAGCATAACCGCGACAAGGAGTTGGAATGGGTTATCGTAATGCAACTCACTCTCTGCCTGAGGCATAGCCTGCTCAAAATATGCTATCAATCGACTGTATCGTTCCTCTTTCCTCATTTCTTTTGTTTTAATGTCACCACAATCGGATAGTGGTCTGATATCTGGGTTTTTATACGCTTATATGCCACTGCTTCCATATCCTCGGTATGCAGCAGCATATCTATTCTGAACGACGGGAATGTCGTGTGTCGGCTCTTTGTAAAAGTGCCATGGTAGGTAGTGCTGAAACCTTGACCCGCCTCACAATAGCTGTCTTTGTAATATTTGCGGCATTGCTGGTAAAAATACGACGCTGGCGTTTCATTGAAATCACCGGCGACAATAGTGAGACGGTCCCTGCTTTCAAATATCGGCTTCAGAGTATTCCACTCTTGCTCATGCGCCAGGATGGTTTCCGTGAACTTATGGAGGGTGCTGCGACCTGTAAGGCTGTCCATATTGCCATGCGAGATATTGTGTATGTGTCTGCTGTCGCTGGTGTCAAGACCATACGAGTTCAAGTGCATACAAAAGAGCCGAAGCGTGTCAGAGTTCCACAGAATACTTGTACACAGTTTTGTAGGCCCATCGATACGTGCCACACGCACTATTGGCATTTTCGAGAATATCACCTCACCTGTGATAGAGCCACTCTCATATCCCGACGTCATGTAACTATATCCGCGCTTTTCCAACCTATCGGTGAGGTGTACTGTGTCACCACGACCAATATACTCCTGCATTGTCAGCACATCGGGATTCTCTGTGTCGACAATGTCAAGGAAAAGCAGCATATTCGAATCGGTGAGCGCATCGTCGAAGTCCACCCCATGGAAATGATGCGCATTGAACGACAAGACCTTCACCATTGGACTGCCGTCATCGGCAGATTCCTCTACAGTCTCAGTGCCGCCAATCTGGAAATACAAAGGCAGAAAGCCACAACGCGCCACTATTGCTATCGTCGACAACAAAAACCATTTGCTGCCAACGACAAGCCAACCGACAACACATATCACGTTGACAAGCAAAAGATAAAGATAGAAATAGCTCAGCAACGAGAATGCCATGCCGCTCGATGGGGGCTTATTCCCTGCCAATGTCGAACAGATCATCAGCGCTACAAGCACGAAATTGATGACAATGAATACTATTTTAAATATCTTACCAATCACAGACCTTTATTGTTTTTATTATCCATCGAAAAACGCTCCTCTGGGGTTATTTATACTTGAAGAGTATCTCTTTCTCTTCTTTACTCAAACTATCATAGCCCGAACGTGATATCTTGTCCAATATCTCGTCGATACGTTTCTGCTCAGCGGTGCGACGGCGGTTGTATTCGTCGTCACTGAGAGGACGATGACCATAGGCATTGCCCTTGGGGCTTTTTTCTCTCTTGTGGCGCGGTTTTGTTTTACGCTCCGCCAGCCATCGCATAACAAGCACATATACAGCGCCACACAAAGCGCCTCCAATATGCGCCACATGCCCACCGGCGTTGGATTTTGGTATCGTCAGCAAATCTATAACCACAAACGCCAATGCCAGCCATTTCAATTTGACCGGTATTGTACGCACCAACCAAAGATCGACCTCCTGGTTGGGATTGTACACCGCTACGGCGACAAAAACGCCAAGAACAGCGGCAGATGCGCCCACAAGCTGCGACGAATGCACCCTTCCTACAGGAAACAGATTGTATATCAACAGAAAGAAAAGTCCACCAACAATACCACAAATGAAATAAATCCACCCGAAACGCTTCGTCCCAAGATACCTGCAACACATCGTTCCGCCAAAAAACAGCATCAACATGTTGAATAATATGTGCCAGAATCCGTCGTGCAGAAACATATAGCTCAACAAAGTCCAAGAGCGATACCAAAGGTAATCCCAATCCGACGACAACGCAAGCCACTCATACCACCCGTCACGGGCACGCCCCGAAGGCATGGCGTAAAGATAATCTACAATCGGGAACAACAGCATAAGCAGCCACAACCCTACGTTGACGATAATCAAAATAGATAGCAGGCTGCCGCTGCGTAGAAAATCTTTCAATTGACTTCCAACTCTTTTATCTTGCATTGCACATTTTTTTTGAACTGCAAATTTACAGAAAAAAAGGCAATTCCGAATTATTTATTATTTTTGTATACATTTACTATCTCAAGCCCTCACCATACATTACTATCAATGAGTTTATTATCTACAAAAGCAATCAATCTGGGACTCATAGGCAAAAGACTTTCGCACTCTTTTTCCAAACTTTATTTCGACCAGAAATTTGACCGTATGGGAATCCCTGGTCATTACCAACTCTATGAGCTGTCCGACGTCAATCAGATTGCAAAACTCATCGACGACAATAGACTCGACGGCTTCAATGTCACCATACCCTACAAGGAAGCCATCATCCCCCTTCTCGACGACATCGACAGCACCGCCAACGAGATTGGCGCCGTCAACACTGTGGCTGTATACCGCACCAATGGTGACAACTATCGGCTTAAAGGCTTCAACACCGACGCCACCGCTTTTGCCGACACTTTGAAAAGACATCTGCAGCCATACCATCAATCAGCATTGATACTTGGCACTGGAGGCGCCGCCAAAGCCGTGGCATGGGCTCTGAAAAAAATGGGCATAGACCATTGCTTTGTCAGCCGGCAACCTCATGGCGACAACCAAATAGACTACGAAGAGGCATTCCAACGAGTTTCCAAGAGTCTCCTCATCGTCAACTGCACTCCCGTTGGCATGTTCCCCAACGTCGACACCTCGCCATGGGCACATCCCGAACTACTGACTCCCAAACACTTGGTTTACGACCTCGTCTACAACCCCTACCCTACCCTTTTCATGCGCCAAGCCTCCCTTATGGGCGCCAAAACCGTCGACGGACTTGCCATGCTACATCGTCAAGCCGACCAAGCCTTCCAAATCTGGTCGCAGCTGTAAGCGTGCGCATTATTTCAATCTCGGAGAGGACTATATTCAAGGGGTACACCTAGCGGCATACCCCTTGAATATAGCTGTAATATCAATATTATTTGGAGCTCTTAACAGCACGGACAGACAGACCGGTGCATCGGCTGTTGTAGTAGCTGACCACTTCCTGATTGTCCGAGAAGAAGTAGAAATCCCATATGTAGGATGGATTTTCCACGCTGAGCGAGGCGGAGCTGTAGAAGCCGTATTCCCCAAGGAAGTAAGAATCCGAGTCCTTGTGGTAGCCTGTGGCAGGCAGGAATATGCTGTTGCCGTTGGTAGCAGTGAAACGGCGACCATAGACGCCATTGAGAGTAGTCCATTCAGCCCTGGTATTGTTCAGAAGCTCCTCCCAATTCTCTTTGGTTGGGGTACAGGCGCCATTGCCCATGTTGGCGGTGGCGGCATCGTCGCCAGACTCTAGTATGGTATTGTTATCCACAGTTCCATAGGTTGACGAGGTGTTGTACTTGGTCAGTGTGGCCAGTCCTCCTTCGCCATTTACAGTGCAGTATTGGTAGGTACTCCAGCTGTAGTCGCTCTTGGGCTGTGTCTCGCCCCAGGCAAAGTAGTCGCCATAGCCTTCCGGCACAGTGGCACCTACGTTGCACTTGGCCCACAACAGACCTGAGGGCAGGCCGAGGTCGACCCAATTGGTGTCGCTCGGGTCGGGATCGCCGCCTGGTGTGCCGCCCGCCTTGGTCATGTGGAAGCGGATGTCGCCACTAATCTCATAGCCGTCCATCTCGATGAAGTCGCCATGGAAAGCACACTCGGTAGCGGTGATCGAATCGATGGTGAAGGCAAATTGATATTTATCAGTAGTGACATTGACGATACTGCCATTGATGGCCCATGTAAAGTTGTTGTGATCGGTCACGCCGCCATCGTTCATCAGGCCGCTCCCGTTCTCATAGAAAGAGATCTGCATGTTCGGAGGGGTCATGTCAAGCCCGTTGGCCGACATCAGATCCACCTGCCAAGTACCCAGAATGAGGGTGCTGTAGTTGTTGTTGTCGCCATCGACGTTGAACATATCTTCAGGGTCGCATGCCGCAAATGACACACACAGCATCGCGGCACATAAAAATCTCATGAAATTTTTCATATTCGGTAATTTTTAATCATTTCTTTTTTAACGTGCAATCCTCAAAAAAATTGTATCGTTTAGGAAAGAGGGGGTGGTAAATACAACTGACCCTCTGAAATCAACCTGATACGTACAGGGCATTACAAGTACTATTCCTATAATTTGAGGAGCATACGGCTCGCGAGATTGAACCCTTGCTTGGAAGACAGTTCCAACCAGCGGCGTGCCTCTTGGATGTCCTTCTCCACGCCAGTACCATAATAGTAAGCCAATCCCAGGTTGTACTGTGCCATGACGTGGCCTTGTGCGGCAGACTTTTTGTACCAATAGATAGCCATATCGTAGGACTGTTCCACGCCTTCGCCTTTCCCATAACAACTTCCTAGCGAGTTTTCGGCTTCGGAATCGCCCTGTTCGGCGGCCTTGCGATACCAATAGACAGCATCCTTGGGGGATTTTTCCACACCATCGCCATCATCATAACAAGCGCCGAGGATTCTTTGAGCTTCAACATTGCCCTTCTCAGCAGCTTTGCGGTACCATTTGACGACTTTCATGAAAAGGTTGACTCCTAAAGGAGAGATAGCACATGTACCAATTCCATCTCCTCTGATCCACCCTCGTTGACAGGCATTATATCCAAATCCCACCTGATTAAAGTTCCTAACAATTTAAGAAAACAAAAAAAAAATCGAAAAAAACAATGTTAAAAGAACTTTTTGTACCTTTGCAACACTTTTTTAATGGTATACTTTTAGATTATTAACTGATATACTATGGTATCATCTTATACAACATGGTCAATTCATCGATTGTCGAACATTAAAAACATAATAACCATATCATGAAAAAAATCGTTTTTACAATCTTCGCCACAATGTTTTTGCTTTGTGGCTGCAACAAAACAAAACAGTTTGAGGTGACGCTCAACCTCAGCAATGCCGACGGCAAGAGTGTCTATCTCTTTAAGGATGTCAATGGAACCGAAACATTCGTCGACAGCACCGTCTTTGTCGGAGAACATGCTGTGTTAAAGGCAGGTTTCGACGACCCACAGATTACCTACTTCATCAAGTTCTCTCCCAATGACAAATGCGGCATCATGCCCTTCTTTACGGAGAACCAAAATGCCACAATCACGGGCGACTTGAACGACATGCCGCACTGGATCTGCGAAGGCTGCCCGACATTGAATGAGTTGAACGCTTACCATCAGAAAAACCTCACACAATTTGAAGACAAAATCATGGCTCTCTCCGCCGAGGTGATTACTGCCTACGCCGAAGGTGACACCGTCAAAGGCGCAGAACTCAATGAGCAGATGATGACGCTCTATTACGCATATACCGAAAACAATATAGAATATATCCGCAGCCACCCCGACAGCTATCTGGCACACTATCTGCTCAGCACAATGATGCCCGAGATGGAGCTTGAGCAGGTAAAAGAAGTGTACGACAGCTTCACCTCTGAGTCAATCTACAGCAAACGCGTCAAAGAGTTCATTGAGAATGACGAGGTGAGGGAAAAGATTATCAGAGAAGCCCACTCCTGCAACATTTAAACCTCCCTTATAAGAATCCGGGATATACATCGGACAGCGTGTCTGGTTGAGAATCTTTATTTAGAAATATACATTTATGCTTGAGTTTTAGTCGTCGTCCCGTTTGGTAATCTCCAAATCTTCATCCTTATCTTTCCATTCCATTTCGGCTTTCCCTTCCCTATATAGAGATTCTGCTTCTTCATTCGAACCAGCCTCAACAAAATAGTATGAGGTGGTGGTAACGGTGTGCTCTATCTGGAAAGTTCTCTTGCCTGCATTTGTATCTTTCCGTGATAGACAGACTCCATCAACATTCAATAACGCTTTCCGTTTTTTATATGTAATATCTTCATCCCAAGGGGCGGGATACTTTGGATAGAGCAGATACTTGTACTCCAAAGCACTATTGCTCTGTTTATCCAGCAGAAGAGATGCATTTGCATATTTGGCTATCAGGCTCCTATAGTCATTCTTGTGAAATTCGTAGAGATAGGCTCCGAACCCATAGGCGGCAATCCGACCTATGCAGGATTGTTTTTCCTCAACGATTTTTTTGGCGTAATCAAGAGCCTCCTTGGCCGTTGACGCTATCGTGGAATTAGATGAAGCCACGCTGTCCAAAACCATCAAGCTGCCATATTCAGCCATCGGCTCTTCCACACATCTCAAAAGGTCTCTGGTTCCAACACCCACATGATGATAGAACGAATGGAAATATTCGTGGAGCAGCACCTGCCCCATCAGAAGCTTCATTTCGTCAAGGCCAGCGGTGATAGACTCAATAACATCCACAAATAACGTAATGACGCACTCATCGTCATCGTAATAATACATACCCAGATAAGGTCTCGCCTCTGTACTACCTAATGCCTTCTCCAGCTCTTTCCGCTGTCCTTTGCACACACTAAGCATCTCTTCCAGATTCCGGTTCTCCTTTTTGGCCTGACTCAATCTGTCCTCAAGACTCTTTATCAGCTTGTCCAGCTCCTCGATTTCTTCTTTCAGTTGGTCGGTGGGTGGAAATTCAAATCGGTCTATCCACTTTCCACTGAGCATCAATCTAGTGTGCCGCTGAAGGTCATTGATTTGGAACGACAGGGACTTGTCAAGAAACAGCCGATGCTCAGCCAATCCCCGTAAGAATGCCTCTGCATCAGGTTCTAGCTCATATTTAGGAGGACACTTTTCGTCAATGTCGTAGCTGAAAATCACATCTTCTTCTCGTACCTTGTCGCCAAAATACTCTTCTGTCAGATTCTTTAAGACTCCCATAATATGCTTTATTTGGGTATTATTTATCCACGGATAAGAATACCTATAATCAAAATGTTTTTTATAAAATTATGTGTTGGCTATCATTTGTCAACAGGACGATCTAATTCATATTCTAACACATATTTCATCATCAATTTGATCTCTTTTTCATTCAATGCCGTAAGCGTTACACTAACCAGCGTCAGCCAGTAGGCTTTGTCGACCAAATAACTATTTCAATAGTTGCTGATATTCATTATTCCTCTACCCTCTTCCTTAGATTCTCAGCGAGGAAAGTAGCCACCTCCTCGGGTGTGAAGCGGCTGACGTTGAAAACGATGTCGTAGTTGTGGACATCGTAGCGTGACACCCCTGCGAAGCTCTTGGTGAAATTCTCGCGGGCATTGTCGGTCTCATCGACATACTTGGCTGCGGACTTCTCGTCGAGGGCCTCGCGCTCAGCAATGCGCCGGATGCGGAGGTCGCGGTCGGCAATAAGGAAGATATGTATTGCGTCGGGGTTGTCTTTGAAGATGTGAAAGCCGGCACGACCCACGATGATGCAGCTCTCCTGCTCGGCCATGTTGCGCATAATCTGTGACTCGGCATAGTATAGTTCGCGCGAGGAAATCTTTCTGTTCTCCGTCTGGTAATTGCTGCCAATGGTGTCGAACTGGCTGTAGAACTGGCATATGTCGTCCCACAGGTTGAACTTCTTGCTTTTGATGCGCAAGATTTCATCCTTGTCGAGCTTGTATTTCTCGCAGATGGCATCGAGGATGACCTTGTCGTAGACCTTCAGTCCGAGTATTTCTCCCAGGCGGCGAGCAATGTCCCTGCCGCCACTCCCGCATTCGCGGTTGATGGTGATGATAGTTTTGCTCATGGTTAACTCTCTTTTTTTGAAAATGCAAAGATACGAAAAAAATGAAAGAAAAAAGAAGAATTTTGCATTCCCATTCATTTTGAGTTGTTTGCAAGATCTCTCTAATGTACCGTGACGAAGCCTGCCGTGGCAACGCCTGCGAGCACCGATGAATAAAAAAAACATGTAGCGAGTCAACTTGATGAGGCTGCCGAAGGCCTGCGACCGAAGAAGAGCAAACGGGACTTGTGCTGTCGCCGACCAACGGGAGGCAACGGCTCAAAATAAAGGACTATGAAGGGCATAAAAAAAGCAAGTCATCAGACTTGCTATAGTGCCCGGAACAGGAACGCCTAAGTTATTTCTTGATATGCATAAGAATTTGTTATTTTGTTAGTTACGATATTTGTTATGTTCAAATAATGCACCAATAACTGCTAATGAACACAAGATATGGCCAAAATGTGGCCAACATATTCGCAACCCTTTATTTCACATTTCCCAGCAGTTCTTTTGCCGACATCTCCATCTTTTTGAAGGAGAACCAACGCTTACCGAGGTCCTTCGATGAAGCGCCGATACATCACCATTCGTCCGCCTTCGGGTTGAAGTAGTTCCAAAATGGAACTAGTTGAAATGCGTTCTAGTTCGCCGATTTCATAAATGTTTTTCAGATTTTTGGTGATGGTTTGGCGTCCTGTTCCAAACAACTGTCTTGAAACTTTCTTGAAAAAATGGTAATTAATGATTAATCCACCCTAAGAAATTTTGGTATTTTCAAATAAATAGCTACAATAAATTTTTGTATTTTTACATATTTTCAACAAATAAATTTGTGTAAATAAAATGAAAAGTCTATTTTTGCATCTGAAACAGTAATAATGCTTATATTGATATGAATCTGATTTTCAAAAGAAAACTGTATGAAAGATTGCTCGAATGGAAGCGAGTTCGTGATGGAAAGACTGCCATTTTGATTGAAGGAGCACGGCGTGTGGGGAAATCGACATTGGTTGAACAATTTGCCAAAAACGAGTATGAATCATACATTCTCATTGATTTCAACGAGGCATCAGCGGAGGTGAAGTCTTTGTTTGATAATCTGATGAATTTGGACTTTATCTTTTTGCAGCTACAGTCGCTGTACAATGTGGTCTTGAAAAAACGTAAGTCAGTTATCATCTTCGATGAAGTACAGAACTGCCCCCTTGCCCGTCAAGCCATCAAGTATTTGGTGAAAGACGGCCGATACGATTATATCGAAACCGGTTCGCTTATCAGCATCAAGAAGAACACAAAAAACATCACACTCCCAAGTGAGGAAGAACGGGTAACACTCCATCCTATGGATTACGAGGAATTCCGTTGGGCTATGGGAGACGAAGCTTCCGTACCACTGCTCCGAACCTTCTACGAAAAAAAACTACCCCTCGAGCAGTCGTTCCGTGACAAAATCCGTGATTTCAGGCTTTATATGCTCATTGGCGGTATGCCCCAGGCCGTCAGCACCTACATTGAGACAAACAACTTCAGCTTGGTTGATTCGGCCAAGCGTGGGATTATTCAGATTTACCGTGACGACTTTCAGAAACTTGACCCAACAGGACGACTGGAAACGCTTTATATGGAGATACCGTCACAACTAAGCCAGACGGGTAATCGTTATAAACCTTATTCCATTCTCGGCAATGTGGATGGGGACAAAATGATGGAAATGATGAAAAACTTAGAAGACAGCAAGACCACGCTTTTCTCATACCATTCCAACGACCCCAACGTGGGTATGTCGCTCACGAAGGAGCTCTCAAAGTACAAAATCTTCTGTGCTGACACTGGCTTGTTTGTCACGCTTGCCTTTGGGGACAAAGACTATACTGAGAACGACATTTATCAAAAGTTGCTATACGACAAACTCAGCACCAATCTTGGCTACATCTATGAGAATATGATAGCACAGGTGCTTGCTGCATCTGGCAACAAACTGTTTTATTACTCTTGGCCCAGAGATGCAACCCACAACTATGAAATAGACTTTTTGTTGTCGAAAGGCTCCAAACTATACCCCATTGAGGTGAAATCTTCGGGATACAGCACTCACAAGTCTCTTGATGCCTTTTGTGAGAAATATTCTTCACGAGTTGGAGAAAGGTATCTTATCTATACCAAGGATTTCCGGAAGGACGGGCCAACGACACTGTTGCCTGTGTTTATGACAATGTTCCTATAGGGCTGGTGCCAAAAATTTTGGTCATACCTAATGCTCCTTCACAGAAAAATGAAAAAGGGTGTCACTTTTGTAATGAACCCCGAAAGTTGGACAAAAAACTTTCGGGGTTTTATTATGAGGAAAAGACACACGATAGAGGAACGGATACAAGCCGTCGGGATGTGCCAAAGAGGGTACAGTGCAGGTCATGTTTCCAGGGAGTTAGG
>JAGCZH010000030.1 GCA_017960475.1 Bacteroidales bacterium | reverse complement strand
CTTTCCAGCATTCATAACATTGCAGTTTTTGAGGCTGCAAAATTACGAACCTATTTCAAATCAAAAAATCAAAGAACTCTTGTATTATATTAAATATTAATAATTTATAAAGATTAAACAAAAATTAACGCAACACTAATAATAATATTTGAAAGATTTCTCGCAAAGCGACTCACAATGATGAATTCAAAATTCACCATTCACAAAACACCTCTTGGGTTATTTTTTGATGATTATTTTGCCGGTATAGCTGTTGGATGAGGTGTAGAGGTTGAGGATATAGGTGCCGTTGTCGAGGGAGGAAAGATCCAGAGCCTGAGCTGTGGCTGTCAAAACGGTATATCCCTCTTTCACACAGCGTCCCGCAATGTCGAAGACTTTGTAATTAGCCATTCCGATCTCGTTGACGTCGAAACGTACGTTGCCGTTGCTGGGGTTGGGGTAGATGGTCATATCGACGGGCTTGTTGTCCACGCTGTTTATCGCCGCGGTGGAGCCGGGGTAGTCGAGACCGTCAAGAACCATCACACCTGTGTTGGCGGGGTCGAGCCATGATGAGAGACTGTTTGTTGTGGCGCCACCGCCGGTCCATGAGTTGTAAACGCGGCCGTAAAGGTCGGTGCCAGACATATAGTTGCAAGCGCTGGAACCGGCATAGAGCTGACCTATGATGCGTTTGTCGGCATTGAAAAGAGGGCTGCCCGACGAGCCTTGCTCGGTGACGCCTTTGTTGCTGCTGCCGGTGTACCAAGCCACCTCCCAGAATTTGTTATAGCTTCCTGACAGGCGCTTCACGGTCTTGGGTATAGAGATTTTTTTGAAGTCGCCACCGGGGTGATGTATGCAGGCGCCTGCGGTGGCTGTGGCCACATTGTTGCGGTCCCAACCGGCGTAATAGGGCTTGTAGGTGTCGGGGATGTTGCTGCTTAGACGCAGAAGCAGGAAGTCGGAACCTCCGTTATAGCTGTATTTCGCCATTGTCTGGGCTCCGGTGACCGACTTGTTGCTCGATCCAACAGTGGCGGAACAGGTGCTGGTCTGATACAGGAAATAGAAGACAAAATCCAAACCGTTAAGTGTAAGGTTGGGATATCTCTGTTGTAAATCGCCCAACATGGCATCTTCGTCCTGGCAGTGGAAGGCTGAAAGGACATAGGGGGTTCTGTCTTGGTTGGTGTTATTGATGAGTGCTCCAGAGCACATAAATGAAAGCTGGCCTCCGTTTGTGTTAGCCCTGATCTCAATGGCGACAACAGAACGGACCTGGTTGCGCCAATCGTCCGCTGCCGAGCATGCAACATTGATATGGCACGATCCCTCGGCGGTGCCGTGAGGACCTTTGGCGGCCTGGATGGCGTCATCGTAGGTGTTGCCTATCATTTGGAAAATGTCTTTATAGCCATGGCCTACATTGCTGATGACAAGGGTTCCGGGCTCCACGCCAGCGGGTACATTGTATTCAATATACGCTGTGCTGCCAGGTATCGCCTGTGTGTAGAACCGGCCGTCTTCCTTGACGTCGTTTTTGTTGAACGAGCCTAACACAAACTCGCCACTCTGGTCGTAGACAAAAAGGGTGGCTCCTTCGGGGAGGTCAAAGGATGAGAAATCCAATGTCACAAATTTGGCTCCGGGCGATTGCACCGCCAGCAGATAATGGTTGCCGTTGGCGTCCTCGCTCTTCGTGGCGCTTTTTATCACGTCGATCTCTTTTTGCTGACCCACACTGACTCGCATAGGGCTTCCACCTTTAACAGAGTTGATGTCCTCTGCCAGATATTTCTCATTGTCGATGGTGGGCAAATAGCATGTGTTCACCGAAACCTTGGTTGAGTTGTTGTTGAACAGTGGGGCGCCACCATGACTAATCTGTGCGTTGGCGACAGTCGCTATCGCCAAGGCAAAAAACAAACTTACAGTAGAAAAAAACTTTCTCATTTTTAGTATAAGTTATTAAATTATTATTCTTTACAATTGTTGTTGCTTGTGACAACAAAATACAAAGATACATTTTTTTCCTTTAGTCAATAAAAAAATCGTAATTTTGTCTACATTTTGAAAAAAGAAATAATTATATAAATTATGGCAAATCAGGAAGATATATTCAAAAAAGTAGTTTCTCACGCCAAAGAGTATGGCTTCATTTTCCCTTCCAGCGAGATTTACGATGGTCTCGGCGCTGTTTACGACTATGGTCAGCTTGGCACTGAGTTGAAAAACAATATCAAACAATACTGGTGGAAAGCCATGGTTCAATACCATGAGAATATAGTGGGTATCGACTCCGCCATTTTCATGCATCCCAAAATATGGAAAGCCTCAGGCCATGTCGACGCTTTCAACGACCCTCTCATTGACAATAAAGACAGTAAGAAGCGTTATCGCGCCGATGTCCTGATTGAGGATCATATCGCTAAAATAGAGGAGAAGATTAAGAAGGAGTGTGAGAAGGCCCACAAGCGTTTCGGCGACGCCTTCAATCTTGATCAGTTTGTCTCGACCAATCCCCGTGTCCTTGAGCACCAGAAACAGATTGACGAAATTCACGGGAAATATGCCGAGCTCATGAACGCCAATGACCTCGCCGGGCTCAAGCAGCTTATCCTTGATCTGGGCATTGTATGCCCCATCAGCGGCACCCGTAACTGGACCGACGTGCGTCAATTCAACCTTATGTTCGCCACTAAGATGGGTAGCGTAGAAGGGGAGAACGACACTCTATACCTGCGTCCCGAGACCGCACAGGGTATCTTTGTCAACTTCCTCAACGTCCAGAAAAGCGGCCGCATGAAAATACCTTTCGGTATAGCTCAGATAGGCAAGGCTTTCCGCAACGAGATTGTCGCCCGCCAGTTCATCTTCCGTATGCGTGAGTTCGAGCAGATGGAGATGCAGTTTTTTGTGCGCCCCGGCACCGAGCTGGAATGGTTCAAACACTGGAAAAAGGAGCGTCTGAACTGGCACCTTGCCCTCGGCATCCCAGCCGAAAAATACCGTTTCCACGACCACGAGAAACTGGCTCACTATGCCAACGCCGCCACCGACATTGAGTTTGAGTTCCCCTTCGGCTTCAAAGAGCTGGAGGGCATACACAGCCGCACCGATTTCGACCTCTCTCGTCATAGCGAGTTCAGCGGCAAAAAGCTTCAATACTTCGATAGCGAGCTGAACGAGAACTATACTCCCTATGTCATAGAGACCTCTATAGGTGTTGACCGTACTTTTCTGGCTATCTTCAGCCATGCGCTGAAAGAGGAGACCCTCGAGGATGGCAGCACACGCACCCTGTTGAGCCTGCCTCCGGTGCTGGCACCCTACAAAGCCGCGATATTGCCGCTGGTGAAAAAGGATGGTCTTCCGGAAAAAGCCCGTGAGATCATGGATGCCCTCAAGTATGACTTCATGCTTCAATATGACGAGAAAGACGCCATCGGTCGTCGCTACCGCCGTCAGGACGCTATCGGCACTCCTTTCTGCATCACCGTCGACAACGACACCCTTGAGGGAAAAGGTGTCACAGTGCGCGAACGCGATACCATGAAACAGGAGCGCATTGACATCGAGAACCTCAGAGCTTACCTCCACGAACACATCAAACCGATACAAGTACGCTGAAAAACGTAGACGAAAAACGATAGACCAAAAATGCAAAACATACGTAATGTAGCCATCATAGCACACGTCGACCACGGCAAAACAACCTTGGTGGACAGAATGCTCCATCAGGCAAAACTCTTTCGTGAGAACCAGGAAACCGGCGACCTTATCCTCGACAACAACGACCTAGAACGTGAGCGTGGTATCACTATCCTCTCAAAGAACGTCAGCGTCCGATACAAAGACTATAAAATAAACATCATAGACACTCCGGGCCACAGCGATTTTGGCGGAGAGGTGGAGCGTGTGCTCAATATGGCCGACGGCGTCCTCCTTGTTGTCGACGCTTTCGAAGGTCCTATGCCTCAAACCCGTTTTGTGCTTCAGAAAGCCATCGAACTGGGACTCAAACCTATCGTCGTCGTGAACAAAGTCGACAAACCCAACTGTGACCCCGAGGCCACCCAAGAGGCTGTGTTCGATCTTATGTTCAACCTCGGCGCCAACAACGACCAGCTCGATTTCCCCACAGCCTATGGCAGTGCCAAACAGGGATGGATGGGCGCCGACTGGAACACTTCCACCGAGGATATCAGCTACCTCATGGATCTTATCATCAAGTATATCCCTCACCCCAAAGTTGTGGAGGGTAACACCCAGATGATGCTTTCCTCGCTCGACTATAGCAGCTACCTCGGTCGTATCGCCGTCGGCCGTCTCAACCGAGGCACACTTCAGGCGGGACAGCCTATTTGTCTTGTAAAGCGTGACCAGACACATATTATGAGCCGCATAAAAGAGCTCTACACCTTTGAGGGTCTCGGCAAAGAACGCACCAAAAACGTCGTTGAGGCTGGCGAAATATGCGCTGTGCTGCTCGATCTTGACAAAAACATCATGTTTGAGATCGGGGACACTATCTGCGACGCTGAAAACCCAGAGCCGTTGCCTCCCATCAAGGTCGACGAGCCAACCATGAGCATGCTGTTCACTATCAACAACTCGCCTTTCTTCGGCAAAGAGGGTAAGTATGTCACCAGCCGCCACATTCGCGAGCGTCTCTATCACGAGCTTGAGAAGAATCTGGCTATGCGTATCGAGGAGACATCGTCGCCCGATTCGCTCCTCGTCTTCGGTCGTGGCATACTACACCTTTCTATTCTTATTGAGACTATGCGTCGTGAGGGCTATGAGCTTCAGGTAGGCCAGCCAAAGGTTATTATCAAAGAGATAGACGGACAGAAATGTGAACCTATAGAACAACTTACCGTTCTTGTCCCCGAGGAATTCAGCAGCAAAGTTATTGATGTTGTCACACGCCGCAAAGGCGAGATGGGCACTATCGAGACCAAGGGTGACCGTGTTCAACTCGAATTCACTATCCCAAGCCGAGGCATCATCGGCCTTCGCAACACCCTCTTGACAGCCACCAACGGCGAGGCTGTTATCGCCAGCCGCTTCCTGGAGTTCCAACCATGGAAGGGCGATATCGACGACCACAAATACGGAGCCCTTATCGCCAAAGAAACCGGTGAGGCTACAGCATACAGTATCAGCAAGCTTCAAGACAGAGGACCTTTCTTTATCGAACCTGGGGACCAGGTGTACGCTGGAGAGGTTATCGGCGAGAGCCTGCGTCCGGGCAATGACATTGTTATCAATGTCGTCACCGCCAAGAACCTTACCAATATGCGAACCAAAAGCGCTGACGAGAAGTCAACATGCTCTCCGGCAATAAAATTCAGTCTTGAAGAGGCTATGGAATACATCCGTGACGACGAGTATCTGGAAATTACCCCGACTCATCTGCGTATACGCAAGATAATACTCGACGAGATAGAACGCAAGCGAGCCCGTATCGCCGCCGGTGATTCCAACGCTTGATTTGACTTAATCTCTAAAATAGATAAAAAGGGACTAGCATGCTAGTCCCTTTTTTCTATCTGTAGGGGAAACTGCTATTTCTTCAATTCCTCGATAAAGACTTTGGGCAAATAAACATTCTCCATGCTGAGGGATTCACGGAACAAGGGCGCGACCTCTTGTGGTTTGTATCCAGCTATGCCGCAGCCTACCGCGGTGACAAGAAAAGTGAGCTCGGGATGCTGGCGCGCACAGGCGGTGAAATTATCCACGGCACGCTTCAGCGATGCGACGCCCTCCATTGTGGGCAAAGCATAGGTACGACCCGTCAAGCCTTCGCCAACGCCCCATTCGGCGCCAAAGTTTTTGTGGGCATACCATGCGGCTCCACCACCATGCATGCCCTGGATATTGCTTCCAAATACAAATATCTCATTTTCACTTAAATGTCCAATATTATCTGATGAGATACGGTTTCCGTTGATTATTTGTCTGTTTGCCATGATTGAATTGTGTTTCGATGTGCAAAATTAACATTTTTCTTTCATATGACAAAATTATTTTTACAACATAACGTTTAAGAAAATTGAAAATTGAAAGTTGAAAATTGAAAATTGTGACATGTGATATGTGACCAGTGACCTGTGATGTGTGATTAGTGACCCATGAAAATTCGAAATTCACTATTCAAAATTCGAAATTACCTTATAACCCTTATAACCCTCTATCATGAAAGTTCATTTTATTGCCATAGGCGGCAGCGCCATGCATAACTTAGCTTTGGCTCTTCATCAAAAAGGATATACCGTAACTGGTTCTGATGACGAGATTTTCGACCCTGCACGAACTCGTCTTGCCAACGCGGGCCTTCTTCCAGAAAGCGAAGGCTGGCATCCCGAACGTATCACACCAGACCTTGACGCTGTGGTACTGGGAATGCATGCCCGTATAGACAACCCCGAGTTGCTGCGTGCACAGGAATTGGGATTGAAAATATACAGTTATCCCGAATACCTTTACGAGCAGTCGAAAGACAAACTGCGCATTGTTGTCGGCGGCAGTCACGGCAAGACAACCACCACGGCGATGATACTGCATGTTTTACAGCATTGTGGTATTGAGGCCGACTATATGGTTGGCGCGCAACTGAAGGGTTTTGACGTAATGGTGCGCCTGAGCCATACCGCAAAAGTTATGGTTATCGAGGGTGACGAATATCTTACCTCGCCCATCGACCGTAGGCCCAAATTCCATCTCTATCACCCCAATGTTGCCATCATTACAGGCATAGAGTGGGATCATATCAATGTGTTTCCTACATTTGACATCTATCGCGAGCAGTTTGACAAATTCATCAACCTCATAGAGCCGCAAGGAACGCTGATATACTGTGATGAGGACGCCGAAGTGCATCGCGTGGCAGTCGAAAATCAGCGCACCGATATTAACAAGTTGCCATATGTTTGCCCAGATCATGTCGTAGAGGATGGTGTGACCTATCTGTTGTCTGGTAATGGTAAAACACCGTTGCAGGTCTTTGGACACCACAACTTGCTAAACCTCACCGCGGCGCGGTTGGCATGCCGCCAAGTGGGAGTGAAAGACAATCAGTTTGATGAGGCTATCAGCACCTTCGGGGGCGCCTCGAAGCGATTGGAACTGGTGAAAAAAAACGGCACCTGTGCTGTTTACAAAGATTTTGCCCATGCTCCATCCAAGCTCCGCGCCACTATACACGCTATGCGTGAACAGTACCCAGACCGTACTTTGGTGGCCTGTATGGAACTGCACACCTTCAGCTCGTTGACTCAGGAATTCCTGCAACAGTATCGAGGCACAATGGACGAGGCCGACGTGCGATATGTTTACTTTAGCCAGCATGCTCTACAACTCAAAAAACTACCTCCCCTAGACCCTGATGAGGTCGGCAAAGCATTTGGTGGGAATGTAGAGGTCTTTACCGACAGTAAAAAGATGCTCGTCGCTGTTAAAGCATTATTTCAGGCCAAGGAGAATAGAAACCTTTTAATGATGTCAAGCGGCAACTTCGATGGCATCGACTTTGCGGTGCTGGCCGACGAAATTCTTTGATGTTTTTTAAGCTTTTCAAACGTCATTTATTATATCACTCATCATGAAATCAAAATTCGAGATAGGAGACAAAGTTAAATTCCTTAACCAGATAGGTGGCGGTATCGTCACCAAGATAACCGACGACTTTATTTTTGTCGAGGATGACAGTGGCTTCGATATCCCCATGCAACCCGAGGAACTGATTCGTATGGCCGACCAGCAGGGTGCCGCAAAAATGTTTAACTCCAAGATGGAGGAGCATCTTAAAGGCAAAGGGAAGGAGATACCATCAGTATTCGACTCCACCTCGAAAGTTGCTGAGGCACTGAAAAAAGCTGTTCCTCTCTCCCCTGAGGATGAAATAAAACAACTCAAAAACCAAATCGCGAATTTAAAGGACCAGATAGCAAAGCTGAAAAAACAACTCAGCAATGTGCAGCAGCATAACAGCACCACACTTAGCGATAACATTCTGCTGCAGCACACCGTTTCCCCTGGCGAGGCTGAGGTCGACCTCCATATCGACATGCTTTCCGAACACCCTGGTGATTTAACGGCTCATGAAGCCTTTGAGATACAGATGCACTATTTCCGTCTTTGCATGAACCACGCCTTCGCCAACAAGATGAAGAAGGTCACATTCATACACGGTGTCGGCAAAGGCATCCTGAAGGACGAGATTCTCAAAGAGCTGAAACAGTATGACAACATCCATTTCTTTGATGCCCCCATGTCCAAATTCGGCGTCGGAGCCACTGAAGTATATTTCAGATAGTATAACAAAAGACAATCGATGTCGCACAACATAAACCGCAAGCCCAATTACCCGAGCCCGACGGAGCGCAAGAAGCGTACCCCGAAAACCGTCTTAGAAAGGATTAAGGACGGCTGGCAATGGCTGTGCTTGATTGTCGTTGTGGGTTTGCTAATATGGATTCCGTGCAAAATCACCTACAATCTGATACAACGCCACCGTGTGAACAAGGATCCTGTTGAGACCGAGGCGGTCATCACCGGGTTTGGTAAGCCCATCTACCGTTTGGGTACACCTGTCTATTACGAATACCGTGTGGGGGATTCTGTGTATACGGGCGATTTATGTCAGAAATCCAAGATACTCAAAAAACTGCATGTCGGTCAAACCATCCATGTCAAGTACGAGAATGGTAACCCGTCGAACGCGATTTGGGATTACACAAAAAAAATATAATCAATGAGCAGACAAATCAAGATAGGCAACCTGACGCTGGGCGGGGGAGCACCCGTCCGCGTGCAGAGCATGACAAACACCGACACGATGGATACCAAGGCCACCGTGGAACAGACACTGAGAATGGTCGACGCCGGCTGCGAGCTGGTGCGCATCACCGCACCTGATGTGAAAGCCGCCGAGAACCTAGGCCGCATCAAGGAGGAACTTATGCGTCGTGGCTGCGAGGTGCCGCTGGTGGCCGACATCCACTTCAACCCCAAGGCCGCTGAAGTGGCCGCCACGCTGGTGGAGAAGGTGCGCGTCAACCCAGGCAACTACACCGACCGCAACACTGGCAAGCTGGAATTCACTGAGCAGGAGTATCAGGATGAGCTTAAAAGGATAGGGGAGAGAATGTCCTCATTGATTGAGATTTGCAAGGCGCACCACACGGCTATGCGTATCGGCACCAACCATGGCTCGCTGTCGGAGCGCATCATGAGCCGCTACGGCAACACACCAGAGGGCATGGCGCAGTCGGCCATCGAGTTCGCCGAGGTCTGCCGCCAGCAGGATTTCCACGACCTTGTCTTTTCCATGAAAGCATCCAATGTCAAAGTGATGATTGACAGTACCAGACTTTTCGTTAATAAGATGCAGGGAATGGGCATGGACTACCCGATACACTTGGGCGTTACCGAGGCCGGCGACGCCATGCAGGGCAGACTTAAAAGTGCCATTGGTATCGGCTCTCTGCTACTTGACGGAATAGGAGACACCATACGTGTGTCGCTTACCGAAGACCCAGAAGCTGAGATCCCTGTTGCCTACGACATACTTCAGGCCGCAGGAGTGCGCATAACCCAACCTGAATACATAGCATGCCCTTCATGTGGTCGCACTCAATACAACATACAGGAAGCTCTGCAACGTATCAAGGCTGCGACGGCACAATTCACAGGGGTTAAGATAGGTGTGATGGGCTGCATTGTCAACGGCCCCGGCGAGATGGCCGATGCCGACTATGGTTATGTTGGAAGTGGTGAAGGCAAAATAACCCTTTACAAAGGACGTCAGGTTGTGAAACGAAATATAGATCAGGCTGACGCAGTGGACGAACTGGTGAAACTCATCTCGGCATCGCGCCAGCAATAATAACATACAAATGCAACAAAAAAGCATATCCTTTCCCAAGGATATGCAACACCATTATGAATTCAACAAAACAATCTTTTTTCAATTGCAAAGGTATTGATTGTTTTTTAATTATAGAGGGATTGTGACTTTAAAACGTCATTTTGTATGTCTGAAATGCAATTTGCCGTATTTGAAACAAAAAGAATACGCAGAATAATGGTGATATTGCAATAGACGTCTGAAATAATAGAACATAAAAAGAGCGTCTCCTTGATTATGGAGACGCTCTTTATTATTAGGGTTTTATAAAATCCTAGAAGTGGAAGTTGACACCAAGGCGGAAGTTGCCGAAGTGGGCATTAAGCGTCTGAGGATCGGCATTAACATTCAGACCGAAAGTGTTGTTAACATCGGTAGAGATAAGTTCGTCAGGATTGGTAGCACCAAAACCGGCATAGGTCTTCATCGTAGTGTGGGTAAATGCAAGACCGGCGAGGTCGATGTAGCAGTCAGCCGACCAGTTGTCATTGAATTTGTAGTTCACACCAGGAGTAATCGAGAGACTGATAACATTGGCAGTAACGTTGCCATCGCCTTCATCGTCATATCCAGTAGGAGCAGGTGTGGTATTGACATAGTGGAAGTGAGTTTTAGGCATCATAGCGAAAGCAAGTTCTGCCTGGCAGAAGAAGTTGAAGTTACCAGCCTCTGCAAAATAGTAGCGGAAATAGGGAGCAATGCCGAAGAATGACTGTTTGTCCAAATTCCAAGCCTCATAATTTGCAAAATAGGGAGCTGCAGTATAGTTGGTGGTACTCTGCATGGAATAGAAGAGACCAACTCCGACCTGCATATTGTCGTTCAGCATATAGCCAACCGATGGGGCGAATGTGAAGTCCATAGTTTTGTTGGCAGGAACGTCAACAGTTGCAGTCATAGGGGCTATTGCCTCATAATGGGTATTGCCGCCATTGGTGTTGAAACCAAATTGGCCACTGATTACGAACTGAGCGTTTGCTGCAATTGCAAGACCTGCAAAAGCGAGGGTTAAAAGTACTTTTTTCATTTTTTTTTGATTTTTAGTTTAACTTCTATTATGATAATTTTAACAATTATTTAACTTTGTTAACGATAGTCTTTACGAATTATTGTCTCTTTTGTTTCATTTTATTTGCAAAAATAGATTTTATATCACAAAAATAGCGCAAAAAACATCGTGAACCGTCAATAATCATCCTCGAAGTGGTATAAGTAGGGCTTAGAAATATAGGTCTCTCTCTCCTTCGCCAATTTTGCAGAGATTGCCTTCAACTCTTTTCTTCAGTTCCTCCTTTGAGAAAGTCTGTGTGAGTTGTTTCAGCAAAGCCAGACCTTTTGCCTTGGTCTCAGGGCTGGCGTAATCCTCAAGGTACTCGCGGAAGGTGAACATGGCATTGGGTTTGCAGTATTCCTTGATAAGACCAGGCTTGGCGAGGTCCATGAAGTCGGCACCAACACGGCCTTTGCGGTAGCAGCCCGTGCAGAAACTCGGGATGTAGCCGCCGTCAATCATCATGCTTATAACTTCGTCGAGCGAACGGTGATCGCCAAGAGTGAACTGTGCGCCTGTATCGCCGGTTTTCTCGTAGGGTTTTGCCTCGTTGCTGTTGTTATCCTCGTCATATCCGCCAGGGTTGGTCTCAGAAGCGGCCGAGATCTGGCTTACGCCGTATTTAACCAACTGGTCACGCAGCTCGGGACGCTCGCGGGTGCTGATGATGATGCCTGTGTAAGGCATAGCAATTCGGATAATGGCTATTATCTTCATAAAGTCGGCGTCACTGACGGGGTGCGGAATATTTTCGGGTAGTGAAAAAGGAGTACCCTCAGCAGGCTCGATACGCGGGAAACTGACGGTGTGAGGACCGCAGCCATACTCCTCTTCCAGATGGCGCGCGTGCTCCATGATGGCGAGGATTTCGAAACGGTAGTCGACGAGTCCAAACAGGGCGCCGACTCCAACGTCGTCAATGCCTCCTTCCATGGCGCGGTCCATACAGGTGAGGCGGTATAGGTAGTCGGCTTTGGGGGTTCCGGCAGGGTGGAACTTGGCGTATTCAACCTCGTCGTAGGTCTCTTGAAAGCATACATAGGTGCCTATCTTCTCTGCCTTGAGTTTGGCGTAGTCTTCCACACTCATTGGTGCCAACTCGACATTAATACGGCGAATGGTGCTGCCTTTCTCGTCCTTGGCGGCATAAGTGCGGCGAATAGCCTCGACCATATAGTTGGCGTCGTTGCGAGGGCTCTCGCCGCAGATAAGCAGTGCGCGTTTGTGACCCATGCGCAGCAGGTGCAGTGTTTCGGTCTCGATTTCATCGAGGGTGAGGATTTTGCGTTTGAGAGCTTTGTTGTCGCGGCGGAATCCGCAGTACACGCAGTTGTTGACGCAGGCGTTGCCGGTATAGATAGGGGCGAAGAGCACCAGGCGCTTGCCGTAGATTTCCTCTTTGCAGTAGTGTGCGGTGTCGAGAATCTTCTGTATTCCGCCTTCATCCTCCACGCAGAGCAGTTTCGCCACGTCCTCGAGGTTAAGACCTTTCAGTTTGCGGGCCTTGTTGAGGATGTCGTTAAGCTGGCTCTCGCTAGGAGCGTTATTGTCGAGCATACCATAGAGTTTGTCTCTATCGATAAAATTTTGGTGTTTCATGGGATTTTATGGATTTAATGATTATTATTAACTAGTTTTGGTCATCACTGCTTTGCATTCCACTCCTTGAATACGGCCAACGGTGCCGGTGAGGGCATTGATGCGGTTGACAGTACCTTCGACAATAAGCGATATCACCGCCACAGCACGTTGCTGAAACGGTAATCCTTGCCGACAGAGGATGATGTCGGAATAGTCCGAAATAATGGGATTAATCTGTGCCGCCTGGCTACGGTCGGTCACTAAAATGGTTATTGTTCCTATTCTCTTTTCCATCAGGGTTCAAAAGCCTGTGGCTCGTGAAGAGCCGTTTTGAGCGCAGGCAAATACGCTTTTGGATTAGATTTACAATAAGTTGCGTCGTTTCGTACTTTCGAAACGACGCAACAAAAGTAGTTATTTTTTTGATACTGGCAAAATAATTATGAAATATACTGCCCGTATCTTTTTTAGCTTTTCGACAGAAGGCATGTTGCTCTCTGTTATTTGTCTTTATACCATTCCACCTTGCGCGAAGCCGACATGGCTACAGCGAGTACTACAAAGAGACCTATGCTGCCTACCAGCAAGGCGTAGCTCTCAATCTGCAGCAATATATATATAAAGGTGTAGCAAACGGCCAGGACTCCGCCTATCAACATGCCGACTTTTCTGTTGTGCATGACTCCACCTAGATAGCATGTCAGCAACGTTACTGTCATGACGGTGGCGATGATGTATGCCACGAGGAACGACAGATGTTCGGAAAACGATAGCAAAAGGGTGTAGAACAGCATGATGGCGATGCCGACAAGCAAGTATTGCACTGGGTGAATAGGGCTTTCGCGGCGCAGCTCGACGAAGAATACGATGGCGAACGTCAGCAGTACGATGAGGTAGGCATATTTCACGGCGCGTTCGTTCTGCTGATATTGCTCCACGGGCTGTCGCAACGTCACGCCAAAAGAGTTGTCGCCATCAATGTAATAATTGCTATTCGTATTCATGCTATGCCATTTGCTGGCCGAGACAATCTGTGAGAAGCTGCGGTTGATGGCCAGTACCTTCCATTCGGCTTCGAAGCCGTCGTCACTGACTGTGCGTTCGGTGGGGAGAAAATTGCCGCAGAACGAAGGTGTGGGGCAGTCAGACGTCATCTTGACGGTGGTGGTATTGCCCGTCGGCAGGTAGTTCAGGCTGCTTGATCCCCTCAGTTTGAGTGTGATCTCGTACTCGAGGTTATCTTTCTCCAGCAACGATGCAAGGTTACACTTCCAAATCAGTCGCGAACCTTCGAAGGTGATGTCTTGGGGACTGAGGGCTCTACCGTCGATCTTGACAATAGGGTTCTCGGTGAGTCCTTTCAGCGAGCTGACCTCAACCTCCATGTTCCAGCAGTTTATTTCGAGCCTCTTGCGTTGGACATCAGGCATATTTTGGGGTAGGATAAAGTTGCCCTTCATCACCAATGTGGCGTCGTAGACCGTGAAGTCATATATGCCTCTGTTTAGGCTCCGGCAGCCGGCGTTGCTTTCTATTTCGAGATTTTCAGGCAGTAGTAGGAAGTCCGACTCGTCCTTGACGCCTTCGACGCGAATGGCGGGACCTTTCACTGTTTGTCGGTCACCCCATTTGGAAAAGACCTCGCTTTCAGCTGCCGATTCGGTCGACTGTCGCTCACTGATTGTGTAACGGATGAAAAACCATGGTATCAGTAATAGTAGGCATAGCAAAGAGATTATAACCAGTTTGAGGCCTGCATTTTCGCGACGTGATGTGTTTGCCGATGGATTGCTAACCTGATTTCCATTCTGTTGATTTTGTTCGTTAACTAATTGTTCCATAATTAATAAATTGTTGTGTTAATATTTAAAAAGAACTTTGTATTTCAAAGTTAAAAACCAAAAAAAATTATTTTTGTTCTTTGACGAACTGTTCCAAAGCGGCAAGATGTTCTTTGAAAGCTTCACGGCCTTTTGGGGTTACGCGGTAGACGGTGTTGGGTTTGCGACCGACGAAGCGTTTTTCACAGCTGATATAGCCTTGGTCTTCGAGTGCGCGGGCGTGGCTGGCGAGGTTGCCGTCGGTCAGTTCAAGAAGTTGCTTTAGAGTTGTGAAGTCAGCGTCGTCGTTGACCATCAGCACCGACATGATACCGAGGCGGGTACGGCTTTCGAATGCTTTGTTCAATCCAAGTACCGATATTTTGATTTGGCGATCCACGATTGATGTAAGATGTATGATGTAAGATGTATGATGTTGGACCCCGCTAATTATTCTTCTTTGTTGTTCACGAATTGTGAGAATAATACGAATGTCTAATGTTGATGTCAGGTGCGATTGTTGGCTGCTATTAGGTATATTCCGAAGGCGAGGTGAAGTAGTCCGAAACCGATGGCCCAGAGCAGCAGGGCGTGTGTTGCCACGAAGCAGTCGATCAATCCCAGCAATAGTTCCAGGTATCCCAAGGTCCCGAGCATGGGAAGAGAGGAGTGGTGGCAGTTGATCAGGGCGAGGCCGTAGAAAATCAGCATAACTGAGGAGGTGAGTCCGTAATAGCCGTTCAATACCAAAGCGAGGCATAGTATGCCTCCAGCCAGTAGTGGCACGCTGAAATTAAAGATGGTGCGGCGCATGGCCTTATCGATTTGAAGCCTTTCTCCTTGGCGGCGAGCCAATAGCAGTGACGATAGCATTACTATTAATCCGCATACGACGACAAGAATCAAGGATCCCCATACTGCTACTCTTGTCTTGTACTCCCAAAGATAATGGGTGTCGCCAAAGAGGGTACCGTCAGAGAATATCTTGTAGGCAACCCATGCTGCGGCCAAGGCAATCAGTCCAGCCAATGCTACACCCCATCCGCTGATGGACTTAAAACGTGAGGAACGTTCCATCATGGATTTAATATCCTTTATATCGCGTAATGCGTCGTTGTTGTCCATATTGATAATTTTCTAAAAGAACTTTGTATTGCAAAGTAACAAACTTTTTTTCATCTGACAAAATTTTTTTTTAATATATGTTGTAAATAGCTGTTTGTCATGTGTATATTTTTAAATAAAAAACAGGATGATCCATTATTTTTGTCTCATCCTGTGAAAGATTAAAGGAAAATTGCGACTATTGAGCCCGGATGAAATCCATGTACTTGCGATTCATGTCGTAATAGATACGCATGGTTGTTCCATTATAGGATACATCACAGATGGTGGCGTCGTTCAAGGCATTGACCATACGTTCCTCGCACCCTGTGGCGTCATATATTTCCGTGATGGTTCCGATACTGATATAGATATGGTCTTGCTCATAGAGGGCGTAACTGCCATTCAGCTGGTTGATGCCGCCTCCCACAATTGTACCATCTTTTTGAAAGTATAGCCAGAAAGGGATGGGATTGTTGCCTTGCATGGGAATTTCACTAGTCTGAGTCTCACGGTCAAAGAAGCGCTTCAATTGCCAGCTTTTGTCGACAAGCGTAGCCGCTGTATCTGGATAGTTGCGGTATATCTCGCTCACACTGGCTGGATCGATATTATAGGTAGAAATCGGTATGCCGGCTATGCCTCCCAGATTCCCCAACAGATTGCCTTCGCAGTCGAAGAATGACTGCATAGCATCGTCACAATTCACGCAGGGATCAATAATAAAGCCTTGCTTGCTGGAATCGAATTTGCAGATAAAGATTCTCGCCCATTGTTTGTCACGCATCGACTCAAACTGCTCAGCAGTATTATGCAACCATTCCAAGTCTTCAAGCGGGTTCGCCACACCGCAATGGCAAGGGCCATCGTAGTCGAAATGAAGTTTTGGGTTGTCTTTCTTGCAGGCGGAAAACAGCAGGCACAGTAAAAGTGCCGATAGTGGAAGAAGAAATATTTTTTTCATCATTTTATCCTTTCTATATCTTTTAACTTATAAACAGTAACATTGCCGGCTATCGCAAATGTCGCGCCTTTGGGATATATCTCTTTTATCTTGGCACGCACTGTCGTGGTGTCTCCGGCATTATATCCAGAAGGAATATGCCCCGATATGCAATACGGCGTTATCATTATGCCCCGATGTGGCAAAGATTCCCCTTCCACAAGTATGACGGCTTTGATGGTGATATCAGAGGCATACGGATGCTGATAAGGTTCCTCCAACACCACAAACTTACCCTTTTCTATATTTTGGACGTACTCATCCTCTTCGCATCCCGACAGCACAAGCGCTGTCAAAGTCATGATGACGGGAAAAATAAATCTTATTTTCTTCATGTTTTTTGTATCGCGTTTTTTTTATCCACCTATATAACGCACGACACTGTGTAATGTCACAAAAAATTTTTTTTTCTTTTGATGTGACATTACATGAGTTTGTGCGTTATTATATAGTGAACAAAAAACTATTCACCATGAAACAGACACGTATATTGGCTGCTGCCACCCTCATCATTGCGTTGATTTGGGCTTGTGATAAGGACAATACAGCAAATCCATCCATCTCTAACGTAAGCGTTTCGGACTGCCACACCAACACCGACAAACTGGCTGCAAAGGCTATGAACACTGACTCTATCGTAGTTTCTTGGCCCGGCGGAGACAATCCGATGCAGGTCACGCATTATAATATGATGCTCGACTGCGGCGAACCCCATATCACCACCACCGTGGAAACAGACGGCAACATAGTAACCGTCGTGGAGCATGTGGGCGAGCAGGGGCTCACCAATTGCATCTGCCTATACGATAATTCTTTCCAGATAAATAACCTTCCAGTCCGTCCGTTCACTCTGATTCTCAAAATAGAAAGCCTTATCTGTGGCAACCCCGAATCTGCCACCGTCTACGAGCGAACCTTCGAGTAAGTTGCCATTCAACAAAACGTAAAACAACAAACAACACCAGACAATAAACACCGATCAGTTCATACACGACATTGTCTCTCTGCAACCCGCCATGAGGCGTATGGCAGAAAAGATTCTTTGTGACGACGACCTTGCCAACGACGCCGTGCAGGAGACTTTTGTGCGTCTGTGGCGCAAACGATGGCGACTGGGATTGATGAAGGATCCTCAGGGCTTCTCGATGAAAACGTTGCGCAATCTATGCATTGATATGCTGCGACGGGACAAAAACCGACAAAAAAACACGGGTGAGGCAGCGGAAATATACAATAACCCATACGACGACGAATCATATGACGCCGAACAACGCTATAGACAGGTGGAACAGGCCGTGGCCTCATTGCCGACTCAACAGCGTCAATTAATCGAAATGAAATATGTCAAACAAATGACTGTTCATGAGATTTCGAAGCAAACCGGACTCAGCGAGACCAATATCACTACCATGCTAAGCCGTGGCTACGCTGCGCTACGATCTGAAATATCAAAACACCAATCCGTTTAAGCCTAAAATACATCAAACACATAAAATCTAAAACGCAAACTCCGTGAAACAGGACGACATAGAAAAAATATTGCAACAATATGGAGCCGACCGCCGACAGCAGCAACAGCTCTCCGATAGTCTGCACGGCATGGCCAGAAGGCAGAGGCAGCGAGTCCTTTGGGCATGCACGGTGGTGCTTGTTGCTGTATTCGTATGGACACTACATCTGCTGACGCCGCTGCAAAAGACGGAGGAATTCGTCGTGGCGCAACAAGACATACACACCCAACCACAGGTACTTAAACCAACGCCCTTGCAACAAAACACACCCGAATTCTCCCTCGACAACACAAAGCGTCCCGCCACCACACCTACAACCTCACAACCCTTGACGGAGTCACCACAGCGGGAGAACAACGTATCTCCTGAATATTCAACTTCGGAACCTTCTACACTCCCAATGGAATTACCATCTGGAAATACAGAAACGAACCAACTTGCCGATCCAACTCCCCAAGAGTCCACACCGCCTGTCATTAATCCGTATGACAACCACACAATACTATTGGCCGACAACACAGTCATCACCCCTTCTGAAGACGAAAGCAGCCACCTGCGTTTCAAAGCATCGGTCGGAGCCTCCACCTTTTCCAGAATTGGCAAAGGCAATGTCGACGACCCCGGTCTCTCGAATAATCCTTATTCCAATAATGGCGAGCCTTCCATCCAGGTAACACCCAATGCCACGCTTGCGGCAAATATCGGCGTCAGCTATTCCATTCCCATGGGTGGACAGCGTGGGCTGGAACTCGGTGTCGGACTTAGCGGATACTCTCATCTGTCGGAAGCGACAAGATACAGTACCGAATCAGTATGTTTTATTGATGGAACGACAACCGACATTCAGACAAGCTACTCCGACCCATTCTACGTGTTTGGTCTTTACGCCAACCTGCCACTGACATTCAACTTCAAATCTAAAAGCATGAAGGATGTAGGCTGGAACTTGAGCGTCACACCTTCACACAGCCTCGTCAGCTCCAAATCAATGGGCGCCCTCGCTGTCGATCGTCCGGTACTTAACCCATGGCGACTCACCATGGGCGTTGGAATTACCTTTCCTCGAGGGCTGTTTCGATACGTGAACCTTACAGCCAACCTGCTGTCGCTCTACACCTCCAGTTCCTATCACGAGATAGGCATTGAGTTGGGCTTTTAATACCAATGTCAATAACAAGCCGGAAAAACAAACTGATAAAAATTTTTCTTTGTCGGTTGAATTATAATTTGTAAATTTGCAACAATCTACCAAATAAGGAATAATATAATTATTCGTTGATTGGTAGATTGTTAATGGTAAATAATATAATAGTAACAATCAAATAATCATAAGTCATTTGACCTTTAATTTATTCAATCGGAAATGGAATACAATTATTTGAAAATAGCTGCTGAGGGTTATATATGTACTCTCACTATCAGTGCTCCCAAGAGTCTCAATGCGCTTAATTCCACGATTTTGGGCGAAATAGAACACTTTTGCGACAATTTCGACTGCGACAAATACCGCTGCCTTATAATCACAGGGGATGGTGAGAAATCATTCGTGGCTGGCGCAGACATAAGCGAGATGGCTACTTTGAACAATCTGCAAGGTCAGACTTTCGGGCACAAAGGAGCCTCTGTTTTCCGCAAGATTGAGACTCTTCATGTCCCCGTGATTGCCGCTGTCAACGGCTTTGCGCTGGGTGGCGGCTGCGAGCTTGCTATGGCTTGCGACATACGTATCTGTAGCGACAACGCCCGTTTCGGCCAACCGGAGGTTGGACTGGGAATAATCCCCGGCTTCAGTGGCACTGTGCGTCTGGCTCGTCTGGTGGGTATGGGTATGGCAAAACAACTGATATATACTGGCAAAGCTATCAAAGCCGACGAGGCTTTGCGTATAGGTTTAGTCAACGAAGTGTTGCCTCAGGCTGACTTGATGAATCGCGCTATGGAAATCGCCACTCAGATTGCCACCAACGCGCCTCTCGCCGTAAAAGCCGCCAAACTCTGTATCAATATGGAGTACGATATGGACGTCTACGAGGCCATCATTTATGAGAATGGTATTTTCGGTCGCTGCTTCCTCACCGAGGACCAAAAGAACGGCATGAAAGCATTCCTCGAAAAAGGCAAATGCGAATTCCAAGGGAAATAAAAAGGATCGCTTCGCTTGAAAGGATAAAAAGTTTAGATTACCCTTTAAACCATTAAAACCCTTAAAACAATATAATCATGAAAATTTATGTTATCGGAACTGGCACAATGGCAAAAGGTATTGTGAAAGCCTTCGCAGCCAAGATGCCCGTCGTCATGAAAAGCCGCACCCAGGCCAGCCTTGACAAGGCTATGGCCTCTATCGCCAAAGGTTATGGCAAACTCGTTGAGAAAGGCAAGATGACCCAGGAGGCCGTCGACGCTCTGCTCGCCAACATCACCACTACCACCGACTATGCTACCTTCGCCGATGCCGACCTCGTAATCGAGGCTGCTGTCGAAGAGATGCAACTCAAGAAAGATGTCTTCATGGAACTTGACAAAATATGCAAGCCCGAAGCCATCTTCGCCACCAATTCCTCTTCACTCAGTATCACTGAAATCGCTGCATGCACCAGCCGTCCGGCTCAATTCATCGGCATGCACTTCTTCAACCCCGCCGACCGTATGGCTCTGGTTGAGGTAATCCGCGGACAGCTCACTAGCGACGATGTCTGCAAGTGCGTCATTGACCTTGCCACTTCTATTGGCAAACAGCCCGTCGAGGTGAAGGAAGCCCCCGGTTTCGTTGTCAACCGCATACTCATCCCTATGATCAATGAAGCCTGCGGTATCCTCGCTGACGGTATTGCCAGCGCCGAGGATATTGACAAGTGCATGATGCTTGGCGCCAACCACCCTATGGGTCCTCTGGCCTTGGCCGACCTCATCGGCAACGATGTCAACCTCGCCATCATGGAAGTCCTCTACAAAGAATTCGGTGATCCCAAGTATCGTCCCCACCCGCTGCTCCGCAAGATGGTCCGTGCCGGTCTCCTTGGTCGTAAAACCGGTGAAGGCTTCTTCAAATATTGATGTATCAAACCAATATTAATATGTTAAGACGGGGTCGTTGAGCGACCCCGTCTTTTTGTTTTAACAAGTGTTTTATAATATGATAACGATTGTAAATAGATTGTAAATCATGTTGTCACGTTGAAATAATGTTGTTGTATTTGTCATTGAATAAAAAAAATCAAACAGGTTTTTGCATGATATGGTAAAAGGGAGTATCTTTGCAGCGTAAAAAACATATTAAACCTTTAAAACTAATCTAAAAATGAAAAAACAATTTTTTATCATCCTCACGATTGCCTTGGCATGCGGCATCTCCGTGGCCAGCTGTGGCCAGTCATCAGAATCTACTGGCAGTGAGCCGGCGCCTTCAAAGGTAATTAAAAAAGAAACTCCCTCCGATGCTGTGAGGAAATCGGCGACTTGTCTTCAAAAGGGGGATTTTAAAGGTGCGTTGCAATACAGAGTCGATTATGAGGAAATGACGGAGAAGCAACTCGACGAATTTGTTAAACTGACCGAATCCTTGTACAATATGAGAAAAGGGCTTAAAAGCTTTGAAATTGTCGACGAGAAAATTGCTGAAGACGGCAAAAGCGCTGTTGTCACAACAACCTTTGTTTTTGGTGACGGAAGCACCAACAAAAGTTCCGACAAATTGCTACTCACCGACAAAGGCTGGAGGATGAAATAGACATTTCTGAAAACATAAAAAAGAAACGTTTTCGCAGTACCAAGACTGACGAAAACGTTTTTTTTATGTCATAAAGTGACCTTTATATATCTGTTTCTGTATTGCCAAATCCGTTTAGTTTCCGCCTTTATAAAGGTCGAAGACATTCATTTTCGACCATTTGGTTGGACGCAGATTGTCGTCGTGTATTTCGGCGTCATAGTGCATGGAACGCCCCTTTAGGGTTTTGTTGACAAAGACTTCGAATTCGTCGTACATTACCATGTGATATGATGCCACCTCGTGGCCGATACCCTCAAAACGGAAGAACCAGTGTGGATAATCTTCCTTCTCGAAGATACGATGAAGTTTTTTCGCCCCGTAAAGTCCTTCGCGCAGTATGGGAGGGAATTTTTTGTAATTCACTATTTTGTCGATGTCGCCATGAAGGAAGAACGTCGGTGCTGGTTTTTTGCTGTAGCTTGGAAGGCCCTCGTCGGAATAAACGCCGCCGGCAAATGCCACTATGGCGGCGGGCTGCCACCCTGAGGGTAGTGAGTAGGTTGGGGGCAAGGAGTTGCAGCGGCTGTAGTCGAGCTGCAATGCGGCGATGGCACCAGCGCTGCAGCCGCACAAGATGATGCGTTTCTCGGCTATGCCCCATTCCGCAGAATGGCGACAAATGTATGCCACTGCGGAAGCAGCGTCGGCCGCCGCGAAATTTATGGCATCGCTGAAAACATCCCGCATGTTGAAGATGTTCACAGAATCGTAGTCCACCTCTTTAAGGTGCAATCTGTAGTCTATGGCAATAGCGGTAAAACCATGTTTCGCCAGAAGTTGGCAATAACTGCGCACATATTCATCGTTGCGAGAGCCCGTGGCGAAACCACCGCCAAAGATGTAGATTACACATGCCGAGTCTGGGCGAGGATTGGAAGGTCTGTAAAGGTCTAGTAGGAGGGGCTTGCCGTTACGAACAACATATTCGAAGGTTTGAGGTACAACGGTGTCGTTCGTGGCTTTTTTCTGCTTAGGACCGTCTAAAGTGGCGGCGGTAAGCATAAGTGGCAGAACAAATAGCAGAAGAGATAAGAGTCTTTTCATTGAATGTAATCTTGGATTGGGTATCAGAATTCGTAATGTATGCCAAGTCCGACGCCGAAGCGCTCATAATTGAAGTAGTTGTTTTCTGTGGGCCAGCTGGCGAGGAATGTATAGCTGGTGTTGATTGAGAATTTGAATCTCTCCCAACCAAAGCGGAACATCAGCTGAGGCTCGAGCAGGAAATGAGGCTGATCGTGACGTTCGACAAGGGTTGTAGACCCATCGTCCTCCAACTTTATTTTGTCCCATTGGGGAATGAGCAGACCTCCTTTCAAACCGAATCCTACGTCTATGCATCCTTCGTCAAGATCGGCCCATCCAAAATTGATTTGGCTGAAAACGATGTTGTAGGGGCCTTTGACCCTGTGGGTCTCGTGGTTCAGATTGCGGATGGTGTCTGTCATAGAATAGCCGTGGCCAAATCCGATATAGCATTCCAGTACCGAGAGACCGAACGGGAAGTAGGTGCCGCCAGCGGCCTGCATATAATATGAATTAATATTGGTGACGCTTGCAGCGGCCTGAAGGGCAAGCATGTTTACAGGAGCGTATGCCACAGTGGCATTGATGGCAGGGGCGGCCATGAGAGGACCTGTCATTGAGATCGATGCGTCGGCATGCAGCGCGCCAGGTTCGTTGAGCAGGGGAATGTCCACATTATGCGGGTGATAAACAATACATGAGGCAAACAACGTTGCGCTTAGAATTGATACCGAAAGGAGTAAAAAATGTTTTTTCATAACACGTGGTTTTGTTAATATGACAACGCAGATTATCAATAAATAGTATAATTGATGTGAGTTTATTTTCTCAAAAAAAGAAAAAAGCATACCAAGATCTCTTTTCAGTGAGGAATTATATGACTACTGACACGGATTCTGTCACCTGCAATAATTACATCAAATCAAACTGGATGGCAGTTTTTTTGATGGTTTATGCTGACAAAATGTCACTTTTGGATTCCCTTCGTTTTTTGGCACTTTATTTGTAGATAATGATATGGTATGCGAGTCGTATAAACGCAAGTTAGAGACTCGTTGCATAATAAAAAATAGAAAGAACAAATAAAAAAAATACACATTATGGGAAAAATCATAGGAATAGACTTAGGAACAACCAACAGTTGCGTCAGCGTCATGGAAGGCAATGAACCTGTTGTTATTATGAACAGCGAAGGTAATCGTACAACTCCTTCGGTTGTCGGTTTCTTGGAGAACGGCGACCGCAAGGTGGGTGACCCCGCCAAGCGTCAGGCCATCACCAACCCTCACAACACAGTGTACTCTATCAAGCGTTTCATGGGTGAGACCTATGACCGTGTTCAGAAAGAGATTGAGGCTGTGCCTTACAAGGTGGTTCGTGGCGACAACAACACACCTCGTGTCGACATCAATGGACGTCTCTACACTCCACAGGAAATCAGCGCCATCGTGCTTCAGAAAATGAAGAAGACCGCTGAGGACTTCCTCGGAAGTGAGGTGACAGAGGCCGTCATCACGGTGCCTGCCTACTTCAACGACAGTCAGCGTCAGGCCACCAAAGAGGCTGGTGAGATTGCAGGCTTGAAAGTCCGTCGTATTGTCAACGAGCCTACTGCAGCCGCTCTTGCCTACGGTCTTGACAAGAAGAATCAGGATATGAATGTTGCGGTCTTCGACCTTGGTGGCGGTACTTTCGATATCTCAATCTTGAACCTTGGCGACGGTGTCTTCGAGGTTAAGAGCACCAATGGTAATACCCATCTGGGTGGTGACGACTTCGACCTGAAGGTCATCAACTGGCTGGCCGACGAGTTCAAGAGCGACAAGGGCATCGACCTTCGCAAAGACCCCATGGCTATGCAGCGTCTGAAAGAGGCTGCCGAGAAAGCCAAGATAGAGCTTTCCAGTAGCCAGGAAACTGAAATCAACCTGCCTTATATCACGGTTGTCGACGGTGTGCCGCAGCACTTGGTCAAGAAACTGACCCGCGCCAAATTCGAGCAACTCTGCGACGACCTGATCCAGGCCACACTCGAACCTTGCCGTTTGGCTATGAAGGATGCAGGTCTTACCAACAGCGACATCAATGAGGTTATCCTCGTCGGCGGATCGACACGTATCCCCGCCATCCAGGCTATTGTAGAGAAATTCTTTGGCAAGACCCCCAGCAAGGGCGTTAATCCCGACGAGGTTGTCGCCATCGGCGCAGCCATCCAAGGCGGTGTCCTCACAGGTGAGGTCAAAGATGTCCTCTTGCTTGATGTCACACCTCTTTCGCTTGGTATCGAGACCCTCGGCGGCGTGATGACACGTCTTATCGACGCCAACACCACCATCCCGACCAAGAAGTCGCAAGTCTTCTCGACCGCTGCCGACAACCAGCCTGAGGTTGAGATTCATGTCCTTCAGGGCGAGCGTCCTATGGCCAACGACAACAAGACCATCGGCCGCTTCCATCTCGCAGGCATTCCGCCAGCACCACGTGGAGTACCCCAGATTGAGGTTACCTTCGACATTGACGCCAACGGCATCCTCAATGTCAGCGCTATGGACAAGGCCACTGGCAAGAGCCAGAACATCCGTATCGAAGCCTCTTCGGGACTTTCGGATGACGAAATAAAGAGAATGAAGGCCGAAGCCGAGGCTCATGCTGCCGACGACAAGAAGGCCAAGGAGGAGATTGAGAAAATCAACGCTGCCGACAGCATGATTTTCCAGAGCGAGAAGAACCTCAAGGACTACGGCGACAAGCTGCCTGCCGACAAGAAGAGCGCCATCGAGAACGCCCTTAACGAGCTGAAGGCCGCCCACAGTGCCCGCAACGTCGGACAGATTGACAGCGCCATGGAGAAAATCAACGCCGCTTGGCAGGCTGCCAGCCAGGAGATGTACCAGGCCCAACAAAATGGGAACGCGGACGGCTCGTCCGCAGGATTCAATCCTGGAAACATGGGTGGTAACCCCGGCGCTGGTCAGCAATCCAACGGAGGTTCCTCCAACGACACCGTTGAAGACGCCGACTACGAGGAGGTGAAGTAAGACACTGAAATACACCTAATAGAAACGGGTGCTGAATGGATTTCAGTACCCGTTTTTTTGCTCGCTATACCCGATAGGGTATATTTTATATTTGAATTACAATATTATACCCGATAGGGTGTATTTATGCAGAATAGTATTTTTTTTATACCCGAAAGGGTGTAATTTAAAAAACAATCGTATCTTTGCAAAAAATTTAGGAGATGAAAACTTGTGGTAATTATGTTAAGGATATGCGCAAGCAATATGGTCTGACGCAGGAACAGCTTGCTGCGAAGTCGGGTGTTGGATTACGGTTTCTGCGTGAATTGGAGGCCG
>JAGCZH010000029.1 GCA_017960475.1 Bacteroidales bacterium | reverse complement strand
TTCATTCTAAGACACATTATAAGATATTATTCCTTAACTTTTTACCACAATTGTGGTGTCAAAGAACGGTTTCTATCTCTGCTTTTTAAGCGAATCACAACCGGACGTACTAAAAATGTTTTTTACTTCTTGGTGTCAAAGAACGGTTTCTATCTCTGCTTTTTAAGCGAATCACAACATGACCGTGACTATGTTACAACCTGCCGAAGGTGTCAAAGAACGGTTTCTATCTCTGCTTTTTAAGCGAATCACAACTGCGGTGGGAGCCTCGTACTCACCCTTGTAGGTGTCAAAGAACGGTTTCTATCTCTGCTTTTTAAGCGAATCACAACGCAATTACTTTTGCTAAAAGAAATTTAAATGGTGTCAAAGAACGGTTTCTATCTCTGCTTTTTAAGCGAATCACAACATTATAGGTATTATGAGTATTACTCCTATTGGTGTCAAAGAACGGTTTCTATCTCTGCTTTTTAAGCGAATCACAACAGAATAAGTAGGAACAGGGACAATAGACATGGTGTCAAAGAACGGTTTCTATCTCTGCTTTTTAAGCGAATCACAACATAATCGAATTATGACGAGAATCAAGGCAAGGTGTCAAAGAACGGTTTCTATCTCTGCTTTTTAAGCGAATCACAACCGTCTGCTGCCTCTTCTCGTTCATCAGTTAGGTGTCAAAGAACGGTTTCTATCTCTGCTTTTTAAGCGAATCACAACCGATGTCGAGATTGATGGCATCCGTAAGAGGGTGTCAAAGAACGGTTTCTATCTCTGCTTTTTAAGCGAATCACAACGGAAGGAGCTGTAGAGTGCCAGATGTGCGAGGTGTCAAAGAACGGTTTCTATCTCTGCTTTTTAAGCGAATCACAACGTACGATATCAACGTGTATTTCCTGACGTGGGTGTCAAAGAACGGTTTCTATCTCTGCTTTTTAAGCGAATCACAACATACTTTTTTGAAAAAAGGTGACAGGAGCCCTGCCACCTTAAATGTTTTCACAACGGAATAATCCTTATTGTGAGTCGCTTAAAAAGTAATGCAAAAATACATATTTTTTTTGATTTGAAAAAAAATAATAGCAAAAAATATCTACAAAACTCATTTACAAAGACAAGCAACACTTATTAAAAGTATTTTTTGTTTCAAAATACAATTTCGAAATAAAGAAAATTATTATTTTGACATCAATAACATATAGAGCAGTATTGCTGTCGCCATAGAATTTCGCTTTTGACTTCTGTACAATAAAAAATAGTGCTGGGCGTTACATATCACATGAACAACAAAGCTATTATCAAGCTCAGGGCTATGGAGCCTGAGGACATAGACAATATCTACGACTGGGAAAACGACCCGACAACGTGGATTTGCAGCGCCGCTCACCAGCCTTTCTCGCACCACACCCTACAACAGTTTATCGACGACTGTGCCTCAGCCGACATATACTCATGCCGCCAACTGCGCCTTATGGGTATAGACAACGATGGTTTGGCTGTGGGGTGCGTGGATCTCTTCGACTTCGACCCCTACCACCAACGCGCCGGCGTGGGCATAATAGTGGACAGCAGTAAGCGTCGCAAAGGCTTCGGCTTGGCTATGCTTAGAGAGGTGGAGCAATTTGCCTCGGAACACCTCCGCATGCACCAGCTGCATTGCACCATAGCATCGGACAACAAGGCGAGTATAGCCCTATTCACGGCAGCAGGATACACACAATGCGGTACTTTGAAACAATGGAACCTTGACGGCTCAAACATTTGGCGCGACGCCCTCATGTTCCAAAAAATCATCAACTAATGACGGCCAAGAAAAAACAAAACAAACGCCAGAATATTATCGTTGCCATCATAGCCATAGCTCTGCTGCTGGGCTCGGTGGTGGGTCTTATTGTCCTGCGCAGCCAGAAGATGGGCAACAACGAACAAGTGACATTGTTCATTCCCTCGGGGTCTACATATCAAGATGTTGTGGACTCTCTCAACGCTCACAAATGCATTGGCAACAGCGCCGTATTCGCCTCGATGGCCCGCCTGCGCCACTACAAGGACAACGTGAAGTCGGGCTGTTATATCCTCAAGCCACACCAACCGGTGTGGAACACGCTGACAAAGCTGTACTACGGCAACCAGGACCCAATACGTGTAACCATAGGGAAACACCGAACCCTGCAACAGCTGTCGACATATTTAAGCCGCAAACTTGAGATGAGCAATGACGACATCCTAAACTTGATGTTGGACGACAGCGTATGCGCACAATTTGGATACAACAGCAAAACAATCATAGCGATGTTCCATCAAAACACTTACGACATATACTGGAACATCACTCCCATCAAACTGTTGGAACGCATGCAGAAAGAGAGCGGAAAATTCTGGACAAAGTCGCGGCAAAAGAAATGCGAGGCCCTGAATCTTACCACCGCCGAGGTGACGACGCTGGCTTCGATTGTTGAGGAGGAGACTAACAAGAACGACGAAAAGGACGACATAGCAAGCGTATACCTGAACCGCCTGCGCAAAGGCATGCTGCTTCAGGCCGACCCCACACTCAAATTCGCCGCAGGCGACTTCACCATCCGGCGCCTGCTTAACAAGCACATGGAGAGCGACAGTCCTTACAACACCTACCGTTTCCGTGGCCTGCCTCCAGGGCCAATCTGTATACCAAGCACCGCCTCGATAGACGCTGTGCTTGAAAACAAGAAGACCGACTACATATATTTTTGTGCCAAAGCGGACTTCAGCGGACGTCATGCCTTTGCCACCAACTTGGCACAACACAACGCCAACGCTGCTGCCTTCCACGCTGAACTAAACAAGCGCAAAATCTACAAATAACCCACTTCCACACCTCTCGACCGACTGGCATCATACACAGCATACTAAAAATTATGTTTTTATGTATCTGTCGATTATGAGCCACCATCAAAAAAAAATTTGCCACTTTGAATAAAAGTGGTACTTTTGCATTCGGGTAAGTCTTATACGGTCAGCTCCCTTTGAATCCCCCAGGGCAGGAATGCAGCAAGGGTGTTAGGTTGTAGCGACGCGATATAATCAGCTTACCCTTTTTTATTTTCCCCATTTTTTTTAAAAGCCTACAGGAGGAGACAACTCACGATCAGATACTGACGGACACCGATACCACTGTATTTTTTCTGTCATTTATGTCCTTTCCGAATTATTTCAGTCTTTTTCGTATCTTTGCACTCCCGATTTTTAAAAATGAACATCCATATAATAACATCTTACATACTGATTTTCTTAGGAATAGTCATCTGGACTATCCTCATCCCCGCAGGCAAAAAAGTGCCTCACAAGGTCATGGATTGCATTACCGTCTTCGGTGGCGCCTTCCTGCTGGCATCATGCTTCATCAACCTCATACCTCACATGTTTGCCAACGGTTTCGCCACACCAAATCTACACATCAAGATTGGTGTCGCCGCCCTGGCGGGCTTCCTCATCCAGACCCTTCTCGAAATGATGACCAACAGCATGGAACACGGCCACAATCACTGCCAAGACTGCAATCACGAGGAATCTTGCCCCGACGACCATCATCACAACCACCATGTCCACCCTGTCTCAGCGCTCATCATAGGCCTCTCCATTCACGCTTTTCTTGAGGGTATGCCCCTTGTCGACACCAATGGCGACATCCACCAAAGCCTGCTCTACGGCATTATACTTCACAACATCCCTATCGCCCTTGTCCTTGTCACCATCTTTACCCATAACGGATACAACACTATCAAAGCCTTCCTCCTACTCTCCATCTTCGCCGTCATGACCCCTCTCGGATCCCTATGCAACCTGCTTTTCATACCCAACAATGCAACGATTCAAGCCTTAATCATGGGCCTCGTCGTCGGCATACTCCTTCATGTCAGCGTCAGCATACTCTTCGACAGTGAAACCGACAACCGATGGCTCAAGCTCGCCCTTGTCGTAGCCGCATTCGCTGCCGCCTACTTCACCCCCGGTTGCCCTGAAATCTACGGCTAAAACAATATCATATAAAAAAATGCTCCTCTCGGTCGTCATAGTCAACTACAATGTCAAGTACTTCCTCGAACAGTGCTTGCACTCCGTCTTCGCCGCAGCCGAAGGCATTGACACCGAGGTATGGGTGGTCGACAACAACTCCGTCGACGGCTCCGTACAGATGGTCCGCGACAAATTCCCCGAGGTCAACCTCATCGCCAACAGCGACAACCCTGGCTTCGCCACAGCCAACAACCAAGCCCTGCGTCAATGCTCAGGCGAATATATCCTCCTCCTCAACCCCGACACTCTGGTCCAGAAAGACACCTTCGCCTCTTGTATCGACTTCTACAAAAGCCACCCAGACTGCGGCGGCCTCAGCGTCAAAATGATCAACGGCGAGGGTCTGTTCCTCAAGGAAAGCAAACGCGGCTTCCCATCGCCAGCGACCTCCTTCTTCAAAATCAGCGGCCTCATAAGACTATTCCCTCGTAACAAAAAAATCGGCGCATACTATATGGGGCACCTCGACGACGACACGGTTAACGAGGTCGACGTACTCCCCGGCGCTTTCCTCATGATAAGCCGCAACGCTCTGCAGAAAACAGGTCTCCTCGACGAAAGCTACTTCATGTATGGCGAGGATATAGACTTCTCCTGGCGTATCAAACTCGCCGGCTTCAAAAACTACTACCTCCCATCTACACGCATACTACACTACAAAGGCGAAAGCACCAAGAAGAGCAGCATGAACTATGTCTACATCTTCTACAACGCCATGGCTATCTTCGCCCGCAAATATTTCAGCCGCAGCGGTGCAAAACTATATATATTTCTGATTCAATGCGCTATATGGCTCCGCGCATCTCTCGATTTCTTTAAACGTATTGTGAGTCGACTGGCAGTTCCCGCCGTCGATTTCGCTGCCTCTTTCGCTGGTTTCCTCGCCATCAAACAGGTATGGGCAACCTATTGGGCAGAGAACATCAACTACTACCCCGAGTTCTACACCTGGGTTATCCTGCCTCTTTATGCTTTAATCCTTCTTCTGGGGTCCTGGCTCGCTGGCGGTTACGATAAACCCCTACGGCTAGGCCGTATAATCCAAGGCATGAGCACTGGCGCTCTCTGCCTGCTGGTATTTTACTCCCTGCTCAGCGAGGAGCTGAGATTCTCCCGCGCCATCGTGCTGCTGGGCTCCATTTGGAGCATACTCGCCACCCTTGGCATTCGAGGATTGCTCAGCGCTATGAATATCGACGGATACCGCCTCACACCAAATCGTAGGAACCGCTATCTTGTTGTAGGCTCCGAAGAGGAAACCAACAGACTTAAAACTCTGTTCGACGCCACGGGCATCGAGCACAACGGCATTCTCGTCGCACACGACGACAACGACCCTGCTTTAAACGGACACCTGCCTAAAGTGGATGAGGTCATTTTCTGCTCACGCGACATCCCCGTCAATCGCATTCTCGACATCATTCAGCAAAACGCAAACTGCGGCGCGGCTTTCCGCATTCTCCCCGACACCATGGACGTTCTTATCGGCAGCAACTACACCAACAGTCCCGAAGAGCTCTACACACCAGACTTCGGCAACATCTGTAACGCCACAAACCGCCGCAACAAGCGCATCTTCGACATAGTCTCCGCATTACTGCTCTTGCTCCTCTCACCTATACTTTTCTGGCCTCAGCGACGCAAACGCCGCTATTTCGCCGACTGCATCTCGGTACTCTTCGGCAAAAAAAGCTGGGTCGGATACTCCTCATCCCCATCGGCCATGTCTATGCAGGCGCCTCTACCCGCTTTACGTCAAGGGGTATTCAAAACACGCGACCGCATGCCCAGCGTGAAAAACCCCGACAATGAACGACTCGACATCGCCTACGCCAACAACTATCATCTTATGACAGATATAACAATACTGACAATCAACCTCTTCAGAATATGACCATTCCCGAAACCATAAAAGACCTCGAACAACGCAAAGAGGCTCTCCGCAAATTCCTCGACATCGACAAACTCTCGGCTATCATCGCCGAGGAGGAGAAAAAAACCGAAGCCGCCGACTTCTGGAACGACCCCAAGGAGGCCAAGAAGGTTATGCTTGAAATCAAAAGCAAAAAGAACTGGACCACAGCTTTCAAAGCCGTCAACGACAGCGTCGACGACCTTCTTGTCATGAGCGAGTTCTTCGATGCCGGCGACGCCACCGAGGAGGAAATGTTGAAACAGATTGAGACAACGACAAAACTGGTCGAGGGACTGGAATTCAAAAACATGCTCCGTGGCGAGAGCGACCGCTTCGATGCCGTCCTCAGCATTAACGCCGGCGCCGGCGGCGTGGAGGCTCAAGACTGGGCCGAAATGCTTATGCGTATGTACATCCGCTACGCTGAACGCTCGGGCTATAAGGTGGCTATCAGCAACTCGCTCGACGGCGAAGGCGCAGGTATAAAAAGCGTCACCATGCAAATCGAAGGCGACTTTGCCTTCGGATACCTCAAAAGCGAGACCGGCGTCCACCGCCTCGTCCGTGTAAGCCCCTTCAATGCTCAAGGCAAACGAATGACAAGTTTCGCCTCTGTCAGCGTCACTCCCCTTGTCGACGACACCATCGAGGTGGTTATCGACAACTCCCGACTAAGCTGGGATACCTTCCGCAGCGGCGGCGCCGGCGGACAAAATGTCAACAAAGTGGAAAGCGGCGTACGTCTGCGTTACCAATACAAAGACCCATACACCGGCGAGGAGGAGGAAATCCTCATCGAAAACACAGAAACACGTGACCAGCCCAAAAACAAAGAGAACGCCCTGCGTCTGCTGCGCTCTCAACTCTACGACCGCGAGATGAAGCACCGCATGGAGGAACAGGCCAAAATCAAGGCCTCTCAGAAAAAAATCGAATGGGGCTCACAGATTCGCTCCTATGTCTTCGACGATCGCCGCGTCAAAGACCACCGCACTGGATACCAAACCGGCGACGTCACCGGCGTCATGGACGGCAAAATCGACGAGTTCATAAAAGCCTACCTCATGGAGTTCGGCGCTGAAGGCTAAATATAAAGGATTAAATGGTTTTAAGGGTTTAAAAGGTTAAAAGAGTCTGCCACAAATTATCAGATAGTTACATTAACATTTCGTTACTACTTTTTTACCTTTACTCCTTTTTGCAAAGCCATCAACCCAACGAATCTCCATTATATAATAACAAAATAGCCTGCGTATGCAACGCAGGCTATTTTTATTCAATGATTTTTCTGCTATTATGCTTGTTCCTCTTTGGGAGCAACACATTTGTAGAACAGACCTGCAAGGGCGGCACCTACGAGAGGAGCCACGATGAAGAGCCACAGCTGGCCGCATGCGCTCCAAGTAGGACAGTCGCTGAAGAGAGCCTGGCTGATGCTGCGGGCGGGGTTGACACTAGTGTTGGTGAGAGGAATGCTGACAAGGTGTATCAAAGTCAGAGTCAAACCTATGGCAAGACCGGCAGCCTTGGTATTGCTGCGCTCGTCGGTGGCGCCGAGGATGACCATAAGGAAGACAAAGGTGAGCAGAGCCTCGACGAGGAATGCGCCACCTGCGCTAATGGCATGATAATTCTCGCCGGCGGCAGCCTTGAAAGCGTCGCCATAGCCATTGGCAGCGAAAACGCCAGTCTCGCCCATTCCGGCGGCCTTCCATATAGCAAGCAGGACGGCACCAGCGATGATGGCGCCAACGATCTGTGCGCCCCAGTAGCAAAGCATATCCTTAAAACTCATGCGTCCGTTGACAAAAACACCAAACGAGACAGCGGGGTTGAGGTGAGCTCCGCTAACATGGCCAATGCCATAAGCCATAGCGATGACTGTTAAACCAAAGGCGATGGAAACGCCGATAAAATTAACGGAATGTCCAGCGAAAAGCGCTGTACCACAACCGCCAAGGACCAACACGAATGTACCGAAACATTCGGCTAAAATTTTGTTAGTGATTTTCATGACGTTGTTTATTTTGGGTTATTTTTATCTGTTAACGCAATTTAACATAACATTATTGCATGACAATTGTTTTTTTCAAAAAAAATCCCCGACTTTGCTGTCGAGGATTGAGTTTGTATTGTGGCAAGACACACATCAATAGCTTCTTGCGAAGACAACGCGGCGGTGGCTGGGCTTGCCGCTGTAAATACATTTGCCTTCCTCCTCAGGTGCGTCGAAAGGAATGCAGCGGATAGTAGCCTTGGTCTCTTCCTTGATACGCTCCTCGGTCTCGGCGGTGCCGTCCCAATGGCATAGCAGGAAGCCGTTCTTCTCAATCTCAACCTTGAAGTCGTCCCAAGTGTCGACCTTGCGGGTCATGCTGGCACGGAAATCGGCGGCTTTCTTGTAAAGGTTCTTCTGTATCTCTTCCATAAGGGAGGCGACATAATCGGCGATGCCTTCGATGGAAACATTCTGTTTCTCGAGGGTGTCACGGCGGCACACCTCACAGGTTCCATTCTCCAAGTCACGAGGACCTATCGCCAGACGCACAGGAACACCCTTGAACTCATACTCGTTGAACTTCCATCCGGCCTTATATTCGGGACGGTTGTCGTATTTCACCACCAGTCCTTTGGCCTCCAACGCCTTGACGATGGGAGCTATATGCTCGTCGAGTTGTGCCATCTGCTCGTCGCCCTTGGCGATGGGGACAATTGCCACATGGATGGGGGCCAAATGTGGCGGCAGAACAAGGCCGTTGTCGTCACTGTGGGTCATAATGAGAGCGCCCATAAGACGTGTGCTCACTCCCCACGATGTCGCCCACACATACTCCAGTTTGTTCTCTTTGTTGAGGAACTGCACCTCAAATGCTTTGGCGAAGTTCTGTCCCAGGAAGTGGCTTGTACCTGCCTGCAACGCTTTGCCGTCCTGCATCATAGCCTCGATACAAAGGGTGTCGAGGGCGCCGGCGAAACGCTCGTTGGGACTTTTGTGACCCTTGAGCACGGGCATGGCCATATATTTTTCGGCAAACTCGGCATAGACCTCAAGCATTTTCTGGGTCTCAGCCTCAGCCTCTTCGCGGGTGGCATGAGCGGTATGGCCCTCCTGCCACAAAAACTCTGCGGTGCGGAGAAACATACGGGTACGCATCTCCCAGCGCACCACGTTGGCCCACTGGTTACATAGTATTGGCAGGTCACGGTAGCTCTTAATCCAGTTTTTATATGTGCTCCAAATGATGGTCTCGGAAGTGGGGCGCACTATCAACTCTTCCTCAAGCTTGGCGGAGGGGTCAACGACAACTCCGTTGCCATTGGGATCGTTCATCAGACGGTGGTGTGTCACCACGGCGCACTCCTTGGCGAAGCCTTCCACATGCTCAGCCTCGCGGCTAAGGAAACTCTTGGGAATAAACAACGGGAAATAGGCATTCTGATGTCCTGTGGCCTTGAACATGCGGTCCAGTTCATGCTGCATTTTCTCCCATATCGCATATCCGTAAGGCTTGATAACCATACAGCCTCTTACGGCACTCTGCTCGGCCAAGTCGGCACGAACAACTAATTCATTATACCATTCGGAGTAATTCTCACTACGTTTTACAAAATCTTTTGCCATTTATTATATATTTGTTTATAATTTTTTTTGACCAATAGCGTTATGTATCACGAAAAAAATGTATTTTTGCACATCATTTTTCGATTTGCAAAAGTACATATTTATAAGCATTCAGACAAAAAATAACATAACTTATAATAGTTCCAGAAGCATGAAAAAACTACACGTCAGAACTTTATGCATTCTTTTTTTCTTGTCGGCAGGCTTGGTGTCCACCGTGGCTCAGACTTCTTTGACTGACGGGAAATACTATTCTAACTATGAAAAAGGAATAAAACCCTCGGCTCCCAAACCTTTCTTCGACTCCTCTATCGTCAACAAAAGCGACGACATCACCGTCGAGCTTATCGGCGTTGTCCCCGACACCTCACGTCGCGACGACAGCATTAAGAGCAATAATTCTTTCGAATACTACTCCTATAGCCTTGTCGACCCTTGGTACAGTCCCTACTGGAATGTGTGGGGCCACTCATGGTGGGGCGGTTGCCATTGGCGCATGCACCACTGCTGGGGTTACGACCCTTGGTGGGGTTGGGGCTACAGCTGGAGTTATGATCCCTGGTGGGGCTGGGGCTATGGCTGGGGCGCCTCTTGGTGGTATTGGGACTCCTACTATGCTTGGTATGGAAATCCCTACGGCTGGTACGGTCCCTATCATGGCTGGAGCAACTACGGCCATCAATACGCCGGCAACAACCGCAACAACGGCTGGGCACCGACGTCGCGCAACACCACAACGCCCACTCCCTCTCCTGCCGGACGTGGCACAGTGCGTCGCGGTGGTGTCGACATCAACAACGGCGGCCATGCCCCTCGCGGTAGTGTCAGCGGTACCGGTGTCGCCTCAAATCGAGGCTCTTCGACTGGCCGCACATCAGCATCAAACACCTATTGCCGTCCCTCAAACGCAACTGCCAACCGCACCTCCTCCAACGTGGCTCGTGGCAATTCCTCATCAGCGCAACGTGGCAGCTATGGTCGTAGTGCCAACAGCGACAGCCGTTTCGGCAACTCACGCAGCTTAAGCGCCGAACGCCGTCAGTCCTCCTCGACCCGCAGCAATTCCTCATTCTCCTCAAGCCGCGACAACAGCTCTAGCCGCACTCTCGGCGGCAACCGCTCCTCGAGTCGCAGCAGTAGTTTCGGCTCTTCCAGCCGCAGCAGCGGTTTCGGTTCTTCTAGCCGTGGTAGCAGTTTCGGCTCTTCCAGCCGTGGCGGCGGTTTCAGCGGCGGCAGTTCCAGCCGTGGCGGCAGCTCGTCAAGAAGATAAGAGAGCCCTCCATTTTAATGAATATTCCCAATCCATCAATAAAATAAATTCGTGAAAAAAATATTCTTAACTCTGGCGCTAACAGCAATGACAGTATTGCCTGCCTTCAGCCAGAAATCATTCAAAGCCAAAAACGACACCATAAGCCAAGTGGCACAGGAGGGCCGTTGGCTCGACGAACCTCCTGCGGTGCAAGCCTATAAGAAAGCCAAAAACGTCATCATCATTATCGGCGACGGCATGGGCACAGCTCAGGTTTATGCCTCTGTGGTGGCGCAGAAAGGTCATTCCAACTTCCAACGTTTCCCCTATTCCGGCTTCTCACGCACCTTCTCGCACAACAAATACACCACCGACAGCGGTGCCGGTGGCACAGCTATAGTGACAGGTTATAAGACCGACAACTACCACATAGGCATGCTCGCCGACAAGACCCCCGTGAAATCGTTTCTCTCTCTATGCCGCGAACAAGGCATGTCGGCAGGTTTCGTCGTCACCAGCAGCGTTCTCGACGCCACGCCGGCCTCTACCTATGCCCATGTCCCTCATCGCAAAATGTACGACACCATTAGCCTGCACATGTCGCAGTGCGGTTTCGACGTAATGATTGGCGGCGGCATTTCCAATTTCCGCCCCGAGAACCGCAAGGATGGCTTGGCACCTCTCGACACCCTGCTGAAACGTGGCTACGAGATAACCTATAGCCTTGAGGAGATGAAACGTTCCAAAAGCAACAAGCTGGTCACCTTCTTCTGCGAAAACTACTACGGCCCTGTGGCCCCTGGCCGCGACCCCGTGCTCGCCGAAGGAACCAAGAAGGCCCTCGACATACTCACCCGCAACCCCAAAGGTTTCGCCATGATGATAGAAGGCTCGCAAATAGACTGGGCCTGCCACAACAATGACGCCGCCTATATGGAGGCCGAGCTCGCCGACTTTGAGAAAATGCTTAAAATAGTCCTCGACTTCGCCGAAAAAGACGGCAACACCCTTGTCGTCGTCACCGCCGACCACGAGACCGGCGGCCTGGTGCTCACCGGCGGCAATATCGAGAAAGGCAAAAACGAATGCAAATACATCACCGACGGCCACTCTGGCGTCATGGTCCCCGTGTTTGCCTTTGGTCCCGGCGCGGAACGCTTCTCGGGTATCCAGAACAACATCGACCTTCTGCCCAAGGTGTTCAAAGCCTTGGGGCGTGAATTCAAAAGAATCAACGAATAACGATCACATATGTCACTATTTGCCAAAACGCTACGCCTTCTACCTGTAATCGCGGCCCTGTCGCTGCCTCTGCAAAACATCTGCGCTCAGGTCAAACTGACTCAAGACACTCTGGCGACACCAATCATAGGCTTCAATTTCGGCACCGTCTTTGCCTCCGACAAAATGTCGTCGGAAAACGGCATGCACGACCTCTACCCCTCTCCATATCTCAACTACGGCATTGAGGCCTCGTACAAGTTTAAATCCAACTGGCTGTTGTCGCTCGACGGAAACCTGATGATAGGTCACGGCCTCAACGACAAAAGCAAACGCATGCCCGCCGCATACAGCCACGACACTGTTCCCGTCGTCATCGGCACCAACGGCACCAACGCCGAAGCCTCATGCTTCAACCGCGCCTTGTCGCTACGCATAGGAGTGGGCAAAATTTTCCAACTGGTGGAAAGAAACCCCAATTCTGGCATTGTGGCACGTCTCAACTGCGGCATTATTCAGCAGAAGACCATTTTCGTGATGAACGATGTCAACGCGCCACAACTGCAAGGCGACTACGCTCGCATTTACGACCACAAACGCAGAGGTTTCACCCTGAGCGAAAGCGTGGGATACTGGTTCATGAGCCGCAACTCCAATATCTTCAACTTCTATGTGGCCTTCGAGGTCACCGAGTGCTGGAACCACTCTGTGCGTGAATATGTCCTCGACGAACTCATGGGCTTGCATGGACCCGACAACAACAAATACTTCGACATGCTTTACACCATCAAGGTTTGCTGGATGTTCCCCCTCAAAGGCAAAACCGCATACGACTACTATTTCTTCTAACAACACCGCCCTAAAACGGCCATCAGAGCCGACAAGACAACAAAAACGGATAATCATCCAGAAAAAAACTCCCAATTCCTCAAAAAGTGCGTCTTTTCTATAGCATAGGTATAGGCCTTTACGCCTTCGCAGTTCGCTTAGCGGCGCCTTTCAACACCAAAGCGCGTCAACTCGCCGCCGGATGGCGTCAATGGCGTGGGAAAGTGCCTTTCAACACTCTCGACGGTCACAAGGTGGCTTGGTTCCATGCCTCGTCTCTTGGCGAGTTCGAGCAGGCGCGGCCGGTAATGGAGTCTTTCCGCCGTCAGCACCAAGAATACAAAGTCTGCCTGACATTCTTCTCCCCCTCTGGCTACGAGATACGCAAAAACTATTCCGGCGCCGACATCGTGTGCTACCTTCCGCCAGACACACGCCGCAACGCCAAAGCCTTTATCGCTCTTATTCATCCCGACGTCGCCTTCTTTGTAAAATACGACTTCTGGTTCAACTACTTAGAGCAACTCCACAGCCGTCAAACCCCGACATTCCTCTTCTCCGCCATTTTCCGTCCGTCGCAATATTTCTTCCGCTGGTATGGCCGCTGGTTCGCACGTCAGCTGCATTGCTACTCACATATCTTTGTTCAGAACGCCGAATCAGCCACACTGCTCAAAAGCGCAGGTGTCGACCATGTCTCTCTGGCTGGCGACACACGTTTCGACCGTGTCGTCGATATAGCCCGCAGCGCCAAACCCATCGAACCTGTAGAAAGATTCCTGAAAGCATGCGACTGCGACAACGTGCTCGTCGCCGGATCTTCGTGGGAACCCGACGAACGCAACATAAAAGGGTTTCTCGACAAATACCACAAACCTCTGGCGCTGATACTGGCACCTCATGTCATAGACGACAGCCATTTGCGTGGAATAGAGCGCCTCTTCGGGAACGACAGATGTGTTCGATTCTCACAAATCAAGGAAAGCCCATCCAACGACAAATGCATCAATAAGAGCATTCTTATCATCGACAATATAGGCATGCTCTCCTCTATCTACCAATATGCCACAGTGGCATATATCGGCGGCGGTTTCGGCAAAGGCATCCACAACATTCTGGAGGCCACAGCCTATGATATCCCCGTATGCTTCGGACCAAACTATCTGAAATTCAAGGAAGCCTGCGACATGATTGCCTGTGGAGGCGCCAAAAGCTACACCACCAGCGACGAGCTTACCCATATCCTCTCATCATGGATCGATGACAAGAGCGCACGAGACAAAGCCATAACGATGTGCCACAGCGTTATGGAGCATGAGATAGGCTCAACACAAAAGATAATGACAAAAGTGGAACAACTGGTATGCCAATAAGAAAAAGAATAGACACTCTCCTGCTGACCATGCTTTCACTGACATTCTTAATGTCGGGATGCCGTGGTGTGGAGAAATTCGTCAGGGAGGATGAGCGCATACTGTATCGCAACTACTACGAAATAACAACCACTGACGGCTCCGAGCCTGGCAAAGAGATCCATGACGCCCTCGACGGCATGAAAAAATACACCCAGCAGAATGCCAACACTCACATCCTTGGCGTCGGACCACGCCTCTCTATGCGCATCTACTGCCTCTCCAACCCCGACGACTCCAACTTCATCAACAACTACCTGCGCCGCAAAGGTCAGAAACCTGTCATCTACGACGAATACGCAGCCCGCAAAACCTGCGACCAGCTCACCAGTTTGCTATACTCGAAAGGATGCTTCCATTCCTCGGTGACCTTCGACACTGTTCATCGTAAAAAGCACGATGTCAGAGTCAAGTACCACATAGCGGCATCTCAACGCTACATTATCGACGACGTCCGATTCAAAGCCGAAACACCCGAAGTCACCAAACTGCTGCGCCAATGGCAAAGCGAAAGCCTCTTACAACCTGGCGATTACTACGATCAGGAAAAGATGGAGAAGGAGCGCAACCTTGTCATCGAGAAGTTGCGCAACGAGGGCTACTACTACGCCTCCAACGAGCTGGTGTCTTTCCTCGTAGACACAGCTTTCGACGACCACAAACTCTCCATAGTACTCAATATCTCCAACCCTCGAATCATGACTGCCAACAGGCAGATAGAGGTGCGCCCCTTGCAAAAATATCGCATAGACCAGATCTTCATCTATCCCAACTCGTCGACATCAAACAGCGACGCGGCTTCGTTCGACACCCTGATATCGCCTATGCAATTCCGCAACAACATCACCGAATATTACTACCTCTACAACGACGAGATGGCTCTGCGACCGGAAGTAATCAACCGAGCCCTATTCCTTTTTCACCGCCTGACTTTCAGACCCAGATTCATAGAACGCACCTACAACTCTCTGCTCAACCTACGCAATTTCAAATACATAAACATCGAGTTCGCCGAGTCTCCCAACAGTTGCGACACCAACCGTCTCCTCAATGCGAAAGTGCGTCTCCTCAACGCGAAAAAACAACGTTTCTCGGCCTCGGTAGAGGTTAACAACTCCTCTTCCTTCGACAGCGAGAACCAGGACGGCAGCTTCGGATTGTTCAGCGGCAACTTCGGGTTGGAGACTAAACTCACCTATCAGAACAAAAACCTCTTCGGCGGCGCCGAACTCTTCAAAACAGAATGGTCTCTGCTTATCGAGCTGCCCAAAATGATTTTCCGCAACAAGTCGGAAGGCCTGACCAACAACATCAGCAACATGGAGAACGGAATCAACCTGTCACTCGACCTGCCGACATTCCTCTTCCCCTTCACCAAAGATGTCTTATGGCAGCGCATGAGACCCCACACCGTCATCAACCTCGGCGCCAACTATCAGCTGCACAGCTATTTCGAGCGTCTCCTTTTCAATACTGGTATGGGCTACAGCTGGAGTCGCAACATGAATGTCCATCAACTGATGCCTCTCGAACTCACCTATGTGCGTTTCTTCAATATCGACAGCTCGTTCCGTAGCCGCATCGCCAATATCAACGACGCGCGTCTCAAATACCAATACAGCGACCACTTCATCATGGACGCCCGCTACGACTATGTATACAACTCACAACGCTATGGCCAGCGCATAGACTTCAACTACCTGCACCTCTCCGCCGAAAGCGCTGGCAACTTGCTCGCCGCCATAGAGAACCTTGCCGGCAGCACTGGCGACGAGAACGGCATCAAACATATCTTCGGTGTTCCTTTCTCACAATATCTAAGATTCAACGCCGAATACAAGCATTATTTCTACCTTGGGCAGCGCAGCACCTTTGTGACCCGTGTTGTCGCCGGCGTGGGTCTCCCCTACGGCAACTCCAATGCCATGCCCTACGAGAAAAGCTTCTTCGGCGGCGGCCCCACAACAATCAGGGCTTGGCATCTTCGCCAACTGGGACCTGGCACTTTCCGCCCCAGCGACGGCTCTGTCTTTGAACGCATTGGCGACATACAACTCGTCGCCAACCTCGAATACCGCTTCCCTCTCTTCGCCATCGTCGAAGGCGCCCTGTTCTCCGATTTCGGGAATGTCTGGCTTACTCATAAGTCCGAAGAATTCGAGGGCGGCGAGTTCAACATCAAGAACCTGCACAAAAGCATAGCCGCCGGAATTGGCGTGGGCATAAGAGCCAACATCTCTATTGTCACCATACGCTGCGACCTCGCCATACCACTCTACGACCCTGGTGCCGAAGACAACAGGCACTGGCGTCCAGCCTATTGGAAATTCTCACAACTGACTGCCAACTTCGGTATCGACTATCCTTTCTGATCCCCACACTCTTAACACCGTAATCCACAACCACAAAAAATAGACTATCATGCTCTCTCTCTCCGAATTAAACAATAAAGTCAAAGAATACTTCGAGGCTGAATCGTTCACCGGAACACCTCATCAGCTCTACGAGCCCATAGACTACACCTTGGCTCAAGGGGGCAAACGCATAAGGCCAGCGATGCTCCTCGCCGCAACACAGATGTTCGGCGGAGACATTGAGACAGCGCGCTATGCCGCCATAGGTATTGAGACATTCCACAACTTCACTCTGCTCCACGACGACCTCATGGACAAATCCCCCATGCGCCGCGGCAAGCCTACAGTATATCGCAAATGGGACGAGAACACCGCCATACTCTCCGGCGACGCCATGAACATTCTGGCATGGAGGTATTTTCTACGCACCCCTCACCACAATCTGCATCGCATACTGCGAACTTTTGAGAAAACAAGCATGGAGATCTGCGAGGGTCAGCAATACGACATGAATTTTGAGACCCAAAACAATGTCACTATCGACGAATACATGGAGATGATTCGCCTGAAAACAGCCGTCATGCTTGGTGGCGCACTGAAAATCGGCGCCCTCTATGCCGACGCTAACGACAACGACATGGAACTCCTATATGACTTCGGCATTAAAATCGGCCTCGCCTTCCAGCTTCGCGACGACCTGCTCGACGTCTATGGCGACACCGCCACCTTTGGCAAGCAAACAGGCACAGACATTCGCGACAACAAAAAGACTTACCTTCTGCTCTCCTCCATCAACAAAGCCTCATCTCAGCAGAAAGAACGTCTCATGCAACTGTTCTCAGTCTCCGACGGCGACCAGACAGCAAAAGTGAAAGAGGTCATTGATATTTATAACGCCCTCGACATTCGCTCGGAGGTGGAAAATGCCATCAATAACCTTCATAATGAGGCACTCACAAAACTCAACACCATATCACAACCCGACAACAACAAGGCACCGCTATACGAACTCACGCAACAACTGTTGAACAGACAAATATAATCCGCAAAAGACGCAACATACATTATTATATTTCAAAACATTATAATGTTTCTTGAATATTAACCACAAAAAAATACCAATTTTTTTTTATTATATGCAAACTTATTGCTACATTTGCAAATATATTGTACAACACAAGAAACAAATTAATTAATTAATAATCAATACAATTTAAAAACAACCATGAAAAAAGTTATTGCATTAATGTCAGTAATTGGATTATTGGCATTCACCAATCTCAACAATGTTATGGCTCAGAGCGACAAACCAGACACTGCCGCTCAAACAGAACAGGTCACTGACGACAGCACAGCAGCACCAGCCGCTGAGGCAGCTCCTGCAGCAACAGCAACCGACGAAGAGGCTGAAGCCAAATCCTTCCACGAGGTACTGAAAGAGAAATACATTCAGGGTGGTGCAGGCTGGATGACCCCCGTGCTCCTCTGCCTTATCCTTGGTATGGCTCTCGTCATCGAGCGTATCATCTACCTCAACATGTCTACTACCAATGTCAACAAACTTCTCGAAGGTATTGAAGACAACGTAAAGAAAGGTGACTACAATGCAGCCAAAGAGCTCTGCCGCGACACCCGTGGTCCTGTAGCCAGCATCTTCTATCAGGGTCTTGACCGCGTCAACGAAGGTCTCGAGAATGTCGAGAAAGCTGTCACCTCCTACGGTGGTGTCCAGATGGCTCGCCTTGAGAACAACCTCACTTGGATTGCCCTTTTCATCGCTCTTGCTCCTTCTTTCGGATTCCTCGGTACCGTTATCGGTATGGTGCAGGCATTCGATGATATCGAAAAAGCTGGTGATATCAGCCCGACCGTCGTCGCTGGTGGTATGAAGGTCGCTCTTCTTACAACCGTCTTCGGTCTTATCGTTGCTATTATCCTTCAGATTTTCTACAACTACCTCCTCACCAAAATTGAGAGCCTTGTTGCCCAGATGGAAGATGGTTCTATCTCCTTCATGGACATCCTCGTCAAGAACAAGAAATAATATAAGGATTACGTACTTTAATTTATTAACCTTTTAAATCCTTATAATATAATGAAAGAAACGACGAGAAAATTAATGATGATTATAAGCCTTGCAGTGGCTTTAATCGTCGCCGTTTGCGCCATATTGTTTGCCGCAAACCAAACCAAATTCGGCGGATTGTTCAATATTGCATACTGGATTTTGGTTTGCTACATTGCTGTAAGCCTACTAGTATGGTTGTTCTACGGCATTGTGAGCCTTAAAGACAAACCAAAGAAAACCATCATCTTTGCCGGTGCTGTCATAGTTGTCATCGTAGCTGGTGTGCTCCTCGCACTCACAGACGGTAAAATGCCTCAAGAATTTCTGCTTCGCTATGGCACCTCCGAAACAGCATCAAAACTTATTGCCATAGCCTGCTACATCACCTATATCACGGTGATTGGCGCTGTTGTGCTGATGATCTATTCCGCTATCAAAAAAGCTCTTAAAAAGTAAATCTTACTATGGGTAAAAAATCAACTCCTGGCTTAAATACAAGCGCCATGTCCGACATATCGTTCCTGCTGTTGGCATTCTTCCTGATGACCTCCAGCATCAACACCGACATGGGTATTGCCCGGCGTTTGCCACCACCGCTGCCGCCGGACTTCACTCCGCCAGAAGTTCGTGAACGCAACATCTTCCAGGTCAAGATTAACCGCAACGACCGTATCCTTTTCAACAAGGAGGTCGGCGATATAAGCTTGCTCAAAGAACGCGCCAAAGAGTTTTTGGGCAATCCTCAGAATCTTCCTGACCTGCCTGAGAAGCTGGATATGGACATCGAATACATTGGTGTCTATCCCGTTTCAAAAGGTGTCATCTCGCTGCAAAATGACCGCGGTACCTCTTACGACATGTATTTCCGTGTCCAGAACGAACTCACCGCCGCCATCAACGAAATGCGTGACGAACTCTCGCGTGAGAAATTTCAAAGACCTTATAAAGACTTAGACGAGGCACGCCGCAATGCTATCGACAAGGCTATTCCTGTCGCTATCTCTGAGGCTGAGCCTTCAAATAAAGGAGGAAAATAATGGCACGCTTTAAACAAAAAAACGACAAAGGCACACCTGGCCTGAACATGGGTTCGATGTCTGACATTATTTTCATGCTCCTGTTCTTCTTCATGGTCATCACCACCATGCGCGAAAGCGAACTCTTTGTCAAAATAGCCCCTCCCAAGGGTAGCGAGGTGACAAAGCTGGAGAAGAAAAGTCTGGTCAGCTACATCAACATCGGAGTACCTCAAGACGCTTACACATCCAAGTATGGTACCGAACCTCGTATCCAGCTCAACGACCAAATCGCAGAAGTTGAAGACATCCGCCATTTTGTCGAGGCTGAAAAGAACGCTCGTACCGAAGAGGACAGCAAACTCCTCACCTTCGCCATCAAAGCCGACGGCAAGGTCAAAATGGGTATGATTAGCGATATCAAGCAGGAACTCCGCTCTTCAAGTGCATTGAAAATCTTCTACAACGCCACTAAAGACGCCAAGAAGTAACTCTACATCATCTCTATCAATTAAAGCTGCTGCGCTATGGTGCAGCAGCTTTTTTTATTAATTGTTTCTTTTTTTCGACAATTTGTTCCGATTCAAACAATTCTCTATTGAAGACCGAGGAGCCACAATGAAAGTAGGCACCGATGCCGTTTTGTTGGGCGCTCTTTCATCACCCGACAACGAGCCAAAACGCATTCTCGATATCGGCACAGGCTGCGGTGTCATCGCATTAATGATGGCTCAACGCTTTCCAAGCGCCACAATTCATGCTATAGATATCGACAATCCGTCGACAATCGTGGCCAGCGACAACTTTCGCCTGTCGCCTTGGCATACCAGAATCCATTGTCAAAATATAAGTCTACAAAAATACGTCCTGCTAGCAAACGACAGTTTCAACCTGATAATATCCAATCCTCCATATTACAGCAATTCATTAAAAAACAGCGACCCTCAAAAACGCAAAGCCAGACATGACGATTCCCTGACGCCAGTGGAATTGTTTGAATGCTCCTTTCTCTTGCTCAAACAACAAGGAGAACTATGGATTATAATACCCACAATAGAGAAAGAAAAATTTCTCAATGCGGCACAAAACAGAGGCTTAAGAAACAATAATATTATTGACATTTGTACATCATGCGGCAAATCGCCTAGACTAAGCATACTGTCATTTAAAAGAGAGCCAAATCAGACTGTTATGCTTTTATCGGATGCCCCCGACCACACTTCCGTTGCCATACGTGATGAAAACAACAACTACACATCGTGGTATCAACACGTCATGGAGCCATTTCTTCTTCAAACGCACAAAGTTTAATGGTTATACGTTTAAAGGTTAAGGGGCTAATTGTCGAGACTACAAATTGATAATATTAAGTTCCCAGTGCGACAATAAGTTAAAGGCCAAAGCCCTGAAAGGGCGGAATAACACAGACAGGGGCGTGAGCCCCTGGGATATACGTCACAAACCGATACAAAGAGCCCTGAAAGGGCGGCACAATAACGATAATCTATATGCCGCCCCTTCAGGGCTCAAAATGGTCTTTTGCTTCTTTTCCGTGGGCTCACGCCCACGGCTATTCTTTGTCGCCCCTTCGGGGCTAATTGTCGAGGCCCAATTTGGCAATATCGAGTTTGTAAATCGTCAAGGCTTCATATCCGCATTGTAGAAAACAAACTGGTCGTCGATGACATCAATGATGATGTTTTCTCCGGTATGGATTTTCTCTTCAAGAATCTGACGTGACAGTTCGTTGAGGATTTGCCGCTGGATGACTCGTTTGACAGGGCGCGCACCCATGGCAGGATCATATCCTATATCCGCCAAGTGGTCGATAGCCTCGTCGGTGGCGCTGATAAGTATCTCGTTCTTCTCCAACATTTTGGCAACAACAGAGAGCTGGATGCGAACAACCTCGCGTATCTGTTTCTTGCTGAGGGGACGGAACATGATAATCTCGTCGATTCGGTTAAGGAATTCGGGACGCATGTTCTGTTTCAACAGCTCCATCACCTCCTCTTTTGTTTTCTCGATGGTGTAGTCGTTGATATTCATCACATCGCTCATACGCTCATGTATGATATTGCTACCCGCATTCGATGTCATGATGATGATGGTGTTCTTGAAGTCGGCCACACGACCCTTGTTATCGGTCAGACGACCGTCCTCAAGCACTTGCAGCAAGATGTTGAAAACATCTGGGTGGGCCTTTTCTATCTCATCAAAGAGGACAATGCTGTAAGGTTTGCGACGGACAGCCTCTGTAAGCTGCCCACTCTCGTCGTAGCCGACATATCCTGGAGGCGCTCCGATAAGACGACTGACGCTGTGGCGCTCCTGATACTCGCTCATATCGATACGCACCATCATATTCTCGTCGTCGAAGAGTACCTCTGCCAAGGCTTTGGCAAGCTCGGTCTTTCCTACACCTGTGGTTCCCAAGAAGATGAAGCTGCCAATAGGACGTTTGCCATCGCTAAGACCTGTACGGTTACGGCGTATGGCGTTGGCAATGGTATCGATGGCCTCATCCTGTCCAACCACACGCTTGTGGAGCTGCTCCTCGAGGTGGAGCAGTTTCTCGCGCTCGCTTTGCATCATCCTGGTTACGGGTATACCGGTCCATTTGCTGACAACCTCGGCAATCTGCTCGCTGTCGACCTCCTCATTGATCATGGCATTGTCGGCCTGCATGGAGCGAAGCTGAAGTTTCAGTTCATCGACATGCTTCTCGGCGTCCTTGATTCTTCCGTAGCGCAGTTCCGCCACCTTGCCATAGTCTCCCTGACGTTCGGCCTGCTCGGCTTCGAACTTGTAGCTCTCGATGTTCTTAACCTCGGATTGAATGGCCTCGACAATATTTTTCTCGCTCTGCCACTTTGCCTTCATCTGGTCACGCTGCTCAGTAAGTTCACCTATTTCATGACCTATTCGAGCCAGCTTGTCAACATTGGCTTGCTGTTCCTCGCTATCTAGGGTGTCGCTATGTTCGTTCTCACGACTGATAGCCTCGCGTTCTATCTCCAACTGACGTATCTTGCGTTCAATCTCATCGAGTTCTTCAGGCACTGAGTCAATCTCCATTCTCAGTTTAGCCGCGGCCTCATCGATAAGGTCAATAGCCTTGTCGGGCAGGAAACGGTCACTGATGTAGCGGTTGCTGAGCTCGGCGGCGGCAATGATAGCCTCGTCTTTGATACGCACCTTGTGGTGAACCTCATAACGTTCCTTTAATCCACGCAGTATAGAGATGGTGTCGGGCACAGAAGGCTCATCGATAAGCACACTCTGGAAACGGCGCTCCAAAGCCTTGTCCTTCTCAAAGTACTTTTGATATTCCGCCAAGGTTGTGGCACCGATGGCACGCAGTTCGCCACGGGCCAAGGCAGGCTTGAGGATGTTGGCGGCATCCATTGCTCCTTCTCCGCCACCGGCGCCGACAAGGGTGTGTATCTCGTCGATGAATAGTATTATCTCGCCGTCGGCCTCATTAATCTCACGAATCACACTCTTCAAACGCTCCTCGAATTCGCCTTTGTATTTTGCGCCGGCGATAAGAGCGCCCATATCAAGGGAATACAGCGTCTTGGATTTCAAGTTCTCGGGCACGTCGCCACTGATGATACGGTGGGCAATACCCTCGGCAATTGCCGTTTTGCCGACACCAGGCTCGCCAATAAGAATAGGGTTGTTCTTGGTGCGTCGACTAAGAATCTGCAACACACGGCGGATTTCGTCGTCACGACCAATGACAGGGTCTAATTTGCCACTCTGAGCCAACTGGTTGAGATTTTTTGCGTACTTGTTTAAAGCATTGAAAGAGTCCTCTGCCGACTGGCTGTTGACCTTACTACCTTTTCGCAAGTCATTAATAGCGCTGCGAAGCATCTTTTCCGATGCACCGGCGTCCTTGAGCAACCTTGCTGTATTGTCACGACCAGCGACAAGACCTATCAGAAGATGCTCCACCGACACGAAGTCGTCGCCCATCTCGGTAGCGACCTGTTGCGCCTTTACAAAAACATTGTTAAGGTCGTTGCTGGCATACTGACTACCTCCACTCACCTTAGGCAGCGACTGCATTTGAGCGTCGAGAGCTTGGGTCAAGCGAGGTATATTCACCTCCATTTTCTTCAACAAATACGGTGTAACATTCTCGTCTTCACTCAAAATACCTTTCATCAGATGTACAGTATCGACGCTGGGATGCTGGTTGACCTGAGCAATCTCGACAGCCTTCTGCACCGATTCCTGTGCTTTGATGGTAAAATTGTTCAAATTCATAATTATATTTTCTCCTTTCTGATAATCACAGAATCAAAAAAGTAGCCATTTATTATTTATGACAAAATGACATCTCGCACATATAGAATAGCGATAAAACAATGTAAAAATGTCATGTAACGCAATCATTCCTAGGAGCGATTGGGATATAAAAGCAAAGGGCTGAATTTGTAATAGCTATTACAGATTCAGCCCTTTACATAAGCATCTGCTATTTACACAAGATATTCGAAGTGCATCACTTCGAGAAAAACAACCTATCGTTTCATAACCTTCCTGATGGCTGTTCCGTCACTTAATATGATATGCAGAATGTAGTTGCCTACAGATAATTCAGACAAGTCGATGGTGGAGGAATTGTAATTCTCCATAACCTTAACGCCTATGGTGTTGTACACCTCTATCTTAGCCACATCCGGACATTCCTCCTTACCATTGTTCCAAGTGATGGTCAGCAGTCCGCTTGTGGGATTGGGGTGCACCGCCAAGGATAAGTAACCATCCTGATTGTCCGTACCATATATTCCCGTCTGATTGATGGTGATATGCAAATGGACAGTGCTGTCGCACCCCTCACTGCCTGTCAGCACAAACTGATAGTCGCCCGCTTCGGTTATCTCCTCGCCATTATACATGAACGGCAGATCGTCGGCAGTCAAAGTCATGTTGACATGGCTTTCAGAACGATAGTGGACGATAAGCGACATGACGGCTGCGCTGTCACACCCCATTGATGACTGAAGTGTCATGGTTTGCGTGCCAGACTCATTGAAGACATAACCTCCCCAGTAATAAGGCAGCTCATTATCGCAGATGGTTCTGGTTTCATAAGTCTGGTATGTGGGGTGGACTGTCACCATGAATGATGCGGTGCCTGTGCACCCATCAGTGTTGGTGCCTGTCACAGAGTAGGTTGTGGTTGTTGTGGGCGAGACCACAATATTGTCGCCTTGGTAGCCTATATTCCACGTATAGTTGTCGGCGCCATGGGCATAAAGAACCGCCGTCTCACCCTGGCAAATCTCACTGGTGCCCGTGATGGTGACATTCATGCCTGCGCAGCTGGTGGTGAAACTGAGTATCTGACCGTATCCTGTACCGACACTGTTGGTGGCATAGGCACGCACATAGTAGGTGGTGTTGGGTGTCAGACCGGTCATCTGGCTTGTGAAAGCGGTATTTCCACTGCCGTCATTGGTATGGCTATCCGAAATCGACGGCACCGGTGATGTGCTCCAGCACACGCCTTTGGCGGTCACCGCCGAGCCTCCATTAAAGGTGACATTGCCGCCACAAGTGGCTGTGTTGGAGCCTATGTTTGTCACGGTGTTGGTAGTGATGGTGGGCACCTGACTGTTCACAGTGACTGTCACACTTGACGTACCGCTGCATCCGTTACTGGTGGTGCCTGTCACAGTGTAGGTCGTTGTTGAGGTGGGGCTAACGGTGATGCTCGCACTCGTAGCACCAGTATTCCATTGGTAACTGCTGGCTCCCGAAGCGGTCAGCGTGGTGCTTTGTCCTAAGTAGATAGTTGTGTTGCCGCTGATGATGACGTTGACACTGCCGCACGCCGTGGTGAAGGTGCGTATCTGACCGTAGCCTGTGCCAGCGCTGTTGGTGGCATAGGCGCGCACATAATAGGTAGTGCTAGGTGCCAGACTGGTAATCTGGCTTGTGAAAGTGCCTGTTCCGCTGCCATCATTGGTATGGCCGTCCGAAATCGACGGCATAGGTGATATGCTCCAGCATACGCCTTTGGCGGTCACCGCCGAGACACCGCTGGCAATGACATTGCCGCCGCAAGCGGCCATAGTTGAGCCAATGTTGGTCACGGTGTTGGTAGTGACGGTGGGCACTGGGCTAAGCACTACGACTGTCACACTCGCAGTAGTGCTGCATCCATAACTGTTGGTACCTGTCACCGTGTAGGTCGTTGTGGTGGTGGGGCTCACGGTGATGCTTGCACCCGTAGCACCTGTATTCCATTGGTAGCTGTTGGCTCCCGAAGCGGTCAGTGTGGTGCTTTGTCCTGTATAGATAGTGTCGTTACCACTGATGGTGACGTTGAAATCACCACATGTAGTGGTGAAGATGCATACTGTGCCGTAGCCTGTACCTGCGCTGTTGGTGGCATAAGCGCGCACATAATAGTTGGTGTTGGGAGTCAAACCTGTAATCTGACTGGTGAAAGAGCCGTTTCCGCTGCCATCATTGGTATGGCTGTCCGAAATCGACGGCAACGGTGATGTGCTCCAGCACACGCCTTTGGCGGTCACCGCCGCACCTCCATTGGATGTGACATTGCCGCCGCAGGTGGCTGTGGTGGAGCCGACGCTTGTCACGTTGCTGGTAGTGACTGTGGGCACCTGGCTGTTCACTGTGACTGTCACACTCGCCGTACCGCTACATCCGTTGCTGGCGGTGCCTGTCACAGTGTAGGTCGTTGTGGTGGTGGGACTCACGGTGATGCTTGCACCCGTAGCGCCTGTATTCCATTGGTAGCTGTTGGCTCCTGAAGCGGTCAGCGTGGTGCTTTGCCCCGGATTGATGGTGGTGTTGCCGCTGATGGTGACGTTGACATTGCAAGTTGTGGTGAAGGTGTATTGCGTGCCATAAGAGGTACAGGGAGTGTTGGAGGCATAGGCACGCACATAGTAAGTGGTGTTGGGTGTCAAGCCGGTAATCTGGCTGGTGAAAGTACCAGTCCCGGCGCCTTCGTCGGTATGGCTGCCCGACACGGTGGGATACTGCGACGTGCTCCAGCAGACACCTTTGGCCACCAAAGCTGTGCCGCCAGCGTCAGTGACGTTGCCGCCACAGGTGGCTGTTGTGGAACCGATGTTGGTAGGCTGGCTGGTAGTCACTGTAGGCGATGTCACGGGCACCCTTCTGCTCGCCAAGGTATATGTCCCTGATTCTCCACTGTATCCAACAACTTTCAGATAGTGGTATCCGTTGTAGGTCGACTGATAATCCGCTATGCAGGACTGTAAGCTGCCATTGTAATCGTCGTTCGACGCCACAAGAGTACAGTTCTGGTCGTAGAGGTACAATTTGGTGTCGAAATCGGCCGTGCCGTTCTCGCACGTCTGGAATGTGTGGAAGAAGTTCATTCCTAAATTGAATCTGTAGATATGGCATCCGTTGGTTCCAAGTGTCTCTGTGTCGTAGTACCAGACATTGGTGGTTAATGACACTGCGTCGTCATAGGTGGGACAACTGTTGCATGTGGTGCTTCCACCGCCGCCACCAGAGGTTGTGGTGAAGGTGTATTGCGTGCCATAGGAGGTAGAAGGAGTATTGGAGGCATAAGCACGCACATAGTAGGTGGTGTTGGGTGTCAGGCCTGTAATCTGGCTAGTGAAAGTACCTGTTCCAGCACCCTCGTCGGTATGGCTGTCCGACACGGTGGGATACTGCGACGTGCTCCAGCAGACACCTTTGGCAACTATAGCTGTGCCGCCGGCGTCAGTGACGTTGCCGCCACAAGTGGCTGTGGTGGAGCCGATATTGGAAGGCTGGGTAGTAGTCACGGTAGGCGATGTCACGGGCACCCTTCTGCTCGCAAGGGTGTAAGTCCCTGAGGCACCATTGTATCCAACCACTTTAAGGTAATGGTATCCGTAGTATGTCGACTGATAGTTGGCTATGCAGGACTGTGCGCTGCCATTGTAATCGTCATTCGATGCCACAAGGTTGCAGTTCTGGTCGTAAAGGTATAATTTGGTGTCGAAATCTGCCGAGCCGTTCTCGCATGTCTGGAACGTGTGGAAGAAATTCATTCCTAAATTAAATCTGTAAATATGGCATCCATTGGTTCCGAGTGTCTCTGTGTCGTAATTCCACACATTGGTGGTTAAGGACACCGCGTCGTCATAGTTGGGACAACTGTTGCATGTGGTGCTTCCGCCGCCACCACCGCCACTGCCAGCGACAATCTGGAACACTTTCGGGTTGGCGTTGGAGAGAGAGCCGGCATCGTAATTGCGTCCATAATCACTTGCGTTGACATTCTTGAGTTTGACATACAGTTTGGTTGTTCCCACAGGAGAGGAGACCCCGTTGGTGTTGTTAAAGACAAAGGTTTGTGATGTTCCGGGGGCGATAGTAACATTGTTGTTGTCATGAATGTCAGTTATGGTTCCACCATTGGGTTCTATCCACAACGACACGTTGCCTGTCCACGATTCAGTACCTGCGTTTTGCACTGTGTATGTGACAGTGAGCGGCTGTCCCTGGGTGACGTTCGTCACCGTGGACCCGTTCTGCGATAGCGTCATGCTGGACACACGAAGAATAACATTCTTCATGTTGTTGTAGCGCATGATATAGTAACTGTTGAAATCGCTGGAAGGATGGACCCTTTCCACAGTCTTCCAATAGCCACCACAGGACTCAAAGACCATTATCTTGTTCTCACTGTTATGTCCGACATACATCATAACATGTGTGTTATAAGCAGATCGGTTCAGTGCATCAGCCTTTCTAAAACTACTTGGTGAACTATAATTTGATACCACGGAGCCTAGGTCCGTGCAAACATTGGGGATGGCTGATGTCGTATGCCTTGTCGGGAGTTCCCAGCAGCGAGAGACATATCCGCTGCAGTCAACACCGACAACATAAGCGTCCGACTCAGAAACATACACAGAAAGACCATTGCACTCTGAATCATCCACACTGCAATGTTTGTTGCCGGTTTTTTTACCCGATGACGCCAAATCGTCAAATTGATACCATCTGGTAAAACCGCACCATTTATATGGCACACCCGTTTGGCTGCTGGTATTGCTTACGTGGGTTTTAATATATAGATTGCTCACCACATTATAGCACGTGGTGGCAAGGTTACTGCTTATGGGTGTCCACACTTTAGTGATGTATTTATTCCCGTTATACCAAGCCTGCGTAATGGTTCGCCAGTCGGTTGCCGACTTGCTGCCCATATTTTCAGGAGAGGGATTCTGTGACTCATCCCGCATCTCAGGCCAATCGAGCTGCCTCTCTGGATTCGGGGAAGTCAGCCGGTTTGTGTTGCGGTCTATGCGGTAAAAATAGACTCCCTCATCGCCCGAGAAGGCATAGTACCACACATCTCCTGCCGTCCGGAAGGGATTTGGAATATACGACAGGAAATTGATAGGCACCTCAACCTTGTTGATAAGGCCGCCCTGATGGTCAATGACAACAAAATGGCTCTTAACAAAGGACTCTGTGGTGTTGTGGGTTGTCTGCAGTTCCAGTGCCAATTGTCCGTCGTCGATACTGATAAGTGACAAGCATGCCAGTTTCCCTTCCAAACCGATCACATCCATAGAGATGTCGGCACTTCCGTTTCTCCCGTCAGGAGTTTGATAATAGACCACTGCTCCCTTTTCGTTCAAATATTGTGAATGCACCCGATAACCGTTAGGAAGGAGGTGGTAATAGTCGTCCATCTCCTCAATGCCGTCAGGGGTAACAAGCCATGTTATGGCGTTGGCATCATGTAGAACCATCATATTGTCAACTCTGCGGATATCGGTGATGATGAACGATTCACGGTTTGGACGAGGATAATCCATCGTCTCCAAAGCATTGCCGCTTTCGTCAAAAACCATATACTTGCCGTCGGCGATTACATAGAACCGTCCATCGTGATACTCAAAGTCGTTGGCAGGTACAGGCAATTGTATCGAGTACAGCATGTTTCCGCTAACTAATGAACAAACCATTATCTGCCGCGAGTCGTTCACAAGCACCGCCACAGTGGCATCGTCCATGATGCGATATGCCTCAATAGAGAAGTTCATCCGCTCCACGGTATTGCGCGAGAGCATGAGGACATCGTATCCGATAAGACCCGCCTGTTGTGCATCGACATACATATTGGAGGCCGACACATCTGCTGTTTGAGCATGCGCCGGAAATGAGTTTGATGTTATGATTGAAAGACAAGCATAAGCCAGCATCATAGTGAGTATCCGCTTCATATCGATAGTTTTTTTAGTTGTTAAAGACAAGTTTTCTTGGGAAAAATATATGTAGATTATTCTCTATTAGCTAAAACACAATATTTCATATTGTTACAATGAATTATTCATTATTATTCCATTATGCAAATATACACATTTTTTGCAAATACAAGAGACCTGAGGGAAATTGAAAATTGAAAATTATGAATTGTAAGTCGCTTCGCGAGAAATCTTTCAAATATTATCAAATATTTCAAATCTTTTTTTTATTATTTGTTTGATTTTGATTCGATTTGTCGGATTTCTGCTCGAAGAGCACTACCACATGAGGAAAATTGAAAATTGAAAATTAT
>JAGCZH010000001.1 GCA_017960475.1 Bacteroidales bacterium | reverse complement strand
GTGAAAACACACCTGTGGATTGCCATCTGCACCTATCTTATCGTGGCTCGAATAAAAGCAACCATCAGAGATTGTCCCTACACGATTACTGAAGTTGCAACAATTCTCGGCGTTTCTGCACTTACAAAAAGAGACCTCGCAGACTTACTTACAGATCCAGCGAACGACCTACTCAATCAAAATGTCAATGAACTAACTTTATTTTAAAAAGGTTAAAAAAATAACGCAACAGTACTAATCTGGAATATTAAAACCGTAAGCTTCATTGCATTTTGCTAATCGTCATTCCTTCTTTTCTTTATCATCGCTACTCACATTCTTTTCTTTGCCTTTTATTGCCATACTTGCTAGTTAAGTATTGATACTATGACCTCTGCCCCTTTTCGCCTCCCCCGCTAATTTCCGCCTCTCATCAAATCTCTCATCGTCACCCCGGGGTGATGATACTGATGCTCCTTCGGCGTACCTCGCTTCCCTAGCTCCATAGCTTGATGCGGACAAAAATGCACACATGCCAGGCATTGCGTACATTCTCCTCCACAGCGCGCCTTGCCTCCCTCCATCTTTATGTTGCCTTGCGGACACACTCTTGCGCATATCCCGCACCCTACACACTTCTCCTCGCTTACCTTCGGCGTCAACATCGGCAACGTCCACCCCTGCATCCTCTTCCCGCCACACAACGCTCCTATCGGTCCCCACCACCCATAGCGCAACTTGCGCTCTTCTCTGGCAACGTCCAGGGCTATACTCCTCATCCGCCCCGCATACTTCTCAAACTTCCACCCCTGCTCGTTCGGATTCCGCCCAAAACCGATAGCGCTGTTGTCGGGCTCTCTTATCTTGTTGCTGTACGCCACCTGCACTCCCTTCTCGCTCAACGCTCTCTTCACACTCCATATCGCATTCCCCGCTTGCGCCCCACAGCTTATCACTATAAACACATACGCCTCTCTCGATATCTCCATCTTCCTCACTCGCTCCATTACTGCGCGCGGCGCATTGAACCAATAGCAAGGATACACCAACCCGACTCGTCTCTCGCCTCTCAAATCGCTCTCCTCGCCCATCGCCATCACTCTGTCGCCGGTCTCTACGGCTATCTCGCGGCTTATAGCTAAACTGTTACCTGTCCCCGAAAAATATAGTATCATCGTTTTCCTGTTTTTATTCTGATTGATAATTGTCTGTCCGTTACGACTGCAAATTTACACTTTTTTTCTCTCTTCTCACCATTTTTCTTCCTCGCCCTCTCTTGTCTGCTCTTGTATCTTGCAGTCCGTCAAAACAATAGTATTCCTCTTTCCCCTCCGCGTTCTCCCCATAATCCCTCGCCCTTTTCTCTCCCCCGCCCCTGTGCCTCTCACAAACAATAAAAAAAGTGCCCATATCTTTTATGGACACTTTTTCTATTATCGGCGATTCGAATAACCAATCGACTATTCTTCCTCGTTGGCGGCCTCTTCGTATGCCTTGAGAAGGGCTTGCTGTACATCGGTGGGATATCGAAGTATTCTTTAGGTGGATTAAGCAAAACATTGTAATCAAAACACTCTGGTTTTTTCTCCCAATGCAATCAAGACCCATCTGTGGGTGGCTTTTTGTGCATACTTAATGCTGGCATGGACGATGAAGCTATATCAAAACAACTACAACATCACTGAGATTGCAACGCTTGTCAGCGTTTCCATGTTCGAAAAAGTCGACTTGAGCGAACTCCCGGCTTCTACCAGTGAGAAAGTATGCTGCCAAAATCCAAATGTCATAGAACTATTTTTATTTTAAAACTTTTAATCTATTCAAAATTTAACTCACCAGTAATATCGAGGCAAAACAGCATCAGTTGCAAAATATGAAAGAGCCACCTTAAGGTGGCTCTTTTTTATAGGCTCATTACCAAGAAGGGGCAGACTTTCGAGTCCCCTCCTGAACTATTATATAAAGCGTTAATTTCTCAGTATAGTTGCGATCTCGCTCCAATTAACTTGTTCCAACGCCTTTGTATAACAGTCACTTAATCCGCGCACCAGACTAAGCATATTTACCAATGATGTTGCTATCTCCTGCGAATAAACCTCTTTGCCGGACACGTCTGTCATCCTTATTCCAAGCACAACATCTATTTTTCCATTCCAAGTATTCACATCCACTTTGTTTTGTGTTATTGTCAGACTATAATCCTTCTCAGAATTCAATTCCTTGAATCCCATTGATTTTATATAGTTGGCAACAGGCTCTTTAAAAATGTCCGAATTCGACATTGGATAAACATTTTCATCCAATGAAGCATGAGGCTCTGTTGGCATTACAACAGTCCGCATTCCTTTTGCGAGGTCGTAAAACTGATACTGTGGCTCACGGGCAGTAGCAAAAGATTTAGATAAAAGCTCTATTTTATTCTGTGATGCTTTTGCCATAGTCTCCTTATAGGCTTTACAGCCTACAAAAGCAACAGTTAAAACTGCTATTGTAAGTATTTTTAATGGTATACGTATTCTCATCATTAAAGACTTTACAGATTAAAACAATGATTTGGGCCGTCTTTTGCAATGAATGTAAAAGCCAGCCCAAACCAACATACAAAATCACTCATCACGTACCAGTGTAAAATGAGCATTGATAGACTTCTGGTCAATTGCCGAGCGTAGGTTGAACACTTTTCTCTGCGGCAGGAAGCCAGGTTTCTCGCAACTGATTTCTATCTGAACATCACCAGAATTATTATAGGTAAGCCCTTTTATATCAAACGATTCTGTTGACTCGTATGGTGTGGTTGCCTTGTAGTTCTTGTTGGTGTTCTTTACATCAGGCGTAGACGATATTATACGCCAGTAGACGTCTGCACCAGCGGGACGTGAGGTTACCTCCCAAGATAGTATTGTATGTTCGAGGGCCGTATTGCCATCGCCTGTGACAGCTTTGTCTTTCTCTGCCGACGGCGAGCTCGAGCGATGCAGGAAATAAGCTATGCGGTCCCAATCTATATCCTCTAAAGCGTTCGCATAGGCTTGGTTTATAGCCTGCGAAGCCAACGCATAGTTGCCGCCGCCCCCCTGTTTGGAAGCACGACCGCTAATGCCGACAGTGGGGTAGACCTGGCGATTTTCGTGGTCATAGACAGCTACATCCATACCTACTACAGCCGACCAGCCGATGCCGTCAAGCCAACTAACATTGAACGTTTTTATTGTCAACGACATCATATAGTCGGACGCAATATCGCTGTCCAATTTGAATCCCATCGTGCGCATATAGCGTCGTATGCTTTCGCTGACAAAAGACACCACATCAGGATTCACGCTGACCGAAGGCTTAGAAGTGACATAATTGTCGTGCTTAAGCAGAATATTTCTGTTCTCCGCGGGACGATTGTCGCGCAGATTGATACGGATGCCGTAATCAAGGTTCACGTATGCGTTGGCACGTGGTGTAGCCGTAAGATCAAGATTAACAACCTTTGGCTGCGGAGGTGTCGACATTGAAGGTTTGGGCGCACTGCAACTCGAAAAGTATGCAAGAGTCGAAACGGCAAGCATTGCAAATAATACACTTTTTCTCATAATACAATGTTATTTAGAGGTGTTTAAACGAATAGGTTTACCAGAGACAGTGGTCAGGAAAGTTACAGTAGTGGTGCCAAACGAACTTTTAGTTTGTTCTATGTTGGTTGAAACCACCGGCTCTATTATTCCATCTGCGCCCTGCTCTCTGACAAGGTTGATGAGGCGATATGTGGCCATACGATGGGCAATCTCGTCAGGCGAGTCGAGGTTAATCTTTCCATTGTCACGCGACAATAGATAGCCAGCACGTACTACTCCGCTAAAACTTGACAGCTCCATTTCGCCAGTCTTTTTGTCCTTTTCGAACGAAAGCTTGAATGTACCATCTGGGTCAGAAACTGTGTAGGAGCTTTTCGTTATCTCCACGTTGATGCGGGCAGAGGCTTCAATACGGTCCAAAATCGCATAGTCCTTACCCGTCAGATTCAGCTCTTCAAGCGACACAGACTTGACCATATTGGATGCCTGTGGAATGAACGAACGACTAGAACTGCAAGAAGAAAGGAAAATCAATGCAATCACCGGAATGCAGAACAAAAAATATCTTTTCTTCATCTAATACTTTGCCAGTTATATACCATCGGCACATCGGTTCTTATTCAACAAACTATTTTGTGTGCCGATGTTATATGCACATAAAAAGAGCGTGGCACTTTTAAGTCTTCATCGGTTTTCTGAGGTCTTCGACTACCTAAACACTCCAATTAAAACGTACAAGTCCACGCATAACGCGTGAAAGCTGTCGCTTGGGTCTGGAGTGTTTCGTGAAGTTGTCGAAGTTTCAGAAAACCAGATCGGCTAATCGCTTTTTTCTATTCTATGATGTGCATATATCTCTATCTATTATGCTTCATTGGCATTATTTTTGTTAATCTTTTCGTTGTTAAATCAAATGCAAAATTACGAAGAAAATCTTATATGACAAAATAATACTGGTGCGTTATCTTTATAAATTTCTTTCTAATATATTGATAAATGTGTTAACTCCTTTTGTGAGTCAGTTTTTTTAGGGAAATACTTTTTTTCCCCCCCCACACACAAAAAAAGTGCCCATATCTTTTATGGACACTTTTTCTATTATCGGCGATTCGAATAACCAATCGACTATTCTTCCTCGTTGGCGGCTTCCTCGTAAGCTTTGAGGAGGGCTTGCTGTACGTCGGTCGGAACAAGTTCGTAGCCACTGAAGGTCATGGTGAAAGTACCACGGCCGCTGGTGAGTGAGCTCAAAGCGGTGCAGTAGCGGTTCATCTCGGCGAGAGGTGCCTTGGCGCGAAGGGTGGTGTACTTGCCCTCGGCATCCATACCCAACACCATAGCGCGGCGACCCTGCAGGTCGGTCATGACGCCACCCTGGCTTTCGGTGGGAACGGTGACGGCCACATCGTAGATAGGCTCCTTGATTTTGGGGTTGGCAAGTTTGAAGGCCTCGCGGAAAGCAGTACGGCCGGCAATCTTGAAGGCGGTCTCGTTGCTGTCCACAGGGTGCATCTTACCATCGTAGATGTTGACGACAATGTCGCGTGCGTAGGAACCGGTCAGAGGTCCTTGCTCCATCTTCTCCATGATACCCTTGAGGATTGCGGGCATGAAACGTGCGTCGATAGCACCTCCAACGATACAGTTGTTGAAGACCAGCTTTCCGCCCCACTCCAAAGGATACTCCTGGGTGTCGCGGATGGGATACTTGGTCTGGTTGGGCATGCCATCGAAATAGGGCTCGATGAGCATATGGACTTCACCGAACTGGCCGCTACCACCCGACTGTTTCTTGTGACGGTACATGGCCTCAGCGCTCTTGGTGATGGTCTCACGGTAAGGAATGTTGGGAGCTGTGAAGTTGACACCAAGTTTGTACTGGTTCTCGAAATACCATTTCACGGTGTTGAGGTGCAACTCACCTTGGCATCCGAGAATGGTCTGACGCAACTCGCGGCTGTTCTCGAGCGAGAGGCTGCGGTCGTAGGTGGCAAGGTCTTTCAGGGCGGCGCCGACTTTCTCGTCGTCGTTGCTGTTGGCGGCCTTCACTGCCACGGTGTATATAGGTGTCGGGAATTCGATCTCCTCAACGGCATCGTCGGTGTTCTTCGGTGTTGTGAGGGTGTGGTTGATCTTGACATCTTTCAGCTTGATGGTGCATACGATATCACCTGCACAAGCTTTCTCGACGCGCTGACGGTTGCTGCCGCTGCAAACCAGCACCTGGCTGACGCGCTCTTTGCTCTGGTTGCAAGCGTTGATGACATCCTGGCTCTCGGCTAATTCTCCATCATAAATGCGCAGATAGGTGATTTCGCCCAGGTTCTTGTCCTTGGCACTCTTGAATGAGAATGCAACTGTGGGGTTGGCATTGTCGTTCTTGAGTTCTTTGCCGCCTTTGGTCTTCTTGTTTTCGGCAACTTCATTGGGGGCGGGAACATTCTGGCAGATGAATTCGAGCAGACGGGCAACACCCATATTTTCTTTGGCACTGGTGCAGAGGATGGGGAACAGGTCTCGTTTGTCTATTGCAAGTTTCAAGGCTTTGGTGAGTTCCTCAGGGGTGAGGTCACCGTTCTCAAAGAATTTCTCCATCAGCTCGTCATCGGCGGCAGCGGCTTCCTCAACGAGGGCTTCGCGCATCTCGGCAGCCTTGTCGGCATACTGTGAAGGAACCTCGGCCTCTTCCATCTTGTCACCGTTGAAGGTGTACATCTTGTTGGCTACAATATCGATTATCTGGTTGAAACCCATACCAGCATTGGTGGGGAACTGAAGAACGGTGCATTTACCGCCGAAGAAATCCTTCAGCTGGTTGACGCTCTCGTCGAAGTTGGCCTTCTCGGCATCCAGATGGTTCACAACGAACAGCATTGGGGTGTCGAGCTTCGTGGCGTAGCGGTTGGCAATCTCGGTGCCTACCTCAACGCCGCTCTGAGCATTGACAACTACAACAGCAGCCTCAACCACATTAAGAGCTGCATCAAGTTCGCCCTGATAGTCGGCAAAGCCTGGCACATCAAGGATGTTGATTTTCTTGCCACCGAATTCGGTGTACATCAGAGTGTTCTCAACGGAGTAGCCGCGGTCGTGCTCAATGTCACGATAGTCGCTGATGGTGTTCTTGCCGTCAACGCTGCCGCGGCGGTTGATGAGGCCACCGCAGAAGGCCATGGCTTCAGCCATCGTGGTTTTGCCCGCTTTGGCACCGCCTACAAGGGCGATGTTGCGGATGTCAGAGGTCTGGTAAATCTTCATTTTTATTATTATTTATTATTTATTTATTTTATTGCATATAACTATAAACCATATTGTTCGGAGCGTTTTTGGCTCTCCGGACAATGCGGTTGGGAATGGCAAAGTTACAAAAAAAGTTTTACGTGAAAACTCTTAAGATGAAAAATATTTTTAGCACGTAGCCAATAGCTTTGGCTACAACGATTATAATCGATATTGTATTGATTGGAATAAAAGACTATATATTGATTGTCAACGCAGTGGCTCTATAATATGGTAGGCCTATGGGGTTACAGGATGTTGCCTAGCTGCTCTTTGATTTTCTCTAATTCGTCTTTCATGCCCACCACTAGTCGCTGTATCTCCACATGGTTGGCTTTGGATCCTGTGGTGTTTATCTCTCGTCCCATCTCCTGGGCTATGAAAGCGAGTTTTTTGCCCGACGACTCCTCATGTTCCATGACGTCTCTGAAATAGTCTATGTGTTTGGCAAGTCTTACTTTTTCTTCAGTAATATCCAGCTTCTCAAGATAATATATCAATTCCTGCTCGAATCGGTTTTCGTCAACGTCTTTCACCGCCGCTTCGGCAAGATAGTTGCGCATTCGCTCTTTTGCCGTGGTTATGCGCTCCTGCTCGTAGGGGGGTATCTGGTGAAGATATTCCTCGATTTGATCAACATGCTTGGCAATGTCAATTTTCATTATCGCACCTTCATGGAGTCTTGTGGCGTCAAGTTCGGCTATGGCATCCTCAATGGCATTGAGGAGTTGTCCCTTCTCTTCATCGGGGAGTGTCGATACTTGGTTGGCGACCCATAAATCGTTCTGTTGCATGATGATAGAAAAGAGGGTCTCTTTGCCTACTCCTGCTTCGAGAGTCTCTGCCAATTGGCTTATCTGCTCGTAACGGCTTATTGCCGTCGTGGTGTCTAATGTTGACGATGATGTTGTGGGGTTCTCTTCGCTTAGGAGAAAATCAATCTTGCCACGTTCCAGTTTGCCTATCAGCGCCCGGACATCAAGCTCTAGTTGTTTCATGGAGGATGGAAGCTTAACTGTGGCGTCCATCTGCTTGCTGTTGAGCGATTTTATCTCTATGGTGTAATTCTTGCCGCCAACACTTGTTGTCTTTTTGGCAAATCCGGTCATTGATTTCATGGTTCGGTCTTTCTGATAATTATGTGAAAAGTGTGTGTTGTTATTTTGACATCAGTTTGTCAAACCCTGGCGTTGAGTATGTTTTGTTCTCTCCGTCTTCGTTGTAAATAAAGTATACGGCATTCATGCCTTGGTCTTCTTTGTGCTGCTCGATGAATTCGAGTGATTTTTCCAGCCCCATGACCATGAACGCAGTCGCCAGCGCATCGGCACGCCAGGCTGTTGTGTCGACAACCGAGACACTTAGCAGGGTGTGCTCTACAGGTCGTCCTGTGGCCGGGTCGATGGTATGGGAATAACGTACTCCATCTTTTTCCCGATATTTCCGATAGTTGCCAGAGGTTACTATCGACAGGTCTTTCAGGTATATCGAAGTCTGCACTTCTGGCTGGCTGTCGCTTTGCTTGGCAGGCTTCTCTACACCCACTTTCCAGCAGCTTCCGTCGGCTTTTTGCCCTTTGGCCCGCACTTCGCCTCCAATGTCGACTATATAGTCGGTGATTCCTTTCCGCTCTAGATACAGGCATATCATGTCGGTAGCGTAACCTTGGGCTATGGCATTGAAGTCGAATGTTACATTGGGTGAGGGCTTTCGAACTATCTTTTGATTCCCTCTCTCGACAATGACTGGTTGTTTGCCGGTGTATTGTAGCAAACTGTCTACAATCCTGTCGGATATCTTGACGGTGTCGCTGAAGCTAAATCCCCATGCTTTCACCAGATTCCCAACAGTGCAGTCGAATGCCCCTCCGGTATAAAGGTTCATCTCTGTAGAAAGTGTTGTCAAAGTGGCGAACAAATCGTTGACAACACTGTCTTTGTTCTCGTTGACCCTGCGTATTAGCGACGAGTCTACCCATAGCGATGCCGTTTGGTCAAAGTCATTGAGTATAGAGTCTATCGAACCCTTCAGATCTCTCCCTTTTTCATCGTAATATATAACGGTATAGTAGGTGCCCTGGGCAAGACCATTGATGCGTATCGACGCTTCCCCTCTCTTTTGTGAGTTGGTGCAGCCTTGTAGTATTAGGGCTGCCATCATCGTGATCAGTATTGCTTTGTGCATGGGTTTAGGTGAGTGTGTGATTTGGGTAAAGGCTCTGTCGGAATGCGTGTGTCATGGAATTAATAAATAGTGTCGCAACCGGGTTATGCGTCATTGTCGTTAAACTCGCTTTCGTTGTCTTTATACGATTGTTTGTGACAAAAAAGCTGGTTATAAAAAAAGCGTTCGGCTATCCGAACGCTTTTTTTATTTGTGATGATGTTATTATTTGCTGAGGAGGATTGTGCGTGTAGCGACAACGCCATTCTCAAGCTGGACGCGCATGACGTAGGTTCCGTTGTTCAAGCTGCGAAGGTCGATGACTTTGCTGTTGTTGACAGACATCACCTTTTGACCCATGACATTGAACAGGGTGACATTCTGGACATTCTCATTGGTGTTGATGTTGACGAATGCTGCTGTTGGGTTGGGATAAACCGCCATTTCGGCATTTTCAACATTGTCAATTGATACATTGGCTCTGATTGTGACGTATGCGTTGCCTTCGCAACCAGTGGAGTTGTTCTTGGCGTTGAGGCTGACATCCTGGTTGCCGCTAAGATTGGTAAGTGTTATGTCGTTTTCGTGGCTGCCAGTGCTCCATGTGTAGGTGACATTCTGCTGGTCGCAGTTTGCGTGAAGTGTCGCATTGCTGCCGGGTGTCACATTGAGGTCGCCAGTGATGTAAGGAACAGGGCTCTTGCTGAGGTTGAGTTGGAGAATGATAAGGCTGTCGCAACCGTTTGCAGCCTCGCGTTTTAGTGTGGTGGTGTCGACAACACTGTAAGTGAATGTCTTCGATGTGGAGTCGTTGATGACGAGGGTGTATTCGTCGCACTGATTGTTGGCGACAATAACATTGTTGACGTTATGCTTAATGTTGAAGTGTACTGTAACGGTGCTGTCGAAGCATCTTTCAGCGGTACGGGGATGGAAAATGGATCTGCCGGTGCTGGTGTTGCCAAATGCTTCGGAAGTCATGGTGAAACCGTCTTGGCTGACGTTGGTCCAGCTCTGTGACGTGTGGAAACGGAAACGGGTCTGCTCACAAGCCACAACAGTCGTGTCGTAATTTATCGTTGTTGGGGTAAGTATTGTGAGGTTGAGTGTCAGGACTGAGTCACAGTTGTTGACAGTATCGGTGAGGTTTTTGTTGTATGTGTTTGTTGCCGTCAGGGTGTCATCCTTCCAAATGTAGCTTTCGCAAGCGGTAACTGTGTAAGTCTTGTTTGCCTGGCCGGTGAGTTGGAGGTTGATGGTGACAGTGCTGTCGCAACCTTGCTGGCTCTGGAATACTCTTGTGTGGATACCAGGGGTATGATAAGTGCTGTCTCCCCAAGTGAAAGTGCAGCCACCATGAAGCGGTGTCGCGATAGTGGTATCTACTGAGCTGTTGATGGTGAGGTCGAGGATGTACAGTGTGTCTCCTTGTACTTGAGTGCGAACACCTGATGTGGTGTACGTTTGTCCATTAATAGTCCATGTGTAGCTGTCGCATGCGACCACGGTGGAGTCTATATGCACTGATGAATTGACCTGGGCGTTAATTGCCAGAGGCAGGAACAATGCCGCAAACAGCATGAGGAATACTCTTTTTTTCATCTTTCAACAAAGATTTAATATTGTTATACTATATTTTATTTTTATTCAAATATTTGTTTATCAGTAAAATGATAGATGATACGCTTGTTCAGCGCCGAAACTATCAACATGCAAAGATAGTAATTTTTTTTATTATGGATGTTTTTTTTTATTTTTTGTTTCTCAATGTCAGCTCCACAATGTTCTCTACATGGTGTGTGTGCGGAAACATGTCAACTGGTTGTATGCGCCCCAGGTCGTATGCTTCGCTAAGCAACGACAGGTCTCTGGCTTGTGTGGCTGGATTGCAGCTGACATATACTATTCGAGGCGCGCGAATATTCAATAGCTGGGCTATAACCTTGTCGTGCATTCCGGCTCGTGGCGGGTCGGTGACAACAATGTCTGGCTTGCCATTGCGCTGCACAAATTCTTCGGTGAGCACCTCGGCCATGTCTCCGGCATAGAATGTGCAATTGTCAAATCCGTTTATCGAGGCGTTGAGCCGAGCGTCCTCAATGGCTGCCTCAATATATTCTATGCCTATTACTTGACGGCATTTGCTTGCCAGAAACTGTCCTATTGTTCCCGTGCCTGTGTAAAGGTCGTAAAGTGTCTCGTCGCCCTTCAACTCGGCAAATCGCGCGACATGGGAGTATAGTTTGAATGCCTGCTCGGAATTGGTCTGGTAGAATGATTTGGGATTGATTCGAAAGCGCAGGGGATCCCCTCCAAAAGGTCGTGGCATCTGCTCTGTGATGTATCCTTGCCCTGAATAGGTGAACACCTCAAGGTCGGAATACGAGTCGTTCATCTTTTCGTTGATAATGTAAAGCAGGGATGTTATTTGGGGGAATTTTTCTTTCAAAAAATCCATCAATGGGTAGAGCCATTCGTTCCGTTGCTCTGCCACAATCACAATCACCATCAGCTCGCCTGTCGACGTGTTGCGAATCACCACGTTGCGTAAAAATCCTGTGTGGTTGCGTATGTCGTAGAAGGGCAGTTTATGCTCCAATGCATAGTCGCGGATACTGTTTCGTATTTCGTTTGACGGTGAGCCCTGAAGGTGGCATTCCCTGATGGGCAGTACTTTGTCGAAGACACCAGGTACATGGAATCCTACATCGCCGGGGTCCTCAGGGTCTCGTATCTCGTCGGCCGACAGCCACCGCTTGCTCGAGAAAGTGAACTCTAGCTTGTTCCGGTAGTTGTATTGCTTGTCAGCGCCGCATATTGGCAGCATTCCTGAAGTGTCCAGATGTCCTATTCTCTCCAATGCGTCACGCACCTGCTGCTGCTTGTATTTAAGTTGCGAGGCATAGTCCATCATCTGCCATTTGCAACCGCCGCAAACTCCGAAATGCTTACAGGGTGCCTCTACTCTCAGTGGCGACGGTCTTTTCAGGGCTATCGCCCTGCCTTCGGCATAGTTCTTCTTCTTTCTGAATATGTTTAGGTCAATAATGTCGCCGGGAACCACGTATGGGACAAAAACCACCATGCCGTCAACGCGGACTATGGCGTTGCCCTCGGCACCAGCGTCTGCGACTTCTACGTCGTTGATAATGATATTCTTCTTGTTTCTGCTCATGGTTTCGACAAGATACTAATAAAAAAAGAAGTATTGGCGTCAATACTTCTCATACTCTGTTGGCAAATCGACACCCCCTCCTGAGGGATATCCGCATTAGCGTTCGTCGGAAACGGAAAGTTTCTTTCTGCCTTTTCTGCGGCGAGCGGCCAGAACTTTTCGGCCATTTGCCGTCGACATTCTCTGACGAAAACCGTGCTTATTTGCTCTTTTTCTGCGTGATGGTTGAAATGTTCTCTTCATTTTTACTCAAATTTGGAAGTGCAAAAGTACACAAATTTTCCATATTACGAACAAAAAATGTTTATAAAATCTTTTTTCTTGTCGCAATATATTGTATAACAGTTTTATAAAAATATTATTTTCTGTTACTTTTTCCATTTACGAAAAAAGATGTACATTTGCATTTTGAAAAAAACTTGAAATTTTATTGAAAAGATGGATAAATCAGCGTTTAATGCCAAAATGCGCGATATGTGCTCCTATACGATACAGGATAAGGCGGATATTCAGAACGAAAAAACCCGTCACCCTTATTGTGTGTTACTTCAAGCCATGGATATCCTCAGTGACAAGGCCGCTGGAACTTTCAAGTGGGAAGAACGCTTCTTGCCCAAGGCGACCCTTTATTTGTTCGATTCACAAAAGTTTTTCTCTTGTCTGCAACGGGTAAGCCTTGCTGAAATCCAGACTCCTGCCGATATCAAAGCCAAGGAAAAGGTCGAAGAGGCAAAAGACAAGGAGTTCTATGCCGACGAGCAGGATTCCTTTGATATCATGGAGGAAATAAACTCGTATCAGGAGGTGGCTTTCAAGACTGCCCCCAAGAGCGTTATTCTATCCAAATTTCTTGAAACTGGTAACTATAAGGATGAGGAACTTGGTGAGACAAATCCCATTTCTGTCGAAGATTTAGGCAAAATGAGTGTCTCTAAAAGCTCTCCTTTAGAGACTGAGACTCTGGCTGTTATATATGAAAAACAGGGCAAGCTGGCTCAGGCTATCGACGTATATGAAAAATTAATTGTCAAAAATCCAGAAAAAAGTAGTACTTTTGCAATTCGAATTTCAGAGCTGAAAATGAAATTAGAAAACAATAAATAATTCTTTAATTTATTAGTAATCTATTAGTTTCTATTACACAACGAAATTTAATAAAATAATAACAATATGTACAATTTTATCGTAATACTCATTCTGATTGTCAGTGTGCTTTTGGCTTTGGTTGTTTTGGTTCAGAACTCAAAGGGAGGCGGTCTTGCAGCCAATTTCTCAGCTCCTAACCAGATTATGGGTGTCCGCAAAACTACAGACTTTCTGGAAAAAATGACATGGGGTCTCGCTATAGCTCTGGTGGTATTAAGCCTTATCGCTACTATCACCATCCATTCGGGCAACAAAGCGGCTGTCCAGAAAAACGCCGTCAATACCGAACAGGTCGCTATGCCTTCTGCCGCTGATGCCGCTCAGGCACAACAGGCTCCCGCCGCTCCGGCACAGCCCGCAAACGATGCCCAATAAGCATAACCCTGTATCAAAAAGAAGAAAAATGAGGTTTGCTGCATAGCAAATCTCTTTTTTTGTCGACGGGGCTGACAATTATTCCCCTTTCGCACGGAACAACGGATTCCTACCTGCGTTAAGTAATGGAAATAAATAGTTCGCTCATCAGGTTTTCTGGTTACTACAGTAACAATGTGGAAGTGTAACCATATGATAAACCCAGCACCTTTTAAACTCTTAACCCTTTTTATCTTTTAAAACATTACTAACATCCAACGCACCTTATAGCACATTACGCTTATGCCATCTGTCTCGGACATTATTCTTTCCAATTTGCCTCACGTCCCTACCGAGGGGCAGAGAACGGCGTGCGATGAGATGGTGCGTTTCCTTTTCGATGCGGACCCTCGTTCCGCTTTTATTCTCAAGGGTTATGCGGGTACAGGTAAGACATCGTTGGTTTCGGCACTCATCAAAACAGCGCCAAAACTGAAAATAAGAACCGTATTATTGGCCCCTACCGGCCGTGCTGCCAAAGTGCTTTCGGGCTTCTCGGGACGCACTGCCTATACGATACATAAAAAAATATACATTTCTGTAACTGATGGCAGTGGTTTGGTGCGCTCCGTCAGAGCTCAGAACAAATACTCCTACACTCTCTTCATTGTAGACGAGGCCTCGATGATCAGCGCTGTTCCTGAGGAAGGAGGCTATGTAGGCCGGCATTCTCTGCTTGAGGATTTGATTGATTTTGTATATGACGGCTCTCATTGCCGTTTGATGCTCATTGGCGATGGCGCACAGTTGCCACCTGTGGGGTCTTCCGAAAGTCCGGCTCTGTCTCCAGAGTATCTTCGCACCCTCGCCGACCTCAACGTTCATACTGCTGAGCTTGTCGAGGTTGTCAGGCAAGATACCGATTCGGGCATTCTCTCCAACGCCACCGCTATTCGTCGCAAAATAGCCACATTCGACAATATTGACGACAATTCGCTTCCGCTCTTTCACGCCGAACCTCGTGGCGATGTGTGCCGTCTCCATGGTGCTGATCTTGAGGAGACTCTAAATGTCGAGTATGGTAATTATGGGCAGGAGGGTGTCGCGTTGATTTGTAGAAGCAACAAAAGGGCCAACCTCTATAATCAAGCGGTGCGCAACCGTATCCTTTTCCGCGATGACGAGGTTGGCACTGGCGATTTCTTGATGGTGGTCAAAAACAATTACCATTGGCTCGACGAGGGCTCTGATATGGGCTTCATCGCCAATGGCGATATTGTTGAGGTCCTGTCCGCCAGGCATTATGAGGAATTGTATGGTTTCCATTTTGTCGATGTCTCGCTGCGTTTTGTCGACTATCCGGATATGCCTAATGTCGATTGCAAATTGTTGCTGGAGACTCTCCATTCGGAATCGCCTTCACTGACCCGTGACGAATCTCAGCGCCTTTTCGATGCCGTATTGGCCGACTATGTCGATCTCCCCACTCGCGCTGAGCAGCTCAACGCTGTTCGCAACAACGAGTACTTTAACGCCTTGCAGGTTAAGTTCGCCTATTCGCTGACATGCCATAAAACCCAGGGCGGACAATGGCCCGTGGTCTTCGTTGAACAAGGTTATTTGACGGATGATATGATTGACCGCGACTACCTTCGTTGGATTTACACCGCTGTGACTCGCGCCACACAGAAGGTTTATCTCCTAAATTTTGAGGACCGCTTCTTCGATACTGACTGTTGACTGTCAGTACTGTGCGATCGCTTTTGTATAAAAAAATAAAGCATCCCGAGGGGATGCTTTATTTTAGGCATGCAAGAGTCTAAATTAGAAAGCCTTGCTGACTTTGAATTTCATGACGTCCTTTGCAGGGATGACAATCTTCTTGCCAGTCTGTGGGTTCTTGCCATTGCGTTTTGCTCTGTGCTGTTTTGAGAAGGTACCAAAACCAATGATGGCGATTTTGCCGTCTTTCTTCTTCATTTCTTCTTTAGTAACTGCAAGAAGAGCGTTGAAAGCTTTAGCTGCATCAACCTTGGTCATCTCGGCCTTGGCGGCTATGGCAGCGATTAATTCTGTTTTGTTCATGTTGATGAATTTGAGGGTTAAACAATCATTTTTTGACGCTGCAAATATAGATAAATTTTTTTAAAAAAAAGTATTTTTATGATTTTTTTTAAAAAAAATATTTAAATCAATCACAAGCACCTAATTTCCAATCCGTTATATTGTAACCTCTTAAAAACTCATCGATATTTATTTTTCTTTTTCCATTCACTTGAAGTGTCAAAATCTCAATAAGTCCGCCTTTTACACAAATTTTCAGCCTTTTTTTGTTGTCTGTTTCTATGCTTCCGGGCTCTTTTTTGTGCTCATTTTTCTCAAACCGCGTCTCAAATATTTTCACTCCGATGACCTCGCCTTTTCCGTTTACGAATGTCGTCGTGGCAGCGGGGTAGGGTGAAAGTCCTCTCACAAAGTTGTGTATATCCTTGCCCTCTTTGGTCCAATCTATCACACAGTCTTGCTTGAAGATTTTTGGCGCGGGTTTTAGCTCTGCGCTTTCTTGCTGAGGTAGTGCCTTGGCGGTTCCGTCAAAGATGGCTCGCGCGGTTTCCACAGTGAGCCTGGCTCCTGTTTCCGCTAAACGGTCGTGTATGGTTTCAGCGTTGTCTTCCTCGCCGATGGCTATGCTGCGTTGCATGATTATGCTTCCCTCGTCGATGTGCTCGTTAAGCATAAAGGTGGTGACTCCAGTTTCTTTCTCTCCGTTGATAATGGCCCAGTTTATGGGTGCCGCGCCGCGATATTGAGGCAGTAATGAGGCGTGAAGATTGAAGGTGCCGAGTTTTGGCATTGCCCACACTACCTGGGGAAGCATTCGGAATGCCACGACAATGAATAGATCGGCGTTAATTTCTCTCAGCTGGCTCAGGAATGTCTCGTCACGGAGTTTCTCGGGCTGGAGTATCGGTAATCCGTGTTCTTGTGCGTATATCTTTACTGGCGATGGGGTCACTTTCAGCCCTCGTCCCGACTGTCGGTCGGGGACGGTGACTACCGCCGCGATTTCAAATTCTGCCTCCATCAGCGCATGCAGGATTGTGACCGCAAAGTCGGGTGTGCCCATAAAAACTATTCTGTGACTCATTCTTTCCTTTTTTGCTTTATTGTTTTAGCTTTGTTGTTTTGACTGTTCTCTCGTAGAGACTGTTTCCCCTCAATCCGTAATCTAAAAACTTTCGAGTCGCTTCTGGAATGCCACCATCTTCAAAGCGGTGACAGCGCCTTCGACGCCTTTGTTTCCATGTTTTCCGCCAGCTCTGTCTTTGGCTTGCTGCATGTCGTTGGTCGTAAGAAGGCTAAAGATCACAGGTCTGCCATGTTTTATTGAGACATTGGTCACTCCTTGCGATACTGCTTCACAGATGAAATCAAAATGGCGGGTCTCGCCTTGAATGACACATCCTATGCAAATGACAGCGTCCATTTTCTTATCGTTGGTGAGCATAAGGTCCGCTGCTGTGGACAATTCAAAGCTTCCGGGTACGTGGTAAAGTTTGATGTTCTCCTCTTTGACGTCGTATTTCCTCAGTGTGTCCAAGGCTCCCTGTGCAAGAGCGTTGGTTATTTCGCTGTTCCACTCGGCGACTGCCAATCCAATGGTGAAGTCTTTGCCTGAAGGCACTTGTGTCGGGTCGTATTCGGAAAGATTTGTTTTTTTCATTATGTTGGGTTTATAGTTTATTTTTTTTTGGGGACTTGGGGTCAATGCATTATCTGTCACCGCACTCGTATTCTTGTACCTGTCTTGATCTTTTTTATTTTTGGATTCAAATCTCTGAGTTTGAATTCATCTGTGTGGTACATTTCTGCGATTGTTCTGAATGTGTCGCCTTTCCGGGCTGTGTAGTAGAGTTCTTTTGGTCCCTTGGGTTTGTCGAACGTTTCTTTGATGATGCTTTTGTCGGCTTTGAAGGCTTGCGGTTTCTTCCCTTGCGGGCGGCTAATGCCAAAGTAGGTTTTGTCAAGGTGCAGCTTGCGTGTCCGCAATTTGTAGGTCTTGAAGTCGAGAATCCATTCCGGATCGAAAGGCTCGTATTGGAATCGTACCTCAAAATGCAGATGCGGCCCTGTGGAATGGCCGGTGCTGCCGCCCAAGCCAACAATGTCACCGGCGTTGACAATCTGGTGAGGTTTGACAAGAAGCTTGGACATATGTCCGTATAGGGTCTCAAGGCCGTTCTCGTGTCTCAACACCACACAACAGCCATAGCCTCCCACGCTGCGCGCTATGCGTACTACGCCAGGAAAACAGGCTCTCACGGGGTCGCCTGTGCGCAGCAAGATGTCCACTCCGCGGTGCGGTCGATGCCATCGCTCCCTCCACCCATAGGGGGAGGTGATGATGTTTTTCATGGGGAAGCAGAATTGTGTCGTGTCTTCTATAAGTTTGAGCACAATCTCGTCGGGTAAAGAGTCGAGAGACATATTGCGTAGTCGCACCGCCGAGCCATCCATGTGGTCGTGGTAGAAAAGATTCCATACCTTGACTCTCTTCTCACCCTCTTTGTAAAACCTTATCCCCGACACAGTGTCTTTCTGCGCCTGCGCCTCGCCTAAGGATAGCGACATCACGAAAAGTAATAATATGGTCGTTGCTACGAGCCTCATGCTTGCAGTTCTTTTCTAAGTCTTTGTACGGGGATATCCATGCTTTCACGGTATTTTGTCACTGTGCGTCGCGAGATGTTATACCCGTTTTTCTTCAATTCCGTTGACAATGCCTCGTCAGACAAGGGGTTGCTTTTGTCCTCCTTGTCGATGATGTGTTTGAGTACTTCTTTGATGTGCTTGATGGCTGTTATGTCCCCGCTTTCTGTCATCACCGCTTTAGAGAACAGCTCCTTGAGGAGTATGGTGCCATGTTTTGTCTGCACATATTTATGGTTGACGACACGGGACACCGTGGATTCGTCAAAGCCTGTCTTTTCGGCGATGTCCTTGAGTTTCATTGGCCGCAGGTTGCGGTTGTCTCCCGTCAGGAAGAACTCTTTCTGGTAGGAGATTATCGCCGACATTATGATGGCAAGGGTCTGCTGACGCTGCTCGAGAGCTTCTATCAGCTGTTGCGCCGCCTCTGTCTTGCTTGTGATGAACTGGAGTGTCTTGCGCTCTTCTTCTGTGTTTCTCTTTTTGTTGGTAAGATTCTTGCGTATGTCTGAGTAGGTCTCGCTTATTTGAAGTCGCGGCGTATTCCGGTCGTTTAGTGTAAAAGAGATGGTGTCGCCTTCGTTTGAGACTATGAAATCGGGCAGGATATAATGGGCGCCACGGTTCTCCTCGTCTCGTCCCCAGCCGGGTTTGGGGTTTAGATGTCGTATCTTGTTTATCGCTGCGTTGAGTGTTGCCTCGTCGACTTTCAGCGCTTTCGCCATAACGCTGTAACGGCGGTTGCTGAGATGCCCGAAATATTTCTCTACTATGGTGATCGCTAAATCTGTTGTATCGTCGCTGGGCATACGGTGTAGTTGTATGCTTAGATTCTCCTGCAGGTTACGCGCTCCGACACCGGCGGGGTCGAACGATTGAACTATTTTCAGGATTCTTTCTATCTCTTCTTCCTCGACCTCAATGCCTTTTCTGAAAGCCATATCGTTGGCGATGAGTTGCAGGTCTCGACCGAGATAGCCCGAACCGTCAATGCAGCCTATTATCTCTGTGGCTATAGTGTGTTCGCGTTCGGTTAGGTTTTGCATTGACAATTGTCTCAGTAGCGACTCTGTGAACGATTCTCTGTTTCCGGGCTCATAGTAGCGTGTCTCAATGTTTTTGTCGCGTTCCTCTCGCTCACGGTAGCTGTAGTCGTCATCGTCGTAGTATTCGTCTATGTCTATTCCATTAAAGTCGTTGTCGTTATCGTTGTTTCCGTCATCTAACCGTCCATCACCCTCGTTATAATCGGATTCTCCGTTTTGGTTGCTGTCCACTTCAAGCATGGGGTTTTTCTCCATTTCCTCTTTGATGCGTTGCTCAAGGCTGGTGACAGGCAATTGGAGCAAACTCATGAGCATAAGTTGCTGAGGTGTCAGCTTCTGCTGCATTTTCATTTTCTGCTTCTGCGATATCATGGTGCCTCCTTGTGGTTGTGTTACTTTAATGATAACAGAAAAAAGCCCTATTTATTATGTGTCCGGTGTTTTTGTTTTTTATAAATATTCTATATTATATTGAGATGTTTTACGTTATTATATTGAGATGTTTTACGTTATTATATTGAGATGTTTTACGTTTATCGTTTTACGTTTAAAAATGTCTCTTATGTGATGTATTACGCTTAAAAGAACAGGAAGTAATAGAAGGGAGTAAATCTTCGAAGGAAGTTAAAAAAGGAAGTTAAGCGCTTCGCGCAGGACAATACAAATCATTTGTCCACTTTAACTCCCATTTTAACTTCCACTTAAACTTCATTCACCATCACAGGAAGTAATAGAAGGGAGTAAATCTTCGTTGGGAGTAAAAAAGGAAGTTAAGCGCTTCGCGCAGGACAATAGATATTCATTTGTCCACTTTAACTCCCGATTTAACTTCCACTTTAACTTCCACTTTTACTCCCATTTTAACTTCCACTTTTACTCCTGCTTTTACTTCCATTTAATCTCCAGTTTGTGCAAAAAAAAGAAGCTCGCCGTTGGGCGAGCTTCTTGAAATATATCGCGGAAGCGATTATTAGCGAACGATGAGTTTCTCGATCTTGCTGAAGTTGTTGTTGGTGATGCGTACGAAGTAAGCACCCTTGGCAAGGTTGGAGACGTTGATGGTGGTACCGTTCTCAGCGTTGAACTCGGAGGTGGTGACAACGCGGCCGCTCATGTCGATGAGAGCCATGTTGACTTTACCGCTAACACCATTCATGGAAACGCGGACAACAGAGGTTGCCGGGTTGGGCTGGAGTCTCAGAGCAACATTGTTAGCAATGTCGAAGCCACCGGTCTGGTGAACTTTGAATTTGCAACGGAGAACAGCGGGTTCGTTAATATTCTCGATGGTAACGATACCGTGGGTGACGTTGCCGGCATTGTCGGTAACAGCCTGGTAAGCGATGGGCTGGCCATTCAGGAAGACGGTGTCGATGTCGTAACCCTCTTCAGGCATTACATAGTAGGAAGCAGCGCCGCCAACAGGAATACTGTCGGTCATGCCGCAAAGGATGTTGTAGTCGCCATCCTGGAAGGTACCCTTGTTAGGATCGTCGCACTCGAAGGAGACGGTGGTTTTCTGGACATAGTAGCCAGGTCCAACGATGAGGCGGATCATAGGATACTGAGTGGGGCTGGAGAACCAGTGAACGTCGTTGTCATAAGCGTCAAGAACCATACAGGTGTAACGGTTGTTGATGCCGAGAGAGTGGCCGTAGCTCTGCAGGCCTTCTTCCTCTGCGAAGTAGAAGGTGGAGTCGTTACGGGTGTAGTAGTTGGTTCCGACAGCAACAGCGAAATCGGCGTCTTCAGCCAGCTGATAACCTACACGGTAAGCGTGGTTGGCTTCAAGTTCGGGCTGGTTGGGGAAGAGGATGCGGATGGTGGGGTAGTTGTTGGCTTCGTATTCGAGCAGTGCGAGTTCGTTAGCTGAGAGAACGTCGCTCTGTTGGACGGTATAGGTGCTGGCACCAGTGCTGACTTCGCGGAAACCAATATAGTTGCGGTTGGTATCGTTGACGTGGTCGTACCAGAGGACGGGGTTCAGTTTGGCACCAACGGCGTTCATACCAGCTTCGGTGGAGGCAACGAGTTCCATACCGAGGATCTTCCAACCCTGGGGAACGGTATTGCCGGTGACGTAGGAAACGAGGACTCCATATCCGCCATAATTCCACTTGGTCTGATCAGGCTCGACGGAGAAGCCGTTAGCGCTTACAAGGCCGGAGCAGTAGTAGCTACCGCTGCGGAGCATACCATTGTCACGAGCCCAGATACCAGCGGGACGGCTGGTAGCGGTCTGGTCGGTGATATTCATCCAGTTGACTTCGTAACGCATGGTGTCGAAAGTTGCGGTGTCGCCATAGACATGAACAGGGTTGAGGTTGCTCATGGTGATGTCGGAGAAGTAGTGATAAACGCCGGTGTTGGCGGTGGGGAGATAGTAAGCGTTGCCAGTATTCTGGTTCTCAGCGTGGTAGCCCCAGCCGTGATACTCGGTAGAAACATCGTACCAACCCAGTGGGTCAACAACGATAGAGTTGGTGACGGTAGCGTCGGCAGCGACGGTTCCGATGGAGGTGCTGAGAAGCTCGGTAGCAGCCTGGCCGCTAGCGTAGTTGTAGAGATGACCGGTGACATTGTTCAGAGCCTGCTGACCATCATTGACAAATTCGGCAGCCCAAACAACGGGAAGCTGGAAGTCTTTAGGCATCATCTGATAGAAGCCTTCGAAATACTGGTTGGAGATGAGGCGGCGGCTAAGCTGGGGAACGTTGATAACGCTGAAGTCGTCGACCATGCAGAAGTAACCACCATCATATCCCTGCTGGCGAGCATCGTCGGTTGACTCGTCAACATAGCGGAGACGGAGATAAACGTTGCTCTGGTTGCCAAGGGCAGCGGGAAGGTTGACGGTTTTCCAACCATAGACATTACCATTGACAGCGACATCGATGGTCTTGATATCATACTCAATACCGTTCCAGGTAGTGCCATCGGTGCTGTAGTCGATGTATACCTTGTCGTAGTTGAATTTGCGGTAAATACGATAGAAGCGTACGCGAACCATGTCGAGAGAAGTGGTTGCGAAAGGAGCGAACTGGATGTAGGCGTCGAAGACACCGTTGTCGCCATCACCACCCCATGGGGTGTAGTTGTCGATCATGGTCATCATCATGAAGCCGTTGTTAGGAGTGTCGCTGTTGAGGACGGTGAAGAAAGCGCTGAAACGGCCCAGAGTAGCAGGGTATTGGTTGACCAAAGTTTGCAGAGTAGCGATAGTGGTATCTGCAATGCGGTGCCAAGAACCGTAAACACCCTGGTTGGTGTGCTGAGGGATGGGTAGACCACCTACTAAGCTGTTGGCTCCAGCGACGCCAGTGCTATAGTTGGTTGCGCTGGTGCTGAAATCGCAGTAGAAGATTTCGCCATCTTTGGTGAAGATAGAGCCAGTGTAACCATTGGCGGAGCTGGGGTTAACAGCATCGACAGTGTGGCTGGCAATGTCAACGACCTTGTTTGAGGTCGTCATCACGTTTGTCTGTGCGAAAGCAAAAGTAGCGCACAAGGCAAAAGCGAGAACCGTTAATGTTTTTTTCATTGTAATTGAATTTTGATTAATAAAAAATTTTGTTTTAATTTTCAATTTAATACTTTGAGGCACAATGTATAATAATATATGTATACAATGCGGGCCTATTTTTTTTTACAATGCAAATTTAGTACAAAAAAACATTATGGCAAAAATTTTTTGATTTTTTTTGAATTTTTCTTTCAGAGCAAAATAAAAAACGATAATGTGAGTTTCTATAGATGTGGATTCCATTGATAGGTCCGCTATGAGTCCGCTATGGGTCCGCTAAGGGTTGTGAGGTTGTTATGTATTGGCAAAAGAAAACAGCGTTGTAAGTTGGTCGGTAGAGGCTTCAGCTTTGTCAAAATTGTAGTAACTTTTTTCAAATTATAATAATTAATGTTGTCAAATCATCATAGTACTTTTCGTTGGGTTTCGCCGTTGTGTGCGTTGGCGTTTTTAGTGGTGCTGACGTCGTGCTCAAGTTCCAAAAAGACTCAGCAGAAGACATCGCCATACGCCAGGCCGCCGCAGGTGCAGACAACCGATGAGCGTCTCAAAATGGAGGCGATGATTATCGATGCCACCATAAAGGCGGAGACGGGCCAGAATGAAGAGGCTATCGCGATATTGCGTAACGTGCTGACGCAGGACCCCGGTTGCGCTGCCGCCGATTTCGAGTTGAGCCGGCTCCTTTTTGCCTCGGGTTCAACCATCGACGCGCTTGTCCATGCGAGAAAGGCTTTCGACGCCGACAAGAGCAACGTGTGGTATGGGATGAATCTGGCCAATATATTCCGCTACTCGAATATGAACGCCCAGTGCGCCAAAACATGGCAGGATATTGTCGACGCCCATCCCGACGTGATAGAATACTATATGGAGCTCACCAATGCCTACACCAGGGCCAAAGACACCAAAAACGCGATAGCAACCCTGAATCGTGTAGAGAAAATGATCGGCATCACAGAGGCTGTGTCTGTTGAGAAGGCCCGCATTTGGAGCCAATCCGGCAACGAGAGCAAGGCTATGGCGGAGATGGAGGCTCTGGTGAAAACGATGCCCAACGACAGCCGCTACAATTCCATCCTCGCCGAATCGTATATGTCCTCAGGTCAGTATGAGAAGGCAAAGAGGTGTTACGACCGTGTTCTGGCTTCGAATCCTGATGATGAATATGTGCATATCTCTTTGGCGGAATACTATAAAGCCGTGGGACAGCCTCGCAAGGCGTACGAGGAGCTAAGGCTGGGCATGCAACAGAAGAACCTCTCGACAACCAACAAGATCAAGGTGCTGACCAATTTCTATACCAGCGACGAATTCTATGGCATACACTCACGCTATGCTTTCGACCTCCTCGATGTGGCCATGAAGACGGCCGACGACAGCACCTCGTTCGCGGCTTTCTACGGCGTCGCTCTTATGCGTCAACGGAAATATGCCGAGGCGGCTCACCAATTCTCGCTGGCGCTTTCCGCCGACAGCTCGAAATACGAGATTTGGGAGGCGTTGCTTATCAGCGAACTGTCGAGTAGTGCCGACAACGAAACCTTGGCTTCTCATGCCGGCCGCGCCTCAGCACTCTTCCCCCTTCATCAATTGCCATACTATGTCCATGCTGTTGCCCTATATGGTCAGAAACGCTATGCCGACGCTGTTGAGATGGCGTTGCGATGCGAAAAACAGGGTTTCGAGATGGATTACCTCAAGGTGGAGACATACGAGATTTTGGCGGCTTGCTACAATCAACTTGACGACCCCCGATGCTACGATTATTATGAAAAGCTGCTTGCTTTGAATCCTAACGACATTAACACCCTTAACAGCTATGCCTATCGCCTGGCTGTGGACAACAAAGAGCTCGAGAGAGCTGAGCAAATGTCGAAGAGTACATTGCAGAAAGAGCCTGACAATCCGTATTATCTTGACACTTACGGCTGGATATTGCATAAGATGGGAAGGGATAAAGAGGCTGCCAAATACATAAAGAAAGCCATGGAACGCTCAGAGCCAAGCGAAGAAGTCCTTGAGCATTGGGAGGCTGTCAAACAATATGAATGATGTTATAACGAGTAAGAAGATGATTGTCAAACATAAGAAATATATCCTGTTTTTTCTGGCTCCATTGCTTTTGATGACTTCGTGCCGCACAAGCAAGCACTTGAAAACGTCGCAGCAACCAGGAGCAGACAGCACTGTGGCCGTCGGACGTCACGAGCCGCCAAAGCCAGAGCCACGACTCGACGCTGTCGCCAACTCACAGTGTGCCAGTTTGACGGCGAATTACAACTGCACTGTTGATGGCGTCGCTGTCACAGGGCAGATACGTTTGCTGCGCGACAGTATCATATGGATAAGTGTCAACAAATTTGTCGAGATGGGCCGTATCGTGGCCACCCCCACACGAGTAAAAGGTTTTGTCCGCATTCCGGGAGTCTATTTTGACGGAGGATACGAAGAGATAGCCAGCCGCTGGGGTATTGACGTCGATTTCGCCACATTGCAGGCGCTGCTTTTGGGCGATTTGCCAGAGGGATGTGTGTCGGAAGGAGATGTCAAAAACATGGGAGAGAACATCGCGGTAATCTTCCGTCAGCAAGTGCACCCACAACGACGCATAGCGGTGGTCAAGAACGCCGCGACAAGCAAAATCGTCACCTCCGAAGTGGCGGATATTGGAAACAGGCAAATAATTCATTGCGAATACACTAATCGGACAGGCGCCGCCAATGGCTCAATGCCGTCGGCGATAGGAGTACATTTGACAAGTCCTAAGTTTAAAGTCTCCACAACCCTTTTGATGGAAAAATATTCGTTTGGGCAGCCGCTGGGTTTCCCCTATTCCGTCCCGTCACGATGCAAAAAACTGTAACGACTATGAAAAACCATGTTTTTGTATGCCTCCTCTTGCTCCTCATGAGTGGTGCTGCGTCGGCGCAAAAGATATCGAATGCCGAGTTTGCGGAAAAGGTTGTGGACAGGTATCTGGCGTTGATGAATATCAATGCGCTTCGTGGAGACAGTGTGTTGTATATGGAGACAACAATGACCAATACCGCTTTGCCAGGCGACACGATGATCATGGTACGCTGCTATCAGGCTCCCAACCGTTTCAGGATGGAGCTGCGATACCACGACACGCTGTTGCACGGCTCTTACACCGATGGCCGCGGCGTTTATCGCATGTATGATCCGGAAACAATAGATATTAACTGGATGAACGTCACAAGCGAGCTGTATTATGAGCGTACACCAGGGTACGATTTCCGGGGACGACTATACAACTGGAAAGCCGATGGAGCGGAGCTTTCATATATCGGTGATACTATGTTCAACGGATTCCCCGCGATACGAATAATGGTGGAGACCCCTTTTGTCTACAATACCATTTATTATTTTGAACGTCATACGGGGATGCTTTTCCTTTCGGAGGTCACCTCCGCACACTCCCGTTACACCAATAACAAGGCTTACGACCATGCCGATTCCCATGGTTATCTTGAGTATACACCTTTCGGCAAATCATTTCTGCCAAGTGTCGAAAGCTATCGTGTTGGCGAGAATGTGGTAATGCACTACACAACATACAAGTATATTCCTGTCGACAACGCCATTTTTACCGAGGACAATCCATGGAAAAAATAAAGACCAATAACAGAGAGCCTTCTCTTGACGATGATGAGTTCTTCATGCGTCAGGCTTTGCGTGAGGCCGAGGCCGCTTACAGTGAGGGCGAGGTTCCTATCGGGGCTGTGATTGTGTGCGGCGGCTCGGTGGTGGCCCGCGCGCACAACCAGACGGAAAGGCTGCATGATGTGACTGCGCACGCCGAAATGATAGCCTTCACTTCCGCCGCCAACACTCTTGGCGCCAAATACCTTCCCGATTGTACTCTATATGTCACCGTGGAACCCTGCCCCATGTGTGCCGGCGCTGCCAGCTGGGAACAGGTGGGGCGTATTGTCTATGGCGCCGCCGACCCCAAAAAGGGCTTTTCGTTGATAGGCTCTGCCATGCTTCATCCCCGCACCAAGGTGCTCGGCGGAGTCATGGAACAGGAATGTGCCCAACTAATGAAGGAATTTTTCAAGAGGAAGAGATAAGACCTATAGACCCTATAAGCCTTATAAGTCCTATAAGCCCTAATAAGTGATTATACAACAAAAACACAATATCATAATGAAACCAACACTATTAGTACTCGCTGCCGGAATGGGCAGCCGCTATGGCGGACTCAAACAGATGGACGGCGTTGGTCCCAACGGCGAAATCATCATGGATTATTCTATCAATGACGCTATCCGTGCCGGATTCGGCAAGGTTGTCTTTGTTATCCGCCACAGCTTTGAACGGGAGTTTAAGGCAAGAATCAACGCCGAGCATTTTGGAAACAAGATTGCTGTCGAGTATGTGTTCCAGGAACTCGACAACCTGCCGGCGGGCTTCAAGGTGCCTGAGGGCCGTGAAAAGCCATGGGGTACCAATCATGCCATCCTTATGGCCAAGGATGTTATCAAAGAACCTTTCGCTGTGATCAATGCCGACGACTTCTATGGGCGCGACGCTTTCGCCGTTATGGGTGATTATTTGCGCACCGTCGAGGGCAAGAAAGGCGACTATTGCATGGTAGGCTACCGTCTCGAAAACACCCTCTCCGAAAACGGGACAGTAAGCCGTGGCGTCTGCAATGTCGACCAGAACGGATTCCTCGAAGGTATGACAGAGCGCACCAGCATTGGACGCACAGCCAACGGCATTGAGTACAAGGACGACGACGGTTCCATGCATCCGCTGCCGGCAGATGCCACAGTATCGATGAACCTCTTTGGCTTCACACCTGATTATTTCGCTGAGAGCGAAAAGCTCTTCGTCGAGTTCCTCAAGGAACGTGGCTCCGAAATGAAATCGGAATACTACATCCCATTTGCCGTCAACACATTCCTCGCAAACGGATATGCCACCATGCGTGTGCTCAAAACCACGGCGCAATGGTTTGGCGTGACCTATAAAGAGGACCGTCCGATGGTGGTGGAGCGCTTGAAGAAACTGCACGACCAGGGGGTGTATTAATTTTGAATTGAGAATTTAGAATTTAGAATTTTGAATTTTGAGAGAATTATAGAATTCGTCCGTGAACATAGGGACGAAGATCCGCTGAAACTGCTGCTGCAACAGAAAAAATATCCCGATGTGGATATGACTATGGTGGCACAGCAGATAGAAGGACAGAGGCAAGCGTCGGCTAAATGGCCGACGCTTGCAGGCTGTGAGGGTTTCCTGTATCCGCCGCGGCTGAACAGGGAACAGAGCTCGTCGGAGGACGCGGCCGTTCACAAGGCGGAAGTCTTTCAAAATCTGTTCGGAAATGGACGTCGTTTGAATATCGCCGATTTGACAGGTGGAATGGGTATAGACAGTATCGCCTTCGCAAAGACACTGGACTCAGATGTCGATTATGTGGAATGCGACGCCGGTCTTTGCCAACGGATGGAACATAACACCAACGCCCTTGGGCTGTCCAACGTAACTGTGCATTGCGGCGACGGAATAGAATGGCTGCGCGACAGCGGACAGAGATACGATATTATATATGTCGATCCTGCACGTAGAGACACTCATGGTAAGAAGGTGGCGGCATTCGAGGACTGTACGCCCAATATTTTGGAGCACAGGGAACTTCTTGCGGAACGCTGCGACTTTCTGGTGGTCAAGGCGTCGCCAATGATGGACATTGACAAAGGTATAGAGCAGTTGGTCAATGTCGGCGACGTATATGTGGTTGCGGTCAAAAACGAATGTAAAGAGCTGGTTTTTGTCTGCGGCCATAGTGATGACGAGCCGCGCATACACTGCCACCACATGCATCATGACGTGGTGGACGACCTTGTCTTCACCCGCCAAGAGGAAACACAGGCGAAGGTTGCCTATGCCGCCGATGTGAAAAAATACCTATATGAACCCAATGCCGCGCTGATGAAAGCCGGACCCTTCAAACTGCTGAGCCAGAGAGAAGGGGTGGAGAAGCTGGCTCGTAACACACACCTCTACACGAGCGACAGCCTTCTTCAAAATTTTCCAGGTCGCACATTCGGCGTAATTGTGGAGACCTGTCTCAATAGCAAGGAGGTGAAGAGATTGATTCCCGACGGGAAGGCGCATGTGGTCACACGCAACTACCCCGTGGCTGCTGCCGACCTGCAGAGACAATTGAGGCTGAAAGAAGGAGGCGACCTGTTTGTCATTGCCACAACAATAGGCACAAAAAAGACTGGATTTATTTGTTGTCTTCAGAAAAATTATTAACATTTTTTCAAAAGAAATGAACAAATAAATTTGGTCAGTTTCAAAATAGTATGTAATTTTGCAACCTCTTAAAATGTTGTCGGAGGAGATGATTACCCGTTCAATATCCTCTGCTTCAGAGGGATAGGAGTGTACTATGGTTATCCGTCAGCCCTAGTGTAAACCTTGAAATCAGAGAAAAAAAAGGAATCGGGCACCATGATTTCATGATGCCGGCAAACAAAAAAATGAACATCATCGTAAAATTAAAATGAGTACATTAAGTTACAAGACCATTTCCGCCAACAAGAACACTGTAAAGAAAGAGTGGGTTCTTGTCGATGCAGAAAACCAAACCGTAGGACGTTTGGCCACTCGTGTTGCCAACATCCTCAGAGGCAAAACAAAGCCTTGCTTCACTCCGCATGTTGACTGCGGTGACAATGTTATCATTATCAATGCTGAGAAAGTTGTTTTCACGGGTAAGAAAATGACCGACAAGATTTATCAGCGCTACACAGGCTACCCCGGCGGCCAGAGAGAGACCACTCCTGCAAAGGTGCTTGCCACCCATCCCGAGCGCGTCCTTGAACACGCCATTCGCGGTATGCTTCCCAAAAACAGACTCGGAGACGCTCTCTATCGCAACCTCTACGTCTATGCTGGAAGCGAGCACCCGCACCAGGGTCAGAATCCTAAAGTTATCAACATTAACGATATAAGATAATAACAATGGAGCAAGTAATCAACACTATAGGTAGAAGAAAAACCGCTGTTGCACGCGTTTATATGAAACCCGGCAGTGGAAAAATCACCGTCAACAACAGAGATTATAAAGAATATTTCCCCACAGGTCCCCTACAGTTCATCGTCAATCAGGCTTTCCAGATTGTTGACGCTGAAGGTAAATGGGATGTCAAGGCTAACCTCGACGGTGGCGGAATCACCGGTCAGGCCGAGGCTCTCCGTATGGCTATTGCCCGCGCTCTCTGCGAGAACAATGCCGAGGATCGTCCCGCTCTGAAAGCAAAAAGCCTTCTTATGCGTGACCCACGTATGGTTGAGCGTAAGAAACCCGGTCAGCCCAAGGCTCGTAAACGCTTCCAGTTCAGCAAACGTTAGTCTTCAGCTGCGAACAATAAAAACAAGTTTAGTATCCAAACCATTGGGATGCTCCGTCGCGTTGACAGTTCGCGCTGCATAGTAAAGCCGAAAAACGCGGCCTAAAGGACTGCCCTTTGGTTGGCGAAAATTAAAAATAAGGAAAGTAAACAATGACAGAATTGAAATTTGAGGAACTCCTCGATGCTGGTTGCCACTTTGGCCACCTCAAAAGAAAATGGAATCCCAAGATGGCTCCCTACATCTTCAAGGAGCACAACGGTATTCACGTTATCGACCTTCAGAAAACCATTGCCAAGGCTGAAGAAGCTGCCAACGCTCTGAAACAAATCGCCCGCTCTGGCAAAAAGGTCCTTTTCGTTGCCACCAAAAAACAGGCTAAGGATGTCGTCGCCGAAATGGTTAAGACAGTAGATATGCCTTTCGTCACCGAACGTTGGCCTGGTGGTATGCTTACCAACTTCACCACAATCCGCAAGGCCGTCAAAAAAATGAACGCCCTTGACCAGATGATGCACGACAAGGATTTCAACAATATCTCCAAACGTGAACGTCTCCAGGTGCAGCGTGAACGCGCCAAGCTCGACAAGAACCTTGGCAGCATCGCAGACCTCACCCGTCTCCCCAGCGCTCTCTTCGTTATCGATATCAACAAGGAGCACATTGCTGTCGCTGAGGCTCGCCGTTTGAACATCCCCACTTTCGCTTTGGTTGACACCAACACCAATCCCGACCTTATCGACTTCCCGATTCCTGCCAACGATGATGCTTCGAAGTCGATCGCCGCTATCCTGAAATATATGGTTGAGGCTATTCAGGAAGGTCTCAACGAACGCATGCTCGACAAGGAAAACAATAATGTCGAGGAAGAAGCTGCAGAGGATAACGTTGAGGTCGTTGAGGAAGAGACCAAGAACGAAGCTCAGGAAGAGGCTCGTCCCCGTCGTCCAAGAAGAAAAAGCACACCCACCAACAATCAGTAATTTTTTAGCTTACAACTTATCATGGCAAATATCACAGCAAAACAGGTTAATGAACTGCGTCAATTGACTGGCGTAGGTATGATGGACTGCAAGAAGGCTCTCGTTGAATGCGACGGCGACGTACAGAAAGCTATTGAACTGCTTCGCCAGAAGGGTCAAAAAATGGCCGCCAAACGCGCTGACCGCGACGCTAACGAGGGTTGTGTACTGGCAAAGAGCACTGGAAAATACGGTGCTGTCATCATGCTCAGCTGCGAGACCGACTTCGTTGCTACCAACGCCGACTTTGTGGCTTTCACCACTTCTATTCTTGACACCGCCATGGCTGCTCACCTCACGACAAAAGACGAAGTCCTCAATATGGACCTTGCTGGCCGCAAAGTGAGCGATAGCATCACCGACCAGATTGCCAAGATCGGCGAGAAGATTGAGCTTGCTCACTTCGAGGCTGTCGAGGCTGAGGCCGTATATGCTTATATCCATCCTGGTAACCGCATGGCTTCCATCGTTGGAATGAACAAGGCTGGTTACGACGAGGTTGGACACAATGTAGCTATGCAGGTTGTCGCTATGCGCCCTGTGGCTCTCGACGAACAGAGCGTTCCTCAGAGCGTTATCGACAGCGAGCTCAATGTGTACCGCGAGAAGACCAAAGAGGAGCTGGCTCACAAGGCCGTTGAGGCTGCTCTGAAGAAAGCCGGTATCAATCCTGCTCACGTCGACAGCGATGACCATATCAACTCAAACATGGCAAAGGGTTGGATTACCGAAGAGCAAGCCAAACAGGCTCGCGAAATCATCGAGAAAGTTGGAGCCGAGGCTCTTGCTTCTCTGCCCGAGGCCAAGATTGAAGGCATTGCCAAAGGTCGTCTGAACAAGTTCTTCCAGGAAAGCACCCTGATGAATCAGGAATATATCATGGAAAGCAAGGTTAGCGTGAAGGATTTCATCGCTCGTACCGATAAAGAGTTGAAATGCACAGGTTTCAAACGTCTTGAACTTGGCGCATAAGATCTCTGAATACTATTGATAGAAAAGAGCGGTTGTGTGATTATGCAGCCGCTCTTTTTTCTAAAGAATAACTATGGCGAAAAAGGTTAAATACTATGTTGTATGGCAGGGTAATAATCCCGGCATATACGACAGTTGGGCAGAATGCGAGAAACAGATAAAGGGTGTCGCAGGGGCAAAATACAAATCCTACGAGAGCCGCTCACTTGCCGAACAAGCTCTCCGTATCGGTCCTGAACTTGCCGCTTCTGTGATTGAGAAACAGACCAAGGGCGAGACTTTGCTCACTGTTGATGAACAAGGCATGACAGCGATACGTCCAGATGTCGCAGGCCCTAAACCAGTGCTCGACGCCATCGCCGTCGACGCTGCCTGCAGTGGTAATCCGGGAATAATGGAATACCAAGGGGTGTATGTTGCAAGCCGCACACAACTGTTTCATTTCAAGGCTCCCGTTGGAACCAACAACATAGGGGAATTCCTTGCCATAGTGCATGGTTTGGCATATCTGAAGAAAAACAAGATGAGCCAGATCCTTTATTCCGATTCAGTCAACGCCATCAACTGGGTGCGTGCTAAACAATGCCGCACAAAGTTGCCCCTCACACCCGATACGGCAAATCTATACGATATCATCCGTCGAGCGGAAGCATGGCTGCACAATAACAGGTATACCACCGAGATACGCAAATGGGACACCGACCATTGGGGTGAGATACCCGCCGATTTTGGAAGAAAATAACAGTATTGGGATGAATACAACAGAGCTGAGGTTTGCGTCGAATAGAGTCCGTGATGTGGAACGCCTCTTCCATAAAGAATTGGATAATCAATACGGAGAGGGAGAGGTACGCTCGTTTCTTCGCTTGCTCTTCGAGGCATACTTGGGATGGGGACAGACTGAGTTGCTGATGCGGCGTGACGAAACAGTGAACCAGTCTGACCTACTGCGTTTCCATTGGGCAGTAGAGGACTTGAAACGGTTTCGACCAATACAACATATTATTGGCCATGTAGACTTCTGTGACTGTCGCATTGATGTTGACAGTACCACTCTGATACCTCGCCCCGAAACGGAAGAGATTGTTTTGAATCTGTTTGAAAAGCTCGCCGACAAGCCACCTCGTAGGGTTCTTGATTTATGCACGGGTAGCGGATGTATCGCCATTGCCATAGCCAAGCGATGGCCTGAAGCCGAGGTCTCCGCTGTGGATGTTTCGTCTGGTGCATTGGCAAAGGCTCGTCATAATGCTATCGTCAACAATGTAGAGGTCGCTTTTATGCAGATGGACCTTTTGAACGATGATGGACAGGATGTTTTTGAAACATACGATCTTATTATCAGCAATCCACCTTACATAGTGGAGAGTGAGAAAGAGGATATGCAGCGAAATGTGTTGGATTGGGAATCAGAATCGGCGCTGTTTGTGCCCAACGACGATCCATTGCTTTTTTACCGTTTTATCGTCAAAACCGCACAGTCGCATCTGGCACCGGATGGTCTTTTGGTGCTTGAAATCAACGAAAGGTTAGGGGAGGAGATGACGCTTCTTTTAAGTCAGAAAGGGTTCACACCTTCAATATATAAAGATTTCAGAGGCAGACAAAGGTATGTGATGGCGAGAAGGGAGAATAAAAAATAGGGAAGTTTGCAGACTTCCCTATTTTTATAGCTTTTGACGCTGGTATTATTTTGCGTCGCGGCCAGCGCGGATAGCTTTGATATTGGTTTCGACAACGGCATCGCCCTTGCGGCCGAAGATGGCTTTGATGGCTTTTTCAAGTTCCTCGAAAGCGATCTCAAGATAGGGAGCGGCAGCGCCAAGCAGCACCATATTGCCACGGGCGTTGAGCTCTTTGGCAATGGCGTTGGCGTTGAAACTTACGCATTTGGGCAGTTTTGCCAATTCGGCGTTCACCTTCTCAATGTCGGGATAGTTGGTGATATTGATAAAGGGGTCGCTGTTGGTGATAACTACGCCATCGGCAGCGAGGAATGGCAGGTAGCGGAGAGCTTCCATAGGCTCAGAGCTGAGGATGATATCGGCTTTGCCTTCGGGAATGACATCGGCAAAGATAGGCTCGCTGCTGATGCGAAGATGGCTGAATACCGATCCGCCACGCTGTGACATACCGTGAATTTCACTTTGTTTGACGTTCATACCCAGGTTGAGGGCTGCGTCGCTTATTATCTTGGCTACGGAGACAATGCCGTCACCGCCTACGCCACACAATATGATGTCTTTTTTCATTTTTCTTATTTTTGGGTGATTAGTGATTTGTGATTGGAGACTTGTGATGCCGTCTTTCTATTCACTCGTCACTTGTCACGATTCACTATTATTATTTATTTGCTGCGATGCGTTTTTTGTTCTCGACGATACATACACGCTGAGGAATGATGACGCTGACGCCATTGTAGGCGATTTCTTCTTCGAGAATCTTCACAAACTCATCATGGTTTTTCTTGAGAGGAACTATGGTGCGGATATGGTCGGGGTCAACGCCTAGGCCCTTGCAAATGTTGAAGAGCTTCTGGTTGGCGCTTGAGGGCTGACCACCGGTCATGGCGGTGATGTCGTTGTCAAGAATCATGATAATAACGTTGGCTTTCTCATTGACGCAGTCGAGCAGGCCAGTCATGCCGCTGTGGCCAAAAGTGCCGTCACCAATGACGCCAATGGCGGGGAAGATACCCATTTCAGAGGCTCCCTTAGCCATGGTTACCGATGCACCCATGCAAACGGTGGTGTTGATGGCGCCCATGTTGAAGCCGAGGGTATAACATCCGATGTCACCGAAGACACGGCCGTTGGGGTATTTCTTCATTACCTCGACAACAGCCTCGTAACTGTCAATGTGGGGGCAACCTACGCAGAGCGCGGGAGGACGGTTGGTGACAACCTCGGGAACAGCTGGACCATTGGCGATGTCCATGCCGAGAGCTTTAGCGACCTTTTCGGCATTAAGTTCTCCGTCGCGGCGGATGGTCTCGTCAATACGGCCATGGACGGGTTTACCTTTGCCAAGGAAGCCTTTGATGTGCTCCTCAACGAAGGGCTGTCCATCCTCGAGAACCAATATTTCCTCAACTTCTTCGTAGAGCTTGTTGAGCATGTTGAATGGCAGTGGGTATTGAGTGATTTTGACGACAGGGTATGGGCATTTGCCGCCAGGGAAATTCTCTTGCAGGTAGTTGAAGGCGATTCCGGTGGTTATGATACCACGGCTTTTGTCGGTGCCTTCATAGTATTGGTTGAAACCGCTTTCCTCGCTGCTTTTTGTGAATGCAGGCTGTTTGTCGAGGAGGTCACGATAGAGACGTTTTGCGTTGACAGGGAGCAGGACGAAACTCTTGGGGTCAGAGGGGCTGGTGAGTGGGTTCTGTGGCAGTGAGGGTTTGCGCTCGACACCGGCGCGGCTATGAGCCAAACGGGTGGGGATACGATATAAAATGGGAGTTCCAAGTTTCTCACTGAGTTCATAACCAAAGAACACCATGTCGTAGGCTTCCTGCTGGTTGCTGGGCTCGAGCATGGGTATCATGGCCCAATGTCCGTAGTAACGGCTATCCTGTTCGTCCTGGCTTGAGAACATGGAAGGATCGTCAGCAACGACTATGATAACGCCTTTGGTTCCGATGATGGCAGCATTCATGAATGGGTCGCCGCAAACATTGAGACCCACATGCTTCATGCATGTCATGGCTCGTTTGCCAGCGTAAGCAACACCTATCGATGCCTCGAGGGCTGTTTTCTCGTTTGCGCACCAGTTGGCTACAATACCTTTCTCTTTGGCTTCTTTCGACTTGATTACATATTCGGTAATCTGGGTTGAGGGTGTTCCTGGGTAGCTGTTGATGGCGCTACCGCCAGCATCTATAAAGGCTTGGGCTATGGCTTCATCGCCCAGCAAAAGTAATTTTGACATGTCGTTGTATATTTAATTAGAGATTAAGTTTCAATTTTGCAAAATTATACATAAAAATCGACCTGTGCAAATGTTTTTATAAATAATTGATTTCTTATATTGTTTTTTAGACCTCCAACGCCTAAAGAAACCTTGTAATCAAATATTTTTTAGTATTTTTGCAAAATAATTGAGTCTGCAACTCTCGATTTAATTTTTTTGTAGTTAGTATGTTAGATAAACTAGAAGCTATATATTCCCGCTATCAGGAGATAGAGGAGCAAATGAATGACCCCGCTATTACGGCGGATATGAAGCGTTATGTCAAGTTAAGCAAAGACTATAAGGACCTGCAGCCTGTGGTAAAAGCTTATCATGAGTACAAAGCGTTGCTCAACACCATTAACGAGTGTAAAGAGCTACTCGAGACAGAGAAAGACCCTGAATTGCGTGAGATGGCTAAAGATGAGCTTGCTGCTTGCCAGGACCGCCGCGAGCCTATGGAGAATGAGATTCGTCTGCTTCTTATCCCCGCGGATCCTACCGATTCTAAAAATGCTGTTGTCGAGATCCGTGGTGGCACCGGTGGTGATGAGGCTTGCATATTCGCAGGCGATTTGTTCCGCATGTATACACGTTTTTGCGAGAAGAAACACTGGAAAGTCGAGGTTACAGATTTCAACGAGGGCACTTCCGGAGGATATAAGGACATCACCTTTACCGTCACTGGCGAGGGTGTGTATGGCTTGCTGAAATATGAAAGTGGTGTGCACCGTGTGCAGCGTGTGCCAGCCACGGAGACACAGGGACGTATCCACACCTCTGCGGCGGGCGTGGTTGTACTGCCGGAGGCCGAGGAGTTTGATGTCGAGTTGAATATGAGTGATGTGCGTATTGATACTTTCTGTGCCAGTGGCCCTGGCGGTCAGTGTGTGAATACTACATATTCCGCTGTGCGTCTGACTCATATCCCTACAGGCATTGTCGTATCTATGCAAGACCAGAAGAGTCAGATCAAGAATAAGGAGAAGGCTATAAGTATCCTTCGTACACGACTCTATGAGCGTGAGTATAACAAGTACATGGAGGAACTCTCCTCCAAGCGCAAGACAATGGTCGCCACAGGCGACCGCTCGGAGAAGGTACGCACATACAACTATCCACAGAGCCGCGTCACCGACCACCGTATCGGTTGGTCTATGCATAACTTGCCGGCATTCATGGATGGCGACATAGAGGATTGCATAGAAGCCTTGCAGCTGGCCGAGAACGCTGAGAAACTGAAAGCGTCGGTGGGATGAACGGAGAACACTGCGTACTTCTTAAATAAAATTGTAAATTGCACCCCGAAGGGGTGGTATGCCTGCCGAGCTTGATGAGGCAACTGAACACCTTGAAAATAAAAATAATCCAGTGAAGAAAGTTGAAAATTTAAAATTCAAAACAATGGAAAATAAAAGGAAGTTAATCTTCGATTGAAGTTAAAAAGGAAGTTATGCGCTGCGCGCAGGACAATACATATTCATTTGTCCACTTTTACTCCCATTTTAACTCCCTCTTTAACTCCCACTTTTACTTCAGAATCTTTCCACCATCACTAAACCCCTTTAAACCCTTTTAACCTTTTTATCCTTTAAAACCTTTCCAACCTTTATAATCCTTTAAGCGAAGCGCTCCTATAAAACCTATATAGATATGAAAATCAAGTATCTTAGACTGAAAAACTGGCTGCTGGTGTCGTTGGCGGGACTGTTGGGAATCAATGTCTCGTGCGATGAGATGGTATCGGAATACGGATGTCCGGTAGCTGATTACAAAATAAAGGGCAAGGTCTCCGATCCGAACGGAAATCCTATAACAGGCATTGAAGTCGAAACGAGATGGGTCAAAGATACCACAAAATCCGACGGTAGTTATGCTTTGCTGATAAATGATTTCCCTGTTGAGACTAATACCTTTGATGTCGCTTTCACTGATATTGACGGCGCAGAGAACGGTCTATACAAGAACGACACTGTTCCTGTAACATTCCAACACTCTGAACTCACAGACGGCGACGGAAATTGGTATGAAGGCTCAGCGACAAAGACGTTGAATGTGACGCTGCAACCAGTCGAAAAATAAACCAATGTTTTTAGGCTATCATTCCCGAGGCGACAAGGAGGTGGGCATCGTTGTCGTAGATTGAGGCATATTGTCCGGCGGCAATGCCTTGAATCTTGATGTCGCTGCTAAGGTGGAAAAGTGTGCCGTACACGGGGTCGGCGATACGGGTGAGGTACCCTTGTGCGAAGTCGGGTGTGTGACGTATTTTGAATTTGACAGGGATGCTCCAGTCGTCGACGGTACTGCCGTCGGCGGGCGTGTTCCAGATGTCTGCGCTTAGGTAGTGGAACCCCAACAAGTCTATCTCTTTTCCGTACTGGGCTTCGGGGGTATAGCCCTGCGAAACATAGAGGACATTATTCTCTATGTCTTTTTTTACCACAAACCAAGGTCCGCCGCTAAGGAACAAACCTTTTCGCTGCCCGATGGTATGGAACCAGTAGCCTTTGTGCGAGCCTAACACTTTGCCAGTCTCGAGTTCGATAATTTTGCCTTCTTTCTCTCCTAGATATCGGCGCAGGAAATCGTTGTAGTTTATCTTGCCGAGGAAACATATACCCTGGCTGTCTTTGCGCTCGGCGGATGGCAGCTTGGCCTCATGGGCTATCTGTCGTACCTCGCTTTTCATCAGATGTCCTATGGGGAACATTGCTTTGGCTATCTGTGGGTATGTGAGCTGAGTGAGAAAATCGGTCTGGTCTTTAAGAGGGTCTTTGGCTGTGGCGAGGAAGGTTGTCCCGTCTATAATCTCAGAGGTTGCATAATGCCCTGTGGCTATGCGGTCGAAATCCTTGCCGCATTTCTCTTCAAAGGCGCCGAATTTTATCAGCTTGTTGCACATGACATCGGGGTTTGGCGTAAGACCTTTGCGGACTGAGTCAATGGTGTAGCTCACCACGTTGTCCCAGTATTCTTTGTGAAGGTTTATCTCCTCAAAGCGGCAGCCGTATTTTTTTGCTATATAGCTTGTTATCTCTATATCCTCTTCGGCGGGACAGTCAATAAAACCATCTTCCGCCTCCATACCTATGCGGATATAAAAAATCACCGGGTCGTAGCCCTGCTCCTTGAGCAGATGGACAACCACAGAGCTGTCAACGCCTCCCGATACAAGTGCGGCTATATTCATTTATCGCTTTTATCTACGTGAACCTTTTGGAACCTTTTCTGTCGCTGTTGCCAGCGTTCACGGGCATATTGCTGCATGTCGGTCACTTCATCGTTCTCGTCGATGATTTCCAATCCAAATATTGTTTCGATAATGTCTTCCAGAGTCAGAATGCCTTGGAATCCGCCATATTCGTCGATGATGATGGCTATCTGTACCTTCTGTTTCAGTAGCGACTCCCATATATCGCTTATTGACTGCTCTTCGTTGAAGAGAGGGATGTCGCGTTTTATCTCTTTTAGGGTTTTGTCGAAATGGTCTTCGGCGAGGTCCTCCAGGGCGTCACTGCGCAATATATATCCAGTTATGAATTCAGGGTCGTCAGCATACACAGGTATGCGGCTGAAGTGACTGCACTCCTCCTCTTCGTAGAATTCACGCAGGGTCATTGACTCGGGTGCCACAGCAGCGACAGCTCGTGGGGTCATGACGTCGTAGGCTTTGACATCGTCAAGTTTGATGACGTTTTGGATGATTTTGTTCTCGTCTTCGTCAAGGACACCCTCATCTTCGCCTACATCGGCCATGGCGGCGACCTCCTCACGGCTTACTGATGTCTCGTCTTCCTTTCCGGCAACGAGTCGGGTCAGAAGTCCTATCAAGAGTACCAGGGGGTACATGAGTACAATGAGAAACCTGATGGTGCCTGTTGTGAATCCCATCAGTTTTTTCCAATAGGTTGTTCCTATGGTTTTGGGAATTATTTCCGAGAAAACCAAAATGAGTATCGTTGTTATTGCCGACACCAGTCCGAACCATTGGCTGCCAAAGGCCTGTGTGGCTTGAGCTCCTACACCAGCTGCGCCTATGGTGTTTGCGATAGTGTTGAGCGATAATATTGCGGCAATGGGTTTGCCGTTGTCGGTTTTGTATCCTTTGAATCTTGTGGCCTGCTTGTATCCTTCATCTTCGCGCATGGAAATATACGATAGAGGGGTGGACATCAGTACCGACTCAAGAATCGAGCATAGGAATGATATAGCCATGGCTCCAAGCAAGAAAATCAGCAGCAGTGTTATGTGTGACATGGATTATGTTTTCTCAGATTTTGGTTTAGAAGTTCGTTAAACAATCGGGTGAATGAGTTTTTTCGTTATTCTTTCTGTAACGTATTATCAATTCTTTTATTGCTTTGCAAAGCTATAATAATCACCGCGGAAAAAATCAGTGCTATGCCTATTGCCAGTCGCCAGTTGAAGCTTTCTCCGAAAAGGAAAATGCCTATCAGAACGGCTGTGAGTGGTTCCAATGCGCCCATAATCGCCGTGGGCGTAGAACCAATGTATTTTGCCGAGTATACCATCATGACAAGAGCAAGGATGGCTGGAACTATCGCCAGCCAGCCAACCAGCAACCAGTTTGAGGCCGAGGTCGGGACTTGGAGTCTTCCGCCGTCGATTATTGCAATGACAAGATTGCCCAAAGCACAATATATTAAAACATAAAAGTTGATTTTGAACGAGGACATCCTCAAATTGGAGCGGTTCATAACTATTATGTATATGGCGTAGGTTATTGCCGATACTAACACTAGAACCACACCTAGGGTGTCAAGAGTCTTGCCTCCAGGAGTCCAGTAGAGCATCATCACACCTACGAATGATAGTGCTATCGATATCGCGGTCTTCACCGTCAGTCTCTCCTTGAAAATAAATGTCATGATCGCCGCGGTAATAACGGGATATACGAATAGTATCGTGGATGCCACTCCCACCGACATCAGTTTAAAGCTTTCGTATAATGTCAAAGACGAGGCTAGGAAAAGAAGTCCTAGCGCACTGACTGCCTCAAATTCTTTTTTGTTGATACGTAGGCTCTCTTTACGAACCAGCATTAAGAACAATATTATTACCCATGCCAGCCCAAATCGCCAAAAAAGAACGCTTGGAGGCTCCATGCCATCTTTGTACAGTTCCGCTCCTATGGGGTTGGTGCCATAGCATATTGCTGCGCCAATACCGCATATAGTGCCAAATATTTTTTTGTTGTTTTGTATTTTTCTCATTGATATATCAGTCGTTACAGCAGAACGGTAGTTACAAAAGAAGTTGCAAATTTACATTTTTTTGATGATAAAAAGGGTTTTTATCTTCCTTGTCAGGTAGTGTTTTCTCAACCTTTTAGAGAAAAAAAACGCCCTGGTGCGTCAGGACGTTTTTCATGTATGTGTTTTCAAAGATGTATTTTGCGGGTTTGGGGAGCATCAATCGGGCAGGTCATTGAACAAGTTCATGCCTTGCGATACGAAGCCGTTAGAGGAAAGACGTGTGCGAGCCGCATCGCTTTCCGCCGAGTTTGGAGTGTGGTATAATACCTCGCCGGTCAAATCCTCAGTCGTCATCTGCTCGATCTTGTTAGGACCGTTGGGATCGTTGTGCAGCAGGTCGTTCATACGACGAATGCGCTCCATACGTTTTGCCATTTCGTCTTCGCCAATGCTGTTGCCCTTCATTGCTTTCTCGGCTTGTTCGGCAACGCTGTGACGCTGCATGAGCTCCGAAGTGATGGTGTCGTGGAAGGTTACATTATCAACGGTTTTTGTAGGCTCATTGAAAACAGGAGTCTGGTTAAGGACTGACTTTTCGCTAGGGGTAGCCTCGTAAGCCTCAGTAGCCTCGATTTGGAACACGGGCTCTGAAACTTTGACTGTCGCGGCCTGCATGGTTGCAGCCCTTGAGATGACTCTGATTTCGTCAAGGTGACTGTTGCCGGTTATTTCCTGCTTCTCTTCAATAGTGTCTTCTATGGGTTCCTCAATCTCGGTCTCAGAAACGGCTTCAAGGGATAGGTATCGTTTGCCGTTGATTTCCTGGCTTTGCATGCTGTCGAAAGGATTGTAGTCTTTTTCGTCGCATTTTACTGGCTCAGGATTGTCGAAAAGTGGGGTTACTGTTCTTGTTGCCGCGGCTGTTGTCTCGCTGGCATTGTTTGTTTGAACCTGTTCAGTTGTGATGACAACAGGGGCTACTTTGTGAACGATGTGTGTGCCGAATTCGTCCACAGGTGCCTCATGGATATCCTCGGCTTTGGGCTGCTCGACATTTTTCTCGTTGTTCTCTTTTTCTTTCTCGCTGTTGATGTCGGGAAGTTCGTGAAATCTTGGTCCGGGGAGGGGCTCAAATCCCGTGGCGATGAGGGTGATGCGTAATTCATCGTTAAGGCTCTCGTCGTCGCCGATACCCCAAATGACATTCGCGCTGTTGCCACCGGTGCGTTCCGACAGGTAGTCGGTGACCTCGTTGAGCTCGTCCATGGTGATTTGGTGTTCGGGAGAGCACGAGAAATAGAGAAGTATGTTTTTGGCGCCTGAGATATCGTTGTCGTTGAGTAGTACAGATGTTGTTGCTGCCTCTATAGCTTGGCGTGCGCGGTTCTCGCCTCTGCCTTCGCCGGCTCCCATAAGAGCTGTACCACTCTTCTCCATTACTGTGTTGACATCGCGGAAGTCGATGTTGACGTATGCTGATACAGTGATTATCTCAGCTATACCTTTGGCTGCGGTGAGTAACACGTCGTCGGCTTGACTGAAGGCTTCTTTCAATGTCAGGTTTCCAAGTTTGCGTAGTTTGTCGTTATTGATTACGAGAATTGCGTCGACATGTTTTCTCAGTTCCTCGATGCCTTCGATAGCTTGTTTTTTGCGCTTTGAGCCTTCAAATGAGAATGGTTCGGTGACGATGGCAACAACCAGAATGCGATTTACCATATCGTCGTCGAGTTCAATACCCTTGGCTATTTCAGCAATGATAGGAGCTGCTCCTGTTCCGGTGCCGCCACCCATACCAGCGGTGATGAAAAGCATCTGAGTGTCGTTGGAGATGGCCTCACGAATCTCATCTTTGTGCTTCAATGCCATCTCGCGGGCATGCTCTGGCACATTGCCGGCACCCAGTTTACCAAGAATAATCTTGTTAGGTACGGGGCTTGCGTCAAGAGCCTTTTTGTCGGTGTTGCAGACAATGAATTCCACGCCGTGGATGCCCTGGCGATACATGTGATTTACTGCGTTGCCGCCACCGCCGCCGACACCGATTACTTTGATTTTGGCAGGGCCTTCGTGGAGAGGCTCAAATTCCATGTTCATTGAATTTGGCATAAACGAGTTGCCTTGCTGGTCTGTAGGCTCTATATTCATCGAAATTGTGCTGTCTTCCATTATACTTATTTCTGTTCAGATGGTTGGTTATAAGGTATTTGTATGTGATATATGCGTTGAGTAATGATTTGTAAAAATACTGAAAAACTTTTGTCGCCGGATTGTTGTTATATGTTTGTTATTAACAATGTTATCAACCATTGGTATTTTGTTATTCAATTTTTTTCATTTGGATAACTTACCAATAAGGTATTTGCTTATAGACCAATATGATACAGGACTACAACTCGGTTTCTTCTCTTCCCTCGTTACGTATAGAACCGTCGTTGAAGACTTTGTTGAAGTATTTTTCGATGGCTTTCGACACTTGGAGTCCGAAACGGCGTTTACCTTTATCAGAATCTGTTTTTGGATCGAAATCTTCGGTTATGTCATCCTCTACATCGTCAGCGGGATGGAAGGTTTTATTCTTCTCGTTGCCGAATTTCGGTTGTGGCATATCGGCGAAGATGTCGTTGCCGCCGAAGGCGTTAAGTTCCTCCTCTTTCACAGGTTCTTTTGTCTCCTCGAATTTGGGTTTGTTATCGACACTAGTGTCTGCCTCTTCTTCGCTTTCAATCTCGTATTGGTGCATTTCGTCTATCTCGTCGAAGCCATAGAGTACCAGACCTATGCCGGTGGCATACATGGTGTTTATAATCTCTTTGTCGGTATCTTTGTCTATGTGTTCGTCGGGAAGGCCTATGCGTGCGTCTATGCCGGTGATGAATTCGGTGAGTTCTTTTATGTGTTTCAGCTGTGCGCCGCCGCCAGTAAGTACGATTCCTGCGAAGATGCGTTTTTCGAGGTGTGATTTCTTGATTTCATAGTCGACCTGTTCCAGGATGGTCTCTGTGCGAGCTTTGATGATGGTGGCGAGAGTACGCATGCTGATTTCACGAGGAGGCTGTGTGCGAAGACCGGGTATGGTTATGATGTCGTTTTCGCTCACGTTCTGGGGCAGGCATGAGCCGAAGCGTGTCTTCAGTGTCTCCGCCTGGGGACGTAATATCTTGCAGCCCTCTTTGATGTCGTTGGTGATGGCGTTGCCTGCCAACGGAAGAACTGTGGTGTGGCGTATAACACCCTCGTGGAAAATAGCGATGTCGGTGGTTCCACCTCCAATATCAACAAGTACCACACCAGCCTCTTTGTCGGTGTTGTCGAGTACTGCCAATGCCGACGCGATGGGCTCGAGCACCACGCCTTTGATATTTAGTCCGGCGCGCTCCACGCTGTCGTGAATGTTCAGCAGATTTGTAGTGTTGCCTGTGACAATGTGGAAGTTGGACTTCAACTGTTTGCCGGCGACACCAACGGGGTTGCTGTCGGGGCTGAGTTCCTCGCCGTCGACAATGTAGTTCTGTGGGAAGATGTGGATAATGTCTTCTCCTGGAGGCAGTGCTATGTTGCGCTGCTCTTCGATGAGGCGGTCAATATCCTCTCGCTCAATGTATTTGTGCTCGGGAGGAATGATGATAGAGCCCATGTTTTGGATACTCTTGATGTGCTGACCTGCAATGCCGACATAGACATCGTGTACAGTCACGCCAGCTTGCTCTGAGGCGGTCTCTACCGCTTTGGTGATCGACGTTGCCGTATCCTTGATGTTTTTGACCACGCCACGCTCTACACCGCTCGACTCTGTCTTGCCAAAGCCGATGATTTTGATTTTTCCGTTTTCGTCGCGTTGACCAATAAAACAAGCGATTTTTGTTGTTCCGATGTCGAGACCGACGACGATGTTTTTCTGGTTGTTCATGATGTTTGGTATTATTGATTATTTGTTATCTTTTGCGTTTGGTGCATACCACTTGGTCTCTGTATTTGAGATTTATTACGCTGTAGGTGTCCCATCCTGTCTGGCTTATACCCTGTTCGAAGAAGGCCCAAAGGTTCTCGAATTTCTTGTCGAGGTCGTTAGTGTCGCCAACCACCACTGTCATATCGCCCAGCTTGGGTACTATGCAGATGTCGCCCGACTCATCTATGCATATCTGGTCAAACACATCGTCATACTGACTGTTGTCGTGGAGGAATGTGGCCATCTTCCATATTTTCATGAGCGATTCGGGCTGTTTGTGATTGGAAGTGTCGGCGAGGTTCAACGCAGTGATATTATGCAGCTGTGGCTCTTCGGATTCGACATTCCCGACAATGATGTGACGATAGTGTCTGGCGGCCAAAGGCAGACATCTGCCATTGTATGACAGGTAGTACTCGTTGCCTTGATAAAAGAGTCTGACTACTGGTATCGCCGGAGTCACTTCTGTTTTCATTTTGCCTCCTGTTGTCATACCAACAGAAGCCTCTTCTATGTAGGGGTGTGCTTCGAGCATTTTTTCCACTCCGTCGCAGTCCACGTTTTTTATATCCTCCTCTTTCAGCGTGGGGTATGCTTCCATGATAAGGCTGTCGACATCGGCTACCGAGAGAAGACACTCTTTCTGGTTTCCGACGATGATAGTCTCCAGCCCTCTCATGATAGAATTACGCCTCACTGTGTGAAAGGTGATGACGATGGCTATCACAAGCACTGCTATCAATATATTGCGGACTGGACGTTTCATATGGTGTCTTATTCCTCTTTTAAGCGTTTCTCTATTTCAGGGACCAGACGGTCAATGTCGCCGGCTCCCATTGTCAGCACAACATCGGGGCAGAGTGCCTCTATGAGGTCGAATACCTGTTCTTTGCTGCATAGGTATTTGCTCATATTCTCTATTTTGCGCAATATCATTCCCGATGACACTCCGGGTATGGGTTTCTCGCGAGCGGGATAGATGGGCAGTAGCACTATCTCGTCAAGAGGCTCCAATGCTTTTGCGAAGTCGTCGGCGAGGTCGCGTGTCCTACTATATAGATGTGGCTGGAAGATGCCCACAATACGCTTATTAGGGTACAGGTATTTCACCGACTCGATGGTGGCTGCTATTTCTCTGGGATGATGAGCATAGTCGTCGATATATACTATCTCTTTTGTCTTCAGTCTGACGTCGAAGCGACGTTTTATGCCGGCAAAGCTTTTAAGCCCCGCCCGCAGCTGGTATTCGTCAAGTCCGCATGTCAGAGTCACAGCTGCGGCGGCAACGGCGTTCTCGACATTGTAAAGGCTTGACGCTTTCAGCTCAATGTCGTAAAGGACTTTGCCTGGTGTGCGCAGATCAAAATAAATCTCCCCATTGTAGTTGCGAACATTGATGGCGTAATAGTCGGCCTCTATGCTTCGTGCCGAATAGCTGTACTGTTTAATCTCCTCGCCAATGTGCAGTAATGGGTGTTCATGATTATCATGTTCATGCTCATATTCATGTTCAGGTTCTTGTTCATGATGTGCCGACAGGCCCTCTTTGACGAATATGGCGCCTTCAGGGCATGTCTGGTTGGCATATTGTTGAAATGCGTCAACCATGTTTTTGTGGGTGCCGTATATGTCCAGATGGTCTGGATCGGTGGCGGTGATGACAGAGTAGAAGGGGTGTAGTTGCAAGAACGAGCGGTCGTATTCGTCGGCCTCGACAACGACATAGTCACTATTCTTGTCCACCATCAGATTGCTGTCGATATTTTTTGAGATGCCGCCAAGGAATGCCGAACAACCGAAGTCTGTTTTGCTAAGCAGATGCGCTATCATTGCGCTAGTGGTTGTTTTGCCGTGAGTGCCGGCAACAGCGATGCATTTCTTTCCTCTGGTTAGGTGCCCCAGCACTTGTGATCGTTTCAGCATCTCTATTCCGGAGCTCTGAAGGTAGAGGAACTCTTTGTTGTCGGTAGGGATGGCAGGCGTGTATATCACTAGATCTATATGACTCGGTATCAGTTCCGGGTTGTCTTCGTAGTGAATCGGAATGCCCTCTTTCTCAAGCTGCTTTGTCAACGGACTTTCAGTGCGGTCGTAACCGCTGACATTGTTGCCGCTCAATTTAAAATAACGTGCCAAGGCGCTCATTCCTATGCCGCCTATACCCAAAAAATAGTATGTCTTGTTGTCTCCGTCGCTCATTGGCTTTTTTACTATCGTTCGTTATTGATGATTTTGTCTATTTCGTTGACTATGCTCTCTGCTGCTTGAGGCTTGGCCATAGCCATTATGTTCTTACTCATTTCGGCTTGCTTTGCGGTGTCGCCGAGCAACTCTATTACAGAGGGAATGCCCTTGTCGTGGCATTCGTTGTCGCGCACCATAATAGCTGCTCCTTTCTCTGCCAATGCCATGGCGTTTTTTGTCTGATGGTCTTCGGCGACATTAGGCGAGGGTATCAGTATTGTCGGTTTGCCTACCAGGCAAAGCTCTGAGATGGCTATGGCTCCGGCACGTGATATGACGGCGTCGGCAACAGTATAAGCCATGTCCATTCTGCTTATGAACTGGTGAACTTTAACCCATTTGCCGACTCCGGCTTGTTCGACGCTTTGTTTTGCCTCTTCGTACATCCATTTGCCTGTCTGCCATATTATCTGCATATTGTTCTCTTTGAACAGTGGCAGGTTGTCCTTTATCATGTTGTTTATCGACCTTGCTCCCAGGCTGCCGCCAACAGAAAGGATGGTTTTGATGTTGCCGTCGAGGTCGAAATGGCGAAGAGCCTCTTCTTTCTCGACGTTCATTTTTTCTATGGTCTCGCGGACAGGGTTGCCGGTCATCACAATCTTCTCAGCGGGGAAAAATCTATCCATCCCTTCATATGCCACACATATTTTCCGCGCCCCTTTGGCAAGCATTTTGTTGGTGAGTCCGGCGTAAGAGTTCTGTTCTTGCAGTAATGTTGGAAAGCCCATGGCTTCGGCGGCTTTGAGTGTGGGCTCGCTGGCGAAGCCTCCCACACCAACCACTATATCGGGGTTGAACTCTTTCAGAATGGCTTTCACTTTGTGCCTGCTACGCATCATTTTAAAGGGCAGCATGAGGTTGCGGGCTATGTTGGCAGGAGTGAGTTTGCGCTGCAGTCCCGCAATGGGAAGTCCTTCAATTCGGTATCCAGCGGCAGGGACTTTCTCCATCTCCATGCGTCCTTCGGCACCCACGAAAAGTATCTCTGCTTCTGGGTATCTTTTCTTTATTGCATTGGCTATGGCTATGGCTGGAAAGATATGTCCTCCTGTTCCGCCGCCGCTGATGATTGCTTTCATGGTCTTTATATTGTTGGGTTTAGAAAGTTCGTGTTCAATTGCTGGTATTCAGTATTCTAGTCTTCCACAACATCTTCACTTGCTACGTGCTTCTCTTCTATATCTATTTTGGTGTCGTATGCCACGGCCTGGATTATTCCTATAGCCATGCTCATGCACAGATACGCTGTTCCTCCCGAGCTTATCAATGGCAGGGTCTGTCCTGTGACAGGCAAGGCTCCTACCGACACACACATGTGTATGCCTGCCTGCATGAATATCAGTGTGCCTAATCCCACCACCGTTAATTGCCCGAAGTTGCCTTTACATCGCCAGGCGATTTTGATGCATCTTATATATAGGAAAAGGTAGAGCAGAAAAACCAATATGCCGCCGAACATACCTGTTTCTTCAACGATGATGGCGTATATCATGTCGCTGTTGGCTTGTGTCATCAGACGCGCCTGCACTGTAGAGCCCACGCCGGCTCCGAAGAATTTGCCTGAAGCCACAGCCATACGTGCCATTGACTCTTGCGACAATTCGTCTTGGTCAAAATTCAGCCAGCGGTCTATACGACCACTCCAGGTCTCTGCTCGAGCAAAGAACGGTATCTGGCTTTTCTCTCCAATAAAGATTACAAGAAGTCCCAGCGCCGCAAGCCCCAGGATTGTCCTCCTCCAGTATTTCACCTCTATCGGCGCCAGTCTCATCATGGCGAAACAGACAATAAATATGATTAATGAAGTGGAAAGATTGTCACGAACAATGAGCGCTACAATGACCAGCACATATAGCATTATGTTGCGCATGGTGGGCCATGTGTTGAGCGTTTTATGTTCTTTGGTTAGCATACGTGCAAGGTAAACGATTATCACAATCTTGGCAAGCTCCGATGGCTGAAAGCGTCCTATTAACGGCAGCTTTATCCATCGGCCCATGCCCGAGCCAGCCTCGACATCCTTTGAACCTATTGTTAATGCTATGATAAGTAGTATGATGGATATTAAGTAACCCGCCCATGACGCTGTCGAGAACTTCCTATAGTCGAAATTTGAAAGTAATATTGCCAGTATTAACGAGACCAGTACAAATGCCGTGTGCTTGAAAAATGGTTTGAGCGGTGTGGGACCTCCATAATATGGATAGCCTGTGGCACTGAACACCGAAACCAGCGATATGACGGCCAATATCAAGAAAATGACCCATATCACCTTATCGCCTTTCAGCGGATTCAGCAGTTTGCGTGTTATGTTACTTTTGTCGCTATCCATTGTCAGTGGTTATCGATATATTAAAGAGGTGGTGAAAAAATTTCGTTGAAGGGTGTTTTCTTAGAGCTCGTTGACTTCGTGACGGAACTCGTCGCCTTGAGTCTCATACGACACACCATTCTCTATTGTGGGGGAGAAGAGTACCTTCATGTTCTCGTTGCAGCTGTAGAAAGCTTTGTGTACAGCCTCCGACATGGTCTCCACCTCTGACACCTCTTTCACTATGTCGCCGAAAACGTTGCTGTAAAGACTGCTGTCGCCCAGACACACGATTCTTTCTACTTTGCTTTCCACAAGGTTTCGAAGACGTTTCATCTCGGTGGCTTTTTTGTCGCTATAGGCTGCTCCGTTGGCAATCCATACGACACTGCCCTCGATGGTCTCCAGCGCATACCACGCTGTCATAGCGCTGCGCGACGCTGCGTCGTCAATGAAAGAGATGCTTTTGATACGGGCGACAAAATCGAGTTTATGCCTCATTTCATCGATTAGATTGAAGCATTCCTTCAGATGGTTGCTTCTTAGTTTTTTTAGCTTGGAGCTGTCTATGCCTGCCAAACCTGTGTGGACGCTTTCACGCCCCTGTTTTGCTAAAGATTCGTACATATTTCGAAGATGTTGATTTTTTTATAGATTAAAATGGTTAAAAGGTTTTAAGGGTTAAAAAGGTTTGAAAGGTGTTTGAATTTTGAATTCTTTCAGGTCACTGATCACAGGTCACTAATTTTCAATTTTATTATGGAATTAATCCTTTTTGTATGAATGAGTTTTATCGGAGTTTCAATGTCACAATGCTTATGATTGCCAGGAGAATGCCTATGATATAGAAGCGTGTCACTATTTTCTGCTCTTTGATTCCCTTTTTCTGGTAGTGATGGTGTAGCGGAGTCATCAGGAAAGGTCTTTTATCGACGGGGACGGGCTGACCTATGGGCAAGTGGGATTTACGTCTGTACATTTTGCAGCCAGCGGTCTGGATAATTACCGAAAGGCTCTCCATGAGGAATATGCCGCACAAGATAGGGATGAGCAATTCTTTGCGAATCAGTAGTGCGAAAACGGCGATGATGCCGCCTATGGCCAATGAGCCGGTGTCGCCCATGAACACTTCGGCGGGATGACTGTTGTACCACAAGAATCCTAATGTGGCGCCGACAAACGCCGTGATAAATATCGCCAGCTCTCCAATGTTTGGCAGAAACATTATGTTCAGGTAGTTGGCGAAGATGATGTTGCCCGACACCCATGCCAGAATGGCCAATGTGGAGCCAATTATAGCTGATGTGCCTGTTGCCAAACCATCTATGCCGTCGGTGAGATTAGCTCCGTTGGAGGTGGCGGTAACCACAAGAATCACAATGATGACATAAATGAGCCATACCCAATGATTTGCCCAGTCGCCCATCCAGGTTATGATTTTGGCATAGTCAAGCTCGTGGTTTTTGACAAAAGGAATGGTGGTCTTGGTCGATTTAACTGGATTTTGTGAGAACTCTCGCTTGGCTTTCTGGTAGTTGTCGTCGACGTTTACATTGTGTGAAGCGATATAAGACTCTACCGTCGAGGTCTCTTTGATGGTGATGTCAGGGTGATACATTATCAGAAGTCCCACGGCAAGACCTAGCACCACTTGGCCTACGACTTTGTATATGCCGCGCAAGCCCTCTTTGTGCCTGCGGAAAACTTTGATGTAGTCGTCGATAAAACCTATCAGGCCTAGCCAGAGTGTGGTGCCGAGCATAATGAGGACGTATATGTTGTCGAGTTTTGCGAAGAGTAGGGTGGGAATCACTATCGCTGCCAGAATGAGCAGACCTCCCATTGTTGGAGTACCCTCTTTCTCTTTCTGCCCTTCAAGGTGCAGGTCGCGTACGGTTTCGCCGATTTGTTTTCGCCGCAGCCATTTAATAAATGGTTTTCCGAAAACGAGCATTATTATCAGAGAGGTTATTACCGACATGGCAGCCCTGAACGAGATGTATTGGAATACTCCCGCCCCCGGTAGGTTGATGGTTTTATCTAGCCAAGTGAATAGATAGTATAGCATTTCGGTCTTTTAGTTTGATGATTTCTCTACGTTAGTTCTTGATTTTTTTATTTTTCAGTTCCCTCGCCACCTCTTCGCGATCGTCGAAATGGTGTCTGACGCCGTTGATTTCTTGGTAAGGTTCGTGGCCTTTGCCGGCGATGAGAATTATGTCGCCCTCGCGAGCCATCATCACCGCTGTTTTGATGGCTTGGCGCCGGTCGGAGATACGTACGGTGTTGCTGCGCTGTTCGTTGTTGAGACCTTCTTCCATGGCGTCGAGAATCTTTTCTGGATTTTCGGTGCGTGGATTGTCGGATGTGAGAATAAGATGGTCGCTGCCCTCGGCGGCTATCTTCGCCATGACAGGACGTTTCAGAGGGTCTCTGTCGCCGCCGCAACCGACCACGACAATGAGGCTGTTGCGGTCGTCGCGTATTTCGTTGATGGTGTCTATCACATTCTGCAATGCGTCAGGAGTGTGGGCATAGTCCACTATGGCTGTGATTCCGTTGTCATGCAGGTATTGGAAACGGCCAGGGGCGGCATGAAGGCTGCTGGCAACTCTTAATGCCTCCTCTTCGTCGATGCCGCACAAGATGGCTGTGGCGACTATGGCGGTTATGTTGTAGGCGTTGAAGCGTCCCACCAGCTGGGTCCACATCTCTTTCCCGTTAATCTCCAGCTGTTGGCCATGGATGGTGTTCTCTATAATCTTGCAGCGGAAATCGGCCATGGTTTGCAGGCTGTAGCTTTTAATGTTTGCTTTGCAGTTCTGGACCATAACGCGGCCGTTGCGGTCGTCGATGTTTGTCAGAGCGAAAGCGTCCTTCGGCAGTTGGTCGAAGAAAGCTTTCTTGGCGGCGATATAGTTTGCCATGGTGCCGTGAAAGTCGAGATGGTCATGGGTGAGATTGCTGAATATGCCGCCAAAGAAGTTTAGACCTGCGATACGGTTTTGCACAATGGAGTGAGAGCTGACCTCCATAAAGCAGTATTCGCAGCCTTTCTCAACCATGAGTGCTAGTAGTTTGTTGAGCTGTATCGCGTCGGGAGTGGTATGTGTGGCAGGGATTTCCTCGTCATCGATGCGGTTCACTATCGTAGAGATAAGACCGGCGTGTTTTCCGATACTCCTCATCATGCTGTGAAGCAGGGTGACCGTCGTTGTCTTACCGTTGGTTCCAGTAATACCTACAAGTCTCAGTTTGTGTGACGGGTTGCCGTAGTAGTTTGATGCTGCCAATCCCAGGGCTAGGTCGGAGTTTTTGACTTGTATGAAGCACACATTCTTCGGCATCTCTTCAGGGATGTCCTGGCACACAATTGTTGTGGCTCCCTTCTCTATTGCGGTGGAGATATATTGATGTCCATCAACATGAACCCCTTTCTGCGCCACAAACATATAGCCCGGCTCTATTTTGCGCGAGTCGAACTCTATGGCTGCAATATCTTGCTCGGGCAGGGTGGTCTGCTTGCCGTCGCAGTATGCGGTGCAGTCAATTCCTTTCAGTATGTCGGTTAATTTCATGATACTAAATGATTACTGGTTTTGGGGTTTATTGTTTTTTCTGTAGTTTTAGATGAACCTTGGCATTGCGAGGCAAGGGCGTGCGAGCTTTGGGTTCCTGCGACGCTACTTTGCCATAACCCTCGAAGGTCACGTCTATTCCCATACTGCGGCAAAGCAGTAAGGCGTCTTTGATGGTCATGCCATAGCAGTTTGGCATTTGTCCCATTGGGCATTCATAGCTTACATATTTGGCTTCTGTACCCAGGCTGTCAACAGCGTCGCTGAATGTGCACCATCGGCTTCGGTTTGTGACGGAGATTCCAGGAATGCCCATCTTTTTCTGTGCCATGCGTACCGATGCTTGTGGTGCTTTGTATACCGATGGCAAGCTATGCGTGGTGCCAATGTTGCCTTGTTCGCGGCGTTTCTCTATCATCTCTTTCATGGTAGGACGGCAGTCTAGCTCTTTGTCGAGCGACACGACACAGTCAGCTATGTCTTGGAACACCGGTGCTGCGTTGCGACCAAAGGTGCTAATGTCGCGCATCATCACAAGGCAAGTGTATTTGGGTTTGTCGGCAGGGAAAAAGCCGACGAATGTGGCGTTGCTGGTAGGAGCGCCGGGCGATGTCTCGGCGGTACCTGTCTTGCCGGCAATGCTGTAGGTGTCGTTCTTGATGTTGTCTCCGGTGCCTTCCTCGACGACGCCGATAAGCATGTCGCGCAGTGTCTCGGCGGTCTTTTCCGAGCAGATTCTTTCGTTGATGACTTTGATGGGCAGCTCCTCAAGCTCGCCGTTTTTGATGATGCCTTTGCAGAACCGTGGTTTCACCATGCGACCCTTGTTGGCGATGGCGTTGTAGAATGTCGCCATGCGCATTGGTGACACGGCACTGGTGTATCCGTAGCAGAAACGCAGGAAGTCGTTGTCGTATCTAAGCTTGTTGGTGCGGCTTTTGTATTCCTTTCCGACCACATCTAGGTTGAGGTTGTCGAAGGGGAATATTTTGCTTACCTGGTTGAAGAGCTCGTTTCGGCGGTTGTTGTAGAAACGCCACGCCAGCTCGCAGAAGGCCACATTCGACGATACGGCGACGGCTTTCCAAAGCGGATACAAGGCGTTGGGTAGGCCGTGGTCTTTGACAACCTTGCTGTTGACGCTGAATTGCTTGCTTCCAACGGGCAGCATCATTGCGGTGTCCAATGCGAAGGTTGTGTCGTTGTACATGGCGGTAAGGAGGACCGGCTTGAAGATAGAGCCTGGCTCATAAAGGTCGGTTATGGCGACATTGCGGTAAGGCATTTCTAGATATTGCCCTGTGGAGTCGAGAATCAGGCTGGAGCAAACCAGCACGTTACCTGTTTCGGCCTCAATAAGTATGGCGCATCCCGCCGAGCTTCCGTAACGGCGCAGGGCTTTTTCGAGCGAGTAGTGCGCTATGTCTTGCAGACGAGTGTCTATGGTGGCCACTATGTGCTGTCCGTTGATGACGGGGTGGCCAGGAACAGAGTCTGTGCGCACACTGTCGCCGGCGCTGATGGTTATCGACGAGCCTTGGCGTATTGGCATCCATTGCCCCCACGATAGTCGTCGGTTGAGTACCAAACCGTCTTTGCCTCTCAAAATTGAGTCGTAGTAGCCCTCAAGGCCAGTGTATATCTCATCTTTGTAGTTTTTGCTGAAACCGATGATGTTCTCACCCATGTTGCCATAGGTGTGGAATCTTCTGTTGTGGATGACCGATTTGCCGTCGACCATCTTCACCACGCCACGGCGCCATCCTGGAAGTCTGCAAATGCGGTCCCAGCTTGAGTACGGGATGTGCCGTTTTATCAGCACGCATCCTTTGGGCTTTCCGTTTTTGCGACGGTAGTCAATTAAATTCCTGAAAGTTGCCACCGACGAGTCAGGGAAGGCCTCGTGGAGTATTTGGCATACGGTGTCGACATATTTGTTGTAGTTACTGTCGACTATTGCGCTGGTGTATACGGTGTCACCTTTTTCTATTACTATTTTGTTGTCTTTGTTGCGCAGAGGGTAGGTGCGGAAGTCGATGTACAGGTCGCACTCGGGCACTGTTGTCGCAAGTATTTTCCCGTCAGAGGAATAGATATTGCCTCGGTTGGCTTTTTCGGGTATGTAGTTTTTTGAAAGAGACTCGGCGCGTTTGCGCCACATGTCGCCATTGACCCATGTGACCTTAATGCCAGACCACAGCAATGCCGTTCCAAATCCTATGGAAAGGATCAGGAATAGGAGTCCTATTTTTGACTTTGATGTCATGCTCTCTTTTTTCGACATTGTTGTTTTGATTTTGAGATTCAATCGAATGAGCCGCTAAGGCTCAATGTGGTTATATTATGGAAATGTTCAACGGCTTATATAAATGATTATATTATTTATTAATTGTTATTTTTAATTGTCGGTGACTTTTATTTCAAAGGGTGGTCCTCCGCCAAGTCCTACTTTCAGTGTGTCCAGCTCTTGGTCTATTCTCGAGATTCTGATCGACTCTTGGTATCTCTTCTGCATCTGCACTCGTCGCTCTCGCATATAGCTGACGTTTTTAGCCAATTTGTTTTTCTCTTTGTTGAGACTTTCCACACGATAGCGTACTCCCACGGTTATCAAGCACATGCCCACGATGACTAGCATTAGCGGTATTTGCTTCAGCACAGCCTGTGATTCCAGCACATCGCCACCGAGGATTTTTGCCAGTCGGCCTTTTTTGTTGTTGCTTTTCTCCGACATTGTCAATCCTCCTTTTCGTCCGTTTTATCGATGGGTTTCTCGGCGACTCTCAGCTTTGCGCTGCGCGACCTGTTGTTTGTCTCCAATTCCTCCTGCGATGCTGTTGTTGGTTTGTTTCTCACAGGCTTCAGGGGTGCTATAAGGTTGCCATAGAAGTCTTTTTCTTGCTTGCCCTCGAAGTTGCCGCATCTGAAAAAGTTCTTCACTAGGCGGTCTTCGAGAGAATGGTACGACATGACGCATATTCTGCCACCTGGATTTAGGATTTCGGTGGCTTGCGTCAACATCTGTCTCAGAGCCTCAAGTTCCCCGTTTACATAGATGCGCAGGGCTTGGAACACCATTGCCAGAGCTTTGTTTTGGCGATTGTGTGGCAGATGCCTGCTTATGGCGTTGCATAGCTGCGATGTCGTTGTTATGGGCTCCAGCGAGCGTGCCGACACAATGTCGCGAGCCAGTATGTTGGCGTTTGGCAGCTCACCGTATAGCCATAAGATGTTCTGCAGCTCTTCTGTCGAGGCGTTGTTCACAATGTCGGCTGCCGTTGTCTCCTCGCGGCGGTCCATTCTCAGGTCGAGAGGGCCATCCAGGCGTGTTGAGAAACCGCGTTCCGCGACGTCTATTTGATGGCTTGAAATGCCAAGGTCGGCGAGTAACCCGTCTATTTTTCTCACACCATGAAGGCGAAGGAAATTTTTGAGATGTTTGAAGTTCTCTTGTATCAGGCAGAAGCGAGTGTCGTCGGGGATGTTGGCTATGGCATCGCTGTCGCGATCGAAAGCGAAAAGACGGCCGTTGTCACCAAGGAGGTCGAGTATGGCGCGGGAATGTCCGCCACCGCCAAAAGTGACATCGACATACACTCCGTCAGGGTGTATATCCAAGGCCTCCATGCATTCATGGAGCATTACAGGGATGTGGTATTTCTCATTGCTCTGTTGCATTGACTTTCCTCCCTAATCTTTCGTCGACCTTGACGGCATAGTCGTTGGTTTCGCTATTCATGCGGCTGTAGGTGTCGTAGTCCCAGATTTCCATGAAATGGCCGGTGGAAAGGAGTACCAAGTCTTTTGCGTTCTTGATTTGTGCTCGTTGTTCGCCAGGAATCAGCAAACGATCGTTGGTGTCCATTTCAACGATGTTGCCGGCGCTGAGTACACGAAGCATTTTGCGGTCTTCGATTGAGTAGGGGTTCAGTTCTTTCTGCAATTGAGCTATCTCCGCTTCAAAACTTGCGTATGGCCATAGTTCCAAACACTCGGCATAGATACTTGGCCGGATGACAAAACGACAGTCGCTCCCCTCCAATTGCTTTTTTATCGCAATTGGGAGCTTGAAACGACCATTGCTGTCAAGCTTACAATACTCTATACCAAGTAATAACGACATTTTTGCCTATTTTGTTTCGAAGTGTAAAGATATAAATTATATTCCAGAAATTGTTATTTTTTTCCAAAAAAAGTTTTAACTTTCCAATAAAACCCTTTTGCACCCTTTTATACGTCACTTGTATCTGTTTGGTTTCAAAAATTTTTATCTATACTTAAAATACATGAATACAGTTATTTACTTTGATTGTTTTGGTTCAAGGTGTGATGTGTTTCCATGTTGTTTCACCTGTTTGAATGCTGTTGATAACTTTTTTTGAGATGGAAAAAATTGCATGTTGTTTTCTTTTTGGCGCCCCATGGATTGTGAATTGCTTTTTTTTTGTAAATTTGCAAAAGATATAATCTTTGATACTTCTTGTATTTTCTTGTAATTTAATCAATTAATCAATAATAATATCTAAAATGAAAATCAAAACATTTGTATTGTCCCTGGCTATGCTCATGGCTTTGCCGGGTGTTGTAAAGGCCGATGAGGGTATGTGGCTTCTCTCGCTCATTGGCAAAAACTATGCTGACATGCAGAAAGCTGGTTTTAAATTGACGGCTGAAGACATCTATAGCGTAAATCAGAGCTGTCTCAAAGACGCCATTGTCGGTCTTGGCAACGAAGGGTCTCCTTTCTGGCATTTCTGCACAGGTGAGATTATCTCCGACCAGGGTCTGATCTCGACCAACCACCACTGTGGTTATGGCAATCTTCAGCAGCATTCCACTGTTGAGCATGACTATCTGCGTGACGGTTTCTGGGCATATAGCAAGGAAGAGGAACTGCCCAATCCGGGTCTTACCGCCTCAATCCTGCACCGTATGGAGGATGTCACCGAGGAGGTTTTGTCGGCTCTGAGCGACGACATGAGCGAGTCGGAGCGTGCCCGCGCCGTAAAAGAGGTGTGTGACCGTATTGCCAAAAAGGCTTCCGATGGTACCATCTACGACGCTATGGTAAAACCCATGTTCAACGACAACCAGTACTTCCTTTTTGTCCATACCATTTACAGGGATGTCCGTCTCGTTGGAGCACCTCCTTCGTCAATGGGCAAATTCGGCGGCGACACCGACAACTGGTCGTGGCCTCGTCACACTTGCGACTTCTCAATGTTCCGTATCTATACTGCTCCCAATGGTGATCCGGCTGATTACGCGGAATCCAACATCCCTCTCAAACCCAAACATTTCCTCCCTGTCAGCAATCGTGAGCTGAAAGACGGCGATTTCGCTATGGTTATGGGATTCCCGGGAACAACCAACCATTTCCTTACCAGCTATGGTCTCGAGGAAACCATGAACATCACCAACAAACTACGCTATGAGATCCGCACAGTGAAAATCAACATCCTTCGTGAGCAGATGGCTTCAAGCCAGGAAATCAAGATCAAATATGCCTCCAAGTATGCAAGCTGCTCCAACTACTGGAAATACAGCAACGAGCAGAACAAAGCCTTGAAGAATCTCAACACCATGGGTATTAAGAAAGAGATTGAGTCAATCTATAAGTCATGGGCCAAGGACAAAGACCCGAAATATGCCGAGGCTCTCCCTCTCATAAAGAAAGGTTATGCCGACCGCGCCCCATACCAGGCTGCAAGCTCCTATATCATCGAAGGTCTTATCTCGGGCCCCGAGCTGCCATGGCAGACTTTCCGCGTTGGACGCACCTTGCAGCTTGCATTGGGCCCCGACGGTGACTCTCACGACGATCTTATGGACGCTATCAGGGCAAACTGCGAGGAGTTCTACAAAGACTATGACGCTAACACAGAAAAGCTTCTGATGGCCGCACTCTTCGAATATGTGTATAAGAACATGGATATGCGTTTCATGCCCGAATTCCTTGTCAACGCCGACAGAAAATACAAGGGTGACTTCACCCGCTATGTCGAGGACCTCTTTAAAAAGTCTGTTTTCGGCACCGAGGAAAGCTGCATGAAGTTCCTTGAAAAACCCGATGCCAAGAAACTTGAGAAGGATCCTATCTTCATGATCGGAAACGAGATTTACCAGAAATATGTTGAGATTAGCAGCATGGTGCCAAAAGAAACCACCGACGGTCTCAAACGTGGTATCAGAAACTTCACCGACGGTATTCTCCAAATCAACAAGAACGTCAAGCTTATGAGCCCCGACGCCAACTCCACCATCCGCCTCACCTACGGCAACGTTAAGGCTTATGACCCCAAGGATGCTGTCTCTTACAGCTACTACACCACACTGAAGGGCGTTATGGAGAAAGAGGATCCCAACAACAGCGAGTTTATTGTTCCCGAACGCTTGAAGAATCTCTATGCCGCCCGTGACTTTGGCCCGTATGCCAATAGCAAGGGAGAGCTGGTCACCTGCTTTGTCACCAACAACGACATCACCGGTGGCAACAGCGGTAGTCCTGTCCTCGACGCTGAGGGCAACCTTATTGGTCTTGCCTTTGACGGCAACAGCGAGGCTATGTCGGGTGACATAGATTTCGAGGAGAACCTGCAGCGTTGCATCTGTCTGGATTCGCGCTACATGCTCTTTGTCATCGACAAATATGCCGGTGCCAAGAATCTTATCGACGAGATGGTTATCGTGAAATAACCACCTCTAAAGCATTACAAAAAAAGCGGGGCTTTGTCAAGGTAGACATTGCCCCGCTTTTTTTGTTCAAAAACCAACCTTTAGCGGACTCATAGCGGACTCATAACCGTCACGCGCAAGGTCGTCGCACTCTTCATCACCTCTTCCGCAGTTGCCAGAAAGCCACAGCGGCAGCGGCGGCGACATTGAGTGAGTCGACACCTTGTTGCATGGGTATCATGGCGACATAGTCGCACGCTTCCAGAGTTTTTTCCGGCAGGCCGTCACCTTCGGTGCCAAGAACCAAAGCTATGCGTTCGAGGGACATGAGTGTTTTGTCGTCGATGGCGACAGCGTCGGGACTCAAGGCTAAGGCAACGCTGCTGAATCCCAGGTCGCGTAACCGCTGCGCGCCAATGTCGTCCCAATTCTCAATATAGGTCCAGGGCATCTGGAATACCGTCCCCATACTCACTCGCACACTGCGACGGTTCAAAGGATCGCAGCAAGTGGGGGAGAGGAGAAGCCCCTCGATACCTAATGCGGTGGCGGCACGGAATATTGCGCCGGTATTTGTCGAATTTACCACATTGTCGAGGACTGCGATACGGCTTTTGTTGCGACAAACCTCCTCGACAGAGGGCAATGTGGGACGTTTCATGGCACAAAGAAAACCTCGTGTCAGCTCATAGCCGGTGAGTTTCGACAGCAGACTTCGCTCGCCGGTGTATACCGGTATGTCGTATTTATCTCCAAAAAGAGGGATAATCTGCTCGTCGACATATTTCCTCTCGGCAAGAAAAGAGACGGGCTCCAGTCCTTTTTCCAATGCGATGCGCGCCACTTTCAGGCTTTCGGCGATGAAAATGCCTTTTTCGGGTTCAAGCCTGTTGCGCAACTGCGCTTCGGTAAGTTGCGTGTATACATTAAGTTCCGGAGAGTCAATCCTGTCGATATGTATTGTCTTCATGTTTGCAAAAATACACCGAAAATTTTATTAATTGCATACAATCATAATTTTTTTACATTGTTTATTTGTAAATAAATATAGTGTATGTATATTTGTATAGTAATGATTTTTAATGCTGTATAAATTGTAAAGAAAATATTTGGGAGAAAAATTTTGCCATTATCGAAATTGTTAGTACTTTTGCAAAGTCTTTTTCGGACAAAAGGTCGTTTGGCCGAGGGGCTAGGCACAGGTCTGCAAAACCTGCTACTCCGGTTCAAATCCGGAAGCGACCTCTAAGAGTAAGAACTCGACAGACAATCTGTCGAGTTCTTTTTGCAATATACCACTCCAAGTGCAACGAACCCCTTTGTTAAAATTGAAAATTGAGAATTGAAAATTCAAAACAATGGAAAATAAAAGGAAGTTAATCTTCGATGGAAGTTAAAAAGGAAGTTATGCGCTGCGCGCAGGACAATACATATTCATTTGTCCATTTTTTAACTCCCATTTTAACTCCCATTTTTACTCCACTTTTTTCATCCACTCACAAATCAGCTCTACGCGCTCCACCGGAGCTTGTACCATTTCAAACCTTTTAAACCCTTTTAACCTTTTTATCCTTTTTATCCTTTTAATCCTTGAAACAACGTGTTTTTATTCTAGCCATACTGATGGGAGCATTGGTCGGATGCACATCCCATCATGAAGACATCGATGCTTTGCTGCGTTCTCGCGTCGATGCGCTTAATAAATCTTCGTTCCAGAACCGTTTCAATGACGCTGCCCTCAGCGAGGAATATGCGCGAAAGGCTATCGCCTTTATCGACGACAGCCTTCCCACTTATGCCGACGGAAGGCTTAGGGCTTGGAATAACTTGGCCACCTCTTTCTTCAACAGATCGATACACGACTCCGTTCATGTCTACATAGACTCAATTCTCTCTTTTGCCGGCAACACACCCAACAAAGAGGTCGAGCAGGTATTGGCTCATATTCTTGATGCCCGCCTGTTGCAGCGAAACTGCGACATTGCCGGTTGCTATCGCATACTGTACGACATCGAACAATCAGGTTTGCTCGACGGCAAAGACGACGGAATGCTTTTCAACCTTGCCAAAAGTGAGTTTTATATTGCCACAACGACACTTAACTACCACTACCGCAACAAGTCACTCTATCAACAGGCCGAGCTGGTCGAGGAGATGGAGATGCGGCGCAGCTCGCTTTATTGCGACTATGCCGAGGATATGTCGTTAAACTACGCCATAGCCTATGGTTATTATGCTCTTTGCTCCGACACGTTGCGGCAGTCGGAGTATCTTTCCAAAGCATTGTATTATTGCGGGGAGAACTTGCGGCTGCTCAACAACAGCGACCGCTATAGCACCTATCATCTCGCCAATACCTACCAGCTTTTTGGCTTCATGCTCTGGAGCAGAAACATCAAACCTTCCACATGGATTGACAACGCTAAAGAGGTCAAGGCGATATGCGATTATGTGCGCAATGCTTTTTCGTTTGATGTCAGCGATGTCGCCGACACAACACTAGCCTTTATGCGAGAGGCCACATCGTTGTTTTTTCTCCACGACGACCCCTATCAGCGCCTGGGTGCTGTGGTCGCCACGGGACGTTATAGTATGGCCGTCGGCGACACTGCCTTGGCGTGCGACTATTTTGTCGAAGGCTTGGATATCATCGATAGAGAACTGCCGGTGCAAACAGATATGGGCAGAGGCTCCGCGGAGGGTAGCATACAGCATTCTGTGGCTCCGAAATTTGAGGCTATGCTTTACGAGGGTCTCCTTGTCTCGGGTTGTGCCATATCGTCAGATCAGGTGAGAAACTGGACACGAAAGGAGTTGGATCTTCTGAACTATATCAAACAAAACGAGAAGGCTGACTTCTTGTTGCAACGGCAACTCGACGAGGCAAATCGAGAAAGTGCCACTATGCTCCGATTCACACTGCTGTTTGCCGTTCTGGCTGTGGCTCTTCTGGTGACGCTCCTCTTGTTGCGTCGCAGAACCAAGGCGTTGCAAAAGGAGACAGCCATGTTGCAAGAGGCTAAACGGAAAGATGTGGAACGTATAGCCAACGTCGAGACTTGTCTCAGTGTCTTGCGCCACGATATAACACCTTTTGTCTCCTATCTTCAGAACGAGAACCTGCCAGACCCCCTCAAGAGAGAGGTCACTGGACAGCTGATACGTACTTTCGAGAATATCAAGAATTGGACAAATCTCTCCATCCCCAGCGGCCTTCAGTTCCGGCTCTCCACTATTGCTGTACAGGAAGTCTTCGACAGCGTGCAGCAGAGTGTCAACAATCCTTACCCCGATGCCGTGGCGCTGCGGTTCCAGACCAACGCTTGCGTGGCCTCTGGCGACCGTCAGCTGTTGGAGATAATGCTGCGCAATCTGGTCAACAACGCCCTCCAACATACTGAGAATGGCTCCGTGTCTGTCGGTGTGGAGCCCTGGGCGGACGACAAACGTTTCCTGCACTTCTCTGTCGCCGATACCGGCAGCGGAATGAATCCTGATGATCTTGAGAACCTGTTCCGGTCGGACAAAAAGCCGAGACAGGCGTGCCAGCAGGGCTACGGCTCTGGTTTCGGTCTCATACTGTGCCGCTACATCATCAAGAAACACGACGACAACACCATCCGTGGTTGCCGTATTTGGGCAGAGAGTACCGCCGGCAAAGGCAGCATATTCCATTTCCTTATCGCCACGAAGGAGGATTGATAATTATCCCTCCCAATCACCTTATTTATCCCTATCTTGCATTACGGCTAAAAATTATTTGGCTGAACCAAATAATTGTCGTATTTTTGCAGACGATTTCGGGAATGAAGTCGAGAAGTGTCATGTCTCCTGTTTATAAAAAAGAGATGTTCTCTGTGCCACGCTTCTTTCTCAATTACATCAATCCGCTCAAACCGGCACTGTATGAGCGACAACAGTTGCACCCGACACGTATAGGGAAGAGAAAATGAAAAAAGCTATATTGTTTTTTGCTGGTCTATCCTTATGTTTCATTGGAGTTGCCTGCCACAACTCCAATAATTCCAAAGATGGCTCGGAAGATAGCATCAATAAGGATTCCATGGTTGAATCCACATCAGAGGATGAAGCCCAAACTCCATTGGTCACTCCAGACCTCGCTTTCTTCGAACTCAAGGGTCCCGTCAAGAAGGTGACAGTAGATAAAATATTGACAATTGAATTCGACCAGAATGGCAATATGACAAAACATAGCGGGGAATTCTCATTTAAACGTGACAAACAGGGTCGAATAGCCCAAATGGAGGGTTACGAGAATTATATCACTTACAAATGGAATGGTGACAAGCTCGTGGGAACAGAGTCTGCCGCCGAAGGGTCGATGATGGAAGAGGTCTATACCTACGACGAACGCGGTTTCGTTGTCAAAATCAAACATACTGTTGATGGCGATGTTGAATATGAGACCCTCACATACTCCAATTTGGACAACTATGGCAACTGGACAAAAAGAACCAGCAAAGGTTATGAGTATGGCAGAGGTTCCGCAACTCGCATCATCGAGTATTATAGCGAGCAAACATCAGAGACTTCAGATGCTCCAAAAGGATATGATATGGTCTACGAAATGGCTATTACAGGACACCCCAATTATACGAAAGCTATTTTGTACAGTCAAGGATGGGACGAGGAAGGAGCTTTTGTCTGTTTCTACGACCGTCAAGGCAAAATGGTGAAATCCTACCAGGGATATGGCTCATTTAGCGCCCAAGGTTTTCTTGCCGATTTTGATGATAACCAAATTGAGATTGGTGTGATGGGAATGGGCGCAGGTCCTATTTTCTCAGCATATGGGAAGGGATACAAAGTCAAAGTTGTACGCGAACAATAATCACAGTAAATCTGCTTTTTAAGCCATCGCCGAAAAAAACGGCAATGGCTGTATGGCTCTTTTTACGGGCATACCTGCAATTTTAGTTTTTCCCAATCTCGATGTCAGATAAAATCACATTAATGATAGTGGATGATGAGCCCATCATCCGCAAGGCCATAAAGTACGAGATCAACGCCAGCCACGCTATGGTCGACTGTCGTGTCGATGACGACGGACGTGTGGAGCAGCGTGAGCTCGAGGTGCTCGACACCTATGCCGATGGCCCTCATCTTTTCTCCGCTCTTAACGCCTCTGTCGGTAACCGCCCCGACTATCTCCTTGTGGATATGGAATTCCAAGGCGAGCCCACGGGCGGCATTTTTATTACCGAGCGTGTGCGCCGTCAATACAAGAAGATGGATGGCAGTGACATTAAAATCATCATCCTCTCGGGCCGCTTCGACAATCCTATGGCTAATGAGACAAATCGTCTGCAGCGCATAAAGGATATAGGCAGTGTCGTTTTCGAGGCTTTGCACAAGGGCGCCAACGCCTTCGTCAGCAAGAACGCCATGGGAGGATTTTCGATAGAGAACATTCTTCGCGCCGTCTCTTGTCTTGAACGTGGCGAGAAATACTATTTCAACTACCCTGTGATGCTCACCCTTATGGAGGCGGCAGAGCTCTATTTCGAGCGTGAGCGCCACGAGGTGATGACGGAGCCTGTCACCGAAGAGGATCGGGAAATACTCCTCCTCGAGGCTGCAGGATGTACCGCCCAGGAGATAGCGCAGCGGCTTACAAAATGGACTGAGAGCGAGAAGGCGATACAGGAAAAGCAGAAGGATTTGAGCCGCAAGTTCGGCATCGTAAACAAAAGCGGCGCTCGCATCGCCAAAGCCATACAGTATGGCATCATTTCTCCCAACGACATTGAATATCTTAAGAGATAAGATAGAAAAACGGCAAAAAGTCTTCTCTTCAACACAACAAATAATCAATAAACAGTTTCGTATATGCGTCATGAAGTTGATTTCCTTGTTATAGGTTCAGGCATAGCAGGCCTCAGTTTCGCTCTCAAAGTGGCTCAATATGGCAAGGTGTGTATCCTTTGCAAAGGTGATGCCTCTGAGGGCTCGACAAAATACGCTCAGGGTGGCATAGCCGCCGTGATGTATGACACTGATAGCTTCGACAAGCATATTGCCGACACCCTTGTCGCGGGCGATGGTATCTGCGACCGTGAAGTGGTGGAAATGACCATTCGCGAAGCCCCGCAACGCATTCAGGAATTGGTGCAGTATGGTGTCAATTTCGATATGGACAAGGGCGGTGGGCGTTTCGACCTGCACCGTGAAGGCGGACATTCGGAGTTCCGTATTCTCCACCACAAAGACAACACTGGCGCTGAGATTGAGCGTGGTTTGCTTCAGGCCATCCACGACCACCCCAATATCGAGTTAAAAGAAAACCAGTTCGCCATCGACATTATCACTCAGCACCATCTCGGCCAGCGTGTCACCAAGCACACTCCCGACATCGAGTGCTATGGTGTCTATGCCCTCAATTGCAAAACCAACGAGATAGACACCTACCTCGCCAAAGTCACCCTTCTGGCCACAGGAGGTATGGGCAACATATACTCAACGACGACGACGCCTATTATCTCCACTGGCGATGGTGTCGCTATGGTTCATCGTGCCCGTGGCGTTTTGAAGGATTTGGAGTTCATGCAGTTCCATCCCACAAGTCTCTACAACCCTGCCGAAAAGCCCGCCTTCCTTATCACCGAGGCCATGCGTGGCGCCGGTGCCATTTTGAAAGACCGCAATGGCAAGGAGTTTATGCAGAAATACGACAAGAGGCTCTCGTTGGCGCCTCGCGACATTGTCGCCCGCGCTATAGACAACGAGATGAAGATTGCCGGAGTCGAATACCTGTACCTTGACGCCCGTGGCATAGGCAAACAGGAACTAATCAACGGTTTCCCTACCATCTATGCCAAATGTCTGGAGTTGGGTATCAATATCACCAAGGATATGATTCCTGTGCGCCCCGCTGCCCACTACCAATGCGGCGGTATCAAAGTCGATCGCAACGGTCAGAGCAGCATACGTCATCTTTATGCTGCGGGCGAGTGTTCCTGTACAGGTCTTCATGGTGGCAACCGCTTGGCGAGCAACTCGCTGCTTGAGGCTGTCGTTTATGCCCACAATGCCGCGATGGATGCTGTCAAAGAGGTCTCCACGTTCAACTTCGACAAATCTCCTTTCAACGCCATCCCCGACTGGAACGCTGAAGGCATGGTACTCAATGAGGAAATGGTGCTTATCACCCAGACCAAGAAGGAATTGCAGGAGATTATGACCAACTATGTCGGCATCGTGCGAAGCGACTTGCGTCTGCGTCGTGCTTTCGACCGCCTCAACCTCATCTTCCGCGAAACCGAGGAACTTTACAACCGCAGCGTCCTTACCGAGGAGCTCTCCGAGCTTCGTAACCTGATAGCCTGCTCCTACCTTGTCATCAAACATGCGATGGCGCGCCGTGAGAATGTGGGTCTCCACTATTCCATAGATCTCATCTCCAATGATTGAAATCGCTCCTATGTGGGGCTTTATGTCGGGACTTCTATAGCCTTGCCTGCAGTGCCTGACATAGCCTGCTGAGACCTTCAACCAGGGTTGCCCGGGGACATCCGATATTTATTCTGAAACAGCATTCATAGTCTTTGCCGCCAAAGGTGGTGCCATCGTTAAGCGCCAAACGGGCTTTCTCCACAATGATTCTGGACAACTCGGCATGGCTAATGCCATATTTGCCCATATCGAGCCATGCCAGATAGGAGGCTTCGGGAAGCACAACCTTGACGAGAGGCATCTTCTCGGAGATGAAGTCGCGCAGTGTCTCCACATTGCCGTCAAGATATTTCACCATCTGTCTGCGCCACTCCTCCCCGTGGCTGAAAGCGGCTTCGGCGCCGGTAAAAGCGAAGATGTTGCCGCCGGCAACCCCAAGGCCTTCAAGCCATCCGAAGAAACGTTTGCGTAGCTCTCTGTTGCCTATATAGCACGTTGAGCTTCCCAATCCGGCGATGTTGAAAGTCTTGCTGGGAGCCATGAATGTTATGGAGTGGTTGAAAGCAATGTCGTTGACGGTGCTGTAGCTTACATGTGTTCTGCCGCCAAGGACCATGTCGGCGTGTATTTCGTCCGATATCACCAGAAGGCCCTCTCTTTCGCATATTTCGGCGACGCGACTCAGTACCTCCTTCCCCCAGATGGTTCCAGCAGGATTGTGAGGATTTGACATCAGGAATATTTTGCACTCTTTGGCTTTTCTCTCAAAGTCGTCGAAGTCTATGGCGAAGCGACCCTTCTCGATTTTCAGTTTGCTGCACACCGTCTCCCTTCCTGCCGCTGTGGGCAGGTTCAGAAATGGTGGATAGACAGGGGTTGTAACCAGTATCTTGTCGCCAGGCTGGGTGAGGCATAGCAGGGCATAGGAGATTCCCGCCACTATGCCGGGTATGAAATGCAGCTCGTCGCGGTTTGCATGGATGTTGTAATGCTCTCTCAGCCATGAGGTCACAGCAATGTTATAGCCTTCGGAAGGTATGGCGTACCCCAGCACTTCATGGCTGCAGCGTTTGCGCAGTGCTTCCATAACAAAATCTGGCGAGCGGAAATCCATATCGGCCACCCACATGGGTAGCAGGTCGTCATCGCCGTACAGGGCTTTCAACAGGTCGTACTTCACGCAGTCGCTTCCGCGACGCTCTATTTTTTCGTCAAAGTTATAGTTCATAAAACAAAATAAATGATGGAGGGTCTGTTTTTGTCTTTACCAATGAACAAAAAAACATTCAAAATATTGTGTCTGGCAGTCGTTTGATTATAAAAAAGATAAATACGATATCTGTTAAAAAATATTCTTTCTCTCCCTTATTATTTGTTATTTATAATAAAATGTGTATTTTTGCATACTTATTCGTTCAATTGCTGGAATATTGTAAACAATTGAATTGTTAATAGATAATTTATTTTTTTAATAACATAAAACAAAGTATTATGTCATTACTCACAACTTTATTGGAAATGTCTGCCGAGGCAGCAAAATTTGTCGGTGTACTTGGTGCTGGTATTGGTGCCGGTTTAGCCGCTATTGGCGCTGGTCTTGGCATTGGTAAGATTGGACAGGGTGCAATGGAAGGTATTGCCCGTCAGCCCGAGGCTGCAGGTACTATCCGTACCACTATGATTATTGCCGCCGCTCTTGTCGAAGGTGTGGCTTTCTTCGCAGTGGTCATCTGCCTCCTCGCAGTCCTCTAACCAAAAGCTTAGTGTGTGGCGCCCGTGGCGATGGGCCTATGGCGCCACACCTTTTTATGCTTTTGATGTGAAAACAATAGCGCTTGAAGTCGTCTCATGCCGCTGCGATTCAAGCCCGCTTTTTTACATAACTTTTTAAATTTTTCTAAATGAACAATCCTTTAGTAAGTCCTGGTCTTGGCGTCATTTTTTGGATGCTTGTGTCCTTCGGCATTCTTGCATTCATCCTTATGAAATGGGGATGGCCAGTGGTCCTCAAGGCTCTCGACAAAAGAGAGAAGGACATTACGGATGCCCTTAACTCTGCCGAGAAGGTGCGTCAGGAGATGGCTCTGCTTAAGTCAGACAACGAAAAACTCCTTGCCGAGGCAAAGCTGCAACGTGACGAGATTTTGCGCAACGCGCGCCTGACAGGGGAACAGCTTATAGAAGAGGCTCGTCAGAAAGCCACCGTCGAGGCCGACCGTATAGTTGAAAGCGCTCGTGAGAACATCAACTACGAAAAGCTCAAGGCAATGCACGATTTGAAAAACCAGATCGCCACCCTCTCTATAGAGATAGCTGAGAAACTTATCAAATCGGAGCTCTCCGACAAAGAGAGAGCCAACGATTTTGTCAAGAAAGAGTTGGAAAACGCTAAACTGAATTAGTAATCTGGCATTTGCCGGATATCAATTCACAACTTCAATTTCACAGTGGAAGACTACAGAATAAATATCAATTACGCCAAGGCTCTTTTCCTGGTGGCTCACGATATGGGACAGTTGGATGCAGCCAACGAGGATATGAGACTTGTTTACGATGTCTGCTGCGAGAATCATATCCTCGCCACCATTTTCGCCAATCCGGTTATTCGTGAGGCCAAGAAAGTGGCGATACTTAAAGAGCTCTTTGAAGACAAGGTGTCGCAAGTCTCCATGCTTTTTCTCGCTTTTGTGGTGCGCAAGCGTCGTTCGGTGAACCTCAAAGGAATTGCCAACGCCTTCGTTGAGCTGTATCGTAACGATAAAGGCATTATCCTTTCGCGGCTTGTCACCGCTGCGCCGATAGACGACGATATCGCCAAGTCGGTGGAGAAGACCGTCGGCGACTATACCAACAAGAAGGTGGAGCTGCAATCCAAAGTAGACCCCTCTATCCTGGGCGGCTTCAGCGTCTCGTTCGACAACAATATGTACGACGCTCGTATCAGCACTCAGGTCGCCAAGCTGCGTAGGGACTTCAGCAAGAACGTCTATGAAAGCAAGCTGTGAGGGTGTTAAAGGTAATAGGTTAAAGATTTATTAGAAAAAAACACACTATATATGTCAGAAATAAAACCCGCCGAAGTATCGGCGATTCTTAAAAAACAACTGGCCGATGTCGACCTCGATGTCGCTCTTGAGGAGGTTGGCACTGTCCTTACCGTCGGCGACGGCATTGCTCGTGTCTATGGTCTCAACAACGCCCAGTCGGGCGAATTGGTTGAGTTCGCCACCGGCGAGCAGGGCATTGTCCAGAACCTTGAGGAGGACAATGTCGGTATCGTTATGTTGGCAGAATCCAACACCATCAACGAGGGCGACACCGTCAAGCGTACCAAACGCATTGCCTCTGTCAAAGTGGGCGAACAGCTTGTCGGCCGTGTCATCAACACCATTGGTGAGCCCATTGACGGCAAAGGTCCTATCGAGGGTGAGCTTTTCGATATGCCCATCGAGCGCAAGGCCCCTGGCGTCATCTACCGCCAGCCTGTCGAGCAGCCACTGCAGACGGGTATCAAGGCTATCGACTCAATGATTCCTATTGGCCGTGGACAGCGTGAGCTTATCATTGGCGACCGTCAGACAGGAAAGACAGCTATTGCCATCGACACCATCATCAACCAGAAGAATTTCTATGATGCCGGCGATCCGGTATACTGCATCTATGTCGCTTGCGGTCAGAAGGGCTCCACTGTCGCCAACTTGGTGAAGAACCTCGAGGAGAAGGGCGCTATGGAATACACCATCGTCGTCGCCGCCACGGCTTCCGACCCCGCAGCCATGCAGTTCTATGCTCCTTTCGCAGGTGCCGCTATCGGTGAGTATTTCCGCGATACAGGCCGCAACGCGTTGGTGATATATGACGACCTTTCCAAACAGGCCGTGGCATACCGTGAGGTCTCGTTGCTTCTCCGTCGTCCACCGGGACGTGAGGCATATCCTGGCGATGTCTTCTATCTCCACTCACGTCTTCTTGAGCGTGCCGCCCGTATCATCCAAAGCGACGAGATAGCTCGTCAGATGAACGACCTGCCTGCGTCGTTGCGCGACAAGGTGCGTGGTGGTGGATCGCTAACGGCATTGCCTATCATCGAGACACAAGCCGGCGACGTGTCGGCATATATCCCCACCAACGTCATCTCTATCACCGACGGTCAGATATTCCTTGAGACCAACCTGTTCAACAGCGGTGTGCGCCCAGCCATCAATGTGGGTATCTCAGTGTCGCGAGTGGGAGGCAAGGCTCAGATCAAGTCGATGAAGAAAATCGCTGGAACTCTGAAACTCGACCAGGCTCAGTATCGTGAGCTCGAGGCTTTCTCGAAGTTCGGCAGCGACCTCGATGCCGCTACCAAGGCTGTGCTCGACAAGGGTGTCCGCAACGTCGAGATCCTCAAGCAGCCTCAGTACTCGCCTATGCCTGTCGAAGAGCAGGTGGCGATAATCTTCTGCGGCACCAACGGATTGATACAGAAAGTGCCTGTCGACAAGGTCCGCAACTTCGAGACAGAGTATCTCTTCTTCTTGCGTCAGAACCATCCGCAGTTGCTTGCTAACCTCAAGGCAGGCAAGTTGGTCGACGAGGATCTCAAGACCATGCGCAATGTCGCAGCTGACTTGAGTGAAAAATACGCTAAATAATTCTGAATTTTGAAAATTGAATTTCGAAATTCTTAATTCTTAATTCAAAATTATTTTATGGCTAATCTTAAAGAAGTTAGAACACGAATCGCGTCGGTAAGCAGCACGCAGCAGATCACCTCGGCAATGAAGATGGTCTCGGCGGCTAAATTCCGTCGCGCACAAAATGCCATCATGGGCATGCGTCCCTACGCTGCCCAGTTGGCTTCTATTGTGGCCGATATCGATGTCGAGGACGGTGTGCAGACTCCCTACCATGAGCAGCGTGCCATAGAGAGTGTGCTTCTGGTTGTGGTGACATCCAACAAGGGCCTTTGCGGCGCTTTCAACTCCAATGTCATCAAGGAGGCCTCCTCACGGCTGGCATACTACGACTCCATGCCATCACGTCCTGAGGTCAGGATGATTACCCTTGGCAAGCGCGGCACCGAATTCTTCCAGAAACAGAAAGAGCTTGTCATAAGTAGCCACGACGACCTGCTCGACAGCCCAAACTTCGACGACATCGTCGACCTCTGCCAAACCATTATGGACTCTTTCTGCAACAAGGAGTATGATGTCGTGGAAATTGTCTATAACCAATTCAAAAACTCTTTGACGCAGATTCTCAGTTGTGAGCAGTTCCTGCCTGTCGTCAACAAGGAGCGTGTGAAAGCCGACGGTGAGACTAAAACCAAGAATGACTATATCTATGAGCCCGACAAGGAGACTATCATGCGTGAGATGATACCGATGACTCTGCGCTCACAGTTCTATCGTGTCATCCTCGACTCCCTCGCCGCTGAGCATGGCGCCCGCATGACGGCTATGCAGAAGGCCACCGACAACGCCACGGAACTCCTCAAAGAGCTCCGCCTCTCCTACAACAAGGCTCGTCAGGCTGCCATCACAAACGAAATCATCGAAATCGTCAGCGGCTCCGAGGCTCTGAAAAACTAAAAAAGGTTTGAAGGGGTACAAGCTCCAGTGGAGCGCGTAGAGCTGATTTGTGCGTGGAGGAATAAAAAAGGTTTAAAAGGTTTTAAGGGTTTGAAAGGATTAACAGGTTTTTAAATGTAATTTTCAATTTTCAATTTTCAATTCTCCCAGGTCACAGGTCACAATTCACCATTCACAATTTAAATAACGAAGGATGCTCTTCGAGCAGAAATCTGACAAATCTTATCAAAATCAAACAAAATTATATTTGAAAGATTTGATATATTTGAGAAATTTCTCGCAAAGCGACTCACAATGATTAAATTGCTTAATCACCATTCACTAAACTTTCAATTTTCAATTTTCAATTTTCCCACTTCACAATATCTCTCCTCGCAATGGAACAGAAAAAACAGAACTATGCCATCCCCATCGTGGTAATGATCTTGCTTTTTGGCATGATCTCTTTTGTCACCAATCTGGCGTCGCCTATGGGCGACATTCTCAAGCACCAGTTCCAGATTCCCAACTGGCAGGGCACTCTGGGTGTCTTCGCCAACTTTATAGCCTACGCTGTCATGGGTATCCCCGCCGGCAACCTGCTCCAGAAACGGGGCTACAAGCGCACGGCGTTGATAGCAGTCTCTGTGGGTTTCCTGGGAGTGGGCATCCAGACTCTTTCGGGTGTGTGGTCTAGTTTCGCTGTCTATCTGCTGGGAGCATTTGTGGCTGGTTTCAGCATGTGCCTTCTCAACACTGTTGTCAACCCCATGCTCAACCGCCTTGGCGGTGGTGGCAACAAGGGCAACCAGCTTATACAGTTTGGAGGCACTTTCAACTCTCTCTGTGGCACCGCCGTCATCATCCTCACAGGTCTTCTTATCCCTCAGGGTATCAAGAACGCCCATATCTCCGATGTTTTCCTGTTGATGTACACCGCTCTGGCTATCTTTGCTGTGGCATTTATCGTCATTCTGCTCACCAAGATTCCCGAGAACGAGGAGAGTGGTGTTGCCAAAGAGGACGATGAGATCCGTAGCCCACTGTCGTATCGTCATTTCCTGCTCGGAGCCATAGGTATCTTCATCTATGTCGGTGTCGAGGTCGGCATTCCCAATGTCATGAACAAATGGTTGCAGAATCCCGACCTTAACGTGCTTGGCGCAGGTGTCAATGCCGAGGCTGTGGCGGGTTCCATAGCTGCCACCTATTGGTTTTTGATGCTCGTGGGACGTCTTATTGGCGGTATTGTGGGCAGCAAAGTTTCGGCGCGTGCCATGATCGGCGTTGTCGCCTCAGTGGCAATACTCCTGGTTCTTGCTGCCATGTTCGTTCCTGCCGTCATGGTCAAGTTCCCCGCTTTCAACGGCGCTCAGGGCTTCGGCATGGAGAGTGTTCCTCTGGCAGCGGCGTTGCTGGTGTGTGTGGGTCTCTGCACTTCTGTAATGTGGGGAGGCATATTCAATTTGGCGGTAGAGGGTCTGGGCCGCAGCACCGAGAAGGCTTCGGGAATCTTTATGGCTCTTGTCTGTGGTGGTGGCATACTGCCTCTGCTGCAGAACGGCATTGTCGACATCTTCGGTAATGGCGCTTATCTTGCCAGCTATTGGGTTATTGTCGCCGGCATGGCATATATCCTCTTTTACGCCCTTGTGGGCAGCCGCCCGGCAAAACAAAACTGATATTTTGGATATCTGATCCTCTCGATTCGTAAGACTGTCCTGAGGAGAAAAAACATATCTATGAAAACCAAACTGTTCTTCCTGTTTTTTGTTTTGGCTGCTTTTGTCGTCGGGGCGCAGACTGTGACAAACTCACGGTCGGTGCAGGAGGGCAAGATGGTTAAGATTTTCTACGACCTCTCCGAGGATGCTGAAATCAGCATATATCTCTCCACCGATGGAGGCCTCAGCTATGAGAGCCATCCCATAGGCCATGTTAGCGGTGATGTGGGTGGCTATGTACGTGCAGGCAAAGGTAAGTGTGCCGTTTGGGATGTCCTTGCCGACCGTGAGAGTCTGAAGGGCGACAAGATATGCTTTAAAGTCGTCGCTTCGGGTAGTGCTGTTAAAATTGTTCCTTCGAGTGGTGGTGTTACTATCACGGTTGGTGGAGTTAGCTTCAAAATGATTAAGGTCGAGGGCGGCACATTCACTATGGGCTGCACTGGTAAGCAGGGCAAAGACTGCTATAGCGATGAGAAGCCTGCACACAGTGTCACATTAAGCGACTATTATATCGGAGAAACTGAGGTTACGCTGGCGTTATGGAAAGCGGTGATGGGCAGAGGTCCTAGCGGCCTCGGAAACAGGGAAAGCGACAACCTGCCGGTAGATAAGGTGTCGTTTGACGACTGCGAGAAATTTATAAGCATACTTAACAGCATGACGGGACGCATTTTCCGCCTGCCTACTGAGGCGGAATGGGAGTACGCCGCCCGTGGCGGAAAGAAATCGAAAAGCTATAAGTACAGTGGTAGCGACAATATTGGCGATGTGGCATGGTATGGTGGCAACAGCGACAAAATGAAACATGAGGTCAAAGGTAAGCGCTCCAATGAGCTTGGTCTATACGATATGAGCGGCAATGTTAGTGAGTGGTGTTCCGATAGGTATGGCGATTATAGTTCATCGTCGCAGAGAGACCCCAAGGGTCCTTCCACTGGCTTGGAACGCGTTATCCGCGGTGGTGGTTGTAGTTACAGCGATAGGAATTGCCGTGTGTCGTATCGCGAAAGTGGCACCCGGTTCAGAGGAGGCGGTGGGCTCCGCCTCGTGTTGTCTCAGTAGTTCATTATGTAAAGTAAAAAAGAAAAGATATCAGTATTTAATATTGGAATACTAGTTCAGAAACATCTTTGCACGTTAAACTTTGAACTTAAAACAATATTTATGAAAATCAAATTGTTCTTTCTGCTTTTTGTTTTGGCGGCGTTTGTCGCCGGGGCGCAGACGGTGACAAACTCACGGTCGGTGCAGGAGGGCAAGATGGTTAAGATTTACTACGACCTCTCCGAGGATGCTGAAATCAGCATTTATCTCTCCACCGATGGAGGCCGCAGCTATGAGAACCGCCCCATAGGTCGTGTCAGCGGCGATGTGGGTGGTAGTGTAAAAGCCGGCAAAGGCAAGTGTGCAGTGTGGGATGTCCTTGCCGATCGTGAAAGTCTGAATGGCGATAGGATATGCTTTAAAGTCGTAGCTTCAGGTGGTGCTGTAAAAATTGTCGCTACGACTGACGCTGTCACTATTACAGTGGGAGGTGTCAACTTCAAAATGATTAAGGTCGAGGGCGGCACATTCACCATGGGCTGCACTGCGGAGCAGGATGGGAACTGCTTTAATGTTGAGAAACCTGCACACAGTGTCACGTTAAGCGATTACTATATTGGCGAGACTGAGGTTACGCAGGCGTTGTGGAATGCGGTGATGGGCAGTAACCCCAGTAAATGGAAGGGTAATAACTTGCCTGTGGAGACTGTGTCGTGGGACGACTGCCAGGACTTTATACGCAAACTTAACAGCATGACGGGACGCACTTTCCGTCTGCCCACAGAGGCTGAGTGGGAGTACGCCGCCCGTGGCGGAAAGAAATCGAGAGGTTACAAGTACAGTGGTGGCAATTTTATTGGCGATGTGGCATGGTATCGTGACAACAGCGACTCAAAATCGCATGAGGTCAAAGGTAAGCGTGCCAACGAGCTTGGATTGTACGATATGAGTGGCAATGTGTGGGAGTGGTGCTCCGATTGGAAGGGTGAATATAGTTCATCGTCGCAGAGAGACCCTAAGGGACCACCCATTGGTACGAGCCGCATTCTCCGTGGCGGTGGCTGGATCATCATCCCCATTCGCTGCCGCGTTTCTGATCGCGATTGTGAAATCCCGACTAAACACAACTTCAACTACGGTCTCCGCCTCGTGATGTCTCAGTAGCTCAGCATCAGCAAATGTTGAAGTTTTTGATAGATTCTATGTCAAAATGTAATTTTTTTATCAATACGTAGTGCTGATTTGAAATAAAAAATGAAATATATGAAAACTGTTTTTTTCAAGCTTTGTTCGGTCTTGCCGTTGTTCCTTGCGGTCTCTACTATGGCGCTGGCACAGAATGAGTCGGTGACACCGGCGTCGAGTTTCAATATCGTCAAAGAGGTGAAGCCACCAATACTGCAGCAACAGGGACAAATAACCTTCGTGGAGCCTAGCGGCAACCGCGCCATCGACGCCAACGAACTCTGCACGCTGAAACTCACAGTGAAAAACAACGGCATAGGCGATGGCTTCGGCCTCCGCGCTCGCATACGCACCAAAACACAAACTCCTGGTATCTCCTTCAGCGACAACGTCAGCCTGCCAGTGATAAAGGTCGGCGAGACCTATACCGTGGAATTCCCTATAAAAGCGGATATGAACACCGTCGACGGCAAGGTGGAATTCCTGGTCGGCATAGACGAACCTAACGGCCTCAACTTGCCAGAAGTCCCCATAACGGTGTCGACACGTGCCTTCGTGTCACCTATGGTGGAATTCCGTGGCCATCTGGTGCGCAACGGCGGCAACACTCTGCAGAAAAACTTTCTCTATAATATGGATGTCACCGTGCAGAACACAGGCCAGGGCAAGGCGGAACGTGTCAACGTCAGCATAAAACTGCCCGATGGCGTGCTGCAGACCGCCGAAGAGAACGCCCTCACGAACGGCAGCCTTAACGCCGGCGAGACTCACACGGTGCGCTATTCCTTTATAGTGCCTCAGGCCTATACATCGGAGAAACTGCCTATAGCTGTCAATATCAGTGAAAAATATAGACGTTTCAGCAAGAACGGCACCATCAACCTGACTGTGAACCAGGGTAGTGCCAGCGGTGGCAACACAATAGATCCGGTTATCGATCCCACAACGGTACCTGTGGCTGTCGTGGATCTCGGCACCGATGTCGACACCGACATACCTGTGGCGAAACAGAAAGACAAAGACCTCTATGTACTCATCATCGCCAACGGCAACTACCGCTATGGCGATGGGGTCTCCACGGCGATACACGATGGCGAGATCGTGCGTGAATACTGCGTGAAAACTCTTGGTGCAATGGCAGACCATGTCATCTTCGTCGCCGACGCCGACAACATCACCATGAGCGACCGTATAGAGAGCTTCGTCTCCGTTGTGGAGCGTCACCGCGAGACTGGCAAGTTCCTCCTCTTCTATTATGGCCATGGCGCACCGTCGCCAGACCGTGAGGAGGCCGACGCATACCTTATCCCCGTCAACCTTGCCCAGGGCAGCAATATGAAACGCAACGCCATAAGCCGTAACGACCTTATGCGCCGTCTGCAGGCCGCCAAACCAAATCAGATGGTGGTGTGCCTCGAAGCTTGCTTCAACGGCGGCACCAACGAGGGTGGCGGAAAGCATGTGTATACCCAGCAGAACACGTCGGCGCCCATGCTCGAGGACGATGTCGACGCCACCAGTTTCAGCGGCAACATCGTGCTGCTTACCGCCTCGTCGGGCAGCCAGAGCGCACACGCTATGCCAGGAGGTGCACATAATGTCTTCACCTATCAGATGTTGAAAAAGCTTCAGGAAAGCGGCGGCAACATCACATGGGGTGAGCTTTTCGGCCAGGTGCGCATTGCGACCCAGGATTATTCGCAGCTGAAGATGAAGCATACCAAAGCCCAGACACCGACATGTGTTCCATCCCGCACCCTCGGCGACAACTGGAAAACATGGAAGGTCACAGGCAAATAAACATTGTTATGTGGGTGTGCCCCCCCCCTGGGAACCCAGAATATGTGAAACAATATAAACTCATGCCGAAACAAATCAAACACATACTCCTTGCGTTTTTTGTCGTGCTGGCGTTTTCTGCCGGCGCGCAACAAACACGTACTGTCGTCGCTACGGGTGACGCTTACGGCAAAGATGTTGACGTGACCCGTGCCGACGCCCTCCAGAAAGCCAAGCAGAACGCTTTGCTTGAAGCAGGTGTCAAGGAAACCATAAGCTCCATGGCATCGATAATATTCTCTGGCGAGGGCACCGACATGAAGCATGTGCAGAACGAACTCGCCATCATCGAACTCGACGGACGCATGACAATGAAAAGTGAGCCTGAGTACACGACCGAGGTCGTCGGTGACCTTCTCCATGTTACTGCAAAGATTTATGCCGCAGTCCTTGTCGAGGATGAAACCGTCGATCCCGCCTTTGGCCTTAAGGTTGAGGGTATGCGCAGCGTCTATCGTGACGGTGAACGTATGGAGTTCACCATCACCCCCTATGGCAACGACTCCTATATCCGCATTTTTTGGTTTGACGGCACTCCTGGCATGCAACAGGAGGGTGCTTTGATGTATCCCGATGCCGGCGGACGCTATAAGGATGCCGTTTTTGTTGAAGGTAAAGAGTATCTATTCCCAAAACTGCCAGAGACGCATAGCAATGGACGTCCTACGCGTGTGACTATGCGCAAGGAAAGCGGCACTGCCGTTGAAAACTGTGTCGTTTGGGTTGTCGCACTCAAAAACAAGGTGCCTTACGATGTGCCATGCACCTATTCGGAATTCCTGAAGTGGCTGCATTCCATCCCCGCCGCCGAACGTGTGGTTCGCTACCAGCCAGTGACAATTATTGGTAATTAAGTATTTTTTTCTCTTGCGGCGCTACGCTTGCAACGTCACCCATTATTTGATCACTATTTTCTTTATTGTTGTGCTGTCGCCACATGACAGGCGCACGAAATAGACTCCTTTGCTCATTGCGGAGAGGTCGAGATCTTTTCTGATGTTCACGTCGGAAATGAAGCTGTCGGAAAGCACTTTTCGACCGTTGATGTCAACGACATCGAGTTGTACCAATCCGATGGCGCCGTTTACAGCCACTGTCGCAATGCCGGAAGTGGGGTTGGGGAACAGCTCCATATTGATGGTGTTTCCGCAAGCATTAATTCCGACATTGCCGTCGAAGATGGCGTCGATCATCCAGCTGAATTTCCAGCTGTCGGACATTGGGGTGAGCTCTACGCCGCTCAGCATGCTATTGGGGTTGCCGCCATAGATGGAGAAAACGCCGGGGGTGTCGACATCGGTGCATTTCAGCACTATCCACAGTGATTGTGTGCCGTCGAGAGTCACGGGGTTGTCGAGGGTATAGGTGTACCAGCAGTAAGGATAGTTAATGTTGGAACGGAAAGATGATGAGTATACCGTCGCTGACGGGCTGTCGTCGCCAGTGAGTATTGTGATGTCGTGGTTGCCGCTTTTGCGCCCCATGATATGGAGGGCTTTGAGGCTGCTGCCGGCAGTGATTGCCGCCGCGGGGATCCTTATGCCCCATACTGAGTCCTCGCCGAGTCCGCTGGGGACGTTGGAGGCGCGGTTCATGGCGTTGCCGGAGGTGTAGTAGCGGATGGTGTCAGCTTTCAAGGGTGCGAATATCGCCGACAGTTCCAAGGTTCCACCTGTTGCCACGGTGCTGCGGGGATTGTAGCGGCATCCGTCGCTCCACCGTACAAAGCGGTATGCCTCGTCGGTGGCTGTGGCTGTGAGAGTCATTGTGTCGCCGAAATTGTAGGTGCCGGCGCCGGTGACGACACCATGGGTGGTGGCGTTGCCGTCAGCGTCTACAGCCGATGTTGTCACCGTCGTTGTTGATGAGGGGTTGAAACCTTCGAAGGGCTCAATGCCTATCGTCGCTGTGGCGAAGTCGTCGAAATGGTATGCTGTGCCGTTGGGGTGGAGGTCATAGAGCATATACCATCCGTCGGCGCCGCCTTTCCAGCCCCAGTTGATATGGAATTTTTTCACGTTGCCCTGCCATCCGTCGATGACGAAAGCGTGCCCCGACTGAATGGAGTCGTAGCCGGCATAAAGGATTGGACGCCCGTTGAAGAGTTCGTTTTTCATTAGTTCTGTCCATTCGTCGATGGAGTAGTCGGCGCGGAAGGCTGTCCAGATATAGGGGCTGTATTTGAAGTTGTATTTCAATGCGTTTTCCGATGAGGCTTCGCCGCCGTAGCCATAGCTGGCGGTCTTGCCGCCGCTGCCGAGGTAGCTGTAGTCCATGTGCACGGCTACGCCGACATGATAGATGAGCGTCGCCACGGCGTTGACTTCTACAGCTGTGCTGTTCTCGTCGATGCTTGCAGGCATGCTGTCGAAGAGATATGTGGTGTTGCCATAGTCGGCGCTGAGTTCGCCGAGGCGGTTATGGACATAGGTGCAAGAGCCATAGCCCGTGGTAGGGTGCTCGAAATATTTCATGATCTGTGCCGTTGCCGTCGCCGTGCAGCCGCTGACAGCGCGACCGCCGTTGGAGGGGTCGTCGGGGCATAGCTCGTTATAGTAAGGACTTTGGCCCCATTCAGTCTTCAGCATAGGTTGCACGTTGGCTTTAGTGGAATATGTTTTCCCATCGTTGTCGAGGAGTTCATGCCATTCCTCTTTAGCGGTTTTATAATAAGAGCTGCCGCTGTTGTGTCTCACCATGCGGCCGTACCCCTCTATCCATGCGTGAATATGGGCGGGCATTCCTGTTGTTATGAAAGGATTTCTGTCGCTATAGGCGAGAATGGGGGAGCTGTTGTCGTCGGCGGAGACAATGATAAAGCCATTGTCGTTAAGGATGGAAAAAACATATATGTCGTTGAAATCGGTCTTTTTTGTGATGTCGATGACACTGCAGCCTTTGGCGTCTATGCCGGCTTTTTTCATGAATGCCGTTGCGGCCTTGTGCGCTGTTGTGGGATCGACGGGGTTGGCATGAGACAATGTGCATGATAATGCTGTGGCCAAACAAAGAAGTAATATTGTTTTTCTCATATGATGATATTTTATTTTACTGAAATACAGATTGTAATATCTATTTAACAGGATTGTTATTATATGCAAATATACAAATAAGATTGAACTTTATGATTAAGGGGGATTTTGAATTTTGAATTCTGAATTTTGAATTTTGAATTTCCGCATGTCATTATTTTTAGGTTTTAAGGGTTTAAAAGGGTACAAGCTCCAGTGGAGCGCGTAGAGCTGATTTGTGCGGGGAAGGATTAAAAGGTTATAAAAGGTTAAAAGGGTTGAAAAGGATAAAAGGGTTTGAAAAGTTTAAAGAGTTTGTGATGGTGAAAAAAAGTAAATGATTCTGAAGTAAAAGTGGAAGTTAAAGAGGGAGTTAAAATGGGAGTTGCTCATTGTATTTTTTTTATTTCTATGGTGTTGCCTCATCGAGCTCGGCAGGCATACCACGCAGCCTTCGGCAAAAGTGGACGAAAGAACATGTATTGTCCTGCGCGCGGCGCATAACTTCCTTTTTAACTTCCATCGAAGATTAACTTCCTTTTATTACTTCCCATTACTTTACGTTATTATTTCTAAATGGTTTTAAAGGTTATAAGGGTTTGAAAGGTTAGAAAGAAAATTTTCAATTTTCAACTTTCAATTTTATTAGTATTTTTGTTTGAGTATTAAAGATATAGCATTGTGTTGATAACTCGCTGTATAGAAATGGAATAGGATTGATATTTGTGTTGTGGAATTGTGGAGATATCCTGGAAACACAATGATTGGAAACAAAAAAAACGACAGATATGAATCGCGAAAAAGATGATTTGCAAGCCCTGGGTCATAAAACAGAATATAAGACCGACTATACACCTGAGGTTCTGGAGACTTTTGAGAACCTTCATCAGGAAAACGACTATTGGGTGGAGCTCTTATGTCCTGAGTTCACCACATTGTGTCCTATTACAGGACAGCCCGATTTCGCCGAGATACGAATACAATACATTCCAGACCGCCGCATGGTTGAGAGCAAGAGTTTGAAGCTATATCTTTTCTCGTTTCGCAACCATGGAGACTTCCATGAGGATTGTGTCAATATTATTATGAAGGATCTTGTGCGCCTTATGGAGCCACGTTATTTGGAGGTCATTGGCCTTTTCACACCACGTGGGGGCATAGCGATACATCCCTATGCCAACTATGGCCGTCCAGGTACAAAATACGAACGTATGGCCGAGGAGCGTCTTTTCAGAAGAGGCCTTTGATGACGAAGACTGCGGCGACTATGCCGTAGGCAAGTTTCAGCCCTGTGCCTGCAAGGAAGCCCAAGAAAGCTCCCCATGCGGCACGTAAAGCCTCACGTTTCTGTTTGCCGCTAATCAGTTCTCCAACAAAGGCGCCGACAAAGGGCCAGAAAACCACTCCCAGCAAGCCTGTAGGGCCAAAGGGGAGTCCCACTATCGATATTATAAGACCTATGTTACAGCCCCAAACGCCGGCTTTGCTTCCGCCGTGGTGTTTGGTGCTCATAGAAGGTATTACGTAGTCCATGATGGTGATAATGGCGGCAATGGCAGCTGTTATCAGCAGAAAGGTAAGGCTGAAGTCGGCGGCATCGCTGAGATGGATGAAGAGTATTCCGAGCCAGCTAAACGGTGGTCCGGCCAAGCCTGGCACCACAGAGCCTAACAGGCCCACAAGAATCATAATGACGGCGAGAATTATCCAGAATGTAGACATGTTATAGGTTTAACTTTTAAAAGGTTAAAAGAGTTAGTGATGGTGAAAAAAAGTAAATGATTCTGAAGTAAAAGTGGGAGTTAAAGAGGGAGTTAAAATGGGAGTAAAAGTGGACGAATGAACAGGTATTGTCCTGCGCGCAGCGCATAACTTCCTTTTATTACTTCCCATTACTTTACGTTATTATTTCTAAAAAGGTTATAAAGGTTTTAAGGGTTTAAAAGGTTTTAAAGGTATTTCAATTTTCAATTTTCCCGGGTCACAGGTCCACAGGTCACACATTTTCAATTTTCAATTTTTAACAGGGAATCATGGCGTCAGTCGGTCCTCTGACATTCGTTTCATGTATTGCTGGATGATGGCTTTCATCTTGAGTTCCATTCGTGTGGGGTGATGGGGTAGGGGATGTTTCATGTAGGGGTCGGAAAGGAGGTCGTAGCAATTAGAAACACGGTTTCCGTCGAACTGTATCAGAGTGTCGCCCTGCATAAACTGGTAGATGCCACCACTGTAGTTTATTGTCCACAGGCTGTCGGCAGGTGTTTTCATAAGGTCCTGGCCGAAGGCCACGAAGGGTTTGTTGTATCCCAACAGGCCAAGCATGGTAGGCATGATGTCTATCTGGCTTGCTATGCCTGGTCGCACCTCACGGGGCAATTCGCCGGAAGGGTCGTAAATGAGCAGGAGGCCCTTGAAAAGACCTTGAGGGGTCATGTAGATGTCGTGGTTCGACATGTTGGTGTGGTCATTGGTGATAACGAAGATGGTGTTTTTGAACCATGGTTGCTGGCTTGCCGTGGCGAAGAATTTTCTTAGCGCATTGTCGCTGTAGCGAATGCACTTGTGCATAACCAATTCCTCTTCTGGGAAAATCTCTTTGTATTGTTCAGGAATAACAAAGGGGTGGTGTGATGATGCCGTAAATACCGCAGTGGCAAAGGGCTCTTCCATTTCGCTCATTTTTGTGGCGTAGTATTGCAGGAAAGGTTCGTCCCAGATGGCCCAGGTGCCGTCGAAGTCGTCGTCGCCGCCGAAACGGGTATCGCTTTTGTACTCGTTGCGGCCGAAATAGTGTTCGAAGCCTGCCGAGAGGGCGTAGTTCTCAAATCCCATGGAGCCGTTATTGGCGCCATGGAAGAAGGCGGTGCTGTAGCCTTCGTCTTTCAGGAGTCCCGCCAGGCTTGAGATACGGTTCAGCGAATATCCTGTCATGAAAAAAGGCTCGATAAACATCGGTATAGACGACAAGATGGCGGGCATGGCGTCGATGCTGCGTCTGCCGTTAGCGAAAGTGTTCTGCCATGTCAGAGATACACCTAGAAGAGAGTCGATGAAAGGGGTGTAGCCTTTGTATTTGCCGTTCTCCAGCTCTTCGTTGAAGAATCCCGTGTATTCACGTCCAAAGCTTTCGAGAATAATGACAACGACATTTTTTTTGTTAACAGCCGTAGCCAATGTGTCGGTGACGGGATAATGTTCGGGGTTGTATAGCTGTTCCAGTTCTGTGTCGCTGAAATATTTTGGGTCCACGAAGGCGGTCTTGCCTATTGTGCGTATCACAGAGAAGGGGGTGTTTAGGACAATGGCGGTCTCGCTTGGTCGGTTCACATATTGTGCCGCGTCGGCGAGGGAAAGGGGACGGTAGGTGTTGATAATGCCCCCTCGCATAGCAATAAGCGTGACGGGTATAGAAATCAAGAGAGGAATCCAGCAAGTGATGGCTCGATTTGTTTTTTTTGTCTCTTTTTTCTCGCTTTTGTACAGAATCCATAGCAAAGCAATGAAGATGAGTCCTGTCAGTACAAGATACCAGTGTCGTCCGATTTCTGTAAAGATAATGGCACCGAGATTGTCGTCGTCGGCAAATTCAGAGAAAAAAGAGGCCGTGGTGCGGCGGCCAGTGAATTGAGAATAAACCGCATCACTTAGATTGGCAATGACAGCGATGCTGTTAACAATGCCATATACGCATCTCGTCATGATGTTCCACCAGCGATGAGTGCGCACAGTAAAAGGGAAGAGAGCCAGTAGCAGGTAGAGAGCGTTGGTGTAGAATAATGCCGAGGTGTCGAATCTGAGACTGCCACGCAGCAGCGTCCATTTGCTCAGTTGGTCCCATCCGCCGGAAAAAAGCCCCCAGTTTTCCCATACATACACTACGCGACAAAGCATATAAACTATGTATGCCAGCAGAAGATTCCAAAGAACTTTTTTTATGTTTGGAAACTCGAAATTATTATTGTTTGTTTTTGACGTGATATTGTTGTGTTTTAAGATTATAGGAGGGATTGGAATACTATTTTCCGAATGCAAAATTAAACTTTACGGACAGATTTCATATTATATTTTAAAAAAAAATATATCTTTGTAATGTTATTTCTGCAGGTATTGTAAAATTTTTTCTGTGTAAGATATTGGTTTAAAGAATTATATAAACAACAAGAGATTGCGTTTTGTCGATGGAAATGAACAGTGTAATTGAATTACAAAAAAAACTGTTTTTATTTAATATGACAACACAATATTATACCTAAAAGTGTTGTGGCGTCTCTTCGAGACGCATCGTCGGGTGATTATCACCCCCACAATGCACTTCGTTTAGTGTGGGTTTAATGAAATCAAGTCCCTTTGGGACTAATGGGTAAAGGAATTAGTATTAATTAATTATAATAAACTTATTTAAAACTACTGTTTTATGAAAAAAAAATTATTAGTCATTTTCGCTTGTGTTGCAATGACATTGGCTTTTGTCTCTTGTTCGCCCGTTGATAGAAATATTAACAAGCTTTCCAAACTTGTGGAGATGGTTGAAGAAGATGGTGCTAATTTCACCAATGAGGATTGGGAATATGTGTCTGAGGAATATCGTGAAATCAAGGAGTCTTTGTCCGAGTTGCGTGATAAAACCACAAAGGAGCAGCGTCAAGAGATAGGACGCCTGAAAGCGCGCCTGGGCAAAGCTGTGGCCATGGGCAAGGTCAATTCTATTACAGGCTCTTTTGGTGGTCTCATTGACGAATTGTCCGGATTTGTAAAAGGCCTGACGGGCACAGATGGTGAATCGCAGCATTTCTATAGTGAGGATGAACTCGATGACGCATGGGAAGATATTGAAGATGCTGTTGACGACATTTCCGACCAGGTTGAGGATTCTTTTTAATGACAATTCACGTTTAAAAGGTTAAAAAGGTTTGAAATGGTACAAGCTCCGGTGGAGCGCGTAGAGCTGATTTGTGAGTGGATGAAAAAAGTGGAGTAAAAGTGGACAAATGAATATGTATTGTCCTGTGCGCAGCGCATAACTTCCTATTTGACTTCCATCGAAGATTAACTTCCTTTTATTCCTTCCCATTGTTTTTCGTTATCATTTTAGTATTTCTTAAAGGAATAAACAGGTTAAAAAGTTTTATTGAATTTTCAATTTTCTTCACTGGATTATTTTTATTTTCAAGGTGTTCAGTTCCCCTTCGGGGTGCAACTTTCAATTTTCACAATTTACGATTAAATGAGCAAATACCATTATGTTACTGTCAACCCTTCCGATTACGCCATAGTGTTCAAAAATGGTGAAATCATCAAGGAAGGGCGTGGGTTCCGCTTTTTCTGCACCCCACGTATTCAATATGTGATTATTCCTGGTAATGTAAAAAACATTACCTTTGTAGCTGACCAGATAAGCAAGGAGAACCAAGGCGTAGAAGTCAGTGGTTTCGCTATTTGGAAAGTCGGCGATCCTAAAAAAATCTACCAGAGTTTCGACTTCAAGATGGAGAACGACACCCTGGAGCAAGTGAGCACTTTCCTTAAAGACGTGGTGGAATCGGCCATACGACACATGGTGGCGAACATGACCATCGAAGAGGTGCTTCGCAAACGTGGAACCATCATTCTCCAACTAAAGAGAGAGCTGGAATATATCTCCGAACAATGGGGTATCGTGGTGGATACCATAGAGATAAAGAACGTAAAGATTCAGTCCAAGACCTTGTTCGAGAATATGCAGGCGCAGTTCCGGAACTCAGTGCGCCTTGAAGCCGAGACAAACAGCATCGAAACGGAGAGACAGATTGAGGAACAGCGCATCCATATCGGCGACCAGACAAAGATTATCAAGCAGCAAAGCGAGATCGCCGACCGTGAACGCAAGAAACAGCTTCAGCTTCAAGAAATCAACGACAGATCAGAGGTGCTGAAACACCAGCGTGAGAAAGAACATACTCGCGAAAAAGAGGAGATGACACGTAAATGGGACCTCTTCAGGGAAGAGGAGGAATTCAAGCGCAACAAGATGCTTGAACAGAACCAGACCATCGCCGAAGAAGAGAAACTGCATGAATTGAAGGCCGAGCTGGATTTGAAGAAGAAACAGCTGGAAGTGGAGCTGGAGAAGTACGACATCGCCATCGAAAAGATGCAAGTGGAGATAGAGAATCTAAAAAAAGACCATCGTGTCATATTGGCCGAAAACCTGCCCGCTGCTTTGCAGAATCTCAAAATAGAACGTCTCGACCTTGGAGGATCCACATTGGACAACATTATCGAGGCTATTAAGGAATCTTTTGGAAAATAAGCCAGGAGCGCTCGGAAGAACTCCTGCCGCGCTGCAGGTTATTTGACACGGATTTTCTTTCCAACTCGCAGGGTGGCGTCAGGCTTAATGTTGTTTAGTTTACACAGAGTTTTCACAGAGGTGTGATGTTGGCGGGCTATCTTGCTTAACGTGTCGCCTTTCTTTACCGTGTAGTATTTGTTGGCGCTTTTGGCTTTGTGTTCCGCTGCGGGCTTCACCTTTTCCACAGTTGCACTTGTCTCCAGCGTGTCAACAGGTTCGTTGTCGGTGTACATGTCGTCGGTTTCTACTCCATCCGATGGTGCGGGTGCGGACTTGGTATAGTCTACGGCTATGACATCCGACTTCAGCAGTTCGCGGTAAACGCTGCGGTTGAGGGTCTCATTGTTGATCTTGAAAGAGCGGTCCACGTTGCGTCCTTCGTCTCCAAGGCTATGTGCAAAGAGCCAATGGTAAGTCTCGGGCAGGTAGAATATGCGTGCCAGACGTCCGTGATTGGCGCCAGGAAGCTTTGTCCATATCAGACGTTTGCTGTTGCCGCAAGCGCGCATGGCGTCGACAACACGTTGTGAGGCGCCAACACCTACGGCGCGGTCTGCTGTGCCATGCAGAATCCATAAAGGTAGCTCGTTGAGGCCACAGTAGTCTCGCAGGGTGCCACCTCCGCAGAGTGCCATGGCCGCGGCGATGCGGTCGGGATAAGTGCCGGCAAAATCGATGGTGCCGTAGCCGCCAAGGCTCATACCAATGACATAGATTCTATTGGTGTCGATATTATAGTGCCGTTCGGTCCATTCCACCAGTTTCATTATTTTTCCTGGTCTCCAGCTGCTGCCGGGATTTTGCGGTGCAAGGACAATGGCGTCGATTTTCAACCCATGTTTCTCTATCGCGTTGAGGGGGCCGTAACGCTTCACCCTGTTGAGGTCGTGTCCGCATAGGCTGCGGCCATGAAGGAAGACGACAAGAGGCTTGGCGGCACTGGTTTTGGAATAACCGTCAGGGGTGCTTATCCAGAAATTATACGCGTCACTGACTTTACCTCTGAAAGGCGTCATATTTTGAGCGTTGAGGAAAAGAATCAGAAACGAAAATGTTATCAGTAAGAGCGTTTTTTTCATGATTGGAGTTTTTGTTTACTAACGTAACCATCCGGATGGGAGGTTTATTGGATTTTGAGTTTGTATATAGTCCTGCCTCGGGAGCCGACGACGATGCTGTTGCCGATGACGATTGGGGAGCCCTCGAAGTTGTTGCCAACCTTGCGTGAGCAGAGTATCTTGCCGCTCTTAGCCTCTATGAGATAGGCGCGGCCTCGGGTGTCGCCGGTGAAGATGAACATCTCGCTGTTGTCATTGAGGAGGGCGACGGGCGACGACCAGGCATAGTGGTCCATATGGAGTGTGTAGACGACATGACCGTCGTTGCGGCTGATGGCCACGAAGTCTCCACGAAGCCCTGGTTTCTCGTTGGTGACAATATGGGTGAAGATGATACTGTCGCAGTTGCCGCGGCCTAGGAGGGGAGTGGCGAACTGGCCGCCTTCGCGCTTCTTGCCATTCGAGGTGGTTATCTTGCAGGAGAAAGTCTGCTCCCAGACCAATTCGCCGTTGAGGGCGTTGAGCTTGACGAAATAGCACTTGCCTTTGCCTCCCTGCTTGTCGAGCTCGCAAGCCGAGTAGAGGTAGGGGACGCCGTCTTCGATGGCTAGCACGGGGGATCCGTCGCTGTCGTCGTGGTTGTCGTACCGCCATACGGGGTGCATTGTGTTGAGGTTCACGCAGAGGATGTTGCCGTGATTGTCGCTGATATAGCCGTAGTTGTTGTAAACCGACATGGAAGCCTCCATGCCTGCTGCGGAGGAATGTCGTTTACGGAACTGTAGCGTGCTGTGGAGTTTAAGGGTATCGCCTTTGACCAGGAACTTGTAGAGTGTGCCGTTCTCGCCTGGACGGAAGAGGAACTGTGCGACCCTGATGGGCGAGGAGTCGTAGGCGCCCCATTTGCGCCATGCCTTCTTGTCGTGCGGAAAGAAATTGGTTTCGGAATGGCTGAAGAGGTTGAAGGTCAGTGCGCCGAAAGGATGCTTTGCGGGGATGCCTTGCCCGACGTAGAGGTTGCCGTTGAGAGTGGGGTCGAGCGACACGGTGCCCTTGATGGGATTGCGTGTAGGGAGTGAACGCCGCGAGCTGTCGCCTGTGGCGAAGTTGATGAAGTAGACGCGCGAAGCCAGGGAACCCACGATGATTTCCTCTTGGGAGAAGGATCGGGTAAGAGCGTTGGACTCGTTGCGGAAGCGGGTCATGAGGCTGTCGGGCCAGCGGACATAAAGCGGCTGACCTGTCCATCCTGTGCCGCCGCCCCAAACGCCGTAGTCGGTGTTGCGGCTGTCGTAGCCGGTGGTGAATTGCCAATCGAGGAGGATTGTGTCGGGTGTGCCATTGACATGGCCGACAAAGGGGGCGTCGCGAAAGACGTTGCCGCGGAAGGTGAATATTCCTGGAGCATCGTCATAGAGACTGCGAAGGGTGTCGAGCGTGCCGCTATTGACGGTGTCGAGTACTTCCACTTTCCATTCAAGCGCATCTACCGAGGGGAGTGTCGTGTCGGGGAGCATGGAGTAGACTCGTTCGGGGAGAGGAGTGACTGTGCTGTCATTGTCCATGTCCATGACGGGATTGGCTTGACAGGAGCCGATAATGGCCATAGATATGAGGATCAGTATTTTGGAGAGGGACGACATGGGGCGATAAGAGTTGAGATCTGGAAAACTATTGTGACTGTGATTTTTTGTGATAATGCAGAATAAAATTATTGCTTTTATATATTGGAAAATAAGGATTTATCTAGGTTAAACACCCGAACATTTTGCGATTTGTAATTTGCAAAGGTAATGAAAAACTTTAACTCTGACTTTTCGGGGTGTTCTATTAATTCGTTTTAACTTCCGATTTTTTGCCAATCGTTATTTTTTATTTTTAATTTTCAATTTATTTGTATCTTTGCATTCGTCATTGTGCGGTCTTGTTCCTGTCAACTAGATAAAACACAGTGACTTAAGTTATGTTTAACCGGCTGGCAGGGGCCACAAAAACAATTTTTTTTATCTTTATGAACTATAAAGATGTCAAACCGTTAGAGGATTTCGATTGGGGTGCAATCGATAACAAAGCCGAAAAAACAAATCAGGCCGAAATCGAGCAGCAGAGCGCTGCCTACGAAAAGACCTTTAACCAATTCACAGAGCAGGAAGTAATCGAAGGCACCATCGTTAGCATTAACGACCGTGAGGCCGTTGTTAACATCGGATTCAAGTCTGACGGCGTCATCCCCTCATCGGAGTTGCGTTACAATCCCGAGCTGAAGGCTGGTGACAAAATCGAAGTCTACGTTGAGAGCCAGGAAGATGCCAATGGCCAGCTGATGCTCAGCCACAAGAAAGCCCGCATTCTCAAATCATGGGAGCGTGTCAACGAGGCTTACGAGAAACAGGAAATCATCACCGGTTACGTCAAGAGCCGTACCAAAGGTGGTCTCATCGTTACTGTTTTCGACAACATCGAGGCCTTCCTTCCCGGCTCGCAGATTGACGTCAAGCCTATCCGCGACTACGATGTGTTTGTCGACAAGAACATGGAATTCAAGGTTGTCAAAATCAACCACGAATACAAGAACGTTGTCGTTTCACACAAAGCTCTTATCGAAGACGAGATCGAGGCTCAGAAAGCCGAGATTATCAGCCATCTCGAGAAGGGTCAGGTGCTCGAAGGTGTGGTTAAGAACATCACCAGCTACGGCGTATTCATCGACCTCGGCGGTGTTGACGGTCTTATCCATATCACAGACCTCAGCTGGGGCCGTATCTCTCATCCCGAAGAGATTGTCCACCTCGATGACAAAATCAATGTCGTTATTCTCGATTTCGACGAGGCTAAACGTCGCATAGCTCTCGGTCTGAAGCAGCTCACTCCTCATCCTTGGGACGCCCTCGATCCTAACCTCAAAGAAGGCGACCACGTCAAGGGTAAAGTTGTTGTCCTTGCCGACTACGGCGCTTTCGTGGAGGTTGTCCCCGGTGTTGAAGGTCTCATCCACGTCAGCGAGATGAGCTGGAGCCAGCACCTGCGCAGCGCTCAGGACTTCCTGAAGGTTGGTGACGAAGTTGAGGCAGTTATCCTCACCCTCGACCGCGAGCAGCGCAAGATGAGCCTTGGTATCAAGCAGCTTATGCCCGACCCATGGCTGGCTATCGCCGAGAAATATCCTGTCGGAAGCAAGCACACCGCCACCGTACGCAACTTCACCAATTTTGGTATCTTTGTCGAACTTGAGGAAGGCGTTGACGGTCTTATCCACATCAGCGATCTCAGCTGGAGCAAGAAAATCAAACATCCTGCCGAGTTCACCAAGATCGGTGACAAGATTGATGTCGTTGTTCTCGAGGTCGATGCCGAAAACCGTCGTCTCAGCCTTGGTCACAAGCAGCTCGAGGAGAATCCTTGGGATGTCTATGAGAGCATCTTCACAGTAGGCAGCGTTCACCAGGGTACTATCAGCGCCATGAACGACAAGGGTGCTACCGTTACACTGCCTTACGGCGTTGAAGGTTTCGCTCCTATGCGTCATCTTGAGAAAGCTGACAAGAGCCGCGCCAAGAACGGCGAGACCCTTGATTTCAAGGTTATCGAATTCTCGAAAGAGAACAAGAAAATCATCGTTTCCCACACCCGCGTCAACCAGGATGTCGCCGAAGGCGAGACCCGCAGCGATGACAGCGAGGCCAAGAAGGAACGCAACACCAAAAAGACTGTCAAGAAGATCAATGACACCCTCGAGAAAACCACTCTCGGTGATCTCGATGTATTGGCCAACTTGAAAGAAGAGATGGAAAAAGAGGCTGGCGAAGTTGAAAAATAATAGCCTCCTCTCTTGACTCAAATCTTCAATAATTGATAAGGGATGGCATTGCTGCCATCCCTTATTTTTGTGGGTTGCCGCAACTTCATGTTTTTTTACGGCGAATTACACTAATTTAAGCGGGAGTTAAAATGGAAGTAAAAGTGGGTGTTAAAATGGGAGTAAAATTCGGAGTTGCTCACTGTATTTTTTTTATTTCTATGGTGTTGCCTCATCGAGCTCGGCAGGCATACCACGCAGCCTTCGGCAAAAGTGTACAAATGAATATGTATTGTCCTGCGCGCAGCGCATAACTTCCTATTTAACTTCCATCGAAGATTAACTTCCTATTATTACTTCCCTTTTATGTGAATTGTTATGACTCAGGACAATTGCGGGCAAATTACTACGCAGTGATTTTAAAAACCACTGTTTTATTAGAAAAACGTTACTTTTTATTTTTTTTTCCCGTATAATAAGGTTTAAGATTTTCGTTTAACATTTAATGTTTAAAAATTATAAATAATTCTTAATTCACAGTCAGCACCTTAGCTGCTAATTATTATTTCACACTAAAAAAAATTCATTTTCTATGCAGCAAAAACGTCTTTTTTGCGTCTATATATATGTCAGGAGAAAGAACTGATGTTTCGAAAAAAAAAAGAGTAAAAACAGTATATAATGAAAAAAACAGATTCCTTTGTCTTGTTTCTAGCCTTCCTTCTTTTGGGAGCAATGCATGGCTCCGTTCAAGGCCAGAATCAGAATGCTCACTGTATGGGATTGAAGAATCCCACCAATTTTGTCCTCACAGGAGGCGCAGCCAACTCAGCTTGGATGGGTTATACAGGCAACAAACCTGATAGCCCATATCAGGCAAGTACATGCACCTCTTTGGGGTCGACATTCTCACCAACAGCTGTACCTGCCGCCAGCCTTGCCACAACAACAGGAGGTACAACATCATGCTATGGACAGTCGATGACTGATATCAATGGGGCTGTCGACTATACCAGACGTTTTGTTATCAAGGGACCCGGCACAGATGCTCTAACAGCCAACAACTTGTCGTACCTTCCTCCCGACACCTCTTTCCACACCTCTATCAGGCTGGGAACACCCTGTGGCGGACATGAGGCCGAGATGTTATGCTATGAATTCGATGTCACACCTAAGAACGCTCTGGTTACTATCTGGTATGCCGTCTCTCTGTATAAGGTGTTCCATAGTGCGGCCGAAAATCCCGAATTCGTCATCATTGTCGAGAAAAGGTCTGGCACCAACTGGGTTCGCGCCGCTGGCGACACATTGTGCTATATCAAACAGAGTCCAACTTCCACCAGCGTAATGGGAGACTTCTTGACAGGTACTAGCGATAATGCTTATCTGCCATGGAACAAGGTTATTGTCAACCTTAGCAAACTCCAGTATCAGCGTGTAAGAATCAAGATTGCCACTAGCGACTGTTGTTGGTCGGCACACTATGGATACTGCTATTTCGCCGGCGAATGCCAGCCCATGGAGCTTAGCGCCAACGGCTGCGCCGCGGGAGAATCGGAGAGCGTGGCTCGTATCGCCGCACCCAAGGGCGCTATATCATACGCTTGGTACCGCAGCAAAAACGGTCCTCTGACAGGCGATGATGTCAACAACGCCGCAAACTATGAGCTTATAGAGGGACAGAGTGACTCTGTCCTCAACACTGTGGTGAACCACTTTATCAGACGCTCGGACGGCGACACCCTGACCCAGAACACATTCCGCTGCAAGATGACCACCAAAATGCATGACAGCTATCCTGTCATCACCTATCTGCCTGTCACCGTGGGTAACACCAAGCCGGCTCTGGTCGTCGACAGTTCGCTGGGCTGCAACGCCAACATCACGCTGCGCGACCTCAGCTACACGCCGTTCCACACCAACGACACCCAGCTCGTCGACACATCGCGCACAAGATGGTATTTCTACAGCACTCCCAACCCGACGTCGGCAAGCCTGGTGGACAGTGTTTTCGGCGGAGAGGCCAGCCACACCTATCCCACAGCGGGCGACTACAGTGTCAAGGTGCGCACACGTTCCTTCGGCGCCAACTGCTGGAACGAGAAGACCGTGAAGATACGCACCATCAAGAGCCCCGTGCCGCGTGTCAACATCACCCGTAACGATCTTTGTGCCGGTGACACCATTATCATCTCCGACATAACAACAGGCTCGGGCTATCACCGCTGGACGATAGATGACTCCACCTTCAACTCGCCTACACAGGCTATACGGTGGTCTTTCGACACCATCACCGACATCACGTTGCTAACACGAGGAGCGCAATTCTATATGGACGACACCACAAACGATGGTATTGTAGAGCGAGTGTACTGCTATTCCGACACCACATTCCGCATCAATGTCGGCCAATATCCCAAGCTCACTGTTATAGGCGACACCATAGTCTGCAACGGAGACCACTCCGATGTGCAGGTTAACAGCACTGTCGACAACTGCCGTTACGACTGGTACTATGTCATGGGCGGCACCTCGCCGGTGGTGGAGAACAGCAGCCATCTGGCAACAACGATTACCCAAGACCGCACCTATTTTGTGAAGGTCACCAGTCCGCTGGGATGCACCACGTGGGACAGCATAAACCTCTACCTTGTGAAGCCAGACCTTCAGACCAACAAAGACCGTATTTGCACCGGAGATTCGGTGAGACTTACAGCGGGAAAGGCGGCGTACTTCGAGTGGAGCTCCAATCCCCCTGACCCCGACCTCAACGGACAGAGCATCTCCGCTGAGATAACTGTTTCGCCCAAAGAGACCACAGTGTACAGTGTGATCGGTCACGGCACCAACGGCTGCAGCGCCACGGCGTTGACACAGAAAATCACAGTCTACCCCTATCCAATACTCCATGTCAGCCTGACGCCCGACTATATCGACTCCGAGAATCCGTCGGTTCAGTTCGCAGACCTATCGGAGAACTCGTCATCGTCGCTGTGGAATTTCGGCAACGGCAACACCTCGTCGACACGCACGGTGGTGTTCACCTTCACCGACCTCAGCCAGGATTCAATCCTTGTGTCGCTGATATCATCCAATCCATTAGGCTGCTCGCGCGACACGTCGTTCTATGTTCCTGTCGGCATCTTCGCGGTATGGTTCCCCAATGCGTTCACACCTATCCTTGAGACCAACAAGATCTTCAAGCCATACACGGCAAATATCCTTGAGGATTACCAGCTCTTTATATACGACCGTTTCGGCTCGTTGGTGTTCTCCACCAATAATATTGAGGAAGGCTGGGACGGAACGTACAAGGGCCACGACTGCAGACAAGGCACATACGTTTATATAGCCACCTATCGCAGAAGCGGGGTGGAGCGTTTGATGACCCAAAAAGGCACGGTGACACTCATTAGGTAATCCTTTTTAACCTCCCCATAACTGAAAAGTTATAGATAGACCATTGATAAAAGAAAAGCAGGCTGAAAAACAGTCTGCTTTTCTTAATTTTTTTTGTCATGTATATCGTTGATTTAATGTCAGTAAGCTGTTTCTTTTGAAAAAAATATAAAAAAAAACGATTTTTAATGCAGCAAAATTCCTATTTTTGCGTCTATATAGGTGTAAAGTTAATTTTTGCTCATTTCCACGAATGACATTTTTATGAAAAATAAAAACCACAATAGAATTATGAAACGATTTTTTCTTTTTTTGTTGCTAACGCTATGCACGATGGGTTTGCTAGAGGCACAACAAAGGCCTGTCTATCCACAAAATCCCAACTGTATAGGATTGAAAAACCCGTCTAACTTCACCGTCACCGGTGGTGCCGGAAATACAGCATGGAAAGGCTATACGGGAGAAAAAGGCTCAGTGATTAGTACATGCTCAGCTCCAGGACTCATTCCTGGCACCACACTGACAGAAGTCCAGGCCGCCAACTTGGAGAGTATCGTAGGAGGATCCACATGTGATTTGCAAGTGAGCTCCACCTCCTCATTGTCAAAGAATATTGACAATCAGACGGACTATCAAAAGAGGTTTGTGATTAAAGGCTCGGGATTTGATAACGAGACCCAGAACCGCCTATCGTATCTTCCCGATGACACCACTTTCCACACCTCTATCCGTTTAGGCAACTATTGCGGAAACCATCTTTTCGAGATGCTTACCTATGAGATGACAGTGAACCCGCAAAACGCACTGCTTACTATCTGGTACGCCCTTTCGCTGCAAAATGGCCAGCATAGTGCCAGTCAGAACCCGGAGTTTGCCATCACTGTGGAGAAAAGAGTGGGCAACAACTGGGTGTTGGCAAGTGGCGACACGTTGTGCTACATACGTCCTACTCCTGCCGGCAACGGCACAAATGTCACACCTTTCTATGTAGCCTCGACGGGACAGCACACAGGCGCTTCTTATAGTTGCAATATTTACTTGCCTTGGCAGAAGGTCATTGTCAACTTGAGCAAGCTGCAATACCAAACCATCAGAATAAAAATCGCCGCAGGTGACTGCTCACAGAGTCAGCATTATGCGCTGTGCTATATCGCCGGCGAATGCCAGCCCATGGAGCTTAGCGCCAACGGCTGCGCCGCGGGTGAGTCGGAAAGCGTGGCGCGTATCGCCGCTCCTAAGGGCGCGATATCATACGCCTGGTACCGCAGCAAGAACGGACCCCTAACGGGTGACGATGTCAACAATGCGGCCAACTATGAGCTTATTGAGAATCAGACCGAATCAGTTTTGAACACCGTGGTCAGCAACTTTATCAGACGCTCGAACGGCGACACCCTCACCCAGAACACCTTCCGCTGCAAGATGACCACACAGATGAATGAGAACTATCCTGTCATCACCTATCTGCCTGTCACCGTGGGAAACACCAAGCCGGCTCTGGTCGTCGACAGCTCGCTGGGCTGCAACGCCAACATCACGCTGCGCGACCTCAGCTACACGCCGTTCCACACCAACGACACCCAGCTCGTCGACACATCGCGCACGAGATGGTATTTCTACAGCACTCCCAACCCGACATCGGCAAGCCTGGTTGACAGTGTTTTCGGCGGAGAGGCCAGCCACACCTATCCCACAGCGGGCGACTACAGTGTCAAGGTGCGCACACGCTCCTTCGGCGCCAACTGCTGGAACGAGAAGACCGTGAAGATACGCACCATCAAGAGCCCTGTGCCACGCGTCAATATCAGCCGTAACGACATCTGCGAGGGTGACACCATCGTCATCTCCGACATAACAACAGGCTCTGGCTATCACCGCTGGACGGTAGGAGACTCCACCTTCAACTCGCCGACACAGGCTATACGGTGGTCTTTCGACACTATCACCGACATCACGTTGCTAACACGAGGAGCTCAATTCTATATGGACGACACCACAAACGATGGTATTGTGGAGCGAGTGTACTGCTACTCCGACACCACATTCCGCATCAATGTCGGAAAATATCCCGAACTTACTGTTATAGGCGACACCATAGTCTGCAACGGAGACCACTCCGATGTGCAGGTTAACAGCACTGTCGACAACTGCCGTTACGACTGGTACTATGTCATGGGCGGCACCTCGCCGGCTGTGGAGAATACTAGCCATTTGTCAACGACAATCAATCAGGACCGCACCTATTTTGTGAAGGTCACCAGTCCGCTGGGATGCACCACGTGGGACAGCATAAACCTCTACCTTGTGAAGCCAGACCTGCAGACCGACAAAGACCGTATCTGTACGGGTGACACTGTGACGCTTACTGCCGGAAAGGCTGCATACTTTGAGTGGAGCTCCAATCCTCCCGACCCCGACCTCAACGGTCAGAGCACAGAATCGGTGGTGAAAGTCTCACCCAAAGAGACCACAGTGTACAGCGTGATCGGTCACGGCACCAACGGCTGCGGAGCCACGGCGTTGACACAGAAAATCACAGTCTACCCCTATCCGATACTCCATGTCAGCCTGACGCCCGACTATATCGACTCCGAGAATCCGTCGGTGCAGTTCGCAGACCTGTCGGAGAACTCGTCGTCGTCGCTGTGGAACTTCGGCAACGGAAATACCTCGTCGACACGCACGGTGGTGTTCACCTTCACCGACCTCAGCCAGGATTCAATCCTAGTGTCGCTGATATCATCCAATCCCCTTGGCTGCTCACGCGACACGTCGTTCTATGTTCCTGTCGGCATCTTCGCGGTATGGTTCCCCAATGCGTTCACTCCCAGACTGGAGACCAACAATATCTTCAAACCTTACACCGCCAACCTGCTTGACGACTATCAGCTTTATGTCTACGACAGAGAAGGCATGCTGATATTCTCAACTAACAATATTGAAAAAGGCTGGGATGGCAAATACAAGGGCCACGACTGCAAAGAGGGCACATACGTCTACATCGCCACTTACCGTAGAAACGGAGAACGTAGAGTGCTGTCACAGAAAGGCACAGTGACTTTGATCAGGTAAACAAATCCTATAAAGACTCCAAAAATGGCAGGCTCGGTGATAGAGCTTGCCATTTTTTTGATTCTGGTTGGTAAAACAATACTATGGGAAATCAAGGGTGACACAATTTTTCCGCCCTATGTTGCGTTGTATTCAGTGGATTTTTTTTCGACGACAATGACACCGGAAGAAGCACTGAATAAATATTGGCGTTACGATAGTTTCAGACCTTTGCAGAGAGAGATAATAGAGTCTGTCCTGAGCGGGCATGACACTTTGGCCCTGTTGCCCACAGGAGGGGGCAAATCCATCTGCTATCAGATACCCGCCGTTATAAACGAAGGCATCACCGTCGTCATTTCGCCATTGATAGCATTGATGGCCGATCAGGTGCGGATGCTTAGTGAGAAACATATCAAAGCGGCCTATATAACATCGGGTATGAGCAAACATCAGGTTGATGTGACGCTCAACAACAGTGTCTTTGGGAAGATAAAACTGCTGTATGTATCGCCGGAACGTCTACAGAACCGTACTTTCATAGACCATTTCAGACAGATGAAAGTAAGCCTCATCGCCGTCGACGAGGCTCATTGTATCTCGCAGTGGGGATACGATTTCCGTCCGCCGTACCTGGAGATAGCAAAGGTCAGGCAATACCATCCCGATGTTCCTGTTATCGCGCTTACAGCGACGGCGACACCCGATGTGGTCGGTGACATAGAGGACAAATTGGATTTCAGAGACGGGAAGTTGTTCCAAAACAGCTTCGCCAGACCGAATATTGTGTATACCGTACGCCATACCGACGACAAGGAGGGCACACTGCTCAGGATAATACGCGGTGTCGGTGGCTGCGGAATAGTATATGTCCGCAACCGTCGTCGAACACAGGAGATAAGCAGGCTTCTCAACGATAATGACATCGCCGCCGCGGCCTATCATGCCGGTATACCGGTAAAAGAGCGTATACAGAGCCAGCAGGACTGGATGGCTTCGTCGAAAGGCGTTATGGTTGCCACCAATGCTTTCGGAATGGGAATAGACAAACCAGATGTGCGTTTTGTGATACATCTCGATTTGCCGGAATCTCCCGAGGCTTATTTCCAGGAGGCCGGGCGTGCCGGGCGTGATGGCCTTAAAGCCTACGCAGTGCTGGTATATAGTGATGGAGATTGCATAAAACTCAGGAACGATATAGAGCGCGACTTTCCGCCTTTGTCTCTGATAAAGAACACATACAAGGCCCTGTGTAACTTTTATCAGTTGCCCGTAGGGGCAGGGGAGGGGAGCCGTTTCCCGTTTAACATCGAAGAGATATGCAACAATTACGGTCTCGACATGTATTCGTTCTATCGCTCGTTGTTCTTCCTGGAAAGGGAGGGGCTTGTCTCGATGCCTGAGCAGAACGAATTGTTGTCGAAGGTGTATATCAATGTCGACAAAGAGGAGTTGTACCGAGTACAGATGTCCGACAAAACGACGGGAGGTATGTTGGAGGCGATGCTACGACTGTATGGCGGCCTTTTCACCGATTTTACCCCTATAAGTGAGAGTGTTATTGCCAAACGTTGTGGTCTGGAAACAGTCAAAGTGGCTAATATGCTTACCGAACTGAACCGATTGGAGATAATCACGTATCAACCCAAGATGCTCAAGCCACAAATTGTTTTCAACTCTCAGCGAATAGATGTGAGAGATCTCAATATCAGTGAGGATAATTATAAAAAGCTCAAAGAGCTTGCTGTCAAGAGGCGTGAGTCTATGATAGACTATGCCGTCAGCGATGATAAATGCAGGAGTGTTTGGTTGCTTGACTATTTCGGAGAGCGGAATGCGATGAATTGCGGCTGTTGCGATTACTGTTTGTCCAAGACAAGGACTTCTGTCGAGAGTCTGGAATCGAAGGTTTTGGAGACCATGAAGGAGGGCAAGGCAACTATTAAGCAGCTCGCTGAATCGATGGATGGCGTGGAGCCGCATCAGTTGACCGCGGCGGTCCGTCGGTTGTTGGATAAGGGTAAACTGGCGATGGACGAGGATTTTAATCTTATGCTGACACCTGAAAAATAGCTGATGTGGCTATTATCGGGGATTTACCAGCCCCCTTTGCACAGCTCCTCGTAGATGCGGGAAACTGGAAGCCCCATCACGTTGTAGAAACAGCCTTCGATACGTTCCACCCCTATCAGTCCTATCCATTCCTGTATTCCGTAGGAACCGGCTTTGTCCATGCATGTGCCGCGATCCACATAAGAAATGATGTCGCTATGTCTGAGTCGGCGGAACCACACGTAGGTCTTTTCGGTGAACACACATTGGCGTTTGGCGCTTTTGAGACTGACGCCAGTGTAAACGGTGTGCCTGTCGCCCGACAGACTTTGGATCATATTGATGGCTTCCTCACGGCTATGAGGCTTACCTATCATGTCGCCACGATGGGCGACAATGGTGTCGGCCGTTACCAGTATCTCATCTTTGGCAAGTTCTCCTGTGTATGCTTTGGATTTAAGCAATGCCAGTCCGGCGGGAATAAGTTCGACAGGAGTTCCGTCAGGAACAACTTCGTCGACATTCAAGTCGACAAAAGATATGGGGAATCCAAGTCTAGAGAGCAAGTCGCGGCGTCGCGGCGATTTGGAGGCAAGGAGCAGTTTCATAAAATAGGAAAAATAAAACTAGAAATCTCCAGTACGACCATGGCCTGTCGGTTTGCGTTCGGAGGATGACACCTGCTTTCCAGCCTTAAAAGTCATCTCCATAGCCACTTTGCCCGTGGCGTCGTAGAGGACCCAGCGGCCATCCTTTTCACCATTGACAAAAGAGCCTTGCTCCTCGGGTTTTCCGGCGCTATTGTAGCGTTCATAGCGACCATGCCAAGTGCCATTCTTATAGTTGGCGCGCGACTCAATCTTGCCGTTGGGGAAATAGCGTATCTCTTCCCCGTCTTTGTCGTCGGCGGAGTAATGCATAATGTAGCGAGGACGGCCGTCATCGTAAAAAGCCTTCCATTCACCATCCTTCTTGCCTTGGCGGAAAGAGCCGGTGTAGTCAATGCTGCCGTCTTCGTACCAGGCGGTCCAGACACCCTCCTCCTTACCGTTGACATAGTTGCCTTCGTGCAGTTTGTGGCCCGACTCATACCATGTGGTCCATTTGCCTGTTTTGTCGCCATTGGAGTAGTTGCCCTCGCGCCATTTCTCGCCGGTTTCATAGTAGTATGTCCAAGTGCCGGTCTCGACGCCCTGGGAATAGTTGCCGCGAATGCCTATTTTGCCGTTGGTGCGCCAGTAGAAGAGCCATTCGCCTTGCTGTTCGCCGGCGTCAAGGTTGCCGCGCATGTCCATTTTGCCCGTGTTGGTCCACCAGGTGGCGGGACCGTTAAGCTCGTTGTCGCGATAGGTGCCTTCGAATTTCTTTTTGCCGTTTTCGTGCCATTCTGTCGTTTTGCCCTGTTTGACGCCATGAACAAAAGGTATTTCCTCTTTCTGTTGACCGTTGGGATACCATGATTTATAGATGCCGTGTTTCAGGCCGTCGACGATAGCCACTTCACTTTCCAGTTTGCCGTCGTGGTACCACATACGCGAAGTTCCGTTTGTATGGCATTCCACGGCGCGTTTCTCGCCGTCCTCATAGAATTGTTGCCAGGTGCCTGTTTTCTGACCGTTGTTGTCGTAGGTACCTTGCTGGAAGACTTTTCCGTTGCGATGCCACCATGTCCATTGTCCGTTGCGAACACTGTCGTCGTCCATCATGCCTTCCACAGCCATCTGGCGAGGCAGGCCATCATAGTATTTCTTGTATTGTATTTGAGCGGATACAGGCGATATGGCCATAATAGTCACGGCCAGGCCGAGAGTGCGAAGGACTGATGATAGTGAGGAGGATATGAAGGTTGGTTTCATTGTATTATTCACTGTAGATAAATTGAATGCGTATGGGGTTGCCATTTGTGGCGGCAGAGTCGCTACCGTTGATAATGGCATGCTGTGCCGAGGAACGGCGTCCTTCGATGACGAGAAGAGTACCCAAGTCGAAGCCGCTCTTTACAAGTTTCTGCAGGTGCTGAGTGATACGTAGGCGGTAGCAGCCCGTGGTTTTGTCATAGGTGCCGTCATAACCGCTGTGAGAGTCGTAGAAGTCGGGGATATTGGCTACAGCTCCATCCATATAGCTTTTGAGGGCTACGATGGTTTCAGGTCTGTCTTCGGGTGATGAGTTGGCGACAGGCAGAAGCAATTCGGCATAGTGTATAATCGCCAAGGGGTGCTCTTGTTTGAACTGTTGTATGAAGGTGTTGAAATTCAGCTTGATGTTGGTGCCGCCCATAGGGCAGAGAAATACTTGCTGGCTTCCTTCTATGGAGTCGTTAATGTTTGTGTTGAATACAGAAAGGTCAGAGCTGTAGTTGTTGATGTATTGATTGAAATGAGGTGATGTCTGTCCGACAACGAAATCGGTGGAGCCGTTGATAGCGTCTCCATTGTTGCTGTAGGTGTAGTAGGCAGTCATTGTTGTCGCTGTCGCCGACATGTTGAGAGTGGCCATGACAGGAGTGCCGTCATTGGCAATACGGATACGTAGGCCCTTGACGGCCTCGACGAAATCGGCTGAAGTGGCGTAGCTCTTGTTTTGAAGCAGAGCTTTGAAGTTGTCGTTGAGAGGGATTTTCACCACCATACTGTCGCTTTCAGCGAGGCGCACAATGTCGTCGAAAAAGACAGTCCCGTTGATGTCAATGGAGTTGCTGGCATAGTAGGCGGAATCTTTCATCATACACTCCGATAGTTGGTATACTTCGAAATGCAAGTCGCGGTATGACTTGGAGCTTGCTTTTGCGGGGTATAATTCTGACACAGCAAGAGAGAGGACGACAGAGTCGATGGTGAAGTTTTGACTGAAATCCACGCCGTTGTCGTTATCTATTGATACTTGAGTGTACAATATGGCTTCGGAAGTGCCGAAGGTGGGGTTGGAATAGAATCCCACCAACACATAGCGCAGACCGGAAGTGAGCAGCGAGTCGTCGAAGACAGTACATGCCGACCCATAGGCAGTGACAGAATTACCGTCGAAAAGAGTGGCGGGGTCTTGGAGAGCCACGCCGAGATCGGTTTCTTTTTCAGAGCAAGCTGTGAAAGCGAGAATTCCGCTCAATAGTATCAACGGTATATATAAGAACGATTTCATCAAATGGATAAGTAAGAGTTTAAAAGTTAGAAAGGGTTTTAAAGGTTAAAAAGGTTAGAAAGGTTCAAAAGGTTTAAAGGGGGAGGCGAATTTTGAATTTCTAATTTTGAATTTTCAATTTTCTCAGGTCACAGGTCACTGATCACAATTTATCAATTTTCAATTTTCTTAGTTGTTGATGTTGCTTCCGATGATAGTGTCGTAAAGTTTGTTGATGCGTTCGTAGAAAAGAGTGCGGTCGGGTTCGTATTCGACGATATTGCGTTTGTTTTCGCGTGCAAAAGCGAGTAACTCGGGGTTGACATTAGGAGAAGCCACGACAATGCCATGGGCATAGCTTATAGCCGCTTTTGTAAGAGTCATGTAGTCAAGATTCTCAAGCATACGAAGGTCTTTCGCAGTGGCGCCGTCGGCTTTGAGTTTGCGTTCCATGTCGGGGCCGAAGCTGCCTTCGAAGGCGTCGTTGGTGAGAGAGAAGACTGTCTTTGTGCCGGAGAAGAAAGCGTTCTCTTTGTTAATGCGGCGCAGGTAGAAAGGAATCATACAAGAGAACCATCCAGTGAAATGGATGAGATGAGGCTGCCATGCCAGTTTTCTTACAGCTTCAAGAGTGCCGCGGCCGAAGAAAAGGATGCGTTCGTCGTTGTCGGTATAGAATTTGCCTTTTTCGTCAAAGAACCCTTTGTGGTTGGTGAAATATTCCTCGTTGTCGATGAAGTAGACCTGCATTCTAGCCGAGGGTATTGATCCGACCTTGATGATAAGCTGATGGTCGGCGTTGTTAACGATAAGATTCATGCCTGAAAGACGGATGACTTCATGCAGCTGGTTTTTGCGTTCGTTGACATTGCTAAAACGAGGCATGAAAACACGGATTTCGCGACCTTTCTCCTGTGCGTATGCAGGCAGATAGCGACCGATATAGGAGTTCTCGCTTTCAGGTAAGAAAGGCATAATTTCCTGATTGACAAATAGTATTTTTCCTTTTCCCATGGTGTGAATATTCTAAAACTAGACTGCAAAGATACATGATTTCAGTGGATTGACAAAATTTTTTTCATATATGCAACAGATAAAAATAAAGATTTATTTAAAAGGATAAAAAAATGGTGGAGGCGAATTTTGAATTTCCTCAGGTCACTGGTCACTGGTCACAGGTCACAAATTTTCAATTTTCACCATTCACAATTAAATAACGTTGGATGCTCTTCGAGCAGAAATCTGACAAATCTGATCAAAATCAAACAAAATGATATTTTTGAAAGATTTGATATTATTTGAGAAATTTCTCGCGAAGCGACCCACTTTGATGATGTTGCTAAATCACAATTCACAATTTCACCATTCACAAATTATCAATTTTCAATTTCCTCAGGTCACTGGTCACAGGTCACAATTTTTCAATTTTCAATTTCTATCATCGCCCGATTTGTGTTAAAAAAGTGCCTTATTGTCGTTCCTGATGGCACATATAAATTTTTTTTGTATTTTTGCTTTTTGAAATAAAAGTGAAATTCTTACATAACAATCTTTGTATTAATAGTTTTTATCATGTCGAATAACTTTGACTTCACCGAAAGCGAGCGCGCCTACATCACCAAGGCCGAACAATATTGCGCTGCTAATGAGCAGTGCCGATCAGCGGTGAGGGACAAGCTGATGACGTGGGGTGCCGATCGACAACTCACCGAACGCATTACCGAATATTTGGTAGACCAGTCGTTTATTGATGAGGAACGCTATTGCAGGATATATTGCGACTCGAAGCTTCACTTGCAGAAATGGGGTAGGCTCAAGATTGCCTATCAGTTGCGTAGCAAGAGGATAGACAATGCCACCATAGAGAAGGCTTTGTCGAGTATTGATGAGGAGCAGTATAGCGACATTCTGCATTCGCTTGCCGAAACAAAATCTCGGACTCTTAAGGATGAGGATATCAGAAAGCGAAGGAACAAATTGACATCGTATCTTTCGTCGCATGGCTTTACGATTGGTGAAATAGATAATGCCGTCAAGAGAATCTATGACCCCCAATAGAAAGTATTGTCCCGTTGGTATGGCCTCTGAAGAACAGAGAGGAGTTTTATCGCCTTGTGCACAATAACCACGGTGCGATAAGAATTTTTATTTTTTGAAAATAAAGGTTAATTAAATCAATAACAATAACTATGACAAAAAAAGTACTATTGCTTGCGATGCTGTCACTCATGACCATTGCCACAGTAAATGCCCAAGACCAAGAGGAGGCAAAGAAAGAAGGAGCATGGACAACCACATCAACACCAGCGTTGAAAATCGGTGAATTCATGTTCAACAACTGGTCATCGTCGGGCAACTCGCAGATTGATGTCACCGGAACATTTTTCGGCAACTATAAGTTCACCCATCCCAAATATGTGTGGGATAACATCGTCGATCTCGCCTACGGCTATGCTTGGCAGGATCTTGCGGAGGGAGACACACTTTTCGAGACTCGCCGCAAAAGCAATGACAAAATAGACCTTACCAGCGCCATTTCGTGGAAGGCATACAAGGACTGGGGCGCCAGCTTCACAGCAAATCTCAAAACACAGTTTGGTGCTGGCTACGAATACAGTGGTATCGGCGCCAATCAGATGCAGAAACAGGTGTCTGGTTTCTTCGCTCCGGCTTACCTGACAACGGCACTTTCGTTTGAGCACAAGAAAGACAACTGGTCGGTGTCGCTCTCATTCCTCACAGGCAAAACCACTTTTGTGTGCAACGACGAGCTTATCGACAGCAACTACACATACGGAGTAATACAGGAAGACGATTTCCGCCTTGCCGACGGCACTCTCAATCCTGCCCGTACCTACAAGCATGTCTACTTTGCTCTCGGTTCCTATGTCAAGGCCATGTACCTCAAAAAGGATATCCTTCCCAATCTTGACCTCTATGCTCGTCTGGAGCTCTTCTATGACTACAAGAAACCCAAAAACATGAGTTGGGGTGACGATATGGAGACCACATCGAAATACTCTCTTGTCGAGGAAGAGACATGGGATGATTTGAAGGGCTATGGTTGGATGAAGAAACGCGCCTTCGAGACCGACTTGGATTTTGAGTTGAAACTCGACTACCGCTTCTCCAGCTTCCTATCGGCCAATTTTGCTCTCAACACAAAGTGGGATACCGACTTCAACGGTATGGGCAAATGGGGCCACTGGCAGATATATCAGATGGCAGGCATACAGGTGTTTTTCAACTGGAAGACCCCGAAGAGCTGATTCTGAGATGTTATAATGCGAATACCGGCGGGATGGTAGAGAATACCATCCCGCCGGTATTATTTACCAATGACGTATAAGGATTAATATGTTTTCACGGTTACACTATAATAATTTTTTTTTACTGCATTGTTTTGTTTTTATGGGGAGTTCAGTCCCCCTTTAGGGTTGCAAAAAAAAGAAAAATCATTAGATTTGCAGAGTTCAGTAAAAAATAGAATCGCATATACATTGGGGTAGTAACGATCTTTATCGGTATTGTCTTTGTATTTATTCAATCATTGAAGCAAGAGCCATTTCCACACAGGAACTATCTCTATAGATAACCCACCTTCATTGATGGTTGTTTCCTCATCCCTTGTCACAATGACAGCCTTCTTAAGAGGATGAACCTTGTGGAGTTTGACCAACGCATTGACTTCCCGCTTTATAGTGGATTCATCAGAAAGACGGTAAGAGGCCTGGATTGCCAGGGCCTCTTCCGGCACATAGAAATCGACTTCTATGTTGTGAAGATAGTAGTACAGTTTGTCGCCGTATCGTTTCCGCATTTCTATGGCACAAAGGTTTTCAAGCAATGCTGACTGGTTTTCGAGCAGAAACAGGTTGAGCAGGCCATTGTCAACGAAGTAGAACTTCTTTGTGGTCTCCCGCTCCACGAAGCGAGATGCGTAGTTTTGCAATGGGAATATGAGACAGGCATCCATGAAGTGGTTGATGTATTCTATAACTGTGGCCGTCCCGCACGAAACTCCAACTGCTTTAATCATGTTGCAAAGCCGTGTGTATGACACTGGCTGGCGCAAATTTTCCGCCAACTTTCTCAACGCAAGCCTTAACGCCTCTTCATTTTTGACCTTGTTTCTTACAATAAGGTCGTTGAAGAAAATGCGGTTGTATAGACCATTCAACCAGATGCGTTTTTCCTTGAACCGTGTCAATTCAGGGAAGCCACCCCATTGGAAATAGTCATTGAAGGCACGTTCCACCTCACCGCGTTTCTGCCCGTACATCCAGCGCGAACCAAGCTCTACGCCGCTGGCTGAAAGAAACTCTGCAAAACTGTATGGATAAACCGACACATCTTTATATCGTCCGCCAAGCACGGTTTGAATATCACTGCTCAACATCTTGGCATTACTGCCAGTGATGTATACCTGATACTTCTGATTGGCAAGCCTACGGGCGAAGTTCTCCCATCCCACCACATTCTGTATCTCGTCAAAGAAGAATGTGGGTTTTATGTCACGGACGCTGTAATTGGCCTGTAATATCAAGTCAAGTTGGTCTGCCGACATGCCATGCAATCGTTCATCATCGAAATTGATATACACTAAATTCTCAACGGGAACACCCTCATCCAGTTTCTGTTGAATCTGCTGATACAATGTATAGGATTTGCCTGCCTGTCTAACGCCCACGAATACATAATTGCCAGCAGGCTCGATTGTTACATTTCTTGGCACAATTTCAACTTGGGGTATATACTCATATCCTTCTGAAATTATGCTTTTTATTAATTCCTTGTTTATCATTTGTTGTCTTAACCTGAAAAAAGTTGACACTTTTGGGAGCAATACCAAAAGTAAAAATGAGACAAAAGACACAGACACGCCATGTGTACAATGAAGAACTCGGATGTTACGAGTGGAAGGAAGTCGAGACAGACAAGTATGTT
>JAGCZH010000028.1 GCA_017960475.1 Bacteroidales bacterium | reverse complement strand
GCCGTGCAAGCCACCGATAGTGCATACCGTCGAGTCGTTTGCAAAGAGAGTGCCGCTGTGACTACCGTCGTTGGCGGCGTAAGACACCTGCCAATGCGAGGCGTTGCCGGATTCGTTCCACAGCAGACGGACCGCGTTGCCGTCGACACTTGCAATATGGACATTGCTAACACTCAGACAACTGCTTGTGACCATAGAAAAGCGCACTATAGCCCTGGATGGGATTCTTGAGCCGAGGAAATCGTCGGATGCAATCTGCTGCAGCGGGAAAGGAGAAGCGTCACCTTTATACATAAGGCTTCCATTACCAGCAGAAGAATAAGAGAAATAGTCGCCACTGTACCTTGAAACACTGTTGCTATGAAGAAATACCACAGCCAACTCGTCTACGCCATTGTAATAGAACGGTGTTTGGAGAGGTATTGGCACCCAGCGGTTGCCGCCTGGCGCAAGCCAGGTATTGGCGTGGAAGACCTCTACAAGAGAGTCCAATTCCACCCAATCGTTGTTGTTGCGAGCCACAGTGGTGTCGAAATGAGCCAGATAGAGCGTCAACGAGGTGTCGAGCTGACCAGTTCCGTTGAAAGATGTATTGCAATAGAACCAAACGGTGTCAATCCAACCAGCGGCCGAATATTGCGTCAGCGGGTAGATTGTCTGTGTCAGAGAGTGTTTAAAAGATCTTTCAATAGGATAGTGAGCGGAATAGGAAGTGCCTGGGTTGCCTATCTGGACGGTGACAAGTGCGTGCAAGGAGTCGACAGCGGTGGTTATCTGTTTGGAACAAGGCAGGCTTGTGTCGCCTTCGTTGATGGCGCGGACAGTGACATTGTATATGGTATGACTGGCAAGTCCATTGATGGTGAACGGTTTTGCTGTTGCAACAAGCGACTGGCTGAAAGAGTCGTCTCGCGCTGCACAATCCACAATCCAACGGGTTGCGGTGCCCTGCTCTGTCCAGTTGATGGTCAGCGAATGGTCGGTGCGGTTTGTGACGACGATGTTCTTAACAGGATGACAAACCTCCTGTTCGATGACGACTGAGTCGAGGTTTCTTATTTTCCCAATGAATGCACGGAAGGCCAAACGTCCAGCCGAGCGGTCGTTGCAATAGAAAGTCAGCGCGCCGGTGCTGGCATTTGTCACATTGTTCTGCAGGTTGATGCCGTCAATATGGCTGAAACTGCCAATCTGCATATTGTTGTTCATTGTTCCGAACTGAAGTGTGGCGCCCATATCGTTGGTATATCGCAGAGCTGCAGTCAACTTTAGGTGATCCATACGAATCTGCGTGGTGTCGAACTCTGGCGACACCCAATAGCAGTAGCCGCTTTCAGGATGCTCGATGTAGGTCCAGCAAGGAACATTCATATAGGGAACTACGTCAACCGTAGGGCCAAGGTCGTTGTGCAACAGGCGATATGGCAATGTTGAAACGGGTTGGCAATCGGTGCAAAAGACCACATTGGTATACTGCGAATAGCTGTTACCACTATCGCAAACGGTACGTACATTCACCTGGTAATAAGTCCCCGGTTGCAAACTATCTATAATGATGCTATTATCTGTTGTATAGCGGGTTGAATACCCAATCTCGTGATAAGGAGTCACGCTTACCTCATATCCGACAGCACCCAATGTGCGGCTGCGCCAGCTGACGGTTACCGAGGTGGCGGTAATGCTAGAGAGTACCACATCGTAGGGTGTGTAGCAACCATAGACGGTGTCGAGAGTCACGCGGCGCAGGTAACCCTGACGCCAGCGGATAGCAATATGACCGTCGGCACCCGACCAGCGACGGAAATCCAAATCTCCCAACTTAATGTTCGAGCCAGAACCATATACCGTGTCGTATGGCTGGAATGTGTTGGTGTCGGCGGCATTGGTCATAACGCCTATCTCTACAGGGATGCTGTCAGATACAGAATACCTTAATTGTATATGTATTGCCGACAGGGGAATATCGAACAAAGGCAACACAGCATAACTTTTCACGTTGTTATTGGACGACTGTATGGAATAATTACTAACCGATGCGTTGTACAATGTCCAGCAGCTGTCGACATTCGTCGCTGTTGTATAGACATCGTAAGGCAGCGAAACAACGCAGTTTTGGGCATTAGCAGAGGCGAAAAGCCCCGCAGCCAGAATCAAGATAGAGAAGATTTTTTTCATAAATTTTTTTTTCAATTTTATCTATACTCTCTATATGTAATAATCCAACCTATTTTTTTACACTGTAATGTGTTTTTTTTATTTACGCATTACTCAGACACAGTTTGAATAGGTAAAATTATTTCTAAACCATATATAGTATAGATAATGGTAAATATCACTTTCCTGTTCTGATGAACTCGAGGGCTCGCTCCAGTTGGTTGTCGTGACCAGCCTGCAGAGCGGATAGGTCAAACAAGCATTCAATATCGGGAGTCACACCGATGCCTTCCAGCGACTTGTAGTCGTTGTCGACAACGTCGAAGTTGCTGGTATACACATAATAACCATATTGGTTGTAATCGCCAAACACACCACTGTATAGCATGTCGTGGCCTCCGGAGATAAGCGGGCATGTGGCGCCATAGGTGCGTTCGCCAATAACAGTTCCGTTGGGTATTTGTTTGACAATAAGTGCTGTTAATTCAGAACAGCTCACCGAGTTGATATCGGTGAGGACCACCACTTTTTTGTCCCCATGAAGATGGTTGGCGGGGGTATTGATGACAAAGGGGGTCCATGCGCTGTAGTCGAGACGTCCCAACCCCTCTTTGGTGCGAGAGTAGCCAAGGTGAATATCGTTGGCAGCCAGACTGCCCACCACAGGACGTAGGTCTGCCAGGTTTCCTCCCCCATTGCCACGCACATCGATGATGACGGCCTCCACCTCATCACGGCCAGCCCAACCGTTGGTGACACCATTGGTTATATTGGTGCCGTAGAAGGCGCGCAATGGCGCCAATTCGGCTACCGACAAATAATTGACCACCGATGTCACTGAAAAGGATTTGAAACGCAGATAGGCGATCTTTTTACCCGCCGTCCCTGGAAATAGGGCGAAATAGCAGGGGAAAGAGTTGCCGCCAGCCTTGTATTCTGTGACACCATTCATAGTGGATAGCAGTGCCACCTGGTTGTCGAAGTATGTGTAGTGGTAGTAGTCGCGCATAGGCACTTCATCCCATGCGGGGTCGGCATAGATGGCATTGCCGGTCTTAAGGTTCTTTATTTGCACATACATGTGGTGGTCCAGCAGTCCCCTCACCATGCTTTGGTATGCGTTGGTGAGTTCGGCGTCGGAGACACCGCCTTTGGAATCGAAACTCTGGAATACTGGGAGCATTTTGCGATACACAGAGTCCCAGTCCACGGTGTCTCGTTCCCAAAAGAGATACCCTTGGTCGATGCCGGTCCATACTGTCTCAAACTGTGAAGTGTAGCTGTTGCAAAAGCGTCTGTCGGGATTGACGATATCTAAAGGCTCTTTGCGGCACGACACCAGCAGTAGAGTGATGATAAGAGATAGTTTGAATATATTTGTGTTTTTCATTTGTTTCATGTCTTAAAGCCAGTATGCCACACCGAACTGTATTACTCTTGTGGTGTTGTATCGAGGGTTAAGGTTGGTCATATATTGGCGTTGTATGTCTGTGAGACCGTAATACCAGCGCAATTCTGCTGATAGGTCTATTTTGTGGGCTATGGCGCAGCGAATGGCGCCACCGAAAATAATTCCGGCATCGAACCGGTTGTCGCGATCTTCGTTGAAGATGTAGTCTTCGTCAAAAAAAGTGTCTTTCTCGTTATTGGTGACAAGGTATGTCACCGTGAGGCTTTGTCCTTGTCGATGTCCCGATAGCCAATAGCCCAGGTATCCTCCAACGAAACCGCATACACGGAAGGTCTTCCCGATTGAGAGCTCCGCCAAGAGAGGAACCGACAAGTAGTTGTTGGTCGACTCGGTGTATACGAAAGGGAGGTATCTGTTGTCGCGGTCCATGCGGTAGTTTTTTTGCAGCATGGCTATGTCGGCATGGAGTGTGAGCCATGATGCGGCGCGGTAGGCTGCGGAAACGCCTGCACTGTAGCCCTGACCGTCGGTGTATTTCATATCGGTGGCATACAGCACATTGATGACGTGGTGATTGTTTGCGAAGCCTCCGAAAGCTCCGAATCCCCAATGTTTGCCCTCAAGCCCCTTGAGGGTAGGAGAGAGGCCTGTACTGTCGCTCTGGGCGGCGCATGTCGCTATTGCGGCGAATACAAGCGCGACAAAAAGAATGTTGTTTTTTTTCAATGTTGTTGTGTCAAAAAGTGTAACTCTTAGAATAAAAACAGGGGTGCCACTTAGATGTTGCTTTTCTTCCAAGTGACGCCCCTTGAAAAGAGGAATTTTAGTTTATTTCTTCTTTACGGTTTTCTTGGCAGTGGCTTTTGCTTTCACTGCTTTTGCGGGAGCCTTAGCTGCTTTTTTAGCCACAGGCTTAACGGCTTTTTCAACATAGGGATTGTCCTCGTTGCTGACGAAAGGATAGCTGTAGTTGTAGGCAGGGTCGAAGGTCTCCTTGATAGCCTGAGGCGAGGTCCAACGGATAAGGTTGAGGTATGAGCCGGCCTTGTCGTTGGTGCCGCTGGCGCGAGCGCCGCCGAAGGGCTGCTGTCCCACAACAGCGCCGGTGGGTTTGTCGTTGTAGTAGATGTTGCCTGCGGCATATTTCAAAATGTCGGCACCCAGTTTGAGAGCTTTGCGGTCGCTGGCGAAGATGGCTCCGGTAAGGGCGTAGGGCGATGTCTCGTCGCAGAGGTGCAGGGTCTTTTCGTAGTCTTTGTCATCGTATACAAAGATGGTGATGATAGGTCCAAAAATCTCTTCGCACATCGACTTGTAGTCGGGCTTCTTGGCGAGAATGACTGTGGGCTGTATGAACCAACCTTTGCTCTTGTCGCCTGTGCCGCCAAAGACTATTTCGGCGTCTTTGCTCTTCTTGGCGTGGTTGATGTAGTTCATGCAGTTGTCGAACGAAGCCTCGTCGATAACGGCGTTGACGAAAGCGCTGAAGTCACGAACATCGCCGACTTTGATTTCTTTGATCATCTTACCGACAATCTCCTTGACTTTGGGCCAGAGTGATTTGGGTACATAGGCGCGGCTTGCTGCCGAGCATTTCTGACCCTGGAACTCGAAGGCGCCGCGAACGATGGCGGTGGCAACCTGTGACGGGTTGGCGCTCTTGTGGACGAAGATGAAGTCTTTGCCGCCGGTTTCGCCGACAATCTTGGGATATGTGCGATAGTTTGCGATGTTGTCGCCAATGGATTTCCAGAAACCGTTGAAAGTTTTGGTGCCGCCGGTGAAGTGGACGCCGGCAAGATTCTTGTCGGCGAAGGCTACCTTGCCGATGAGGGCGCCGCTGCCGGGCAGGAAGTTGACAACGCCGTCGGGCAATCCTGCCTCCTTATATATTTGCATAAGGATATAGTTGCTCAGCATAGCGGTGGTGGAGGGTTTCCAAATGCAAGTGTTACCCATGAGCACGGGGCTAAGGCACAGGTTGCTGGCGATAGAGGTGAAGTTGAACGGAGTGATGGCGAAGACAAAGCCTTCGAGAGGACGATAGGTCACGTAGTTGAGGGTGCCCTTGTCGCTGCAAGGCTGGTCGCTATAAATCTGTGAGGCATAATATGCGTTGTAGCGCAGGAAATCGACGAGCTCGCAAGCTGAGTCTATCTCGGCCTGCATGGTGGTCTTGCCTTGGCCGAGCATGGTGGCGGCGTTGATAAGCCAACGATATTTGCCGCTGATGAGGGTGGCAATTTTCTGCATCACGCTGGCGCGTTCAATCCATGGGGTGTTGGCCCATTCCTCGTGAGCCTTCATAGCTGCGTCGATAGCCATCTTGACCTCTTTTTCACCTACTTTGTAGTATTTTGCAAGCACGTGCTTGTTCTCGGTAGGCATAACGATGGTGCCGGTATCTTTGGTGCGGACCTCTTTGCCGCCGATGATGGCGGGGATTTCGGTCATTTTGTTGTAAAGAGCGTTTAGGGCCTCGCGAATGTTTTTGCGTTCGGGGCTGCCGGGAGCATAGCCGAGTACGGGTTCGTTCTCAGGCTTTGGGAAAGAGAAAAGGATGTTGTTCATAAAAGTTGTTTTTATTATAAATGTTTGTTTGATTGAATTATACGTTGATGATAGGGGCGTTTGCCCTTTGAAAACGCTTGCAAAATTACATTTATTTTCCAATATTTCAAAAAAAAATGTACATTTGCCTATGGTTTCCATCCATGTAATAATCTTTTATTGTATTGTTTAACAGAAATAAAAAATAATAAAAAACTTTTAGAAATGAAAAAAATAGGTATCATTATGATGTTTGTGGCTATGTTTACAGCCACATCATGCGGCTCTCTCTCTGGAGCTTCCAACACTGCCGCCGCATCCTCCGGCGCCACTTGCGCTCAGGCACTTCTCGCCCTCAACAAAAGCAAAAAAGCTGGTACGCTTGCCATCACCAACCCCACCGACCTTAGCAATATTCTCCTTGTTATAAACGCCTACAATGGGTTGAAGGCAAACAAGGAAGACGCTGGCTACAAAAAATCTTTCACTTCAGGTATGGTCACCGGCAGCGCAGGAACTATCAACGCTTCGACAGCTCTCAATATTACCAATAACCTGTTGAATTCCGCAGGCTTGGATGGTGTCAACAGTTCCAATATTGTCCAGAAAGCACAGACAGTCAGTACCATTATACAGCTGCTCACTCTTCTGAAACAGTAATCGGCAGGTGTATTGAATATCATCGAGTCGATAGATGAGCCTAAGTGGAAGCGTGCCATACGCGATTTCCGCAGCTATCTGAAACTGGAACGCCAGTTGTCGGACAATTCCATCGATGCCTATCTGCGCGATGTATCGCATTTGGCTCAGTATGCCATCGATAACAACCGCGCTCCCGATGAGATTTCTCTTGAGGACCTACGTGGCCTTGTCGCCATACTGCATGACATGGGTGTCGCTTTGGCGACGCAGTGCCGCATAGTCAGTGGCTTGCGCACCTTCTATCGCATGATGTTGCTGGAGGATGCCGTCGACGAAAACCCCGTCGACCTCCTCGAGATGCCGCGAGGCTCACGACATCTGCCTGATGTCCTTACCAACGAGGAGGTCGACGCCATTATCGCCACTTTCGACCTTAGCATGCCCGATCAGGAACGCAACCGTGTTATAGTCGAGGTGCTTTATGGGTGCGGACTTCGAGTCTCCGAGCTCGTCATGCTTCACCTCTCCAACATCTATCCCGACGACGAATGCCTTTTGGTCACTGGCAAAGGCGACAAACAGCGATGGGTGCCAATCAATCAGACAGCCTTGCGACTCATGTTGCAGTATATTGACACCATTCGCAGCCATCAGCGAATACGTAGTGGCGAGGAGAATTATGTCTTTATCAACCGGCTGGGAACACATCTGTCTCGCAATTACGTCTTCATGTTCCTCAAAGAGGCAGTGAAAAAAGCGGGCATTGAGAAAAACATATCGCCTCATAGCCTTCGGCATAGTTTCGCCACCGAACTGGTCACCAATGGTGCCGACCTCCGCGCCGTGCAGGAGATGCTCGGACACGAGAAAATCAACACCACCGAGATTTACACACATCTCTCTCATCAATACCTGCGCGAAACCATCAGCACCTACCATCCTCATTATCGCCGTTGATTCTCAAAAAAACGACTATATCGCATTTTATTAATTAAAAAAGTATTGTTATGAAATATAATGATTTGATTGAAATTGGAGCATGGTCCTCCGTCATTTTCAAAATCCTAATTCTTTTCTTAGTTGTAGTGATCCTTATTTTGTTGGCAATCCTGTTATACTATTATGTCAATAACGCGAGGGGAAGAAAATTAACTTTAGAAAAAATCATGCAACGAATCCGACCAGTCAATTGTTACTATAAAGGGTATAAAGGTGAAAAAGAAAGGATTAAAAAAGTATATGTGATTGGGGGAAGTGAGAAAGGAGTACCTAATTATCAGGTTTTCTATGATGTAAAGGATCTTATAAAACGTATAAATCGTATTAATGATGTATTAAAATTAAAAGAGATAGATGAATTTAAAAATGATCGTCATATTCAACATGTTGAGTCTTGTATGTACGCAATATGCAAGAATCCCACTTATGGGAAGGGCGTTGATTGGACATCCGATTATGAATATTATTTCGGCGAATCATATTATTTCAACTGCTATCTGCCTGGTTGGGAGTGATTTTCGTGAGGAGAAAAATAATCAAGAACTTTTTCGTATTTTTGCACTTCCATTAAGGAGTTGCAATTAAACTATGGATCAAGATAAAAATAATATAATACAAGAGGTTACCAACGAAGACTATAAGTGGGGCTTCGTCACCAATATCGAGACCGACACCATCGGCAAAGGCCTTAACGAGGATGTCGTCCGCTTGATATCCAAGAAAAAAGAGGAGCCTGAATGGCTTCTCGATTTTCGCCTCAAAGCTTTCCGCCGTTGGCAGACAATGGAGGAACCCGATTGGGCTCATCTTACCTACGAGAAGCCTAAATACCAGGAAATTATCTATTATGCCGCACCCAAGAAGAAAGAGCTGAAGAGCATGGATGAGGTCGACCCAGAGTTGCTCGAGACTTTCGACAAGCTCGGCATACCTCTCAGGGAACGCGAAGCCCTCGCCGGTGTCGCATACGATGCCATCATGGACTCGGTGTCGGTGAAGACAACCTCCCAGAAGATGCTTGAGGAGAAGGGTATAATCTTTTGTCCCATCAGCGAGGCGGTGCAGAAATATCCCGATTTGGTAAAACAATATCTGGGCAGTGTTGTCCCCAGCAGCGACAACTTCTTCGCCGCCCTCAACAGCGCCGTCTTCAGCGATGGCTCGTTCTGCTACATTCCCAAGGGAGTGCGCTGCCCCATTGAGCTGAGCTCTTATTTCCGTATCAACGCCCGTGGCACAGGCCAGTTTGAGCGTACCCTTATTGTCGCCGACGAAGGGGCTTATGTCAGCTATATGGAAGGTTGTACTGCTCCGCAGCGCGACGAGAACCAGCTCCACGCTGCCATCGTGGAAATCATCGCCATGAAAGACGCCGAGGTGAAATACAGCACCGTCCAGAACTGGTATCCTGGCGACAAGGACGGCAAAGGCGGCATATACAATTTTGTGACCAAGCGAGGCATATGCAAAGGCTCGCATTCCAAAATCAGTTGGACACAGGTCGAGACCGGTAGTGCCGTCACGTGGAAATACCCCAGTTGCATTTTGCAGGGCGACGACTCCACGGCTGAATTTTATAGTGTCGCTGTCACCAACAACTATCAGCAGGCTGACACAGGCACCAAGATGATACACATCGGCAGGAACACCCATAGCACCATCATGAGCAAAGGTATCAGCGCCGGTCACAGCCAAAACGGATACCGAGGTCTCGTGCAGATAGGCAAAAACGCCGAGAATGCGCGCAACTATTCTCAGTGCGACAGCCTGTTGCTGGGCGACAAATGCGGGGCGCACACGTGGCCCTATATCAAGGCCGGCAATAGCACGGCGACTTTGGAGCATGAGGCTACGACTTCAAAAATATCGGAGGATCAGCTCTTCTATTGCCAGCAACGAGGCATAAGCCCCGAAAGCGCTGTGGGTCTTATCGTCAACGGCTATGCCAAGGATGTGTTGAAAAAACTACCCATGGAATTCGCTGTCGAAGCCCAGAAACTGCTTAGCATCAGCCTTGAGGGCAGCGTAGGTTGATGTCTGATAATCTTTTGTGTTTCGTTGTTTCCCTGTCATGAAGAAACTTACCACAACGGAGATGAACCGCTTGACGGTCGAGGAATTCCGCGCCAGCGAGAAATTGCCGTTGACTGTGGTTCTCGACAATGTACGCAGCCAAAACAATATCGGCTCGATTTTCCGCACTGCCGACGCTTTCAGGATTGAACGGATTGCCCTTTGCGGCATCTGCTCCACTCCGCCGCATCGCGAGATACACAAGACCGCGCTTGGCGCCGAGGACAGCGTCATGTGGTCGTATTACGAAGATACCGCCACCTGTTTGCAAGAATTGAAGGCTCAGGGGTACAAAATATTTGCAGTCGAACAGGTCGACGACAGCATAAAGCTCGGCGATGACGCCCTGCAAGCCGCCAACTCAAGAATCGCTATTGTCTTTGGCAATGAGATTGACGGAGTTCAGGACTCCCTTCTGCCGCTCTGTGATGGCTCGTTGGAGATACCCCAGTTCGGCACAAAACACTCGCTTAATGTCAGCTGCGCCGCCGCCATAGTGATGTGGGAGATGTTTAAAAAATTGAAAATAGATAATAATCCATCATAAAAAACTATGACCAAAGAAGATAGAATGAACACTGCGCGCCAGTTGCACCATTCGGGTTGCAACTGCTGCCAGTCTGTTGTGATGGCATACGCCGACAAGCTCCCTATCGACAAGGAATCAGCGATGAATGTCTCCGCTCCCTTCGGCCGTGGTCTTGCCGGCACCCGCGAGGTCTGCGGCTGTGTCAGCGGCATGGCTATGGTGTGTGGCCTTACTGGACATACAGCCGATGTCAGAACATTGATAGAGAAATTCCGTGAGGAGAATGGCGACATAGTTTGTGGTCGACTGTTGCAGATGGGCAAGCGTCCCTGCAACGAGATGGTCGCCTGTGCGGCAGGTCTGCTTGCCGATGTGTTATAATCAAGTTGTCTATGACGAAAACGAAAATCACAAACGACCCTGTATACGACGGCTTTCTCAGAATCGACGACCCTTTGATTCTGACCGTCATCGACCACCCGTTCTTTCAGCGCCTCCGCCGAATCAAGCAGCTGGGTATGGCCGATTTGGTCTACCCCGGCGCTGTCCATACCCGCTTCAGCCATTGCCTGGGTGCGTTGAACCTTATGTGCCGCGCACTCGATGTCCTCAAATCCAAAGGTGTCGATATTAGCGACGAGGAGTGCCGAGGAGCGAAACTGGCCATTCTGATGCATGATATCGGGCACGGACCTGGCTCCCATGTGTTGGAAAGCACTATTGTCCATGTCCCTCATGAGACCATCACAGACATCTTCTTGGAGCGCCTCAACAAGGAATTGAACGGCCAGCTCGACACGGCTATAGACATCTTCAGAAACCAATACCCCAAGCGCTTCCTTCATCAACTGGTCTCGAGCCAGCTCGATATGGACAGGCTTGACTACCTCAGCCGCGACAGCTACTTCACAGGTGTGCGTGAGGGCATTGTCGGCACCGACCGTATCATCTATATGCTCAATGTTAAAGACGATGAGCTTGTCGTCGACGAGAAAGGAATATACAGCATTGAGCAGTTCATCATCTCTCGACGTTTGATGTATTGGCAGGTATACATGCACAAGACCGTTGTCGCCGCCGAGATAATGCTGCGCAATTTCTTTTTGCGCGCCGCAAGTATGGGGTCGGCTTTCACCACTCGCACAAACTTCGACACCTTCATACACTCCAGAATCCCTGTCGGTGAATCCGACATGAGAAACCACTCATACGTTTTCGATGAGTTTATGCGTCTCGACGATAACGACTTGTATATGTGTCTCAAAGAGAAGCATGGCGACATGGTGCTCGACTATCTCAGTTCCGGGCTTCTCAACAGGAAATTTGTGGCTATCCAAGTCAGTGACACACCTTTCCCCGAAGAAACCGTCCAGAGTCTGCGAGACAAAGTCAATGAGAATCTCTTCGAGGTTTTTCATCTCTACCCTGGTACCGTCGTCGAAAACTGGAAAGAGTGGATGGCGGAGTATATCGTCGGCACCGGCGAGTTGCACAACCGCTCCTACGACTTCGCCGACCACGAGATCAAGGTCCTTTTCAAGGATGGACGTTGCCTCCCGATAGGAGAGGCCAGCGATCAGCTTGACCGCCATTTCCTCGAGAAAACCGTCACCAAATATTATATCAGCTACCCCAAGGGCTTGTGAGCCTCCAAGACCATCCTGATAGTACTCACAGCGGACTCATAGCGAACCCACAGCATACAATAATCACAAAAAATCCTCACCACAACCATGAAAGATATCCAATTTGACGAACAACAATCCAAACAGCAGGAACATGCTCGCCGTCTTGAAGAGATAGAGCGCCAGAGTCGTGCCGCCGACGAGGCCGCCGACAAAGCTGCCACCAACAACGACAACAATGTGTTCGCCGAAGCCATTCAGCAGTCGCTCGACACACGGAACACCAAAACCACTATCCCTCTTATGGAACAGGAGGAGATAGAGGAGGAAGAACCCCGTCGCGTCAACCTCACAGCCGTGATATGCACAGCCATTGTGGCCCTGTGTGCCACCATCATACTCTGTGTCGCCAAGCCTTGGAGTGATGGAGATAATAAAGTCGCCGCAGTCAATGAGGAGCAGATAGTGCAGAACGACGAGAAGGCAAATGAGCAGCCTGACGCTAAGCAACAGGAGATGGATCGTGAGGCCAAACTTGAGGCTGAGCGCCAAGCTCTCGAGGAGCGTAGAAAGGCTGAGGAACAGCGTGCTGAAGAGGAACGACAGAAGGCTGAGGAGCAGCGCAAAGCCGCCGAGCAAAGCAATGTCCCCTCATCGACACTACCTGTCGTCGCCACAACATCTACGGGAACGGCGAATCCCTATAACAATATCCGTTTGATTGACGCCTCTACCCGCATCCTGACCAGCGCTGAGCTGGCTTCCATGACAAAGACAGAGTTGGCTCTTGCCCGCAACGCCATCTATGCCCGCCATGGCTACCAGTACAACAATGCCGAACTCAAGGAATACTTTGCCAAGCAGTCGTGGTTCAAGCCCGTCGCGGGATTGAAGATGGATGACGTACAGAAAAAGTTCACCAAGGTTGAGGTCACCAATATCAACCTCATCCTGTCGCAAGAGAAAAAGTGACATCATAACAACCTGATAAAATGGAAAGAGGACAACTGATATTGTTCCCTGTCCCCATTGGCGCCGAGGACATCGATGTGTCGCTGCCGACAGCCAACAAGGAACTGCTAAACTCCTGCCACACCTTCATTGTCGAAGAGCTTCGCTCCGCACGCCGTTTCCTGAAGCGCGCCGGATATGAGCACCCTATCGACAATACTGAGTTCTTTGTCCTCAACGAGCACACACGACATGAGGAGATAACCCACTACCTCGACCCAATAGAGAATGGCGGTAATGTCGGTCTGCTCAGCGAGGCCGGTCTGCCATGTGTCGCCGACCCAGGCTCGATGATTACTCGCGTGGCTCAGTCACGGGCTATAACCATTGTCCCCCTCATAGGCCCCTCATCCCTTATGATGGCCCTTATGGCTTCGGGTCTCAACGGTCAGAACTTCGCTTTCAATGGATATCTCCCTGTCGACCGGCAGCAGCGTGTCTCTGCTATTAGAGCATTGGAGATCCAGGCTACAAAACATAATCAGACACAATTGTTTATAGAGGCTCCCTATCGCAACAACCAGATGCTTCAATCCCTTTCCGACACTCTTCATCCCGACACTATGGTTTGTGTGGCCTGCGACCTCACCATGCCCACTCAGTATATCCGCACATTCTCCGCCTCTTCCTGGCGCAAGGAACGAGGGAACGTTAACCTTCACAAACGCAATACAGTATTCATCATAGGACGCTGATTTTTTGTTTTTTTTAGAATTTTAATTATATATAATATAGAAAAACATAGTATTTTTGCAACTTGTTTAATCGCCCAATAAAAGAAAATAATCATTTAATTCACATTTTATTAATCAACTAAATTAAAACATCATGCAAAAGTTTCTACGAACTTTGATGCTTGCGGCGCTTCTGCTGCCGTTCGTATCGCAGGCGCAGAACACGTTGACAGTGGCCGATGGCACGGCAACTAACACTTATGTGCCCATCTATGGTCTTTATGTCGACGAATTATTGCGCTGCCAGACAATCTATCCCGCCACCGAGATAGCGGCTTCGGCTACTAACTTCTTCATGGCTGGTGGTACTATCACTGGCATGACCTACTATTTGAGCACTCCGGCTACCGCTTCTTGGGGAGCAGCCAACTTTGTGATCAAAATCAAAGAGGTCGCAGCCACCACACTGACAGCCTTTGTGGATATGACCGATGCCACCACCGTCTATAACGGTACATTGGATGGTACACAATCCACTTTGGCAATTACCTTCGCAACACCCTACACCTATCAGGGTGGTAACTTGCTGATTGAGGTTTGCAACACCGTTAATGGTACCTATAAAAGTGCAACTTTCTCAGGCGTCAGCGCTACCGGCGCAAGTTGGCAGGGTCATAACAGCTCCAGCATTGACAATATTACAGGATCCGCCCAGGGCTTTATTCCCAAGACTACCTTCACCTTCACAGGTGGTACAGCTAACACCTGCCCCCCTGTAAGTGGTCTTACTGTCAGCGACATCACTAGCACCTCCGCTACTTTGAGCTGGAGCGGCAACGCCAGCGGCTATGTCGTTTATGAGCATGCCAATGTTGATTCGGCTGATTATATGTATACTGATACTTTTGCTGTTTTCAACACCCTTCTTCCCAATACTGAGTACACTTTCGGCGTTGTCGCCGACTGCGGCACCGATGGCGTTAGCGCAATGCAGACCATCACTTTCCGCACCGCCTGCGCCGCCGCTGAGCTGCCTTGGACCTGTGGTTTCGAGACCAATGAGATTCAAAGCACTACCCAAGCCACCGCTCTGCCTTGGTGCACAAGCCGTTATGTCTCTCCCGAGGCTACTTCAGGCACCAGTTATCCTTATTCCTATAGCAGCAGCACCAATGCCCACACTGGAAGCCGTTGCCTGTACTACTATGGCAGCACCAGCGACAGCTATCCTAATGTGATGGCTTTGATTCTTCCCGAGGTGGATGTGAACACCTATCCTATGAACGGCAATCGCATCACCTTCTGGGCCAAGATGGGTACCGCTTCAAATAGCAAGTATGTTTATGTCTACAGCATGAGTAGCCCCACCGATATCGCTACGGCCACTGTTGTTGACTCTGTTCTCGTCTCAGGAACCACCAATGCTTTGTACAGCCTTTCTCTGGCTAACGCTACAGCCACCAATCCTTATCTGGCTCTTGTTGTCCTTAAAGGTACCGGTTCACTCTACATGGACGACGTCACTCTCGAGGAGACGCCTTCTTGTGTCGAGGTTACCAGTCTTGCAACCAGCAACATTACTTCCACCAGCGTAGATCTTGCTTGGAATGACAACAGCAATGCTTCTACTACCACTTACTCTGTGTACAGTATTGCAAACGGAACTCAGACTCTAATTGAAGACAATATTACCACTACAAACTACACAGTCACCAACCTTACCCCCAACACCAGCTATACCTTTGGCGTTCAAGCCAACTGTGCTTCAGGTGATGCTTCTGTCATGACTATCAGTGCTACCACTTTATGCGCATCTGAGACCATGCCTTGGAGCGAAAACTTTGACGACTGGACAGCCAAGTCTGCATGCTGGTCGTTCTTGAGCGGAGCCTTCAATGGCGGTGCTGGTACACCCAGTGTTAACTCTTCGGCTTGGTCACTCAACACCGCTTATGGTAGCTATATCACCATAACCGGCAAGGCCTTGACAATGAATATCTACAGCACCAATCGTTATTGGGCTGTCACTCCGAATATCAACATCACATCCGATGACGCTTTGTTCAGTGTTGACGTCGCTGTTTCCGCTTGGAGTAATGAAACTCCGAACTATGATGCCAATGACACATTGGCAATTGCCATCAGCACCGACGGCGGTTCTACCTTCACCGCACTGCGTGTGCTTGACAACACAGAACTCAATGCCCTGACTAGCACCTACACTACTATCATGGTTCCTGTTACAGGTTACAACAACCAGGCCGTGCGTTTCGCCATTTTTGGCGGCAGCAGCGCTAGCGGTGGAGACAACCGTATAGTTATTGATAATGTCACTGTCGGCGAAGCTCCCAACTGTATGCCTGTTACTGGCTTGACTGTAAGCAACGTCACAGCGACTGGCGCTACTTTGTCCTGGACGGGCAATGCTTCTGGCTACACCATCTATGACATGAGCGACACCTCTCTTTATCAGTATGCCAGCGATACCACCATCGACATCACTGCTCTCGATGCCATGACTCAATATACCTTCGGTGTTGCCGCTGACTGCGGCTCCGAGGAGAGCGACACGGTTATCATTACTTTCAACACTGCTTGCACCGCTGTGGCTCTGCCGTATACCGAAGACTTTGAGGCTACCAGCACTACACTTGGCTGCTGGACCACCGACGGTCCCGGCAACTGGACTGTTGCAACTGGCGACTACAGCACCACTACCGGCGCTTTCAGCGGCAGTACCAATGCCAAGATTACTCACGGCACTACTGGCAATGCCACCAAACTTATCTCTCCCGTTCTTGACAATGTCACCAATGGTATGAGCCTCACTTTTGCTCACATCCAGCGTTCATGGTCAGGCGACCAAGACGAGCTTTACGTCTACTATCGCACCGGTGCCGACAGCGCTTGGCAGCAGGTAGCTGAATACACCACCGAGATTTCTACCTGGACTGTCGACAACGTCCTCATCCCTGGTGAAGTTTATCAGGTTGCCTTCGAAATGATCGACGGTTATGGCTACGGTGTCGCAATCGACAGCGTTGTCTTTGGCGAAGCTCCCAACTGTATGCCTGTTACCGACCTTGCAGTTGATAGCACTACCGCTACCAGTATCTTCCTGAGCTGGACGGGCAATGCCTCCTCCTATTCTATTTATGGTGCCACTGGCTCTGTCGTTGCTACCGGCATAACCACCACCAACTACGAGATTACCGGCCTCACCGCCAGTACCTCTTACACTTTCGGTGTTGTTGCCAACTGCGGCAGCGACAATAGCGAGGCTGTTACCATCACCGCTGCTACTGGTTGCAGTGGCACCAGTTGTGAAATCGAGATTGTTGGTAGCGACTCCTATGGCGATGGTTGGAACGGCAATGCCATCAATGTTATTCAGAATGGTGTTACTATTCACACCTTCACCGTTGATGTTGACGCTGCATCTAACTATATCTCTGTCTGTAGCGGTTCTCCTGTCAGCTTCTCTTGGGTCTCTGGCCAATATCCCGACGAGGTCTCCTTCGAGATCAAAATCAATGGCGGTTTTGTTACTTATACTTGCACCGATGCAACAGGTTTGACCAATGACTCTGTGTTCCATACAATCGCTAACGCCTGCCCGACTTGCTCCGCTCCTTCGATAAGCGTTACCGATGCCAGCATGAACAGCGTCACCATCAGCTGGACGGGCAATGCCCTCAGCTATGATGTCTTCAATGGCACCACCTTTGTCGCTAACGTCACCACCAACACCTACACCTTCACTGGCCTTACACCTGCTACTAACTACACCTTTGGCGTTGTGGCTAACTGCTCCGCCACCGATACCTCGGTTATGGCAACAGTCACCGTCGGTACTAGCTGCGGCGTTATCTCGACATTCCCCTACACTCAGGATTTCTCTGCTGTACCCGCTTGCTGGAACGCAATTGACGCAGATGGCGACGGCTACAACTGGAGCCTTATCTCAGGTGCTATGCACTCTGCTTCGTATGAAAACTACGTAGGACCTCTTACTCCTAACAACTGGCTGATCACTCCTCAGTTCCAGCTCGCTGCCAACACCAGTTACGAGGTAACTTGGAACGCTGATCCTCAGGATGTCCTTTATCCTGCCGAACATTATGGCCTCTATGTCTCTACAACCACTGCCGACACCTCAGCCTTCACCTTGGTTCAGGAATGGACGCTGACAGATGCCGGACATGTGCCTGTTGTTGACCTCAGCACCTACGCAGGCCAAACCATCTACCTTGCTTTCCGTCACTGGAACTGCACCGATATGTATCGTATCGCTATCGACAACTTCCAGCTCCGTGAAGCTGCTGGTGCCAACCAGATTACTGTTACTTTGACTCAGAACAACCCAATGTACGGTAGCGTCGCCGGTGGTGGCGTCTACAACATTGGTGACAGCGTTACCGTAACAGCTACTCCTAATACCAGCGCCGGCTACCAGTTTGAGTACTGGATGAGCAATATGGGCTCTATCGTATATGCTAATCCTTATACCTTCGTCGCTGCTACCGACATCACACTGCAGGCTATCTTCTCCGACGGTACCACTCCCGCTCTCGATAGTATGCAGGTTAACATCGCTGTCAACGATCCTACTATGGGTACTACCAACCCCGCACCTGGTGTCCACTACTTCTACACAGGTCAGGACGCTAGCGTTATCGCTATTCCCAACAATGGTTATCACCTCGAAGGCTGGAGCATCATGGTTGTCAGCGATGGTTCTACACTTATGGATACCACCTTCAACTACGCTGTCGACGATGTGTTCGACCTCTTCGACGGTTGGACTGTTGAGGAAGGCGATGAGGATTATGTCTGGACAGTTACCGCCAACTTCGCCGCTGGCACTATTGAACAGCACGACAGCTTGACAGTTATCACCGCTTGCAACAATGAGGCTTGGGGTACTATCACTCCTGCCGCTGGTACACATTACTATGTTGTTGGCGACACCGTGATTGTTGGTGCTATACCCAATGATGGTTACTATGTCTCTATGGTTATTACCGCAGCTACCGTTCCTGGTATCGGTGAGTTCGTAGATACTCTCTATGCTGAGGATCTGGAGGACGAGCCATTACTCGATACTCTCATTGTTGATGAGGATTATATGGGTATGATACTTGATATTAAGGTTATTTTCGCTCCTGTTGGAGGTGTCAACACCTATACTGTTACAGTCAACTACGATCCTACCATGGGTACTGTTGAAGGTATCCCCACCGAGCCTGTCGCTGCTGGTACCCAGGTTACTCTCACCGCCAGAGCCAACGAAGGCTACCACTTCTCGAGATGGAGCAACGGCGAGACCTCTGCTACCATAACAATCACTGTCACCTCCGACATCACTCTTGAAGCCTTCTTCGAGAGAAATACCGGCATCGAGGATGCTACCGCCGTTGACTTCAATGTCTATGGCAAGGATGGTAGAATCATGCTCCAGGGTGCCGAAGGCCGCGAGGTTTATGTATTCGACGTCAATGGTCGTATGCTGCACCACACAGCTGTTGCCAACATGACTGAAAGCTACAATGCACCTGCTACAGGTCTTTACATTGTCAAGGTCATGGGCGTTGGTACCAAACGTGTCGTGATTGTACGCTAATCATTTAAGGCCACGGGGGCTTTGCCCTCGTGCCTTTTTCACTCTACAAAACAATGCAGGCTTCCTTGTTCGGGAGGCCTGTGTTGTTTTTTTTGTTGTTTTTTTACAATTTTTTACTCTTTTTTCTTATTTTTGCAAAACCTTTCCATTTTATAAATGGAGCTTATTTTTGTTATAAATTCATATAAAATAAATTATTATGCAGAAATTTGATCCCGCAACAGCAATTCAGCGCATCGATGGACGCGATGCCAACCGTGGTGTGAACCCCGCAATATGCGACAGCGCCACATTCACATTTCCTGAAGCACATCTTATGACCGAAACTTTCCATGGCGAGACCGAGGGCTATTTCCTCTACAGCCGTCATTGGAACCCCTCAAACCTTGCCCTCTGCCAGCGCCTGGCCGCTATGGAAGGCACCGATATGGCATGGGTTACCGGCTCTGGCTTGGCAGCTATCACCAGCGCTTTGCTGCACGAAGTCAACGCAGGCGACCACATCGTTGCCAGCATGACCACCTATGGCGGAACTTTCGCTTTCATGGCCAACTACCTGAAGAAATTCAACGTCACTGCCAGCTTCGTCAACATGCAGAATCTTGACGCTGTGAAGAAAGCCCTCGCCGAGCATCCCAACACCAAGGTCGTCTACACCGAAACCATGAACAACCCCTTGCTCCGCATCGCCAATATTCCCGAGCTTAGCAAGATGGCTCATGCCGCTGGTGCCAAACTCATCGTCGACAACACATTCACACCTATGATTTTCAGCCCCTGCCGTCTCGGCGCTGACATCACGGTTTACTCTATGACCAAATATATCAATGGTACCAACGACTGCGTCGCAGGCGCCATCTGCGGTAGCGCTGACTATATCAACAGCCTTATCGATGTCAACAACGGTACTTGCATGCTCCTCGGCCCCGTTCTGGATCCTATGCGTAGCGCCTCCATCAACAAGAACCTCCACACTCTCCACATCCGTATGAAGAAACATGGCGAGAACGCTATGTATCTTGCCAAACGTTTCAAAGAGGTCGGATTCAAGTACAACTATCCCGGTTTGCCCGAGCATCCCGACTACGAGCTCTTCAACAGCATGAAGAACGAAGGCTACGGCTACGGCGGCATGATCAGCATCGACATGGGTACTGCCGAAGCTGCCAGCAAGATTATGGAAATCATGCAGAAGAAAGGCGTTGGCTACCTTGCCGTATCGCTTGGCTACTTCAAGACCCTCTTCTCCAACTCAGGCAAGTCGACCTCAAGCGAGGTTCCCGAGGACATCCAGAAGGAGATGGGCATGAGCGAAGGCCTCATCCGCTTCAGCATGGGTCTCGACAACGATATCGAGGCTACATTCCAGCTCATCAAACAGTCTGTTGACGAATACAACGCCAGCAAATAATATCATCTGATATAACAAACAGCGACGTGTGGGGGAGAGTTTTTATATGGTCTCGTCACGTCGCTGTTTTTTCATATTGTCGTACAAAAAAAACAAATAAGAGATGAATACTATAGTTAGTCTTATTATTGGAGTTCTCGCTGGCTTTTTGGCTGGCAAAATCATGAAAGGTTCCGGTTTCGGTTTTCTTCTTAATTTGATTGTCGGTGTCATTGGCGGCTTCATCGGCGGCAAAGTGTTGTCATGGCTCAGCATCGACTGGGGCGAAACCTTTGTTGGCAGCCTTGTTACTTCTACTATTGGCGCCGTCATCCTGTTGTGGTTGCTGTCGCTCATCATCAAGAAAAAGTAGAGTTATGAAGAAGATAGCAGTAATACTTTCCGGCTGCGGCAACCGCGATGGCAGCGAGTTGCAGGAGTCGTTGGGCTTGTTGCTAGCCATCGACCGACAAGGGTGGCAGTATCAATGTTTTGCTCCCGAGGGACTTTTCGAGGTCGTTCCCCATGTCGATGTTGACGACGAGGAGGAGGAAGGCGAGGTCGTCGATATGGAGCAGCGCGACATCTTTGTCGAGAGCGCCCGCATAGCTCGCGGCAACATCAAGCCCATCAGCGACTACCATGCGTCCGATTACGACGCTTTGGCGTTTCCCGGCGGCATGGGCGCGGCACGCAATCTCAGCACCTTCGCTTTCGATGGCCCTCAGATGACGGTTATAGATGGCGTTACCGACGCTATTATTGAGACTTTTCGTGCCAAGAAGCCCATCCTGGCAATGTGCATAGCTCCCACCGTGGTTGCCAAGGTGCTCGGCAAATATGGCGTGAGTATCACTCTTGGAGCTGTCGACAACGCCGCTTCGCAGGTGGCAAAGGGCTTTGGCTGCAACATGGTTGCCTGTGGTCCTACCGATGTTTGTGTCGACGAAGAGCACCGCATTCTCACCACCCCCGCCTATATGGTGGCCACCCATATCAGCGAGATCTTCGACGGCGCCGCCAATATGGTGGCGAAGCTGAGCGAGTGGATCTAAACCACGATAGGTTATTAGGCCTAGAAGGCCTATTATAACAAAGACTGACTCCTTTTTTTGAGAGTCAGTTTTTTTGTTGTGAGTTGGTTTTTGTTGTCTCATGCCTGTTAAAGTTAAGGGGTAAGGTTAAGCTTAAGGTTAAGGTTAACGTTAAGGTTGCACAAGGCAAGCAATTTCTGTTTTTTTCTGTAATTTTTCTGTAATAAAAAAGAATAGCGAGCGCCAGCGAGCCAAGTTATCGTTATCGTTAAGGTTATCGTTAAGGTTAAGGTTATCGTTAAGAATTGTTACCCCCACTTTCGGCCGTAAGGGTGCCCTTTTGGCCACAAAGTACCTTCCATATGAGTTGGAATGCCGAAATTCCGCAACGCTATTATATGCGCCAAGTAAGGGTAAAAGTATCGAAAAAAAAGGGTTCGAACATCACTTTTTATGCCTTTTAGAGGAGAAAAATGATACTTTTTGACCCCTTTCCGAGGTTTTTCATCTTAGGAGCCGACTATTTACTGATGTCGTATCGCATTGAATATTTGCTTTTTATAGAAATATTATGTTTGTTTTTTCTGCCTTTTGTGACAGAGAACAGTTGTGACAGTTTATTTTTTGACATGTTCCATTTTCTTAATTTTATATATAT
>JAGCZH010000027.1 GCA_017960475.1 Bacteroidales bacterium | reverse complement strand
TCCTCTCGCCGCCGCCGGATTCTCTCTTCTCTGGCGATGGCCCTCGTCTGCCTCGCTTCCATCGTCGGTATGGTTATTCTCCGCCAGCATTACATTTCAGACATCTTCGAACAGCTCTTCTTCGCCTTCCTCGCCCTGCTGATGGTCGTGACCCTTATCCAAAGCCTTCGGCAATTATTCCTTCTCCGTCGCCAACCCCTAAGCATTCAAAATTCAAAATTTGTCATACTCTCGTGCCGCGGTCTTCGCTGCTGTTGTGGTGATGTTTCTCTTTCTTGCCGTTCCTGTGCAGAATGGCCGCGCTATGTCCCACGGCTCACCCTCTCACCGTAGCGCAGCCCTCACCAGTGTCTCATCTGTTCTATCCCATATTAAATGAAAGCGAAACAACTCATATTACCGATTATCATCTTCCTCGCCATTGTCTTGGTGGCGTTGGCCGTGAGGCTGTGGCCCCGCACCATCCCCTTCGACCAGTGCAGCGACGTGTACAAGCGTTATGCTGCGGTTGATGGCGTTGTTGCCACGTTTATAAAAGACTATAAAGTCAATGACACCGTCTTTGTCGATGTCACACTGTTGGAGGCTACAGATTCCGTTGGTTGGGCTATTCTCAAAAAAGATTTTGAAGTGCCCCCTCCACCTCCCATAGCCAAGCAATTAATAGACAATGGAGAAGATTTGATAGGCGTAAAACTCATCCCCAAGTCCACCACCACAGATACCCTCCTCAACTCATATCTCAATAATGTTCTTGCCATCTCCCACTTGAATCGCACATTAACTGTTTTCCATACAAAGAATGAAGACGAAGCTCATACAGTAGTACATTACAACTTTGATAAATCGACAAATCCTAAATAATTACATATTATGAAGACCCTCTACAAAACCATTATCATTTTTGCGTTGTTTGTTATGCCGGCGATGGCTTTTGCGTCAGCGGCTACTCCATTGGATTTGGACGACACGATACCTGCCGAAACGCGTTGCGACAAATATTACTATACAAAATGGTTCGACGACTGCCCGAATTGGCGACCAAAAGGCGTATATGACAGCTGCCTTTGTTTCAAGTATAAGTTTGGCAGAATTTTTTCAGGCGAGCTCGCCAAATGGGAATATGCGCACAACGGACGTATGAAGGTGAAAGGCTTGGCGGCAATGGTGAATGCCTACACTCCGCCGACGGTCGACGGTGCCCCGGGGAACCTGAAAAACCCTGAATATATGTACATATACCAGATGACGGAGACCGGACGGAATATTCAGGGATTTGATATTGAAGTCCGACTTCAACTGCTCGACTCGGTGAGGTGGGACACGGCCACCGCGCGCGTTATGGAGTTCCGTCAAGGATGGAACGACGAGTTTATCCAGTACTGCTATATATACGAGGCTTATTTTGAGCAACCAGTGTGGGTAGACTCCGATTTCTACATCTTCGGTTCTATGAATACACCTAACAGCAATGGGATGGTGTCCACGTTTTATGTCGACATTCGGGACGAGGGGGACTATATGTTGGACAACAAAAATGGCTGTGACGCAAGTGACTATCACGATATTTTATATTGCCCACCACACGCCCTATCTATTCTCGAATGCCCCCAATGCTTGGGAGAGGGCCGACCTTATGCCTTTTGGGATATGATGTTTAGTCCTATAACCAACTACTGGATGAGCGACTGGCCTGAAAGTCCCTTCGGATACTATCTTGTCATTGTGGACAAATGGGATCTCAATGCCGAACCCAATGAGGTCGGATGGGGAGAAGTGCTTGGCGGCGGTCGTTTCCCCGACGAGAGCGACGACACCATTACGGCGATACCTTCACCGGGCTTTGCCTTTGTATCGTGGAACGATGGCAGCACCGAGAACCCGAGGGTCATCCACCTGACTAGTGACACCTCTTTCGTCGCAACATTCCAATGCACACAGCAGTTCAACTTGCAGGTCACAGCGTCTGATGCAACTATGGGCACCGTCACCGGCGGCGGCAGCTACTACGCCTCTGATGTCACCATTGTCGCCACGCCTGCTCTGGGCCACAGGTTTAACTACTGGAGCGCGGGCGGCTCGCCCGCAATCACCACCAATCCTCTGGTTGTGCATCTCGTCAGCGACACCGCCTTCGTCGCCAACTTCGAGGATGTCAGCGAGCAGACATTCAACCTCCAGATCTCGTCGGCTAATGCTACGATGGGCAGCGTTACCGGTGGCGGCAGCTACCCTGGCGGAACCAACCAAACCATCTCCGCAGTACCCTCCGAGAACAGGTTCGTATTCACGCATTGGAGCTCGACCGCCGGCGACAGCATCACCGACAATCCACTCTCGGTTTACCTCACCTGCGACACCGCCTTCGTCGCCCACTTCGTTGAGCTGCCGCGATATTACTTGGTAGCGGCGAGCAACAACAATGCGTGGGGCATAGTCGAAGGCGAGGGCATGTACTATGAGGGCGAGCAGGCCACGCTGACGGCCATCCCGGCCGAAACCTACGTGTTTGAAGGCTGGTCGGACGGCGAACAGCAATCGCCCCGCATTGTCACCGTCACACAGGACACGGTGTTCGAAGCCATTTTCGCAGTCGACCCGACAATAGGCATCGACAATATCGGCACTATGGACTTCACCGTATCGCCAAATCCGACCAACGGACTTTTGACTTTAAAGACCAATCAGCCTGACAATTATGAATTGACAATATACGATGTGAACGGGAAAACGATGCTTAACAAAAAGACGAATGAATCAATTATAGAAATTGATTTAAGCACATTCCCTTCAGGACAATATATTCTCATTCTATGCAACAAAGAGAGACATGGGATAAAGACGATTGTCAAAAAATAATATATGAAAGCAATCAAGAGAATCATACTGCTTGCGGTGTTCGTTGTGTTGTCATCCTCCGCCCACGCCCAGGAACAAGGCTTCCGCTGGGGCAAATGGTCTGCAGGGCAACTAACAAATATGGGTAATCTGATGGACAAAGTGGTGGACTCATACATTGACAGTGTGGGGAACACCTATATTTTTGGCCGATGCGGTATGAGTGCCCGGCTGGGAGGAAATGGTCCTTATATAAATCCGATGGATTCAATTCAAGGATATTCTGTCGGAAATATCCATGGTGTATTTCTGGCAAAGATTGATACATTGGGGAATGTCCTCTGGTGCAAGTC
>JAGCZH010000026.1 GCA_017960475.1 Bacteroidales bacterium | reverse complement strand
GTAAACAAAAATAGTCGAATGTGACGCAAAGTGTAAACCAAAACAGTGAAGGTGTAAACCAAATTAGGGATATGGACGAAACAATGTAAACCAATTCAGTTTAATCATCCCAAATCTGTCAACCAATTTCAGGGAAAGTCACATTGTGTAATATTTTTTTAATAATCAGTGTTCGATAGAACTATTTTTTTTGTAAATTTGTAAATTCTTGTGTTGTGTGCGTTTGCATACAACATATTGTGATATAGAGTAAAAAACAAAAATAGTATAAGATAACAATGGCTAATTTTTTGAGAAAGCTATTCGGTAGCAAGTCGCAGCGCGACCTTAAGGAGGTTCAACCTTTCCTCGACGCTACACTCAAAGTATATCCTTCCATAAAAGAACTTTCAAACGACGATCTTCGTGCCAAGACGCTGGAATTCAAAGAGCGTATCCAGTCGGCTATCAAAACCGAGGAAGAGGAGTTGGCTTCATTGCGCCAACGTATCGAAGAGGAGTATGATATGCCTGTCGACGAAAAGGAGCAGCTGTACAAACGCATTGACGAGTTGGAGAAGACCTCTTACGACAAGACCCAGGAAATTCTGAATGAAATACTTCCCGAAGCTTTTGCTGTAGTTAAAGAGACGGCGCGCCGTTTCGCGGAGAACGAGGAGGTCGTTGTCACCGCCAACGATCACGACCGTGACCTGTCGGCGCACCGTGAGAGCGTCAATATTGATGACGACGGCAAGGCGCATTACAAAAACAGCTGGATGGCTGGCGGCAACATGATCAAGTGGGATATGGTCCATTATGATGTCCAGCTTATAGGTGGTGTTGTGCTTCACAGCGGTAAAATCGCCGAGATGGCCACTGGCGAGGGTAAAACCCTTGTCGCCACCCTGCCGGTATATCTCAACGCATTGCCGGGTAAAGGCGTTCATGTCGTCACTGTCAACGACTACCTCGCTAAGCGTGACTCGGAATGGATGGGTATGCTTTTCGAATTCCATGGCCTGACTGTTGACTGTATCGACAAACATGAGCCTCACAGCGACGAGCGTAAGGCCGCCTACAATGCCGATATCACCTATGGTACCAACAACGAGTTCGGTTTCGATTATCTTCGCGACAACATGAGCCGTAATCCTGGCGAGCTTGTCCAGCGTGGCCACAACTATGCCATCGTCGACGAGGTCGACTCGGTGCTTATCGACGATGCCCGTACTCCTCTCATCATCAGCGGACCCACCGCCAAGGGCGACGACCAGGAGTTCGACCGTTTCAAACCTGTCATCGAAAAGCTCTACAACACCCAGCGAATGCTGGTCACAACCATACTCGCCGACGCTAAGCGTGAGCTCAACAACAACCTGGACCAGAAGCCCGACCAGCCGGGTGCCATGGCCCTTCTGCGCGCTTATAGGGGTCTGCCAAAAAACAAGGCGCTCATTAAGTTCCTTAGCGAGACTGGTGTCAAAACCCTCCTTCAGAAGACCGAGAACTTCTACATGCAGGAGCAGAACAAATACATGCATATTATCGACGATGAGCTCTATTTCGTTGTCGACGAAAAGCAGCGTACCTGCGAACTTACCGACAAAGGTATGGATTTCCTCGCCGGCATGGGTGAGGACCGCCGTTTCTATCAGCTTCCCGATGTGGGAGCGGAAATCGCCGAGTTGGAGAAAGAAAACCTTACCCCTGACGAGAAAGCGAAACGTAAAGAAGAGATCTATAGTAATTTCGCAATCCAGAGCGACCGAGTACACACTGTCGACCAGCTCCTCAAGGCCTACACCCTTTTCGAGAAGGATGTCGACTATGTCCTTACCGATGACCGTCAGGTCAAGATTGTCGACGAGCAGACAGGCCGTATTATGGAAGGTCGCCGTTGGAGCGACGGCTTGCATCAAGCTGTCGAGGCCAAGGAGAACGCCAAGGTCGAGGCCGCCACGCAAACCTACGCCACAATCACTCTTCAGAACTATTTCCGCATGTACAAGAAACTTGCCGGTATGACTGGTACCGCTGAGACCGAGGCCGGTGAGTTCTGGAATATCTACAAGCTCGACGTTGTCGTCATCCCCACCAACCGTCCTATCGCCCGTGTCGATATGGACGACATGATTTACAAGACCAAACGCGAGAAATTCAAAGCTGTCATCGAGGAGATTGAGCGACTGCGCAAAGAAGGACGCCCCGTGTTGGTCGGTACCACCTCGGTCGAGACATCCGAGTTGCTTAGCAAGATGCTCACCATGAAGGGTATCAAGCACAATGTCCTTAATGCCAAATTGCACAAGAAGGAGGCCGATATCGTCGCCGAGGCCGGCGAGCCAGGACGTGTGACCATTGCCACCAACATGGCTGGTCGTGGTACCGATATCAAGCTCAAGGGCGATGTCCGTGAGCATGGTGGTCTCGCCATCATCGGAACAGAGCGCCACGAAAGCCGTCGTGTCGACCGCCAGCTGCGTGGTCGTGCCGGTCGTCAAGGTGACCCGGGCTCATCGCTTTTCTTTGTCTCTCTTGAGGACGATTTGATGCGTATTTTCGGCTCCGAGCGTATAGCATCCATAATGGACCGTATGGGTCTGCAGGAAGGTGAGGTTATTCAGCACAGCATGATCACCAAGCAGATAGAGCGCGCTCAGAAGAAGGTGGAGGAGAACAACTTCGGTATGCGTAAGCGCCTGCTCGAGTACGATGACGTCATGAACAACCAACGTACCGTCATCTATAACAAGCGTCGCAACGCACTCTATGGCGACCGCCTCTCTATCGATATCTCCAATATGTTCTACGACACATGCGAGCTTCTTTACAACGATGCTGACCAGTCGCACGACTATGAGGGATTCAAGATGGAGATGATACGCGTTTTCGCCCTCGATGTGCCCTTTACCGAGAAGGAACTCTTCAACACCCGTGACGCCCGTGGCATGATTGAGCAGCTTTACAACCTCACATACAACGCCTACAAGGAGCGTATGCAGCGTCTGGCGGAACTCGCTTATCCGTTTATCAAGAATATCCACGACAACACTCGTTACCAGAATGTCGTCTTCCCGATCACCGATGGCGTCAAGACCATGAACGTGATCTGCCCTGTCCAGAAATCCTATGAGAATGGTGGCCGTGAGGTTCAGCTCTCTATCGAGAAAAACATCACTCTTGCCATTATCGACGACATGTGGAAGGAACACCTCCGCGAACTCGACGACCTCAAGACATCTGTCCAGAACGCTTCATACGAGCAGAAGGACCCCTTGCTGATATACAAGTTCGAGTCGTTCAACCTCTTTGAGAAGATGCTTCTCGACATTAACCGCCAGATAGCATCCTTCCTGAGCCGCGCAAGCCTCCCTGTCAAGCAGGAGAGCGAGATGAAAGAGGCTCAACAGCCGACATCCAACCAACGCAATCTGCGTACCAGCCGAAACGACGCTCCCGAGGCTCAGCGCACCGCACCTCGTGAGAAGCCGCAGCCAGTGCATGTGGAGAAAAAAGTCGGACGCAATGATCCATGCCCTTGCGGCAGCGGCAAGAAGTACAAGAACTGCCATGGTAAGGATGCCGTCGCATAACGACTTCCGCCCGACACCCCCCTGCGGCTGCAATAAGTAGTGAGAGAAAAAAGTAATGCTATTTGTTGACAAGATATTGACTGTGAGTTAGGAGATATTTTAAAACTTAAAATGTTAAACATAAACCGTAAAACCATGGGAAGTAATAAAAGGAAGTTAATCTTCGAAGGGAGTAAAAAAGGAAGTTAAGCGCTGCGCGCAGGACAATAGATATTCATTTGTCCACTTTTACTCCCATTTTAACTTCCATTTTAACTTCTACTTTAACTCCAACTAATATCTTCCGAGCCACCTTTAAACGTAAAACATAAAACATTAAACAATACTTATGAAAAAGATTCTTCTTGTGGCGCTGCTAATGTCGTTGTTTGTCACGACACCTCTCAAAGCCCAGTTTTTCCAGTCGGGTCTTAAACTGCAGTATTCAACATTGTCGGTCGATGAGATGATTTCCACAGTTCAGTCGGAGACCAAGGATTTCTCCCTCTCCACCGACCTTCTGAAGAGCAGTGAGGTAGGGCTGTTCTTCCGGCTCAACCCGGGCAAATGGATTACAGTGCAGGCGGAGGCCAATATCTCCATAGGGTCGGTGTGGGACTCTGTCGACGCACAGGGTGAGTTTATCAAATCCGCTCTTTATATGTTTCAGCATATCAGCGATGTCAACTTCTCGGTGCCGATTATGGCGGGAGTTCGGTTGCTTGATGTGCAGGACTTTTTTACCCTGAGGGTTCTGGTTGGTCCTGAGTTTTATACCTCCATCAAGAGCGTTAAGGAAAAGAACATCGATTTCTCCAAATACTCACTGGCTTTTGGCGTCGGCATTGATTTGTTTAGTGTCATCGCTGTCGACGGACGCATCATGCGCTATTCCGACGGCAATATGGTCTACAAGTTGGGAGTTGGATTGATATTCTGATCATCCGGTCACTTTGCGTTAAGTTGAGAATTATATGACTCGCTATCGTTCTTTGCTGCTTGGACACAAGTCGACGATGGTGTTGACTCTCTTATTGTGTCTGCAGGGCTATGCCATAAGTCAGACGGTGAAAGGCCGTGTCGTCGACGCACAGACCCAAGAGCCCCTAGTGGGAGTAGGTGTTTTCTGGAGTGGTACCGATAAAGGCACTGTCAGCGCCACCCCCGATGGCTCTTTCTCGTTGCCTTTGCATGATAGGGAGAATCATCTCGTCGCAAGGATTATGGGCTATGAGAACGACACAATCCTTGTCCATGGCGACACTGTCGTCACTTTTTCTCTTGTCCGCGGCAGCAAGCGTCTGGGTAGAGTCACCATTAGGAGCCGCCGCAAGAATCAGTTCACAAACATGGCTTCACTCGAGCTTACCGAGGTGATCACCTCGGAAGGTCTGCGAGGGTTGGCATGTTGCAATCTTGGTGAGAGCTTTGAGAATTCAGCCACTGTCGATGTGGGATACAGCGACGCTGTGTCGGGCAGCAAACAGATACAGCTCTTGGGCCTCACCGGAGTCTACTCACAGATGTTGCTCGAAAATACACCTTTCCTTCGTGGCATCGCGGCGCCCTTTGGCTTGGGCTATGTTCCTGGACAGTGGATGGAGAGCATCTCGGTCAGCAAGGGTGTGGCGACAGTCAAAAACGGCTACGAAGCGATAACAGGTACGATAAATCTTGAGTATCAAAAACCCAATAAGGACGACCGCTTCTCGCTCAACCTGTATGAGAATAGTGAGCTGCGCTCCGAGTTGACGGCTCGCGTGAGCCATCGTTTCAGCGATCGGCTTGCCACAGGTCTGTTGCTCTACGGCACCTACGGCGCTATGCGCAGCGACCATATCGGCCATGATGGATATATGGATTCCCCGTTGCAGAACCAGCTTAACATTGCCAATCGTTGGCATTACGAGGGCAAGAACGGGCTTGTCTCGCAGACCTTGTTCAACTACATCCATGAGAACCGGCTGGGTGGAGATATGCGTTTCGAGCGCGAAATGCGGGGCAGCGACACAATCTATGGTTTCGGTGGCGTCACCGACCGGTTGCATTTCTTCTCAAAGAACGGTTTCGCCATAAGCAACACAGCCTCGTTCGGTTCCCAGATAAGTGGCACATGGGAGCGTCGCGACGCCTTCTATGGCCAGACAGATTACAGCGGCGACCAGCGCGACCTCTATGTCAACCTGCTTGTCAATGCCGAGGTGAGCGGCGGCCATGTTGTCGACTTTGGTGTTTCGGCAAGCTATAACGACGTCAGCGAGATGCTCGAGAAGGCCATTGTTTTCCATTACCCTTTAATCATCTCAGCCGAAGGTTTACCACAGTTCTTCTTCAACACAACGTCGTTTGTCCCGGGCGCTTTTGGTCAGTTTACCTTCCGTTATGGCGACGACTTCAATGCCACTTTGGGATTGCGCTACGACTACAACAGCTTCTATCAACGCCATCTTGTCACACCTCGGCTTCATTTCCGTTGGCAGGTGGTCAAGGGATGGGTGCTGCGAGGCTCTGCGGGACGGGGGTTCCGTTCCCCCACAGTCGTAGCCGAGAACATGGGGCTTTTGGCGTCAAGCCGTGTTTGGATCTTCGACAATGCTCCTGGTGCGAATGCGGAACGATGGGATTATCGCGATTATGTTCCTTTGGAGGAGGCCTGGAACGGCGGGCTCAATCTCGCCAAGAAAGTGAAACTTGACGACGACCGGGAGATGACCTTCACCGTCGACTTCTACCACACCGAGTTTGTAAGCCAGCTCCTCGTCGACCTTGATGCCGATGAGTCGGAGGTGCGTCTCACACCTCTTTCCGGCCGTAGTTTCTCCAATGTCGTGCAGGCCGATTTCAGTATAGAGCCACTTACAGGCTTCACCGTCTCGTTGGCTGGCAAGGTCAACGACGTGCGCTATATGTCGCCCTCACTGGGCACAATGGTGCGCAAACCCTACACATCGCTATGGAAAGCGTTGATGGTGCTGAGTTACCACACCCGTTACGACAAGTGGCGCTTCGATTTCACCACGCAATTCAACGGCCCCCAGCGCATCCCCGTCAACTATGGCACCGCGCAAGGTATGGTGCCCGACGAGGCGCCGGCATATATCTATATGCTTGGGCAGGTGTCGCGGCGATTCAAGCGTTTTGAGTTGTATGGCGGCGTAGAGAATATCACAGGTTATGTCCAGCCCCATCCCGTCATAGGCTACGACAAGCCCTTCTCGACAGGCTTCGACGCCTCGGTTGTGTATGCGCCCCTCATGGGCCGTCTCTTCTATCTCGGCCTCCGTTTCAACGTGCAGTAGCCAGGCGATCCGCGCCACCAGAGTATGGCGTCACCAATCAACATATTTATTTCCGTGGCATCCACGGCATGAGTGATTGATATGTGAATGAGGGGATAATACTGCTTTGCATTTGGGACAGTATTCTTCGCAGTCAGCAACGTAACATGGTCCGTAAACGATTTCCTCCCATCCTTCGCCGGAACCACCACAAACAGGGCAAGGCCTCCTCTTTGATTTCTTTTCGGACGAGCTGGATGGGTTTGGAACAGGGACATCGGTGTTTCCTGGGTTGTAGGGGGCGATTATCACCGGACTATCCGAGCCGCTTCCCCTGCTTCGATCTATGGCAAGGATTTCATTGCGTGTAAGTTCCTGATTCAAGGTGACGGCGTTGCCGCTATGGTTGTCGTAAACTATATGTCCTCCATTTTTGGCGACTTTCAGGATCGCTCCATTGGGCTCGATGTTGAATGTCACCTCAGTTCTGTGGTTTTTTGGTACGCTGGTATATCCTAAATTGATGTATTCCGTAGGGATAACGGATACTTTACGATTTGCCTGCTTGAAGATATAATAGTCGTTGTCCTCCCCGGTGTAGGTATAGTATTTAGTACCTACGGAGACCCTGTATGTCCCGGATTCAATCAAAAACCTAAGAGTTGCGTATCCATAAGTGGACAGTATGCTCTGGCTGTCTTTGAAATAACAATCACCCATGCGTTTCCCGAAAGCAAATGACGAACAATGTTTTATATCGCAGCATATCATGTCTGTCCCATACGTGTAAATTGTGAACTCAGGACCTTCTCCGATGGCTAACTGCTTTGAGTTGCCGCCGCTGATGTCGAATGCACCATAGCCCAGCTTAAGGCTGTAGGTTCCTCCCGTAGGCAAATGCAACTCGGAGACAGGTATTTTGATATGCATGTCGTGGAAGGTTGTGTTTGTGTAGTCAGGCGTGAAATCGATTGACGCTGCCACCTGGTCGCCAGCACAAAAGTTATGATTGATATCCTTCAGTTTCTCGCCATTGGCGAATTGGAAGTATACGCCAAGCAGGCATTTTTTGTCTTTCAGGTTTTCGGTGCGTAGCTTGGCGTGAATAACAAGGCAGGGCGTTTTCTCATCATTCATGCGAGCACCACTTTCGATACCCAGCTTGTCAACAAAGATCTTTGTCTCTCCGCCGTTTGCATTGTTGGCCACGGGTTGGTTGTTTTGAGGTTGTGCCGGGTTGTCATCCAACGTTGCTGTGAAGCTGGCATATTCCGAGCTGCCGGGAATTTCGCTGTTATCGCTGTGTTTGAACAAGACCACTCTTGTAAAATAATCATGTTTGCCCGGCAGGAAATGTATTTCATCGTTAGGAATGGTGATGGTAACGTCATTGTATATAGCGTTGTCAGATGTCGGCGTTATAAAATTATAAGCTGATACTTCCCCTTTTACTGAACAATACTTCCCGTTCTTGTCAGGAATTCCAACCCCTTGGGGACTCTCAAAAAATGCGACTACCCAACATTTCTGATTGCGCATGTTTTTGACTGTGAATTTCACATGCACTTTCAAACACGACACCCCGTCTTGCATAACGTTGTGTTCCAACCAGATCTTTTCAAAAGTTGCGCTTGGCTGCTGTGCGTTTGCACACCAGCCAGATAGCAATAGGCATATAATGACAATAAGTCTTTTCATGATTATGTTTTTTTGTTTGTGATCTGCGTTATATCGAAGAGAGGTGACTCGACGATAGAGTAGGAGACCCGAGCTCTGTCGCCAGCCTCTTCGAGGACCATGTCGTCCCACGTTCACCTTTTCGAACTGCAAAATTACATCTTTTTTTACAATAATTCTCATTTCGTTCCGTTTTTGTGGTTGAAAAAACAGGGTTTAATACATCCGACAAACGTAAAACATTAAACATCACCAATCATGAAAAAAATAATCCTTCTTGTTGCTCTGTCATTGCTCTTTGTTGGCACAGCCTTCGCTCAGAAGAAGAACCCCAATAACCGCACCACCGAGATCTCCATTCCTGGCTATTGCTGCAAAGGCTTGAACGCCACCATCGAGCGCACACTCGCCTACGAGCGTGGAGTGGTGGAGTGGACTCTTAATCTTGACAAGAAATCGGTCACCGTGGTCTATCGTGATGGCAAAACAACTCCCGAAAAGATTGAGAAGGCTCTCGCCGCTAATGGTGTTCGTACTGCCAACCAAAAACCCAACCCCCGTGCCATAGAGAAACTTCCCGCATGTTGCCAGCCCGCCGCCAGAGGCGAGGCGTCTTGCAAAACAATGAAATAAGATATGACCGTTGTCGAGAAAATAAAAAACGAACGGGACATTTCTCGCCATGAGCTAGAAATGCTTCTTACCACTAACGAGGCTTCCTGTATCGAGGCATTGAAGTCTTCGGCTCGCGAGGAGGCAAACAAGGTATATGGCAACAAGGTCTTCATCCGAGGACTTATAGAGTTGTCCAGCCATTGCAAGAACGATTGTCTCTATTGTGGATTGCGACGCAGCAATACCACGGCGGTTCGTTATCGGCTCACCGACGAGGACATCTATCGTTGTTGTGAGACGGGATACAAGTTGGGCTTTCGCACCTTTGTTATGCAGGGAGGCGAGGACGGCTGGTTCGACGACAAGCGCATGTGCCGCATAGTCAGCACTGTGCGTGAGCGTTTTCCCGACTGCGCTATAACTCTTTCTCTGGGCGAGCGCAGCCGTGAAAGCTATCAGGCTCTTTTCGATGCCGGCGCCAATCGCTATCTTCTGCGTCATGAAACAGCCTCCCCCGAACATTATGCTCAGCTTCACCCCGCCGAGATGTCGTGGCAAAATCGTATCGACTGTCTCTATGCTCTTAAGGAGATAGGTTACCAGGTAGGTTGCGGCTTCATGGTAGGCTCTCCCTTCCAAACCGTCGACACGCTCTATGCCGACCTGCAGTTCATACGCAATTTTCAGCCTCACATGGTGGGCATAGGTCCTTTCATATCGGCTCACGACACTCCTTTTGCCAATATGCCCAATGGCTCGGTGCAGACAACATTGAGGCTTCTGGCGATAATACGTCTTTTACATCCACATGTTTTGCTTCCGGCGACAACGGCGCTCGGAACCTTGCATCCGCAGGGGCGGGAGCTAGGCATCCAGTTTGGCGCCAATGTGGTTATGCCCAATCTCTCTCCTCGCGACCACCGCAAAGACTATGCCATCTACGACAATAAGATATGCACAGGCGAGGAGTCGGCGGAATGCATGGCATGCACCGAGATGAGGATGAAGCGAATAGGCTATGAAACTGTGGTGAGTAGGGGCGACTTCAACCCCAACTACGAAAGCTGACAATTTTTTTTTACATCAAACCCCGACGGGACCACAAAATACCTTTTTTGAAATGTGCCGCCCCATCGGGGGTCCTTTTTTTGTATTGTCGATGTATCTGTGGGTTTTCACCCACGGCTGATATATGTCGTCCCCGCTGGGGACTTATCTCCTGTAGCCCCGAAAGGGGCGACATAACACATACGGGGGTGTTAACCCCCTGGAAATTGGAGTTTAAAAGAAGGTTGCGGATTGGATCATTTCAAGGAATGAAAAAAAGTTCACAGCTACGGCTGTGAACTTTTTTATGTCATTGTTAAATACAAGGATTAGTCGCCTACTTGTTGGCGGTAGCGGTTCACGTCGCTCTCCGACGACTGCACTGCCTCGTTGGCTTTGTTCACTTTCTCGTCGGCTTCGGCTTTTTTGCCCGTCTTCTTCTCTATGCTGGCATTTAGCTTCTCAATGTCGGCGCGAAGGCTTTCAATCTTTTTGTTGTATTTCTCTATCTCTGCCTCTTTCTTGGCTATCTTCTCACGGTCGGAGGCGATGTCTTTCTCTATCGACGCCGCTGCGGCCACAGCCTTCGATTGGGTCTTCTGGGCTTTCTTCAATTCGGCTTCGGAAGCTCCAACTTTTTTCTGGGCCTCGAATTTGTCGACATAATAGGGGAAGCCTTCGGCGAAACGACGCACGTTGATGTTGAGCTCGTTCTGGCTGATCGTCAGATTGGGCGATTTGGCAAAGAATGTCACCACGGTGACACGGTTTTTCTTCTTGCCCTGCTCGTCGACCTTGGCGTAAAAATCAACAGGCTGGCTGTAAATGTCGGTGAATGTCTGGTTCTGAACAGCAACGTATCCGTTCTCTTTGCCTGTTTTCAAACCCGACTCTTTCAGCCTCTGATTCAAAGCCTCTGTGGTCACGTCCTTACTCTGGTTGATGGAAACGGTGTATGCGGGAACAGTGTAGTCGCCAAATTGGACGGTGACTTCCTGAACGCTCTGTGCCTTGATGCCAGCCATCATGGCCATCGACAAAACTAATAATGATATTTTCTTCATGATTTAAGGTTTAAAAGGTTATAAAGGTTCAAAAGTTTAAAAGTTTAAAAGGGTAATTCGAATGTCGAATTTTGAATTTTGAATTTTGAATTTTCCTTTCACCATTCACGATTCACCATTCACGATTCACGCTTCACCATTCACTAATTTTCAACTTTCAATTTTCAATTTTCAACTTTCAATTTTCACTCGTTCATCTCGAAAAGCTCCTCCCACATGTCTACAAAATCGTTGTTGATGTCCCTTTTCTTTGCCTCTTCAATAAATAGTTTGTTGAATTGGTTGTTCTCCTCCTTGCTTGAGTATTTGACTCTCATGGAGTCGCTGAGAGTGGTGAGCTCGTCGTTGCAGCTTTGGAAAAAATCATAGTCGTCTTCCTCCATGTCGTCGTTGACTACGGCATAGCACTTTTCAACCTTGTCTACCAAACGCTGTACGTCGCTTTTCATTTGGCTCTCTTTGCTGTTGCATGCTGCGACTGAGAGTAAGAGGATTGCAATGGTGAGAGATAGAACGCTCCTTTTCATTGTCGGATGTTTTTTTTATTATAAAGACGCCGTTCGATTGGGAGGGCGTCTTTTGTGTTTGACAAGTTTTTTAGTACTCTATTGCGTCAATAAATTTGCCGTCGGTCTCGAAGTTCAGAAGTTTCAAATGACGCCATTTCGTTACAAAAAAGCCTTTCTTTTTACCAATCAGGACCTGATAGGTGGCTTTGTTTTTAATCATCAGGATGTACAGCTCTTTGATTTTGTAGCCAGGATATTGATCGGCGACAAAATCCACAATGCTGTGAGGATAGTATTTATCCTCCACATACCAACGGGTCTCAGTGCCTTTGGGCGAAAAACGGTATGCGGTGAATGTGCCGCTTTCATTCGTGAAATAGGCGTCGTAGACAAGGGTGTCGATATAGCGCCAATCAACGTCTTTCGCTCCGTCAGAGAGTCTGTTGAAGTCTTTTACAAAGCGTTCGGGCACTTCCTGCTCCGAAACAGATATGCCGCTTTGGGCAAACAGCATGCTTTGTCCAATCAAAAGAATTGCTGCAAAAGTTAGTATTCGTTTCATTGTTAGTATGTTATTTTGTTTTTGTTGCTATAATTAGTATTACAAAGATACTAAAAAAAGTATATATGGTCTATTTTTTTGTTTTTTCTTAGGGTGAGGACGGCTTTTTTGTTGTCTCGACTCGGCTGAGGCTTAGCCAATGATGGACTCCGCCACCTTGCGAGCGACTTTTTCACCGTCGCGTATGGCTTGGATGCTCCATCCTATTTTTAACTCCAGAAGCTCCTCCTCGCTCATCTGCCACCTGATGTCGCTGCCGCGCCTCAGGCGTTCGGTGGTGCTGAAAAGGCAAAGCGCGGCGCAAACTGAGATGTTGAAACTCTCGGTAAAGCCGTACATAGGGATTTTCACGTATGCGTCGGCGCCATCAATAGCCTCACGGGTTAATCCCGTCAGCTCGGTGCCAAACACCAGCGCTACAGGTTGGTCAAGCTCTAAATCGCCTATCATCGTGTCGTTCTCATGTGGCAGTGTGGCGACAATTCTGTATCCTTTGCTTCTAAGGTGTTTATAGGCCTCGGCGATGTTTTCGTGTTTGTAGTAGTCGACCCATTTGCTGCTGCCCACGGCGACATCGCCGGCGGGGTTGAAACTGTTGTTTTTCTCCACGACATGCACATCTTGGACTCCGAAGCAGTCGCAGCTGCGCAACACGGCGCTGGCGTTGTGTGCCTGGTAGATGTCCTCAAGGACAACGGCGATATGCCGTGTGCGGTATTGGGACAGACGCTCGAAGAGCTCTCTTTTGTTGTCGGAATACAACTCGCCAAGAGCCTCATACAGTCTTTTCTTCTGCTCTATGCTGTAGCTTTTATAAAACAGCGGTTCCTCGATTTTCCTTTCAGGCATTATTTAAGGGTTAAAATGTTTAAAAGGTTTAACGTTTTACGTTTAAAAAATAAGGGATTAATTCTCGCTTATCACCATTCACCATTCACGATTCACTAAATAATTTTCAATTTTCAATTTTCAACTTTCAATTTTCAATTTTCAATTTACCATACATTGTCGAAATTCTCACTTTCCCTCACTTTGGGGTCGCGTTGCCATTCCAATACTTTGGCATATTTCAGGTAGCTGTTTTGCGCTATGGATAGTGACAATGTCAAGCCGTCGATGCCGCCCCATATGCCGCCGCGCAGGAAGTAGTTCACCATAAAGGCTCCCAATCCGTGACCCACAGGCGACCAGGCGTGCACCTTCTTGCCGGAGAGGTAGAGCACTTTCGCCCCGCGGCTGCTGTAGTTCCTCCCTGGCTTGGCGAACAACTCGCCGCAGTTTTTGTATCTGTAGTGAATGAGGTCGGCTTTGATTTGCTTTGTGTTGTCGGTAGGGACATGTGAGTGCTGTTTCACATCGCAGAAGCGCAGTTTGTCGTGACGGTAAATGCGCACAAGGTAGTCGGGGTACCATCGGCAGCATTTCACCCAGCGGCTCCCCACATAGTTCCTTCTGCGCACAGCGAAGCCGTCGTATTGCGTTGTGTCGAAGTCCGTTCTCTCGATGAAGTTGACAAGTTCGGGAGTCAGACGCTCGTCAGCGTCAATGCTTATCACCCAGTTGTTTTTGACATGTGATAGAGCCACATTTTTCTGTATCCCGTCACCTAAATAGGGCTGTTCGATCACTTTGGCGCCGCATTGGCGTGCTATCTCAACGGTGTTGTCGCTGCTCACAGAGTCGACAACAACCACCTCGTCGCACACTTGCTGGAGCGACTTGATGGCGTCACCTATATTTTGCTCTTCGTTGAGAGTGGTTATTATCCCAGAGATGGCTTTCATCTTTGAAAGGTTATAAGGGTTATAAGGGTTTAACGTTTCACGTTTAAAAATTAAGGGATTAATTCTCGCTCATCACCATTCACTAATTTTCAACTTTCAATTTTCAATTCCCCAAAACAACGCAAGATAACTCTCTTTTATTGTATGGCATAGCTCTGCGAGGGTTGTTTTTCTAATGTCTGCGGCGGCGTTGTATACGGCTTCTATGCCGCAGGTGGAGTCGTCCGTCTCGAGCATGAACGGGCTGCGGATGTCTCCCAGGCACTCTCTTGCCTTTGATCTTCTTTCGTCAAGGATTGCGGCTCCGAACGACACCCAGATGCCGCTGCGAAACAGTTGTTCGGCCATTTGCGGTGAGCCTGTGAAGCCGTGCACAACCCAGGTGTCTCCCCTGTTTTGGCGACGCAGCTCCATCAGTTCGTTGAAAGCTCGCACACAGTGTATCACCATGGGTTTTCGCAGCTCCATCGACATCCTGATATGCCAGTCGAATACCTCTTGCTGCCTCTCCCAACGGGCTTTGCTGCATTTGTCCAATCCGCATTCGCCTATGATATCGGTGTCGGCAAAGTTGTCGTGGTACTTGGCCTTGAACTCTTGGTAACTTTGTGCCTCCTCGTTCTCGCATTCCCATGGATGTATACCAAAACTGCGGGGGGTGATAACACCCTCCGCAGTAGGTCTGTGTGTATGAAAGTCGATATACTCTATCATTTCACAATCAGTCGGCGCACGATGCGTTCGTCTTTGCTCTGGAAAACGACGTGGTAGACGCCGGTGCCCAGCTTTTCAGTGGCGATGCTGTAGACAATGCTGCCAGAGGCTTTAAGGTCGCTTCTGTGAACCATGCGTCCCATCTCGTCAACGATGCTTACCTCATAGTTGGCCTCATTGCCAAGAGTGATGTCGATGTTGGCGATGCCGTTGGCGGGATTGGGATAGAACTGACCGAAATTCTGAGCCTCGACGTTGTCGATGCCAACGTTGTCGTTGTGGCCAAGGTAGAAGGTGTAGTAACCACCCTGGGATGCTGTCATTGGCTTGGTGATGGTCTTGCCGTTGTTGCTGGTGGCGGAGATATAGTATTCCACCTTGGTGTCGCTGCCGCTCAGTTGGCCGGAAGTGGCTATGCTGCCGGTGAAGCTGTTATCGCTGCCAGGGGTGAGAGCAACCTCTTGCCATTGGCCGCCGGCGATCCGGTATACAACCTTGGCGCTCTGGATGCCGCTCTTGTTGGTGATTGTGGCGGTGATGGGAGCGTCGGTCGAGGTGTACATATCTTCGGTGTTGCCAGTAATGCTGGGATGAAGAATGCGGACGGGATTGTCGGCGGGAATCTGCTTGGTGATGCAGTGAATGGCGCCGCCGCTACCGTCGAAGGAGGCCACATTGATAGGATAGATGGTGTAGCCTGGGTATGCCATGCGGACAGAGTCGATGCGAAGACGATCCCATTCGGAGCTGGGTTGGCCGTTGACAACATTCGAGAAACAAGGCTGAATGATGACATTGTTCACGAAGGTGTGGTTGCTGTAGGTGCGGGTGAAGTAGTTGTCGTACTGGGACTGGCTTGAGAAGTTTGCACCGTTGTTGGCACATGGGAAGGGGATGTAGTGGCACTTGTAGTTCTTGCCGAAGAGGCTGGTGTAGCTGCACAGCGAGTCGATGTTCTTCGCCGCCGTCTTGGCGTCGGTCCAGTTGCTGCAGTATGCGGGGAATTTGGAGAATATGAACTCGTTCTCGTCCCACATGTCGCAGTAGAGGTCTACGTGACCGGTGCCGCCGTCATATTTGAATGCGGGTAGTATATGTGCGCCGCGGGGACCTAGGATATGGGCCAGGGAGTCCTTGACCTGTGCGTGTGTCAATGGGCTTTTTGACTGGTAGTTTATGGTGCTGGTGTTGGTGCCGTCCCACGATATCTGTCCATAGGTGTCGGCATTGCCTGAGTAGATGGCGTCGCTGCTGAGCACCATGCCGGTGCCGTCAACGACACAGTTGCCGCCTTCCCACTCTATGGTGGTGATGTAGTTGGGGATGCCCATCTGCTCCTCTATCAGCGAGGGAAGGGAGTCGTCGAGGGCGCGTCCGGGGTAATACATGAAGTCGACCATACCTACGCTGTCTTGGTCGCCATAGTAGAAACAGATGGGACCGCAGTCGCGGAACCAGAACGAGTTGCCGGGACCTACGATGAACTTCACGTTGTCGCTGCGGAGGTTCATGCGGGCAAGCTTTCTGAGCACTGCGCCGCTGTCAGAGGCGTTCTCGATACGCACCCATGCCTCTGCGCCTCCCAGCTGGATGGCGTCCATCAGATAGTAGAACACATTGGAGAACGTTTGGTTGCTGGTGTCGATAACTGAGATGTAAGGACCTCCGCCTTGCTGGTTCTGGTAGCTGCCGTAGTAGTAGTCGGCATATCCTGTCACAACGGGATCGGCAAACCAGCTGCCGTTGTTCTCATGGCCAGGGACAAGGTGGTCGTAGTAAGGTGTCACAACAATGGCCTTGACCTCTTCCCATTCGCCGGGGAACCAGTTGTTGGCGGGAAGCTGAAGCCCTGCGCTCTTGCTTCCGTTTTTGGTCTCTTGGGTTGCGGGTGCCAAGGGTATATTGCTGTTTTTGTACTGTTGGGAGAAGTCGCGTTTGTGCTTGGTCTTAAGCAGGTATTGGCGCATCTCATCACGGGTGCGTGTCGGCTCCTGGGCCATAGCGCTGCCCATGGTTATAAGAGCCAACGCCAGAATGAATATTTTTCTCATCTTTTTATTTTGTTTCTTGATTGACTATCTCTTTTTAAGGCTGAGGATCTCACGGGCTTCGTCGCTTGTTGCCACCTGACGGCCAAGAAGTTTGGCCATTCTGACGACTTTGTCGACAAGTTCGCCGTTGCTCTTGGCGAGGACGCCGCGCTCAAGATAGAGGTTGTCCTCGAAGCCTACGCGGACGTTGCCGCCCATGACGATAGCGGGAGCTGCCAATGTGAAGGCATGACGGCCGATACCTGTTGCTGTCCATGTGCTGCCTGCGGGGATTTTGTTCACCAACCAGCAGAGGTTGTCTACTGTGGCAGGGGTGCATCCGGGAACGCCGAGGACAAAGTTGAATTGCATCGGGTTGCCAGGAACCTCACCTTTGCGTGCCATAGTCAGGATGGTGTCTAAGTGACCCATCTCGAAGCACTCATATTCGGGCTTGATGCCTTTCTCAATCATGCGCTTTCCAAAGGCGCGCATGGTGGGCATGGTGTTGTCGAAGATCTCGTCACCGAAATTGCAGGTGCCGCAGTCGAGTGTCGCCATCTCTGGTATGGGAGTGGTATTTGTCGAATCCAGACGCTCGTCGGGAGTCATACCAACAGCGCCGCCGGTGGAGGGTATCAAGATCACATTCGGGCATTCTTTAAGAATGGCCTCGGTGCATTCTTGGAAGCGCACATGGCTCTGGGTGGGCTTGCCATCGTCCTCACGGACATGAAGGTGTACTATGGCGGCGCCAGCGTCAACGGCTGATTTTGCCTCGCGCACAATCTCTTCTACGGTGTAAGGTACATTGGGGTTTTGCTCTTTTGTGACTTCTGCGCCGCAAATGGCGGCGGTGATGATCAGTTTTTCCATTTCTATATATATTTTATTATTTTTAATTAATTGATAATTATAGCAGTTGCCATTATGATGGCGTTTGCTGCGGAATGCAAATTTACACAAAAATCCCAAATAACAAGTTTGTTTGAAAAGTAAACATTTTTCATGATGGTGTTTTTTCTTCCTGTTGACACACAATATTTTTTTCACACATACGTTCTCAAAAAAACTCGTTGCCAATAACAAAGATCAATACATCCAACAACCTATGAGTCGCAGACATATACTCCTCTTCTTTTTTCTTCTCGCTCTTCTCATCCCCTCTACGGCCATGAGCCAGTCAAAATCCAAGAAGCAGCTCGAGAAGGAGAAAACCCAGCTGGAGACTGAGATAAAACGTCTTAACGCCGAGCTCGCCAAAGCCAAGAAAAACACGAAGCTCACCAATTCGCAGCTTGCCTCCCTCAACAAAAAAATCAAGGAGCGCAACAAACTTATTGACAATATCAACGGGCAGCTCTATCATCTTGACGGTCAGATTACCCGAATGAACGACAGTATCTCTCATATACAAAGTCGTCGTCAAACACTCCAGGAGGAATACGCCGCCACAGTACGCTCCCTTTACCGTGAGTACAACAATATTGACAAATGGGTTCTCCTTTTTGACACTCCTTCATACAACAAAGCTCTTCTGCGTGCCAAATACTTCAAAAAATATAACGAGTACCGCCTGCAGCAGTCGCGCAAGATTCGTGAGACCGAACGCCAGCTTCAGGAGGTCGGCAACGCGCTCCAGCAACAGAAATTACAGCAGAGTGAGCTCCTGACTCAGGAGAAGCGCAACAGGGACCAGCTCGCCAAAGAACAACGGCAGAAAGAGGCCTCTGTGCAGCAGTCCCGCGCCAATGAAAAGCAGCTCTCCAACCAACTGTCGGCAAAAGAGAAACAGAAACGTAAACTACAACAACAAATACAGCGTCTTATAGACGAGGAGGTCCGCAAAGCCGCGGAACAGCGTGCCGCTGCCAAAGCCTCAGCATCGGCCAAGGGGGCTACATCAGCCAAAACCACCAAAGCTTCGGGAACGACGACAAAACTGTCAGACAAACCAGCTCCTGCCTCTACCACCGTTACCGATAAAACCACTAGCGAGGAGGCTGCGCTCAGCAATGACTTCGCCTCTAACAAAGGCAGACTTGCATGGCCGGTGGCGTATACCTCTATAGTTCGTAATTACGGCCTTTACACCCACGAAAGCGGTGGGCAGAACATGAACAATGGTATAGACCTCCAGACGGTCCAGGGCACCAACGTTTATGCTGTGTTCAAGGGCACGGTGTCACGTGTGTTCACTTGCCCCAACGGCACGACAGGCATCATTATCCGTCATGGCGAATTTATGACCGTTTATTGCAACCTCGCCTCGGTGAGTGTTAAAGCGGGACAGACCATAGCCACACGCGCTGTCATAGGTCGAGTGGCCAACGACTCCGATGGTCATGGTGAGTTCAGTTTCCAGCTATGGAAAGGCCGTGAAAGCCAGAACCCCAGATCGTGGCTGAGATAAATGGTGAATGGTGAATGGTGAATGGTGAAAGGAAAATTCAAATTACCTTTTTAACCTTTTCAACTTTTTAACTTTTTAACCTTTCCAACCTCACTTCGGCAAAAACGTTCCGTCGTCGGAGATCTCTATGTGGGGATTGACGAAGTCGGAGTTTGTCAGAGAACGTATCGATTTTGACACTTTGTTCTCGGCGTCGCTCTTCGGTCCCTTGCCGTAGGTTTGAATGAAGGAATGGATGCGTCCGTCCACGACTTTGCCTTTGCGGTTTATTCTTACAGTGATAACAGGAGCGTAACCTGAGATGCCGCTGACATTAATGCCCGCTGGTGTGCAGAAATTGCCGAGGCTGTAGGCTATGAAATGCCCTTTGTATATCTCGACGGCGCGGCACACATGAGGCCCATGACCATACACAAGGTCGGCGCCTTCGTCGATGCACATGTGCGCGAAGCTGCGCAATGAGCCGCGGTCCTCACCCAAGAAAGTCTCTTTACCCTCAGGCAGATGTGTTTTGTCTTTGCCTTCGGCGCCGCCATGGAACGACACTATCAGTATGTCGCACGAGTCGCGTAGTGACTTGAGTATCTCTTTCACAGTGGCTATGTCTTGATGGCGGTAGGTGTAGCTGTTGTGTCCAAAGGCGCAGAAACCGTATTTCACCCCTTTGCGGGTCATCAAGGCGGAGCGGCACAATCCCTTCACACCGGCATATTTTATGTTCATGCTGTCGAGCATCTTCATGGTCTCCTTGATGCCTTCCGTGTTGAAGTCGTTGGAGTGGTTGTTTGCCAAGCTCAGGAAGTCGAATCCGGCGTCTTTGAAGAGTTCGGCATATGATGGCGGCATTCGGAATGCGTAGCTGTATTTCCCTTTGCCTTTGGTGCACTTGGTGCTTTTGCTTATGGCTCCCTCGCAGTTGCCCACAGCGATATCGGCGTGGCGGAGAATCTCTTTGCAGTCGTCGAAAAGGTTCTTGCCGTCATTGGCGGGAAGCTGGTTGGAGGGGTATGTTGTGCCCAGCATCATGTCGCCGACCATCGCTATCGTTATTATGGTGTCCTCGACTCTGACGTTTTTTCTCGTTATGGAGTCGTCGTATTTTGGCACATGACGCAAAGTTTTGGATGTTACTGCGTTGAGTACTCTGCAGGCGCCTATGTATCTGCGGCTGTAGTAGGCCTCTTTGGATGAAGATATCCTCACGCCGCTTCGGGAGGCGTGAATGAAGGAGAATCCGTCGGGAGTGACATCGGTAACTATGCCCACATGTCCTATGGCTCGTGTTTTTTTGCTTCCGCCGTAAAAGACGAGATCACCTTTGGCGATGTTGCTCTTTTTCACTGCCTGACCTTGCTTGTATTGTGGCGCTGCCGATGGCGCAAGGCTTATGCCGAACTGGCTATATACAAATCTGGTAAACCCTGCGCAGTCGAAGCCCTCTGGGGTTTTGCCGCCCCAACGGTAGGGTGTGCCCAGGTATCTGGTTGCCTCATCTATGACCATGTCGGCTGAGGTGCGGCTGCTTTGCAATTCCTCGGCGTTTGCTGTCTTTGCTGCGAAGGGCAATATGGCCAGCGCCAATAAAAAAGAGACTCTGATTGTATTGCGTAAACTCATAGCTTGATGTTGTTACATGAATATAAACAGTAAGATAAGGATTGCCGCCAGGGTGTAGGCGATTATTTTTCCTGCGGGAATGGGTTTGAATCTGTCCCAATCGTCGTCGTTGTCGAAGCGGCGTGTTATTCTCCTTTTCTTCATATTCTCCTCGCTGCTCAACGAGGTGGGGTCTTTGAGGTTGCCTTCCGAGTCGAATCTCGACACATAGTGGAATTGGGGCTTCTCGCGTTTGCGGAACAGGTCGTTGACAGTCAGATGTTGCTTTTTCTCACGTTCCTCACGCTCTATGCTTCGCACCTTGCGGCGGAAATACTCCAGGTCGTCGTCGGAACTGTTGGCTTCTGGCGATGTGTTTTCGTCTGGCATTGCCTCGGATTGATACTCCTTGGCTAGTTTCTCGTCGTCAAGAGGGAGACCCTTCTCAAGCCGGTATTTGGTTTTCAGTTTCTCCCATTCCTCTTTTTCGGGATCGTAGAAACGGGGCTTGTAGTGAAACTGCCTCGGCTTGGGTGTGTAAAACATTGGCATAGACTTGGGGAAATTGAAAATTGAAAATAAAAATTGAAAATTAAAAGTGATATGACTCACCAATCACGATTGAAATAGCATAACTAATAATGGACAATAAATATTGTGTCATTGTTCAAAACTTTTTTTCAAAAATGGGGCGTTGCTCTAATACTTTTTGTGTATTTTTGTACCCTGAACTTGTATAGGCTTGAGCTTATAAAGTAAGTCGTAAATGGATAATAATCAAAAAAATAATAATATGGATATTACAGGAAGATTTATTAAGATTTTGCCCGAGGTTAGAGGAGAGTCACAGCGTGGCCCTTGGGTAAGAGGTGGTTTTGTGATTGAGACCGACAGCGATTATCCTCGTCAGGTTGCCTTCACACTTTTCGGCGAAGACCGTATCGCGATGATCAATGGCATAGCCCTCAACAGCCCTGTTGTTGTCACCTTCTCGCCAGAGTCACGCGAGTTTAACGAGCGCTGGTATACCGATTTGCGTTGCATTCGTGTTGTTCCTATGGTTGCCGGAGTACCCACAGCGGCTCCTGCAGCGGCACAAGCCCCAGCCCCTGCCGCAGCGGTCCCTGCAGCGGAGCAGACACCTTTTGCCGCTAAGCCGGCAGAGGGAGACGACGATTTGCCATTCTAACGCCAACCCTCTTTTTCAGCGTTATTCAATAACTATCAAGGGGACCGTTCGGTGGTTCCCTTGTGTTTTTTCAACACCAACTCTTCCACAGGTCACTGATCACAGGTCACTATTTTTCAATTTTCAATTTTTGCCATGACCAAACAAGAACTGCGCAAAATAGTCAGAGCCTCGAAACGTGAGGTCTCGCTCGAAGATAAGATTTTACGATCACAAGCCATCATGAAAAAAGTCGAGTCCCTTCCCGCTTTCGTCAATGCCGACACAGTGTTGTTGTATTGGTCGATGGACGATGAGGTGCACACCCACGACTTTGTACCACGGTGGTATGAAAAGAAAACCATTTTGTTGCCTTGTGTCGATGGTGATGATCTCCTGTTGCGACGTTATACTGGAGCTGATAGTATGGTGCCAGGACCGCAGTTTGGCATTCCCGAACCCGTAGGGCCTGTTTTTAACGACCTCGACGCCATCGACATGATTGTTGTGCCTGGCGTCGCCTTCGATAGGCAGCGTAACAGGATGGGGCGGGGTAGAGGTTTCTACGACCGTCTTCTCAAGTCCACCAATCGTGCTGTCAAGGTTGGTGTGGCTTTCGATTTCCAAATCTTTGATGCTATACCTGTGGAGCCTTTCGATGTTCCTATGAACGCCGTCGTCGCCGAAACCCAAACCTTCTAACCCCCACAGCAATTTCCAATTTCCCTCATGTAGGATTGCTCTTCGAGCAGAAATCCGACAAATCTGAAAAAATCAAACAAATTAGAAATAAAAGATTTGAAAGATTTTTTTAATATTTGAGAGATTTCTCGCGAAGCGACTCCCCATGATGATTTCGCTAAATCACCATTCAAAATTCATAATTCCCTCTTATCTGTTCGCTATCCTGTTGAAATATATCAACAGACCTGTGGTTAGCAGAGCCATAGCGCCCAATATCACCCAGAAAGAGATTGTGTTGTTGGTGAATGGGAAATCGACGTTCATGCCGAACAAGCTTGCCACCACCGTAAGAGGAAGCATGACGGTGCTGAAATAGGTAAGCACACGCATGATGTCGTTGGTGCGGTTTGTCTGCAAAGAGTCGAAAGTTTTTGAAAGACCCTCGATAAGTTCGCCGTCGTCCTCGACGAGGTCGTACATCTTCTGGTACTGGTCGAGGATATCGCCCCAGTAGTCTTCCATATCGACCTTCTCGGGGTCAACAAAGCCTTTGATGCCGCCGCTTTCAAACATGTGGAGCACTCGCAGCTGAGGTTTGAACGTAGTGTTGAGGAGGATGATGTTGCGGCGTGTTATAGAGATAAGCTCGATGATGTTGCGGGCTTTCTTGTTGAAGATGTCGTAGTTGATCAAGTCTATTTCCGAACCTATGCGGAGTATGAGTTGGTAAGTCTCCAGCATAAGGCGGTCGAGGATGGTGTAGAGCAGCAGGTCGCTGCAGGACATTGCCTCGAGGGTGTCCTCGTCGTTTTCGGCAAGGTCCTCACTGACCTCGTCGAAGAGTTTTTTCACCACGAAGTGTGATTTCCCGATGGTGATGATATAGTCCTTGCCCCAGAAGATTTTCACCTCCTGGATACGCACATTCTTGTTGCCTTTGTCGAAATAGGGGAAATGGAGAATAAGGAAGTAGTAGTCGTCGTATTCGTCAATCTTTGGACGTTGGTTGGTACCACGGCAGTCCTCGATGTCAAGAGGGTGGAAATTGAAATTTTCCAGCATAAAGCGAAAGTCATCTTCGCTTGGGTTGGTGATATGATGCCATTTTAAGGAGCCGTTTTGGATGGTCTCAATCATGGTTCCTCCCTTCTTGTGTTAATCGATCACATTGGTGGTCAGCGTTCTACATTCCTTTTTGGTTTTTATTTTCAATCTGCAAAAATACAATTTTTTCTTGATACAGCAAAAAACTCGTAACCTTTTAAACCTTTTTAGTGATGGTGATAATAATTCTGAAGTTAAAGAGGAAGTAAAAGTGGGAGTTAAATTGGGAGTTAAATTGGGAATAAAAGTGGACAAATGAATCTGTATTGTCCTGAGCACTGTGAAAATTGATAGTTGAAAATCGAAAATTAGTGAATTGTGGGTCGCTTCGCGAGAAATCTTTCAAATAACATCAAATCTTTCAAATCTTTTATATTATCTTATTTGTTTGATTTTTTTCAGATTTGTTCGATTTCTGCTCGAAGAGCACTCCTACAAGAGAAAGTCGAAATTCAAAATTCGATTTATCTTATCTCTTGCAGCAATCCTGTCTCGGAGTCGATGATAAAACCTCTGACAGTAATGTCTTTTGGCACAAGAGGATGGGTGCGTATTATCTCCACGGTTTTTCGTACCGACTCCTCGGTGTCTTTGAATCCCTCCAGCCAATGGTTGAGGTCGATGCCACACTTGCGAATGGTGTCGAGAGTTTGGTCAGTGACGCCCCTCGCCAGCATCTCGTCGTGGAAATGGCTATAGCTCATGTGGCATGCGCCGCAATGGGAGTGAGCCACAACCATGATGCTGTCGACGCCGAGTTCGTATATAGCCACTATCAGGCTACGTATCGCCGAGTCGAAGGGTGTGATGACGAGGCCGCCGGCGTTTTTGATAATCTTCGCGTCGCCGTTGCGTAAACCGAGGGCGGCGGGAAGCAGCTCGGTAAGACGAGTGTCCATGCACGATAGCACGGCGAGCTTCTTGTCGGGATATTTGTCGGTGACATACTTCTCGTAGCCTTTCTCGGCAACGAACTTCTTGTTGTATTCAATTATCTGGTCTATCATATTATAGGTCTTTCATTCGTCAAGGTAGGCGTTAAGGAATTTCTGGGCGAGGCTGTCGGGGCGGATGTTCCTCCGGGCCTCGTCGGGCGTGAACCATTGGTAGGAGTCTATCTCACCGTTGGGCGACATCTCGCTTGAGTCTTTCACAAATGCCGTGAAGTTGCACATCAGCGTGTTGGAGGGCTCGAAGAAGCTGGTACGGTTGAACTTGATGCGGCTGACGGTCATGCCCGTCTCTTCTTTGACCTCTCGAATCACGGCATGCTCCACTTGCTCGCCACGGTTCACATAGCCAGCAACAAGGATGAAGTTAGGCCTTCCGTACTGCTTGATAAGGAGTATCTCGCCCGTCTCCTCGTTGATGACGATCATGCTCACGGCGACATTATACATCGGGAAGCGGTACTGCCCGCATTGGGGGCAGTAAGGCACGATGCCCTCTCCCTCCAATTCCCTCTCAACGAGGGCGGCTCCGCATTCGTGGCAATGTTTCTGTATCATGGTTCCTTTGGATTAAGACTACACACCATTATATATTCCTCTTCGGTCTCTTTCAGCACCTCAAATCCAACCTTTCGGTACATCCTTACCGCATAGTTCTCCTTTTGGACCGAAAGCGACACCTGCTGGTATCCCTCTTTCCGCAGAAGTTGTAACATCTGTTCAAGCAGCTTTGTGCCGATGCCTTTGTTCCGGTATTCCTTGTAGAGCGACATTGCCAGCGAGGGTATGCCGTCGGCGATATGGCCGTAGTCGTTCATCACCCTTGTCCACACCGCTCCGACAACCATTCCGTCGCATTCGGCGACAAGGCATCTGTCGTCGGGCATTTTCCCGAAATTCCTCACATACACCTGCAACTCATCGTTCTCGATGATGGACTTGGGCGGAGCGTCAACGCCGTCGGGGATGAAGATGGCCTCATAGAGGAAGTTGTCCAACAGCGGTGTCTCTTCTGCTCGTAATTGCCTGATTCGCGTCATTCTTCTATTGCTTTAGCCTTGCTACCAGTTCGTCGCTGATGTTGTTTCCTATCTGGCGGCAGACATCCTGGCTCCATAGCTGCGCCATCTGAATGCGGGAAGCCTCATCTTGCAGACCTTGTATCACTGCATATATATATCCTGCGTTGAAATTGTCTCCCGCTCCCACAGTACTTACTGTCTCTACCTTTTCCACAGGGAATGTCTCATGGCCTTCGGGAGTATAGACGCGGATGCTGTTTGCTCCATCGGTTAGTATCAACTTGTCGCAGAGGGGGCTCACCCGTTTGTATATCTCCTCGCCATCGTGAAGGCCATAAAGAAAACCGAAGTCTTCCATAGAACCACGAACAACATCGGACAGATTCATATTCTCCTCGATATTGGACATCACGTCGGGCAGGTCGGCGATATGGTTTTTGCGGAAGTTGATATCGTAGTATAGCCAAGCTCCCGCTTGACGGGCTGATCGCAACAAAGAACCAACAACAGGGCGTATGACCGGATTGATTGCGAAGAACGAGCCAAAGAGTACAATGTCGTCTTGTCCGATAACAGGCATTTTGCCGTCAAGCGTCACAGAGGCGTGGTCTTTGTGAAAAATGTATTGTGCGTCGTTGTTTTTATCCAGAAACGCCAAAGAGATATGCGACTTTGTATTTTCATGGCGGCACACATATTCCGTCGACACACCGTTGTCACACAGAAAACGGCAGATGATGTCGCTAATATGGTCGTCTCCTGTCTCCGTAACTATGGCGCAAGGCACACCGGCGCGTCCGAGTGAGACGATACTGTTGAAAGTCGAGCCGCCAGGAACGGCTCTTTGCGGCTGGTCGTCCTTGAAGATGATGTCAAAAACAGTCTCTCCTATGCCTATTATTCGTTTCTTTGTCATAAGGTTAGTGTATTTTTTTACCCCCCCTGGCTTTTGCGTGGCGTTTTCTCCACAATACTAAAACTTTCTCAGCTCGCAGTTTTCACCGTCGAAAACGGCATAGTCGCGGTTCTCAATCCAGTTGCCCACATTGATGTAGGAGGCATTGCCCACAGGACGGCATATGGGGGTGTGACGATGACCGAAAATGAAATAGTCATATGGCTTCTCGCCTTTTTCGATGGTTGTTTCCTGTTGCGCTTTGCAGAACAGGAATATGGCTTCTTTGTCGTCGCCGAGATAGCCGTTGTATTTTATGCTGTGACGGCGACGGCTGCTGTTGGACCAACGTTGGGCAAAGGGGAAACTGATGTTGGGGTGCACACCCGCAAACAACCACTGGTTCAGCCTGCTGCGAAACACCCGTTTCAGCAACAAATAGCTTTTGTCCTGGTTTCCCATACCATCGCCATGACCTATAAGGAATTTTTTCCCGTCAATAAGCATGGTCTCGGGCTTGGAGTGCATTATCACTCCCATTTCTTTCTCCAGATAGTCGAACAGCCACATGTCGTGGTTGCCGATGAAAAAATGCAACTCAACCCCTTTGTCGGCCACCTCGGCAAGGGCTCCCAGCACCCTGATGAAACCTCGAGGCACAGCGTGTTTGTAGGTGAACCAGAAGTCGAAAATGTCGCCAAGCATGACAATGCGCGCCGCCTCTGGCTCTACAGCATGAAGCCAGCGCACCAGGTCTTTCTCCCTTGTTACGCTGTCGTCACCGCTGCCCAGATGGGCGTCGGTGATGAAGAAGGTCTTTGTCTTTGTCATTCGCGAGGGGATGGGTGTGGTGTTATTCTACTATTATTTGTTGTGACTCTTGCTGCTGCTGAGCGGCAAGCATGCGTGCGCTGCGTGCGCATTCCACACGGGTACGGTAGTTTTTTGTGTGTGGGTTGTCGGGGTTTTTCTCGGTCAAACCATCAAGAACATTCTCGAAGACTTCGAAGTCCTGTTCGGCATAGAAGACTCTCATAATGTGGTTGAAAGGTGCGTCGATGGCATAGAGTGTGGCCAAGGAACCGTAATTGTCGTCAATGAATTTGCTGAGCATCATATATATCGTTTGACGCTCGGCGATGAAAAGGGAGTCGGTTATTCTGTGCTGAATCTCGTATTCGTCGGGGCTCAGAGTCTCTTTGTTCTTTTTGTCTTGCTGTGCGATGTCGGCAATAGCGATGTTGGCGGTGTTGACATAATCCATTATCTGCCACATGAGTTGCGATTCTGGAGATCCTTTTACCTGATAGTTGGCGTTCAATTCGTTGGCGTCGCCGGTCACTTCGATTTTCTCTCCGTCGGCAGGCACCAGCACAATGTAGTCGTACTCGCTGCAGTGAAGGTCGAAGAAGGTCTGGTAAGCCATTTTGCCTTTGTATTTGAAATAGCCTTTATTATCGCACTTCAAAGAGTCAATGAATTGCTCACCGTTGTTGGGTGTCATTTCGGCTATGTAAAGGGTGCGGTCGGCGGCGTTGTCCAGATGACCTTCAATGGTGAATGTCATGGTTCCTTTCTCTTTGTTTCCGCCACATGCCGATAACGCCAGCATGATGGTGAAAAAAGAGAGTGCTCGAGCGATTCTGAATTTATATGTGTTTGTTTTTTTTGTCATTGTGTATCAAAGGGTATGTGTTGTTTGTACCATGAAATCGGCCAGGGTCAAAGCGGCCATGGCCTCAACAACCACTATGGTGCGAGGCAGGTGGTTGCTGTCGTGACGGCCTTGAGGCTGCCATGTGTGAAGATCGCCGTTTTTGTCGACGCATTGAGTGGGTTGACCAATTGTCACCACAGGGTGAAAAGCCACACGGAAAACAATAGGCATGCCGTTGCTTATGCCGCCTTGTATGCCTCCGCAGTGGTTGGTTAGCGTTGCCATCGAGCCGTCGCCTTTCCAGTTGTCGCGGTATTGGCTGCCTTTCATTCTCGCCGCAGCGAATCCGGCGCCTATCTCAAACCCGATGGCCGACGGTATGCTGAGCATCGCCGCTGCCAGACGGGCGTTGAGTTTGTCGAATACGGGGTCGCCCAATCCGGCAGGAACACCGTCGACAGAGCATGCTATCACACCTGCGGCGCTGTCGTTGGTTTCAGCCTCATAGACTTCAGCTATTGCCGCATTGATGCTTATGCCTTTTGTGAGAAGCAGCATTTTGGCTATGGCACCTGCTGCCACATGCGCCGCGGTTTCTCTTCCCGAGGCCCTGCCGCCGCCACGATAATCGCGGCGACCATAGCGGGCATCATAAGTGTAGTCGGCGTGACCGGGTCGGTAGAGATTCTCCAAGGCCGTATAGTCGTCGCTTCTCACATCGCCATTCGCTATTCTGAAAGCGATGGGGGTGCCCAGAGTGTAGCCGTTATGAATGCCCGACAGAATCTCGACGATGTCGGCCTCTTTACGGGTGGTTGCCCCTTTGCCTTCATGACGACGAGCCATTTCGGAAACCATCAATGCGTCGTCGTAGCGCAAGCCCGCGGGACAGCCGTCAATAACACCACCTATGGCGACTCCGTGGGATTCACCATAGGTGGTTACTTTAAATCTGGTGCCGAAAGTGTTCGACATATGATGTGACTTGAAGATTGTTTTTTTAGAACCTGATTATTTCACAATCTTGATAAGCTCCACTTCGAATATCAGAGTTGATCCTGGAGGTATGTCGCCTACGGGATTGTCGCCGTAGCCAAGATTGTGAGGGATATAAAGAATGTATTTCGAGCCCTCATCCATCAGCTGAAGTCCCTCTGTCCATCCGGCGATGACTTCGCCTACAGGGAACTCCATGGGCTCGCCGCGCTGAACGCTGCTGTCGAAGACTTTGCCGTTGAGGAGTTTGCCGGTGTAGTGAACCTTGACAGTGTTTTTGGCGTTGGGGCGTTTGCCGTTGCCGTCTTTGATTTTCTTGTACTGGAGACCGCTCTTGGTGGTCTTGACCGATTTGTCTTTGGCGTTGTTCTTCAAGAATTCGGCGCCTTCTTTTTTGTTGGTCTCGATAGATGCCATCATTTCCTGACGTTTCTTTCTCTCATTCTCCTCGAATTGAGCTTGGAAACGGCGCAAGATAGGATTCATCTGGGAGTAGTTCCAATTGTTGGTGCCATGCGCGACGTCAAGAAGCGACTGGGCGACGATTCTCAGGTTGATGCCAAGGTTCTGCTGCTGCCAGTTGTTGGCGAGGTCTTTGCCGATGGCATAGGATGCGGAGTCGTTGAAGCTTTGCATCTTGGCAGTGGCGTGTTTGTTTTTTTCGTTGATCAAGTCTTTCTCGGCATTGTCCAGTTTCTTCTTCAACTCTTCGTTTTGTTGCTCCATCTTGGAGTAAGCGTCCGCTTTCTGTTTCAGGTTGTAGTAGTAGCTTTCTTCCATGATGGCTTTGCCTCTTTTCACGACGACGTCATTGGACTGTCCCATGGCGGCGAATACGGCGGCAAAGGCAATCAAAGTGGTCACTATTTTTTTCATAACATTTAGTTTTTGTTGTCGTTGTTTAATAATTGTTTAAAGACCTTAAGATCCGAAAAGGTTCTTAAGGTCTTTATAGGAATGGCGACAGGAAAGGCTTATTTATAAATCTTGGCCTTGGTGCCGTCAAGAATCTCTTTTCCGCAAATGGCAAGAGCCAGCATCTCGTTCTCGCCTTTGTAAACCTTGACAGGAGCTATCCATTCGACACGTTTTGTGATCTCTGCCATCCAGGGCTTGCTGTAAGAGATACCGCCGGTGAGCAGGATGGCGTCGACTTTGCCGCAAGTCACGGCAGCGAGACGGCTTATCTCCAGAGACACCTGATAGCAGAAAGCGTCGACCAGCAACTGGCATTTGGCGTCGCCAGCGAGGGCTTTTTTCTCGACTTCATAGGCGTCGTTGGTTCCGAGGTAGGCGACGAAACCACCTTCGGCGGTGACCATCTTCTTAAGTTGTGCCTCGGTGTATTTGCCGCTGCAAGCCACCTCGATAAGTTTGCTGGCGTTGATGCTTCCGCAACGAGTGGGGGAGAAGGCTCCAAGTCCGCACAGGGCTCTGTTGACCTCCACGACACGACCATGGTTGTGGATACCTACGCTGACACCACCACCCATGTGGGCGATGATGAGGTTGAGGTCCTCATAGTGCTTGCCGAGTTCACGGGCATAGAGCTTCGCGGTCATTTTCTGGTTAAGGCAATGCCAGATAACACCTTCGTGCGACGGGTCGAGGTCGAAAACGGGATGTCCGCTGATTTTCGCGAACTCGGGACGTTCATCGACGATGCCGGGGTCGCTGATATAAGCGTGCTCCAAGCCAATCTCGCGTGAGATGCTGTCGGCAATAAGAGCGCCGAGGTTGCAAGCGTGCTTGCCCTGGATACCATCGTGGCATTCCTGTTTCATGAGGTCGTTGACCTCATAGGTTCCAGACTCACAGGGACGTGTGAGGCCACCTCGTCCCATGACAATGGCTATCTCATCGGTTCCGACATTGTGACGTTTCAGCATGTCCAGAATTGCACCTTTGCGATAGTCAAACTGGTCAGCTACTTCTTTGAATTTCTGAATCTCCTCGATGGGGTGGCTCAGATTCTCGGTGAAGACTTCGGTTTCACCTTCATAGATAGCGGCCTTGGTGGATGTGGCGCCTGGGTTGATTACCAACGTGAATTTCTTTGTACTCATTATGTTATATGTTGTTTATTCTTTTTTTTCTTTTGCAAAATTAATATTTTTTTTGATATCTCTGGCTGTTTTTTTTCAGTATTATTTCCATGAATCACAAATATAATGTTAATAATTTATTCTTTTGGTTTATTGTCAGCGTATTATATCTTGATATTTTTTTTGTTTTTGTCTGTTTGAAAAGGAGATATTCATAATTCGGAGACCGTTTTTTTTGTTAAAAAACAGGATGTGACTTGCCTATCCTCTTATGGTTTTTCATTCTTTTAACCTTTTTAACATAATAAATAATTGTTTTTTGAGTTAGTGTTCCAAAATAATAATAATGGACAAATTATTCCGTATATACATCGTCTCTTCTTTTTTGTTGTTTTTATCGGTCGCGGTGTCGCCCTCGGCAATGGCGCAAACGCCAAAGCAAGGGGTTGATACCAGCTATTTTAACAAAATTGATGAGGCCAACTTTGACAGCCTGTTGCATTTCTTCTATATGCAGCAATATGCCAAGCAGGCCACCCGTCATCAAAACCGTCGTGCCTCACAAATGTATGCTGAGTTTGACAACATACCGGATTCGGTGTTTATCAGACGACTCCAGAATCTTCACACTGTTGTTCCGATGACCTACAACTCGGAGGTCCGTGCATTCATCAAGTCGTATGTGAGAATGATGAACCGACGACTCGACGCCATGCTCTCGCTGTCGGAGTACTATTTCCCGCTTTTCGAGGAGACTCTGGATAGATATGGTGTTCCTGAGGAGATGAAATATCTCACCATTGTGGAGTCGGCCCTCAATCCCCAGGCGACATCGCGCGCCGGTGCCGCCGGACTTTGGCAGTTCATATACAGTTCCGGTCGTAGCTACGATTTGGAGATAAGCTCTTTGGTCGACGAGCGTCGCGACCCCTATAAATCCACCGTCGCCGCCGCCCGTCTTTTGCGTGCCCTCTACAAAATGTATGGCGACTGGCAGATGGCTATGGCGGCATACAACTGTGGCCCTGGCAACGTCAACAAGGCTATTGCCCGCTCTGGCGGTAAACGCACCTTCTGGGAGATATATCCCTACCTGCCTCGCGAGACACGTGGCTATGTGCCCAAATATATCGCGGCGACATATATCATGAACTATTATCACGAGCATGGTATGACTGCCGGTCATTATGTGCTGCCTATCCAGGTCGACACCATTCACCTTCACGGCAATGTCCACATGGGCGTCGTCGAACGATTCACAGGTATCCCGAAACAGCAACTGCGGCAACTTAACCCGCAGTACAGGACCGATGTCGTTCCTGCGTCATCGCGTGTTTATGCCCTCTGTGTGCCTTCACGCTATTTGTCAAAATTCCTCTCGAATGAGGATTCCATCTACAAGGTCTCCAAGGATTCGATAAATGTCAATGCCGTCGCCAATGTGGCGCAATCCACTGTGATATACCATAAGGTTGGCAAGGGTGAGACGTGGAACTCTATCGCCGCCAAGTATGGTGTCTCTGTCAGCAGTTTGCGCCGCTGGAATGGCAAGAGCCGCAAAAGCACCCTTAAGGTCGGATCAAGACTCAAGATATATCAACAGGCACCCGCTGTCGCGTCCACGACTCAATCATCGGACACCACCAAAGCGGTGTCATCCAGCCCCACCACGACAAAAACCCAGCAGACAAAAGGCAACGACAAGCCGGCAAACAAGAATGTCTACCACACCGTTAAAAAAGGAGAGAACCTAAGCACGATAGCCAAAAAATATGGCACTACACCGCAACAGATACGCAAACTCAACAATATGAAGAGTGATGTGCTTCACTCTGGTCAACGTTTACGGATACGCTGATCGATTATTCCTATAAGAGGAGGGGATATAGATTCTATTTCACATCACGTTTCACTATCAAACATTCTTCACTTTCATGACCAAGTTCAAAGACACGCTTTTTTGGAAAATAATCAAGAACAAGTATGTTATAGCTGTTTTTGTGTTTTTGCTTGTCATTTTGTTCCTCGACGAGAACAACCTCTTTGTTGTTCGCTCACTTCGCCACGACATAGCCGAGCTGAACCACACTCTCGACACTCTCCAGGAGGGATATGTCAAAGACAGTCTCCAAGCGAGAAGGCTGATGTACAATATGGACTCCATAGAACGCTATGGGCGTGAGAATTACTACATGAAACGGGACAATGAGGATGTCTATGTTGTAAGCCGCGCGCAGGAAGAGGAGTGACGAAACCTCATGAAAAAAAATACAATCGATGAAATATAAAAAAATCTTTCCCCTGCTTGCCTCTGTCGCTTTGTTGTCGATGACAATGGTGTCGTGTGACGCGTTGAAGAGGTTCTTCAACACGGACCTCGAGGATGAGGACTATATTGTGGGTCAGCTCTATGCCGATGAGTTTGTGCAGGAACAGCCTGTGCGTCCCTCGGGCGGCAACAACCGTCGCCCCTCTGGCAACAACACCCCTGGCCACACTACCGGCATAGAACTTAACGACAAAGACAATCCCAAGCTCTATTCTGCCATCGATTCATGGTACGGCACTCCTTATTTATATGGTGGCTGCACTACCAGCGGTATAGATTGCTCTTGTTTTGTGGGTAAGATTTTCAAGTCGGTATACGGTGTCTCTCTCAATCGTACAGCCAACGACATACAGAAAAACATGGACAAATTCATCAACCGCAACTCATTGAAAGAGGGCGATGTCTTGTTTTTCACCAATTCCAACGGCAAAGTGTCGCATGTGGCTATATATCTTAAAGACGATATGTTTGTGCATTCCTCCACCTCAAACGGGGTCTCCATCAGCTCTTTGAACAACAGCTATTGGAAGAAGCATTTCTATAAGGGAGGCCGCCACAAATCGGTGACAACAAAATACTGATCGGTATTACCCTTTTCCCCAGATCTTGTTATTTTTTCACCACACGCACAATGGTGGTTGATCCTTCTGCGTCGATGACAAGGCGGAGAATGTAAACGCCGTTGGGTAGGTCGTAGATGTCTATTGCCGTTATGTCACGCTGACGCAGCAATAAACGTCCACTGGCATCAAAGATGGCGACATCGCTGATTTGTCTGTCGAAATGAAGTATGCCGCTTGTGGGATTGGGATATACTTTTATCGGATCTGGCAGAGATGTTGGTTTTGCAATGTCCGATGTGTTGGTGTCGGTAAAGGTGAGCATAAGGGTGACAATGCTGTCGCATCCCTCGCTGGTAATGAAGTACTGTGTGTAGCTGCCTGGCATAAGGTAGGTGGAATCGTTCCACTGATAGCAGCTTGCGTCGGTGGTGTCGAAAATGGTTCCGGCATAAGAATGATTTACTGTCAGATGGTTGAGAACTAAAGAGTCGCAGCCGAAAGCCGAGGTGAAGACATGACTTAGGTCGGTCGACTGGGTGTATACGCTGTCAACCCATAGCAGGCTGTCGCAGGCGGCGACATTCTGCTCTATGTTGTATGATGGGTGCACACTGTAATCGACGATATGGTAACTGCTGTTATTACCCGATTGCTGTGAGGTGATTACGAGGCTTGAATCGCAAGGAGTGTCTGTGTTTATGCTGTTGCCGGCGATGGTGTAGCTGTCGCCTGTGCAGAGGTCTATGCTCTCGAAATAGACATTATAGGAAGAGTGGGGCAGAATGATGTTGTCAATCCAGGCGCAGTCGCTGTTACGGTTCACGCTGACGTCTTTGGCATAGGTGAACGATAAGGTATGCGAGCCGGCGGGGACAAGAAATGCCGCGCGGGTCCAATCCACCTCACCCGACTGGGTGATTTGGTCGTTGTTGTCAATCAGGAAATGGAATTTGTCGTAGTTGGTCTCCGAAGACACTTTATAGTAAAAGGATATGCTGTCGGCTTGGGTTAGAGTTACAGCGATATTGATTTGTGCTGTCTGATTGTGTGTGAGCGATGATGTCGATCTCAGACAGTAGGTTCCTTCGTAGGCTTCCTGATTGGTGATGGTCCATTGGTAGGTGCCTTGAGTCCATCCGGAGGTGTGGAAGGTGTTGTTCTCGAAATTCTCCAGCGGGTTGACTCCTACGAACATGTCGATGGTTGATTCCTGGATAGGAGTGGAGTAATGGTGGATAATCGACAGCGGCACGGTGATGCCAAGAGGAAGTCTGCTGTCGGCATGGATGGTGTAGTTTATTGTGAGGCTTGCTCCCGGAGCGAGGGTGAATTCGGTAGTGGTCGAAAGGTCATCGGGGTTGTGGAGCGATGACGCGGATACCGATATCAGACGAGATGGTGAGACCAAAGAGACAATGTCTGACACCAGCGGCGCATGGCCTATGTTGCTGACCACAGCCACAATATTGGCGTTGCCGCCGGGGATTATACTGATGTCGCTATTGCCTAAGTCGACGTTTACGACGGGAGCGATGACTCTGAGGGTATGTGACCCTGAGATTGTTTGGTCAAGACCATCGCATGATGTCGTGGAGTTTACCAAGAAACAAGTTCCGTCGGCGACAGAACCGTCAACATGGATAGTTGTGTTGAGAGCTATGGTGTCGCCAGGATTCAGGTTGCTGATATTGAAAGTTGACGGCGAGATGGAGAGGGAGTTGCCTGCCGAATGTGTGAGGTTGATAGCGATGTTGTTGGCGGTGCTGTCGCCAAGGTTGGTGACATACAAGTTCGCTTGTATTGTCGCGCCGGCCTCTATGTTTTGTGAGGGCTCGATTCCGACCACAGAGGGGAATCTGCCGGAGGGGTGAATCACGGTGATGCTACTGAAAGAGGTCTGATACTGTTGCGCTGATGCTGCGAGTTCATAGTTGCCTAAAGCCAATGTGGTAGGGATAGCCAGAGTGGCGCTACCGTTGGCGTCGGCGTATGAGGCGGCGACAAGGGTATGGGTAGCGCTGTCGGTCAGAGCGATATAGGCATAGGGGGCGGCGACCACAGTCATGGTGGTTGTCCCCACGGTTATGATCGACGGAGCTGCGACAGTCATCTGGGGTGCTTGGCAAAGGTAGGGCATCACAGAGGGGTCACCCATAAGGTGATATATTTCCCAATAATATAGTTTGCGCGATGTTGAGGAACTCTCCACGGCCAGGTTGCCGACCATCATGATAGCCCCTTGAGTCAGCGCCCATTGGCTGTAGGCTTCGCCGTGGGTGTGGCAGAGACGGTCGTAAGCGCCCAGATTGGCGGAATTGTAAGCCATCGACATCGAGGGGCCGATGCTGGAGCGCAATCCTACAGCCCAGTAGAAGTCCTCATTCCAGTAGGTGCTGTTGCTGCCGCCGATATAGCCTACGGCGCCGCAGTAGTTGTCTTTACGCAACAGGGACTCTCCGAAACATGTGGTGGTCTCAAATTTGTTCGTGAGGCAGCAGTTGCCTATCATAAGACCGAATTTCTGGCTGTTGGTCATAGAACTCACATGTGAGGTGGTGAAGTTCGGCGTGCCCCAGCTTGTGGCGCTGCCATGGGCGGAATAGTTGATGAATCCGGCACCTTGGTTGTAGTAGCCACGCACAGTGGCGGAATTCGATGAGGCGCTGCTGGACACAGTCACACCTGGTGCGTTGGGAACAATCGAGGTGTTGTTCTTGAAGTACATAACCTGTGTGAACCCATGGCTGCTATTGATATAGTTTGTGGCGGCGTAATCCATGGCGGGGTCGGCGTGTGTGTAGCCATAGTCGCCGGAAGTGCCACCGTCGACGCCGGCAATAAGAATGGCGCGGTCAAGGAAGGAGGGATCGGCAAAGCCATATTGCTCATACATGAGAGTCTTCTCGATCTGAGGCGTAAGCTGGGACTCATTCTGGGCCGAGAAACGTCCGCAGTAGCAGTCGGGAATATTGTCGCCCGAAGTCCAGGAAATGTAGTAAAGGTCGGTGATATGGCTTGTCGATGTGGTGCCGTTGAAGGCAGGCACTTGTTCGTGGTCGCCGACAATCAGAAGATAAGTGGGGGCGGGCTTTTCCGTGGTGGCATTGGTGTATTGGCTTTGTATGAAAGCCGCTATGGATGTCGTGGTCGACCCTACCGCGGCGGAGTCGGTGTAGACGATGTCGGTGATGAAACCCTTGCGGCGTTTCCATTGCACAAAGTTGTTGAGCTGTCCACGGAACGAGCTGTGAGCGACGATAAGGTAGCGTACAGGCGCTGCGGTGCGAACGGATTTCGGGTAAATGCTGTTCAACACCATGGCGTTGCTGGCGAAATGTGGGGAATAGTAGCGGTTGAACAGGTTCAACGAGGCTTCGCTGTCACTGTTGCGGTAACGCACATCGACTATGGCGTGACGACAGATCACCAGCTGACCGGTAACGGGGTTGTAGCTGATCGGGGAGAACTGGAGACGGGCCAAGTGGCGGTCGCGGGCAATGCCGACGGCTTCCACCGATGCTGTCTCGAAACCATAAAAAGCGTTGCTGGAGTATATCTTGTTGTCAATCGTCAGGGGATGCCTTGAGGTGTCTGATTTTGAGCGTGAGGGCTGGACGGGCATAAGTGTAAATCCATTAAGCGATATGGTGTCGTAAACCGCCTGGCTTATGCTGATATCGAAACCGTCGCATTGTGGCACCTCTATAAGGTGTGAGAAAAGTGGCAGACAAGGAGCGCCTTCCTCCGACGACGGCATCATGCCGTCTATGATAATGTCGACAAATTGTCTTCCGTCATAATTGACAGGCGATATGGTGTGGTTGTTGATATCGAATTCAATTTGCAGACCTTGCCAGTTGTCGTTCAGGATTCGATATAAATCGCGCTGTGCGGAAGCCGCGAAGGTGATTAGCAGAGAAACAATTAGAAGAAGGCTTTTTATCGGTTTCATCTTTATAGGTTAAAAAGGTTAGAAAGGTTAGAAAGTTTTTTTTCTAGTATCTCTAGTATTTCTAGTGTTATTTCAAAATTCAAAATTCAAAATTTTCAACTCCCCTCATCCTACGATTATTTTGAGGTTTTTTCTGTTGTTGACAAAGTGCAGCTCTTCCCCGATGGATTCACCCTCACCGTCGATATTGACCCATCGCTCTTTGTTGTTGAGTACGGTCACTTCATGGGCTTTGTAGTATTCCACATGCTGCGAGAGTTGGAAGTGGTTGAGATAGAGCAGGGGTGCTGTGAGAGGTAGGTGGAGCAGAGGAATACGGTCGACGATACAGATGTCAATAAGTCCGTCGTCAAGCTGTGCCATAGGCGCTATAGTGGTGTTGTATCCAAACTGGTTGGAGTTGGCGAAGCTGATAAACCACGCTTGTCGTTCAATCTCTTTGCCGTCAATAACAAGGCGGTATGTGTGCTCTTTGTATGTGGTGTAGTCGGCGACGATGATTTTGGCATAAGCCTGGAGCCCGCGCACCTTGGCCAGTTTCATGCGTCGAGCCACATGGGCGTCGAAGCCTATGCCGGCGATGCTGGCGACAATGTGGCCGTTGACATCGATAGTGTCGATCTCGGCGATTTTGAAGTGGTTGATAACCTCTATGGCGTGAGCTGGCGTGAGAGGTATTTTTAGATTTCTGGCAAGCCCGTTGCCGCTACCGCAAGGGATGATGGCGAGGGCAATGTCGCTGCCGACCAGAGCCCCGGCGATGTCGTTGACGCTGCCGTCACCGCCGACGGCGACGATGGCGTCGAAAACGCCTTGTTCCACGGCGGCCTTGGCAAGGTCACGGCCATGATGTATCCGTTCGGTGTATTGTATCGAATAATCTATCAGGGAATGGTCAATCTTGCTCTCAATAACCTCCTCGATTTTCTTCTGTTTACCCACTCCCGAGACGGGGTTCACTATGAACAGTATGTTTTTTTTCATGGTTTGTAGCCCGATTCCTGAAGAATCTGTTGTGCGTTGTTGTTGTCGAAAAGTTCTTTCATGCTGCATCCCGAGGTCTTCATATAGTTCTTCACTATCTGCCATCCAATGTAGTCGGTGGTGCGGGGTGCGGAATTGTTGAAGGCGTTGGTCTTGGGCGCTTCGTCGACGAAATTGTGGAATCGGGTGAAGTCTTTCTCATACAGTAGGTCGTTCTTGATGAAGTAGGTCCACACTTGGCTCTCGTTTTTCTTCATCCACTCCATCTGCTCCGCTGTGTATCGTATTTTGATAAAGTCCTCGGTGCGGGGCAGTACCTGGTCGAGGAAATAGAGCACTTTACCCTCCGAGATCATGAAGTCGAGCATGCTGACATTTTTCTCGTCGGGGGCGACGATGTATTTGCGTGCCACTGCCGCCATGAAGTCGGTAGCCAGATAGGCGCTGTCGCATCTCTCTACTATGAACATTGGCATGCTGAAGTAGCTGTATTTCTCCATCTGTGGCAACGCATATAGGTCAAGGCAGATGCAGGCGCTACCGCTCTCACGGTCGACCATTATGCGTTTGTCGTAGTCGACCATACCCGACACAAGGGTGTAGACTTTCGCTATCTTTATCTCGTCGTCAACCTTGGCGGCTTTCTTTATGGCTTCGCTGAGAGTCCGCTGCAGCCATGCGAGGTCGCCATAGCGTTTGTTCGTGATGTTGTATATGTCTTTCACCACAGGGTCGGCGACAAAACCCTCTATCTCTTTCATGAAACCGGGGTCGTCGGGATAGATGGTCAGCAGGGGAGTGGCGTTCTCGCTGGCGAAGGTCTTCAGCGCCGCGTGCATCTCCTGTGGCTGTGTCTCGAAGAGCAGCTTCTCGTAGCGGACAATCTCGATGCCGTTGACGGGACTCTTGCTACCGCACCCGACAAACAACAGCAGTGCCAGCACAATAGCTATTGTGCCGGCATTGCGTTTCTTGTTAGTTGTCATTTTTTCTTTTGACACGGTGTTATTATGCCTCCTCTTTGGGACTCTCCTCAGAGGCTTTGTTTTCGTTCTCGGCAGGCTCGTCAAGAATTTTCAGCTTCGCTTCGAGAAGGGCTATCTCTTGATGTGCGCTGCGCATTTTCTTTTCGAATTCCTGTTTCAGCAGGTCGGCTTGTTTGGAGTTGGCGAGGAATCCGAGGTTGTTCTCCCAAAGACTGATGTCGTTGCGCAGTTTCTGGATTTGCTCCACAATGTGCTCGCGCTTGTCGTTGATGGCGTGATGGCCGCCCTTGTTGTTGCGCAGGCTGTCGCGGAAATTGCTGATCTCGGCCTCGCGGGCGCTGATCTTGAGTTGCTCGAACATCTTGTTGATGGTGTCGCGGAAGTCTTTCTGGAGTCTCTGTTTCTCGGCGATGGGAACAAAGCCTATCTCCATCCAGCGGCGTTGGAAGTCTTTGAGGGCGTCGAGGTTCTCCTCCTTGTTGTCGCCAAAAGCGTAGGACTTGAGTTCGTCGAGGATGGCCTCCTTTTTCTCCAGATTCTCTTGCTCAGAGCCGCGAAGAGTGGTGAAATACTCCGATTTGCGGTTGAAGAACTCGTCGCAGGCGCCGCGGAAACGCTGCCATATCTTCTCGCTCACTTTCCTGTTCACAGGGCCTATCTGTTTCCATTCCTCCTGGAGTTTCAGCAATTCCTCGGTGGCTTTCTTCCAGTCGTCGCGTTTGGCGATGGCTTCGGCTTGGAGACAGAGGTCTATTTTCTTGTTGTAGTTCTCGTTCTGCTCGTCTTTGACCGACTCGAAATGCTGTTTCTTCTCGTTGTAGAAGTTGTCGATGCGGCCTTTGAACGACTTCCATATATCTTCGTTCTGCTCTCTTGGGACAGGACCTATTGTCTTCCATATCTTCAACAGCTCGTCGAGAGCGGCCGACACCTCGTTCCACTTCTTTGTGGTTGTCGGAGTCTCGGTGGTGAGCTCGTTGGCTTTTTCCAACAGGGCCTGTTTGGCGAGGAGGTTTTTCTCCTGCTCTTCATGGCGCTGCTCGTAGTATTCGCGACGGCGTTCGTCTATTTGCGATGCCGCTGTGCGGAAGCGTGTCCAAATCTCGTCGTTGTGCTCGGGAGGCACGGGACCTATCTCGCGCCATTGCTCGCGGAGGTTCTGGATCTCTTTGGCGGCTTTGGTTATCGAGGGCTCGACAATAAGCTCCTCGGCTTTCTCGCAGAGCAGGGTCTTGGCCTCAAGGTTCTTTTTCTGGTCGAGGAGGATGAGCTCTTTGTTCATCTTCACCTTGTTGAAGAACTGTTCAACAAGGAAGTGATAGTTCTGCCAAAGGCCGTTGAGCTCGGCGCGAGGCACATCGCCAATGCCTTTCCATTGCTCCTGGATGCTGTTGAAGGCGTCGTAGGCTTGTTTCAGGGTTTCGTTCTCGTTGTCTATGAGTTTGCGGAGCTCTTCAAGAATCTGCTGTTTCTTTTCCAGGTTGCTTTTCTTGATGGCTTCCTGCTCATCTATATTTTTCTGACGGCGTTCGCGGTAGATGTCATACACTTTGTGGTATTCCACAGCGATGGCGTCTTCACGGTATTCATATTCGTCTTTGTTTCCGCCTTCGGCGATGAAACGCTCGAAAGCTTCTTTTCTGACCTCTTTGTCGGCGTTGGTGAAGCATACGCGAAGTGCGGCGACACGGTTTTTGATGGAGGTGATGTCGTCGGTTTCGAGCAATGAGCGCAGAGCCTCGGTGAGTTCCTCACGGCTCATGGCAGAATAATCCACAAGGGGCTCCTCCTCGACGGGGCTTTCCTCGACAGGCATGTTGTTCACGTCGTTGGCGTTTTCGTTTTCGGTGGTGTCGTTCTGGGCTTCAGGAGCCTCGGTTTCATTGGTGTCAGCAGTGTTTTCTGCCAGAGTTTCAGTGGTGTGCAGAGTTTCGTTGTTTTCTGCGTTGTTAGCTGTCATGTCGGCTTGTTCCGGCGTGTTCAGCATTTCATTTGATTCTTCCATGATGGTTTTGTTTTGTTACAATTGCTTGTTTTTTAGTAGGATAAAGTATTTTGCCGATTTTTTGTCGGCAAAATTCAACGTGCAAAAGTACGCTTTTTTTTGAATGTCGCAACTTTTTTTGGTCGAGAGGGGCGATAAAAGGCCATTACGCCATGCTATTCGCTCTCAAAATCTGGAAGTAGCGAGTCGACGGCGAGAAGGATGTCGGAGAAGAAGATGCGCTGCTCTTTCATGAATTTCTGCCGTTTGCGAAGAGTTTTCTCGTTTTGTGTGTCGCTGAAATAGGTCGACTTGGGGTCGTCGGGTTTGGAGAAATCGAAAAGAGCGCTCTCCAGAATGCCGGAATCCAAAAACAGTCGCCGCATGGTTTCGCTGTTGTCGAGATAGACATCAGTGGGAGCCATGGCGTTGAGGTCGTCATATATGTTTTGAGCTATCTCGAATGCGTCGGGACCTTTTATGAGGAGGGTTTTGTCGAAAATTTTGTCTTTCTTAGGCGACATCATATTGTCGGAATTGTCGACAAGAATGTATGCTATATGTTTTATTGTGTCTTTTCCGAAATAGACAATGCATTTCATCTGGCCCTCTTTCTGCTCCAAAAAGATGTCGTCCTGACGCTCTAATTGTGTGTTGTATAGCTGGTTGAGATAGAAGGCGAAGGTGAAAGCGGGATAGTGGGTGCTCCACGAGAGTATGGCTGTGGTCTCAAAAATCTCATTCAAGTATTCTTCGTAGTCGAAGGCGAATTTTTCCTGCTTGGCCATAGAAAGGTTGGAAAGGGTTTGAAAAGTTAAAAGAGTTAGTGATGGTGGGAAAAAAGTAAAATGTTTCTGAAGTAAAAGTTGGAGTTAAAATGGGAGTTAAAGTGGGAGTTGCTCACTGTATTTTTTTTATTTCTATAGGTGTTGCCTCATCGAGCTCGGCAGGCATACCACGCAGCCTTCGGCAAAAGTGGACAAATGAATATGTATTGTCCTGCGCGCAGCGCTTAACTTCCTATTTAACTTCCATCGAAGATTTACTTCCTTTTATTACTTCCCATTGCTTTACGTTATTATTTCTAAAAGGTTATAATGGTTTAAAATTTTCAATTTTCAATTTTCAATTTCCCCAAACGTCGTTTTCTCCTCGAAATGTGGCTTGTAGTTGTCGGCGGCATCCAGTTCCTGCACCCAGCCGCGATGAAATCCCAGGTTGTAGAATTCCTCCACCACTTGGTCGTATTCCTCCTTGCGCAGCCGTCGGTTCAGTTGGTCGGGAAGCTCTATCCCTGCTGGAGGGAAATATTGAGCCATGAGAGATATATGTATGTTTGTCGAGAGGTTGTCGGCGATCCATCGCAGACAGTCGAGAGAATTCTGTATCTGGCCGGGGAGGACAAGATGGCGTATTATGAGCCCGTTGAAAGCCAAACCTTCGTCGGTGGGCAGAGCGGCGCCTTTCTGGTTGAACATCTCCTTGATGGCGTTGCCCGCCACCTCGGGGTAATCCGCCGCATGGGAGTATCGCGCCGCTATGTCGCTGTCGCGGTATTTGTAGTCGGGAAGGTAAATGTCCACATAGGGAGCCAGCCGCCGCAACACATCGACGCTCTCGTATCCGTTGCTGTTATATACTATTGTCGGGTGCAGCCCCTTCCCGTGCAATCCTTCTATTATGGGAATGACGAGGTCGGAGTATTGTGTCGCGCTGACAAAACCCACAATGTTCTCTGTCTGTTTAAGACTCTCCGCTGTGGCGTCGATGATCTCCTCCACGCTGTGCAATCCGATTTTCTCGGGCGATACCGAAGGACGCGAGATGTCGAGGTTCTGGCAGAAAACGCATTGCAGATTGCAGTGGGCGAAAAAAATATTGCTAATGCCACGTTGTCCGCAGATAGGGGGCTCCTCGCCGGTGTGGGCGTAGACAGCGGCGGCTTCAGGCATGCTGGAGAGAGCATTGCAGAAACCCGGCATACTGTTACATTCCCTGGGACATTTTTGGCATCGCATAAAAAACCGTAATAACTTAATTTATTAATTAAATGTATTCTCGAAATTCAAAATCCCCATTACCCCCATTTGTCCACTTTTACTCCCATTTTTACTTCCATTTTTACTTCCATTTTAACTTCCACTTTAACTCCCATTTTCACTCCCATTTTAACTCCCACTTTAACTCCATAATCATTTTCCTTGTTTTTTTCATCATCACTTTAATCTTAATAACGAAAATCGAAAAAAAAATTTTGTCGTTAAATAAAAAAAACGTACCTTTGCCTTTTGAATTATTAAGAGAAAACAATAATTAATAATATAACATTATGACAATCAAAGATCTTGAACCCAAAGCATTGTGGAGCAATTTCTACTCCCTGACCCGTTGCCCCCGTCCCTCAAAGCATGAAGAGGCTGTCCGCGACTTCCTCGTGAAGTGGGCAAAAAGCAAAAAAATCGACTGCCGTGTCGACAAGGTTGGAAACGTTATCATGACCAAACCCGCCACCAAGGGAATGGAGAAACGTTGCCCTGTTGTCCTTCAAGCACACATGGATATGGTGCCTCAGGCCCGCGCTGGCAAAAAGCACGACTTCCTGAAAGATCCTATCGAGACCAAAATCGTTGGTGATTGGGTATACGCTTGCGATACCACCCTCGGCGCCGACGACGGCCTTGGCGTTGCCGCCATCATGGCTGTCTTCGAGTCCAAGACCATCAAACATGGTCCCCTCGAGGCTCTCATCACCACCGACGAGGAAACAGGTATGACCGGTGCTTTCGGTCTCAAGGCCGGCGAACTTAAGGGCGAGTTCCTTCTCAATCTCGACTCCGAGACTGAAGGCGAGCTCTATGTCGGCTGCGCTGGCGGCATCGACGCCACCATGACGATACCCTACGCCACCGAGAAAGCCCCCAAGGACTATGTCGCCTACAAGCTCACCCTCGGCGGACTCAAGGGTGGCCACTCCGGTATGGAGATCAACACCGGCCGCGCCAATGTCAACAAGCTTCTCTTCCGCCATCTCCGCTGGGTGGCCGAATGTGGTCTCCGTCTTGTCAGCGTCAATGGCGGCAACATGCGCAACGCCATCCCTCGCGACGGTGAGGCTGTCATCGCTTTCCCCAAGAAACACGCCGAGTGCATCCTCGCCGAGTTCGACAAAGTGGCTGGATGGGTCAAGAAAGAGCTCTCCAGCGTCGAGCCCGATTTCTTCATGAAATATGACAAGGTCCGCATGCCTCAGAATGTCATCACCGACGCCGACACTCAGAAGATCATCAACACCATGATGGTCGCTCCCAACGGCGTTATCCGCATGAGCCGCGATATGGAAGGCCTCGTCGAGACCTCTCTCAACCTCGCCATCGTCAAGACCACAGGCAAGAACTTCACCGTTCAGGCCCTGCTCCGCTCCTCCGTCGACACCGCCAAGGAAGCCCTCGCCGAACGCCTCGTCTGCCTCGCCGAACTGGCTGGCGGCACCTGCAAACTCAGCGGCGCTTATCCTGGCTGGAAGCCCAACATGAAGAGCCCTCTGCTCAAGACCATGAAGCAGACCTACAAGAAACTCTACAAGAAAGAACCCGCTGTGGTCGCCATCCACGCTGGTCTCGAGTGCGGTCTCCTTGGCGGCAAATATCCCGACATGGATATGATCAGTTTCGGCCCCACACTGCAGAGCCCTCACAGCCCCGACGAGCGCGCCAACATCCCCAGCAGCGTCAAATTCTACGACTTCCTGCTCGCCGCTCTCGAGGCAATGCCGGAGAAGAAATAACAATAGTTTCAAAAGACTTCTATCTCGGGCTGCGACCCAACGGCCGCAGCCCGTTGTTTTTTGCCAATGCTGCTTTCTGTCGTCATTCCTTGCCGCGAACACGACGTCACCCTCTCCCGATGCCTCCGCTCCTTGGCTTGCACCGGCCATGATGGCGACATCGAGGTTGTCGTCGTCGTCGATGGCGACGATAAGTCGCATGCCGAAACCACGCTGCGCGATTCGTTGCCCGTCAAGATACAATCGTCGGTAATGACCACAGGCGGCAGACAAGGTGCCGCCGCCGCTCGCAATCGCGGCATAGAAGCCGCCAAGGGACGCTTCCTCTGGTTTGTCGACTCCGACGACGAGGTCGACGCCCAAGTCCTGGCTCTCCTATGGAACGACCTTGCCACCCTCCCCGACAATGCGGCGCTTCTGCATCTTGGCCCTATGCGTGAGGGTCGTGATGATAAGTACAAGCCTTGGCAGCGGCTCCCGGAACGAAAAGCTGTGGGCGCTGTCATGCTGCCACGCAGCCATTGCCTCGACCACACCACCTATTGGATATCCCGCGCCTTCTTGGAGGAGAACGCCACACTCCGTTACCAGCAGGATATGGCCATCCTCGAGGATTCCCTGTTTGTGCTCTCTCTGTTGGCGCATTGCGACAGCGTCGTCTGCGCCTACAATTGCCGCCCCTATATACACAATGTCGCGCCTCGTTCGCTGACCTCAGGCGTGTGGCGACGTGACCGCGCCGCACTCTTCATGCCCTCTGTCGAGACTTTTTTCGCCTCGTTTGGTAAAATGATAAACGACAAGGCGTTCCATTGCGAGAACCAAGGGCACGACGATAACATAAAGGCTCTTTATCACCGTTACAGATACGTTTATATGCGGGTCCTTGCGGTGAAAGGAGTCAAGTGGAGTCTCTACGAGCCATTCTTTTACCGTCATCTGGTCGACGAGGGTTTCCAACCTCGCAACCTCAAGGAACGTCTCGTGTTTAATGTTTTGTTTCATCGCACACTTTCACTCCTATGCCGCGTTTTTCGACACTAGTGCATCTGCTGTCAGCCTCGCTTTTCGGCCTTCACGACTCCGTCGACAAAGTCCCTCTGCCTTTGTCCGAAGAGGAATGGAGCGCCCTTTTCGACCTCTCTCGCCGCGAGGCCGTCACAGCGTTGCTCTACGATGCCATTCTGCTTCTGCCCAAAGAACAGCGGCCGCCCAAAAGTGTGCTCTTCCACTTCCTCTCCATGGTGCAGACCATCGAGGAGGACAACCGCAGCCGTGAGTCGGCGCTCACCGCTTTTGCCTCATTGATGAAAGCAAGCCTTTCTTTGCCCACCAATGTCGTGAAGGGAACGTCGCTGTCCCGTCGTTTCCCGAAGCCTGAGCATCGTGAATGTGGCGACAACGACCTCTATACCGGCGCTGACACCGAGACCATCGCCGCCTATATGGAGAGCCAGGGTCTCTATGTCGAGCGCAAAGATCCCCGTCATGTCTCTTTCTCCTACAAGGATGTCACTTTCGAGTGCCACAACTACCTGCTCTATCACCAGGACGACCCAGCGTGGCTTTTCACAGAGCAAAGTGACGGACTTTGTTTTTTGCCTTCGTGGCAGGAGGCCTTCTTTATCGCCAAACATATCGAGCATCATACCGTCTTTTTCCACAATCCTGTGCGTCTGCGCGATTTGGTCGACTGGACGGTTCTGCTTATGTCGGAGGACTTCGACTACGCCGCCTTCGCCGATCTCAAGAAAGGAACCGATGTCGACGTTTTCGCCGACATGATGTCGCTCTATTGCGAGTCGCTGTTTGGTATTGAGTTGTCGGGTCACGCCAGCCGTACGCTTGCGAAAGGGTTGAAGGCGGAAGATTTCGAGCCGATATACATGCGATGTCCCGAGCGGCACCGGTTGGCTGTTGTTCGTGTTGCCCGCCGCAGCGGCAAATACATCCGCTATTGGCGCCAGTATAAAAAGATTTACGGTATGTCGATGTTCAGAAGGTTCTATTTCTCCAACCTTCGCGTGGCGATAAAGCAATCCAGTCGTAAGTCCCCCCACAACCCATCCGCCGGGCGATAGTCCCGTCCATGTATATGGAGCCACAAACCAATGTCGGAATATGCCACCCCTTCGGGGTTCAGAATACTTTTGTCCGTCATACCGTGGGCTCATACCCACGGCTAATTTTCTGCCGCCCCCTTCGGGGGCTGATTGTCGATGTCTCAAATTGACAACATCGTGTCCCCTGTGCCGCCGGGTTGCCCGGCCAATTATTCCCTCCTAAACAGATTTTTTGCTATTCCGGAAACAATACGAAAATCTTCGCAATAGCTATTGTATGATATTCAGCAATATAATCTGCATGTCAACGTAATTCATATTATTTCCTTAGAACAGTTCGTCGATGGTCACAACATTCTGGAAGATGCCACTATACTCATTATAAACCAATCCCTCGGTCGTCACCAGAACCGGCTGCACCACAGTCTTGTGAGGCAGTTGTCCCGTGAGAAGATTCTGCCGATGTACCAGTTTGGCATGATAGGCTTTGCTGACGGCGAACTGCTCACTGTAGAATTTCATCTCGCACATATTCACCACGTCGTCCTTTCGCTCAATCAGCAAATCGATTTGCCCGCCTTCGGTCTCTTCGTCACCGCTTACCGCCCAGCCGGATTGTTTGGAGGAAACGCCCAGGATATTGAGGGCCTGCTTTATTTTGTCGACGTGGTTGAAACAGACCTCCTCGAAAGCAAACCCTCGCCAGGAATTAATGCTGGCAGAGGTTACATTATGCATCCAGAATTCTGGGTCAATTTCTTTTTTCGCGTGGACGAACTTCATATAGAACAGGCAAAACGGGTCAACCAGTTTGTAATGCACATCGCGGGCTCCTTTCCCGAATGGGACGTACGACCGGATAAAGTCGCTCGCCTCAAGCGCTCTCAGCATCTTGGTCGATGCGCCGCAGTCGTCTAATCCCGTCTTTTTGAGTATCTCCTGACGTGTGTATCCCATACGACGTCCACCCAGCAGTTGAACGATACGTTTCATCTGTTCCGGATTGGAGAATACCGATGCAAAGAGCCGGTCATACTCGTCGTGCAGTTTGGCACCTTCGGCGAAGAAAAGCTGGTCGATATTCTGTGCCAAGCTGAGACCTTTCTTCATATATCCGAGGTAGTAGGGAATGCCGCCCATAATCATATGGCTCTGCACCATATCGTAGTGCGACAGGCGGATGCCTTTTTTCTTGTAATAATCTTCGCATTCCGTCAGCGTGAAGGGATGCAGCTTGATCTCGTAAGTTGTGCGCCCATAGAGGCCGCCGTGGTTATTGATCAGGTTGTCGAGCATCCACGAGCTGGCGGAGCCACACACCACCAGCATCAGGTTGTCACGATGGCAGCCCCAAGTATTCCAGAAGCCCTCAAAAGCTGTAGTGAATCCCGAGCGGGGTGTGTCCAGCCACGGAAGTTCATCGATAAACACCACCTGCCGTTTGTCATCCTTCGACTTCTTCTCGAGCAGCTGTGCCAGCATGTAGAAAGCCTCCATCCATGACGACGGGCACTTTCCGCCTTTCATCCCCTGCATCTGCAGAGAGAAGAAGAAGTGGGTGAGCTGTTCTTTCAGATTGTTCTTGCGGTTCTGTTCATCGACGGGCGACAGCCCTGCATGCCTGAAGGTAATCTTACCCTTCAGAGCCTCGTCTACAAGAAAAGTCTTCCCGACGCGACGACGCCCATAGACGGCAACAAATTCCGCACTACCGCTATTATAAAGATTTAGTAATTCTTGCGCTTCTGTCTTAACCTGAAAAAAGTTGACACTTTTGGGAGCAATACCAAAAGTAAAAATGAGACAAAAGACACAGACACGCCATGTGTACAATGAAGAACTCGGATGTTACGAGTGGAAGGAAGTCGAGACAGACAAGTATGTTT
>JAGCZH010000025.1 GCA_017960475.1 Bacteroidales bacterium | reverse complement strand
TATTCTATGAGCAGATACCGCATTCTTGCAGATTGTCACATACCCAACGACATTGCCTGGCGACACTGTCACCTCGTGATATGACACAGCCATGTCGGGGTATACACCTATCGTGATATTGTTTGCATATGGAAGAAAAGGTTCGCTAATAATCATTTGGGAAGTAACAGTATGATAGCTCCCTATCTGAGCCTTTGCACTGAGACTAATCAACGACAACAACATCAAATTGATGATTTTCAGATACTTTTTCATAATGGTTAATGTTTATATTTTATGCAAATATAAATAATAATTACTTACAGACAAAAAACATCAGAATGTTTTTTTTGTCATCCAATGGCCCGCTGACGCTCGCTATCTTCTCATTACAGTAAAAGAAAAAAAACTTAATCATTAAATAGATAAAAAATACATTTTTGTCCGTTTAGTTTTTGTTGACAGTTTTAATGTCAATAAATACAGGTAGGTGATCGCTGTATCCTCCTTGGTATTTCATGGCTATGTAGGTGCGGAACACTTTTTTGCCCATATACCTTTCGTCGTCGAGAAGAAGGAATGGCGCGTCGAATATCTGTCCGCTGTGTTGTATGACATGCATTTTTGCACAACTTGTTGTATCCCACAATGTGGATGACACAATAATCTGATCAAGACATGACCAGTTGCCTTGGTATTTGTGCGACCCCCTGCCAGACTCTACCATTGACATCAAGTTCAGATAGTCTTTATTGCCTCGTTTCATTAGTGTTTTTGCTATTTCAGGCTCATCAGGCGAGGCGTTGAAATCTCCCATCACTACAATGCCTGCGCACGGGTGAGCTTCTAAAAGCGTGTCCATGGTATACCTGAGTATACTGGCTAATTCTTGCCGCTGCAAAACAGCAGCAGCGCCACCACGTTTCGATGGGAAATGGTTCTCTAATACAATCAGTGTGTCGCCATATGAGGTAACTCCATTTACAAGAAGGATATCGCGTGTGTAATAATCTTTTGTGCTGTCGCTGACATTTATCGCTTTGGAGTATAAAGGACGATATTTGTCTTTACGATATAATATAGCGTTGTCTATACCCCTTTTATCGGGCGATTCAAAGTGAATATAGCCGTAATTGTGTCTGCGAAGAGGTGTGCCCGAGCACAAATCCCGCAGCACCTTGTCATTCTCAACCTCTGCCATGCCAACAATCCATGGCATGTCAAACCTTTCGTTTTTGTGTTGCCCCAATGCCGCCAAGGTTTTGTAGATATTCGTCAGTTTATGTGTATAGCGCTCTTTTGTCCAGTGGTTTTCCCCTCGAGGTGTGAAGTCATCATCATTTTTTGTTGTGTCGTCCCAAATATCAAATAGATTCTCTACATTCCAGAATACCAGTCTATAACATCCTTCTTCCCTGCCGCTTTGACAATAGCTTTCGAAGCTAAATGAAAAGAAAAATGTTAAAAAACAGATTTTATACAATAAAAAGAGTTTTTCTCTGTTTTTAAGGCGTGATTGTTTTTTAACAAAGGTAATTGACATATTGTTCAACTCAAAAGAAGTGCTTATGACGCAGGAGTACGATTTTAAACGGGGTTTTCGCCCCAAAAGCACAAATACATCTTCGGAATCTGCGAGCACCGTTCAGCCTTCTGAACTCGTTATCAGGAATATCCTCAATTTTGCACGCTGTACCCGCTGTGTGAATGTTAAAGGCCTGAAAGTTCGGTTGTTTCTGAATTGAAAGATGTAAGGCGATAAGCTTAGCTTATCGCCTTATGTTTTTTTATAGTTTCTCCACCCATTCTTTTATATGTTGCTCTTCTGATAGCCGGCAGACTAAAAGCGAGTGGTCACGATAGGCTACTAAATAACCGTCAAGCCCTTCGACGATGGCTTCTACACCATCTTCCACATTCACAATACTGTTTTTGGTGTCATTGACATAAATGTTGCCTTTGCGGGCATTGTTATCGCTGTCTTTGTCTGCATGAGTGAAAAGCGAGCCCCATGTACCTATATCGCTCCACCCGAATTCAGCTGGGATAGTGTAGCGTTTCTTTGCGCGTTCCATTATACCATAGTCTATGGAGATGTTTTCGCATTGCGCGAAATGGCTGTCGATGAACTCTTGCTCGTCGTCGGTGCCGAACAGCTGTTTGCCACTATCAAAAATCGCCGCCATATCAGGCAGGAATTTATGGTATGCTTTCAGTATGCCTTGCAATGACCAGATAAAGATTCCGGAATTCCACATGTAATTGCCTGAGGCAAGATACTCTTTTGCTCTCTCAAGGTCGGGTTTTTCTTTGAAACCTTGTATTGCCGAGACAACGCCCAGAGGATTGTCTCCTTTCTGAAGCTCTATATAACCATATCCTGTCTCTGGACGGCTTGGACGTATTCCTATTGTGACAAGGGCCTCTTCGTTGCTTTCCTGCCCAACGAAATCAAATCCTGTGTTTATTATTTTATGGAATTCTGTTTCATTGGTCACTAGATGGTCGGAAGGGGTCACAGCAATAACGGCGTTTTGCTGTTGTGACAATATTCTGTAACATGCGTAAGCTATACATGGTGCCGTGTTGCGTCGCATGGGTTCGCATAGTATCTGGTTGGGTTTCAGCTCCGGAATATGTTCCAATACGGCGTCTTTGTATGCGGCATTTGTTACCACAAGGAAATTCTCTGCTGGGACAATGGCCAGAAAACGTTCAAAGGTGCTGCGGATAAAACTCTTGCCAGTGCCTAGTATGTCAAGAAACTGTTTCGGGTAGCTGTTCTTGCTTAAAGGCCAAAAGCGGCTCCCTATTCCGCCAGCCATAATGATACAATACCTGTTGCTCATGGTTATTTAGTTTTCGATAATGTTATGGAAGATGTGAATAGTATATATGGTAAGTGTTTTTTGATTTTTTTTATCAAGTTATTCTAAATTCTTAAGGTAATCTCGTTTTCAACCAATTTGCAAAAATAACATTTTTTTTTCAAATAGGAATTCTCTTTGGGTATTAAATAAAAAAAAAGCCTCACGTATGTGAGGCTTTTTTTCTCTTTCGGAAATTATCCGAGTGCAATATGCAGTTGCTTATTTCTGCTCTGCGTTGGCATCAGCGTTAGCGTCAGCGTTCTCGTCAGCAGCGCAGTTGACATTAGCTGAATCATTGTTCTCGGGAGCAGGCTGATTGGCAACCTCTTCGTTGTTCACGGGAGCAGGAGTGTCAGCTTTCTGTTCGGTATTGCCGTTGCAAGCAACGAAAGAGAACATAGCAGCAATTGCAAGTGCAAAAAATACTTTCTTCATTTTCTTTTGAATTTAAATTGGTTGTTGATTTTTAATGTTGTTTCAGGCTGCAAAAGTACTATATAATTACTACTGGAGGCACAAAAAAAAGTTTAAAAATTCTTAATATCCTTTTATCGTGCTAATATATAGTATGTTATAAAATGATTATGGTTTGTTTTTGAAATAAAAAAAGCTGTTTTTTGAATGAAAACAGCTTTGAATTTTAACATTTTGACCATTTCAAGGTGTAGGAACTATACCTCCGAATCCCATGAATGCCATTGCAAGGATTCCTGCTGTAACTAAAGCTATAGGAACACCTTTCATTCCTTTTGGAACACCGGTGAGTTCCATTTGCTCTCGTATGCCGGCAAAGATAACCAAAGCCAGAGTGAAGCCAACGGCTATACTCCCTGCGTAGATTATGCTTTGTAACAGATTCATATCTTTCTGTATGACAAGTATGGCGACACCGAGAACGGCGCAGTTGGTGGTGATAAGAGGCAGAAAAACACCGAGGGTTTGGTACAGTGCAGGTGCTATTTTCTTCAGCACTATCTCTACCATCTGGACCAAACCGGCAATGACCAGAATGTAGGCTATTGTCTGAAGATATACGAGATCGAAAGGCAATAGCAGATATTTGTATATTAGGTATGTCACCAATGTGGCAAGAAGCATGACAAAAAGTACGGCACCACCCATGCCCAGGGAACTTTTAACATCTTTCGACACGCCTAGGAACGGGCAAATGCCAAGGAATTGTGCAAGCACCACATTGTTAACAAATATTGCACCTATGATTAGTGCAAAGGGACTTAGTGCATCCATTTTGCGTATATTTTGTTGTGTTTAAAATAATTGCCGTCTGATTAGACCTTTTTTCTTGAACCTAACCAGACGGCAAAATTACACCTATTTTTTTGATTGAGCAAATTTTTTTTCTTTGTTGCCTTTAACTGTCGTTAATTACACTATAGAAACACCAATTATTGGATGGGCTCTATCCAGCCTATGACGTCTCCTTTCTTCACCATGGCTCCTTGTGGCATGCAGGTATCGGCTAAACGGCCACCAATTTCCATCGTGACAGGCATCAGAGCGTAGCTGGCTTGAATTGTGCAGAACGTTTCACCGGCTTTGTATTCCCGACCTGGAGCTGGAGGTATGCTCTTGTCATCAAAGTCTATCTCCCATAGCAACTGCCCTGTTGCCGTGGCAACGACAGGCACAGCGTTGCGGTAGCGCTCCTTCATGTAGTTGGGCATGGTTCCTGGTTCGGCGGCGGGGGCTGTGGACACAGAGTTTTTCTCGGCCCGGAGTTTCTCTATTTCTTTGTAGAAACGGTCCTTGGCAACACCGTTCTTGTAGTCGCGGTATTGGCGGTCGTGCATGGCAAGCTCGAAAAGCTCTTCGTCGTCTTGTCCACGATCCCAATTGTTGGCTTCCATCTCTTTGATATATTCGGGTAATGCGTCTGGATAGGCATCCTGCGGAACACCTTCATAGAACTCCATTCCTTGCTCTTTGGCCAATTGCACTATCTCTGGTGCTAGTTCGCCTGGCAATTTGCCGGCTTTCCCTAATATCATACTCCAACTGTCTTTGTCAATCTGACTGAAACGGGGCTTGCCCTGTGCCATAGACAGAAGGTTCATTACAGCTATGTTTTTGGTGTATTGGCTGAAAGGAGTGACCAGTGGAGGATATCCCAGCATAGGCCAAATGTGCTCTACCTCTTGGAATAGCTGCACAGTGAGTTCTTCGAAGCTTACCTCGGGTTTGCCGCTTTTCTTCAACGCCATATTTATGGCGCCATGAACGCCTCGGAGGTCGGTCATCATAGAACCCATCATGCCTCCAGGCAGTCCACAGCCTACGAGTAACGATGTGCTGATTCGGTTTGCGGGGTTGATATAGAGGCCTAAGAAATCATCGATAAATTCCTGGGTCATTTTGCGGGCTTCCATATAGGCATCCATGTTGATGTCTTTTACAGTGAACCCAGCATCTTTAAGCATGGCTTGTACTGAAATGACGTCTGGGTGTACCATACCCCACGAAAGAGGCTCCATGGCACAATCTATCACGTCGGCTCCAGCCTGTGCGACCATCAGCGTAGACGCCATGGAAAGACCTGGACCTGTGTGTCCGTGGTACTGTACAATAATATGAGGGTATTTTGTTTTTATCTCTTTTACCAGTCGACCCAAAGTGGCTGGACGACCCACACCGGCCATATCCTTAAGGCAAATCTCGTCAGCTCCAAATTCAACAAGTTTGTCCACTATGCCCATGTAATATTCTACCGTGTGAACAGGGGAATGGGTAATACTAAGTGCCGCCTGACTTATCATTCCAGCCTCTTTGGCATATTTCACCGACAACTCTAAGTTGCGTGGATCATTGAGTCCGCAAAAAGAACGCATAATGTCAACACCCTGTGCTTTCTTCACTTTGGGCATAAGCTGACGCACATCTTTGGGCACTCCGTACATGCGTAGTCCATTAAGGGCTCGTTCCAGCATGTGTGTCTGTATGCCAGCCTCGTTGAAGGGCTTGGTCCATGCTCTTACCGCTTTGTTGGGATTCTCGCCATACATGAGATTCACCTGTTCAAAAGCGCCTCCATTGGTCTCAATGCGGTCAAAACAACCCATGTCAACTATAACGGGAGCGATTTTTGTGAGCTGGTCTACTCGTGGCTGATATTTACCCGACGATTGCCACATATCACGATATACGAGGCTGAATTTTATTTCTTTGGACATATTTTTTGATTGCTTAAAAGTGTAATGTATTGATATATATAATAATATATACTGTTTCTTGTGGAGAAATCGCATACAAATTTACAAAAAAAACACGATATTCCTTATGTGTTTGTGAAAATATCTTTAACTAGGCATGGGAATCCATTCTCTCGTAAATGGGTTTTCCCATGCAGTATGCCATAAACGAAGTATATTTTGCAATGAAAAAAATGTAAGGTAGCTCGTTACAATCCAAAAAGTGTCTCTGCGGTAGTGGTCGTCACTTCTTCTACTTGCTCAACGCTGATACTCTTTATTTCGGCCACTTTTTGGGCTACATGAACTATATAGGCACTTTCGTTGCGGTGACCACGGTGTGGCACGGGTGCAAGATAGGGTGCATCGGTCTCCAGAACGATTTTTTCAAGTGGAAGCGATGCGACGATATCTGGCAGAAGTGATTTTTTGTATGTGACGACACCCCCTATGCCAATTACAAATCCCATTGAGACGGCTTTCCGCGCCTCATCCAGTGTGCCACTGAAACAATGAAAGATTCCACGAGGCTTTTGTGTGCAATGTTTCTCTAGGATGTTGAAAATGGCGGAATAGGCGTTGCTTTCCTCTTTGCCGTCTTTGCCGTTTCGAATATGTAACGCTACCGGTTTGTTAAGTTTTGTCGCCCACGATAGTTGCTCGATAAGTGCTGTTGTTTGTTGCTCTCTATAAGTGGTGTCCCAATAAAAGTCCAAGCCAATCTCCCCAATTCCAACGTATTTGTCGGGATTGTCAAATAGTCTTTCTTTCGTGACCTGCAGTTGTGTCTGGTATTCATCGTTGACCGATGTCGGGTGAAGACCCATCATCTGTCTGAACATATTTGGATCTGATAGTGCTAGCGCTTCTTGACGATCGTGGCTTTCAGTGTCAATGGCGGGCAATAGTATATGTTTCAGCCCCGCTTGTCGGGCACGCAGAATCACTTCGTCCCTGTCCAGGTCGAATTCTTCCGAATAGATATGTGAATGTGTGTCTATCAAGACCGTGTGTGTTATTATCTGCTCTTTGTTTTTTCTTGTATCATCTCTGTCAGAAGGTCGTAAAGTCGTAGGAGTCGCTCATCGTCCGCTATTAGACGACGTTGGTTGTCGAGTGTTTTGTTGTCTTGTCTACGTGCGGGACCTGTCTGTTGTTGCCACAAACCTCCATGCTTTATTTTTTCGGCCGTCATCTCTATTAAAGGATGCAGGATTTCGAAGGGTATGTTGTGTGCTATCAATATGTCTTGTGCTAAAGCATTGATGGCATTGCCGAAATTGTTCGTCATCACTGCTGCTAGATGTAACCATTGTCTTTGCTGTGTGTCAATGACATATATGTGCTGAGATATAGGAAGGAGAAGCTGTCTTATCTGCTCTTCGACGTCGGCTGAGGAACCTTCGATACAGAATGGCAACGATGCATAGTCCATGGATACGTCGCGGATAAAAGTCTGCGGTGACCATATTACTCCGTGTTTACGACTTATGGGTTGCAATACTTTTGTCGATACGGATCCCGCTGTGTGGAGTACTATGGCGTCGCGCAGCCTAAGATCGAGGGCCAGGTCAAAGAGAGCGTCGTCGGTCACGGCAAGGATGTATACATCGGCAGTAGGGTAGAGTAGTGACAGCCGGTCGATGGGCTCGGCGAATACTTGGTTTGCCAGCACTTCGGCGTGGTCGTATTCACGAGACCATATCTGTAGTATTTGGTATCCTGCGTTATGGAATGCTTTTGCGAGATGGGTGGCAACATTGCCTGAGCCGAGTATGCTTATCTTCATATTGCTTTTCGTTAGTTTGCAAAAAAGGCCAGAACATTCTGTCCGGCCCTTTTATAATTGAAACGCTAAGTGTTTTTGAGGTTTTTGCCTCGTTGTCCTTATTAGTATTCGTCTTCTTGAAAGAAGAAGTCTTCTTTAGTGGGATAGTCGGGCCAGATGTCTTCGATACTATCGTAAGGATCTCCCTCGTCTTCAATCTCCTGCAGATTCTCTATCACTTCCAATGGGGCTCCTGTTCGAAGTGCATAGTCAATAAGCTCGTCTTTTGTTGCCGGCCATGGTGCGTCTTCTAGTTTCGATGCCAATTCTAGTGTCCAATACATAATAGTTCTATAACTTTAGTATTAATAAATTGATAATGTAATATTTAACAATTATTCTTCGCTTTTGCTCAATCCTCTTAACGACATAAGAGATTAATTATTATTCCGCACTCCAAAAAATTTCTTTTTTCTTTTCAATGAAAAGAATGTAGCGCGACAGAACGAACAGATAATCAGAGGTTCTATTGATGTATTTGATTAGTAAAGAATCAATTTTTTCTTTTTCTGACAGCTTGACAATCTCTCGTTCGCCGCGACGGCATACTGTGCGTGCCACGTGGGCCTGGGCAGACTCGATGCTGCCGCCAGGTATTACAAAGCTGGCAAGCTTGGGCAATTTGTAGTCCATGTCGTCAATCCAGCTTTCCATTTCGCTTACAGTCTCCTCTTTCATCTGAGGCAGTCTCTTGTATGTCTCTTCGTCTTCTGTCGCCAGGAGGGTTTGGAGAACAAAAAGATTATTCTGTATTCTCTTGAGCTGACTGAATATTGACTCGAATTGCTTTCTGGCATCGGAGTCGCTGTCGTCTTTTTTCACGGCAAGCATCTCGGCCAATAGCCCTATATGGGAGTTTAGTTCGTCAACGGTGCCGTAGGCCTCTACGCGGGTATCGTATTTTTTGACTCGCTTTCCTCCAACAAGTGATGTGGTGCCATTGTCACCAGTGCGTGTATATACCATGCTTTAAAGTATTATTATCCGACTCTTTCGACGCTTTTTACCTCAGGAATAACCTTTTTTATCGCGGTCTCTATGCCCTGTTTGAGTGTCTGCATGGCATGGGGGCAACTACCGCAATGCCCTTTGAGTTTCACCATGACAACACCTTCGTTGGTCATGTCAACATATTCCACGTCTCCGCCATCTTGCTGCAGATAGGGACGTATCTGTGAGAGTGCGTTGAGCACTTTCTTCTCTATTATTGTTTTCTGTTCGTCGGTCATAATCGTTCCTTTTTGTTTTGGAATCACGTTATGGCGTTGCTTCCATGTCGTGACATGTTTGTCAATAGGGTTGTTTTCTTATTTTTTCTTGCAGATTTCCCGAATGGTGTTCTCTGCCAATTTGTCGAAGGCTTCGCTCTCAGGTGTGGGATTGTCGCTCCAAAGGGCTACGGGCTTGCCGTTGTCGCCACTTTCGGCAATGCTTTGGACCAAGGGGATCTGTCCTAGCAGCGGTATTCCCATCTCTTTGGAAAGCTTGCTGCAGCCTTCCTTTCCAAAGATATAATATTTGTTGTTTGGAAGCTCGGCGGGAGTGAACCATGCCATATTCTCTACGAAGCCAAGCACTGGAATGTTGATGTTGGGGTTCTGGAACATCTCCACGCCGCGAACCACATCGGCCAGTGCCACCTGCTGGGGTGTGCTGACGATGATGGCACCGCTGACGGGAAGTGTCTGGGCAATGGTGAGTTGTATATCGCCTGTTCCTGGAGGCATGTCGACGACTAGGTAGTCTATTTCGTCCCACCAGGTCTCAGTAAGCAGCTGTTTGAGAGCTCCACTGGCCATCGGGCCGCGCCAAACCATAGCTTTTTCGGGATCGACAAGGAATCCTACCGACATCAGCTTGACATTGTATTTCATGATGGGGGTCATGTAGGTCTTGTCGCCATGTTTCTCGCCATAAATGTCGTTCTCTGTGATGTTGAACATTATTGGTATCGATGGTCCATACACGTCGGCGTCGATCAAGCCAACTTTGGCACCAGTCTTGGCAAGGGCCACTGCAAGGTTTACAGCGACAGTCGACTTGCCTACTCCGCCTTTGCCACTGGCAACGAGGATGGTGTTCTTGATGTTTGGAAACATCTCCTCGGGTTTGGGCTGCTCTATTTTGCGTGATGTGAGATTGACTTCGACTTGGGCGTTGCGGTCCACATATTCGTGAATGGCGTTGACGCAGTCTTCTTTCATCTTCGATTTCATGGGACATGCCGGTGTGGTAAGCACCAAATCGAATGACACTTTCATGCCGTCGATGGCAATGTTCTCAATCATTCCTAGTTGGGTCAGACTTTGTCCGAGGTCGGGATCGTCGACATGGCTCAGCGCCATCTCTATCATTGTCTTTGTTATTGCGCTCATGTTGATTTTGTGGTTCTTGAATGTAGTTATGTGTTGTCGTTTTTTGGGGGCTGGTAGCCCTTACTGGGATACTAAACTGACAATATCATTTTTTATTGTGCGAGGACATTAAACTCGTTCTTTGAGTATCTTTTCCAGTATCTCGGCATGATCGAAAGCCAGAGGTGGCAGCGAGTCGAGCGGGAACCAGCGTGTCTCCTTGGCGTCGTCGCCACCACGGGGATGGACGGTGTCGCGATTCACGCAAGCCGTGAAAATAACCGACACAGTGCGTCCTCTTGGATCACGGCCGTCGCGTGATGCCACAGAAGCCATTGTCAGTGGGATTCCTGTCAGTGACGTCTCCTCTTCCAGTTCGCGCGCCGCGGTATGCTCAATGTCGTGGTCGGTCATGTCGAAAAAACCTCCTGGAAAGGCCCAGCAGTCTTTGTAGGGGTCGTTGCGGCGACGAATCAGCAATACATGACTGCATTCCTCGTTCAATAGTACTATGTCGGCCGTCAGCGCCGGTCGAGGATATTCGTAGGTGTACATTTCCTTTGTTTTATGGCTTGTGGTTTGAGAATTAATGGTTCGTCATTCACCGAAGATTTCTTTCAGCTTGTTGGCAAGGTCGGGACCGCGAAGGTTGCGTGCTATGATTTTGCCGTCACGGTCGATGAGAACAGTGCTGGGTACTGACATTATTCCGTAAGTGGCTCCTCCTGACGAGGTCCATCCGTTAAGATCGCTGACATGGTTGGGCCAAACAAGTCCGTCCTGCTCTATGGCTCGCCGCCATTCGACGCCGCTCTTATCCAACGAGACACTGTATATCTCAAAGCCTTTGCCGTGGTATTTGTGATAGAGTTTTACAACGTTGGGGTTTTCCATGCGGCATGGGCGGCACCAGGATGCCCAGAAGTCTATCATGACGATGTTGCCTCGGAGATCGCTGAGTTTTCGTATATTGCCTTCGGGGTCTTTCATGGCTATTTCAGGTGCCATGCGCCCTGGCCCTAGATTTTTCTTCACCACAGTTTCCACATGCTGCAAGAACTCGTTGCCGGCATATTTATCTTTCAGTTTTGATTGTATTGTTTCATATATTTCTATATAGTCTACCGGCGATTCGTCAAAATAGGTGACCAAAAAAGCACTCATAAGCTTGTCGCCGTTGTTCTTTAGCAAAGTCGCTATCTTTTCATTCCTTTCTGACAGCATTGAATTAGCCTGTGTCACTAATTCTTGTTTTCTGGCCTCGCTTGTTGACAGCGAGTTGAACTCCTCGGACATTGTGTGGTTTTTCCTGGCAAAATCTACCAATATGTCGTTGAATTGTTTGTATAGCTCTACATTGCCGGAGCCTCTTGCTGTAGTAATGTCCATGGTGTTTATAACAGTGTCATAGCGGCACTCCAGCCCGATTTTATTGCCGGGCTCTAACATTACATGTGTGAAACAGTTCTCATATTGGTCGAATTTCAGCAAATACAGTGTTGGACTCGTTATCTTGCTGACGAAACGGAACCGGCCTGCCTTATCAAGATTGATAGTGTCGTCGGCGACTAGTTTGTTGCCTTCGGCGTGGCTTACTATCAGTCGACTTTTTCCACTTTTTGCTGAGACAAACTGTCCGCTGATTAATGTATTCTGGGCTGTGACAAATGCTGTCGTCAGTAACAGAAAAAGAAATGGAATGATTTTCTTCATTGTTTTATCTGGGGGCTATGGGGTTACTTTATTTTGTGACTTTAAGGGCTTCTTTCAGCTCGGGGTCGTAGGGCAACAGCAGTTTGTAGAAAGCGTTGTTGGTGTATAGCATATCTCCTATCTCGGCTTTTAGGCGTGCTCTTATTTCCTCTCGATAGGTGTCGATGGAGGTCTTGTCTCGCATAATACCTGCTTTTTCGGCCGCTATGAAAAGACCCTCAAGTTGACTGTTGTCAATGTTGTATTTTTTCACGTAGTCTTCCTCTTTCGGAAAAGATTTTTTTATTTCTGTACCCTTTTTCGAAACGATGTTGAAGGCGTAATTGTTGATGACGGATTTATTGACCAGTTTATTGTAATATACAACTTTTGGATCGCTCTTTATATGTATGACATGGTCGGGCATTATTCCTCCTCCGCCATAAACTATACGACCTTTGGTGGTGTGATATGGCGTTGAGTCGTTTATTTGATAAAGTATTGAGTCGGTAGTGTATTCCTCAGCAACATGATTGAGGAAATCCGCGTAGTATTCATCTGTGCCTCGGTCGTAAGGTCGCTGAATGCATCTTCCTGAGGGAGTGTAATAACGTGCTATTGTCAGCAACACCGCCGAATTGTCGGGCAGTGAGAATTGCTGCTGTACGAGTCCTTTGCCGAATGAGCGACGCCCTACTATTGTGCCTCTGTCGTTGTCTTGTATGGCTCCGGCGACAATCTCGCTCGCCGATGCCGAGAATTCATCTATTATCACCGTCACCTTTCCTTGACAGAAAAGACCTCCAGGCTTTGAATAGGCGTTCTCTCTTCTTTGGTGGGCTCCTTCGGTATACACAATCAGCTCTTTCCCGGGCAGAAGTTCGTCGCAGATGTCGATGGCTGCATTTAGCATGCCTCCTCCATTAGCCCTAAGGTCAAGTACCAAATGCTTCATGCCCTTGTCTTTGAGCGTTTTCAGTGATTCGCAGAATTCCTCGTATGTGGTTGCTCCAAATCGGGACAATCGGATGTATCCGGTCTCTGTGTCTATCATCCCGCTGTAGGTTACACTTGGTGTGCTTATGACATCGCGCACTATTTTGACATTTCTGGCTTTGCCTTCGCTTAGCCGCAATATCTCCACGTTGGCGGTGCTTTTGCGAGGACCTCTGAGCAGGCTTATTACGGTGTCGCTGCTCATGGATACTCCGGCGACCTTGCGGCCATCGACTTTAAGTATTCTGTCTCCGGCTTGCAAACCGGCTCTTTCTGACGGTCCATCAGCTATTACCTGCCCAACACAGACTGTGTCGTTTACTATTTTTATCACTATACCGATGCCTTCAAAATGCCCTTGCAGAGCCTCGGTCTCTTTGGCAAGGGCTGCTCCGGAAAGGTAGTTGCTGTGTGGGTCAAGGGTTGATAGTATGGAAGCGTATATGCGCTCTACAAGAGTGTCGCCCTCGATAGGGTCTACGTAACGGCTGTTGACAAGGTTCCAGATGGCGTTGAGCTTGTAGCTGTTAGGTCCTGCGCTTCCTATTGCTATGTCGTGCTGTCTGTAGGCTTTCAGTGTGGCGAAAGTGCCTACGAGACACCCTACAAACATTGAGATAAAAATCAATATTATGGTTGTTGTTTTTTTCATTGCAAATGAAACGTCGCTTGTCATTTTTTATTGTACTTGCTGTTTTCATTGGATTATCTTTGAACCCGAACAGGTTGTTGGAATTGGGCTACGGCATGACAGGGATGTGGACAAGACGCCGAAAGAAATGATGATGTTGCTGAAACGAGAAAAAAAGGACGATTTTACGATAAGTCTTTTCTTTATGAATTTTCTCCTCTTGTCGGTCGAAAAAAAAAACTTATCAACAGGTGTTAATAAATATGGCTCCATTTTCAATTTTATACATCAAATACGGAGTGAAAATGACATTTTTTTTATTGATATAAATCGTGATTTACGCTGTTTTTGATTTTTGTAAATATCAGAAAATCAATTTTGCCAGAGAATTTTAACTTTTTTTAACTGCTTTGTGAGTCAGAGTGTTTTGTCAGTCTCAAAAATGGTCGTACTTTTGCACTCCATTTTGTGGGTATATTATGCCCATAAAATTGTATCGAAAACATTAATTTTGAAATAATAATATCTAAATCGAAAATGCCAACAATTCAGCAATTAGTTCGCAAAGGACGTCAGAAAATGGAGTACAAAAGCAAGTCTCCTGCATTGGACTCATGTCCACAACGTCGTGGCGTTTGCACCCGTGTGTATACCACCACGCCTAAAAAACCTAACTCGGCTATGCGTAAGGTGGCCCGTGTCCGCCTGACTAACCAGAAGGAAGTCAACGCTTATATCCCCGGTGAGGGCCATAACCTGCAGGAACACTCCATCGTCATGATCCGTGGTGGTCGTGTTAAAGACCTGCCAGGTGTCCGTTATCATATCATCCGTGGTGCTCTTGACACCTCCGGAGTTGACGGCCGCCGCCAGCGCCGCTCCAAATACGGTGCTAAACGCCCGAAACAAGCAGCAAAGTAAATTGTTTTTAAAGTTTTTAGCTTGATAAAGAAATGAGAAAAGCAAAACCAAAAAAGAGAATCATCCTCCCAGATCCTAAATACAATGATGTGCTCGTCACCAAGTTTGTAAACAACCTCATGATGGGTGGTAAAAAAACCATCGCCTACAAGATTTTTTATGAGGCTATCGACGTTGTCGCAGACCGTACAAAAGAGGACGGCCTTGAGGTCTGGAAAAAAGCATTGGCTAACATCACCCCTTCTGTAGAGGTTAAGAGCCGCCGTATTGGTGGTGCCACCTTCCAGGTTCCTACCGAAATCCGCCCCGAGCGTAAGCAGTCTATCGGTATGAAGAACCTTATTTCTTTCTCCCGCAAACGCAGCGAGAAGACCATGGCCCTCAAACTGGCCGCCGAAATTCAGGCCGCTTATAAAGAGGAAGGTGCAGCCTTCAAACGTAAAGAGGATATCCACCGTATGGCTGAGGCCAACAAGGCATTCTCTCACTTCAGATTCTAAATATTCGTATTTGTATCTTTAGCATCGCCAACCAGATATTATCAACCAACCTAAATCTATAGTTTATGTCCGACCTTCACTTGACAAGAAATATTGGAATAATGGCCCACATCGATGCCGGTAAAACGACAACGACTGAGCGCATCTTGTTCTATACGGGCAAGAACTATAAACTTGGCGAAACCCACGAGGGTTCGGCTACTATGGACTGGATGGTTCAGGAACAGGAACGTGGCATCACTATCACTTCTGCCGCTACTACTGTCTACTGGGATTGGCATAACAATCGCTATAAATACAATATTATAGATACTCCTGGCCATGTCGATTTCACTGTCGAGGTAGAACGCTCTTTGCGTGTGCTCGATGGCGCAATCGCTATCTTCTGCGCTGTTGGCGGTGTGGAGCCCCAGTCTGAGACTGTCTGGCGTCAGGCCGACAAATACAGAGTGCCCCGCATTGCCTTCATTAATAAAATGGACCGCGCCGGCGCTGATTTCTTCTCGGTAGTGAGCCAGATCAAGGAGCGCCTCGGCGCCAATCCTATACCTATCGAGATACCCATCGGACAGGAAGACCTCTTCAAAGGTGTCGTCAACCTCATTACCAATAAGGCCCTTATCTGGGACGAGGCCTCTAACGGAAGCAAATTCTACGAGGTGCCTATGCCTGAAGACCTTAAGGATGTGGTCAGCGAATACAGACAAAAACTTATCGAAGGTGTTGCCGAGGAAAACGAAGAACTTATGATGAAGTTCTTCGACGATCCCGACTCTATCACCGAGGATGAGATTATCGCCGAGATTCGCAAGGCTACCTTGGCTATGAAGATCACTCCTGTTATGTGTGGCTCGGCATTCAAGAACAAAGGTGTCCAGTCTCTGCTCGATGCGGTGGCTGCTTTCCTTCCCTCGCCTCTCGACATGGACGACATAGTTGGTATCAACCCCCGCAACGACAAGGAGGAGTCTCGCAAGATTGATGTCAAGGCTCCTTTCGCTGCTTTGGCTTTTAAAATCGCCACTGACCCCTATGTCGGACGTCTCTGCTTCTTCCGCGTCTATTCCGGTTCGCTTGAGTCGGGCTCGTATGTTTATAACGCTAATACGGGCAAAAAGGAACGTATCTCTCGCATTATGCAGATGCACTCCAACAAGCAGAACCCCCTCGACCGTATCGAGGCTGGCGACATCGGAGCTGCTGTGGGATTCAAAGACATTAAGACTGGTCACACTCTCTGCGACGAGGGTCACCCCATTGTCCTCGAATCCATGAAATTCCCTGAGCCGGTTATCAGCATCGCTGTGGAACCGCACACTCAGGCTGATATGGACAAACTTACCAACGCCCTTATGAAACTGGCGGAAGAAGACCCCACTTTCAGAGTCAAAACCGACGAGGTCTCGGGCCAAACTATCATCAGCGGCATGGGCGAGCTCCATTTGGATATCATCATGGATCGTCTGCGCCGTGAATTTGGCGTCGAGGTTAATCAGGGTCGTCCTGAGGTTGCCTATAAGGAGGCAATCACTCAGACTGTCCAACACCACGAGATTTACAAGAAACAGACTGGCGGTAAGGGTAAATTCGCTGACATTCTTTTCGAGGTCGGTCCCGCCGACGATGGTTTCGTGGGTCTGCAGTTTGTCAATGAGGTTAAGGGAGGCAATATTCCTAAAGAGTATATGCCGGCTATCGAGAAGGGTTTCAAAGAGGCTATGCTGAATGGCGTATTGGCCGGTTATCCACTCGATAGCATGAAGGTTCGCATCATCGATGGGTCATTCCACCCCGTTGACTCAGACCAGCTTTCATTTGAGGTGTGCGCCAAGATAGGTTTCAAGAACGCTTGCCGCAAGGCTGCCCCTGTTCTCCTCGAACCTATTATGAAGCTTGAGGTGCTGACTCCCGACGCTTATGTTGGTGATGTCACCGGCGACCTAAACCGTCGTCGCGGCATGCTTGAGAACATCAACGCCAAGGTCGGTGTTCAGGCGATCCACGCCAAGGTGCCTCTCGAACAGATGTTCGGCTATGTCACAGCCCTCCGCACTATCACCTCCGGCCGCGCCAACTCTACCATGGAGTTCTCCCACTATGCCGAGGTCACGAAAGAACAACAGGAGTCTATACTAAAAAACAAATACAATTATTAATAAAGATCTCTAAATTATTAAACCGTGAGTCAAAGAATCAGAATTAAACTCAAATCTTACGATCATAACCTCGTCGACAAATCGGCTGAGAAGATCGTGAAGACCGTCAAAATGACGGGCGCAGTTGTGAATGGTCCCATCCCTCTGCCGACAAACAAAAAGATTTTCACTGTCAACCGCTCGACCTTCGTCAACAAGAAATCGCGCGAACAGTTCGAACTCAGCTCCTACAAGCGTCTCATGGACATTGAAATCAATGACCGTACCAAGACCATTGACGCTCTTATGAAGCTCGAGCTTCCCAGTGGTGTTGAAGTAGAAATCAAAGTGTGAATCAAATCAGCCAATGCTTGTGCAGAAATGTCGCATGTATGCTGAAATCTAAAAACAACCAAATCCATTCAAAAAAGAAATGTCAGGATTATTAGGTAAAAAAATCGGAATGACCAGTCTTTTTGATGCCGACGGTAAGCAGATACCGTGCACAGTGATTGAAGCTGGTCCTTGTGTCGTTACACAAGTTAGAACAATTGAAAATGATGGCTATGAGGCCATCCAGTTGGCTTTTGGCGAGAAGAAAGAATCGCACACCACAAAGCCTATGAAAGGTCACTTCGCTAAGGCAGGTACCACCCCAAAACGCTATCTCGCCGAGTTCAGCCGTTTTGAGGAAGGTCACAAGAAAAAATATGGTGAAGTGTTGACAGTCGAAGTCTTCCAGGAAGGCGAATTTGTCGACGTTGTTGGAACCTCCAAAGGTAAAGGCTTCCAGGGCGTTGTCAAAAGACATGGTTTCGGCGGCGTTGGAGATCTCACTCACGGTCAGCATGACCGCCTCCGTGCTCCTGGTTCGATTGGCGCATCTTCCTATCCTTCCCGCATCTTCAAAGGTATGCGCATGGCCGGCCAAACTGGCAACCACCGCGTAAAAGTCCAGAACTTGCAGGTTGTGAAAATCATCGCTGAAAAGAATTTGATTATTGTTAAAGGTTCTGTACCGGGACCCAAAGGTTCAATTTTAAAACTTGAAAGATGGAGTTAAAAGTCTATAACATCAACGGAAGCGAAACCGGTAGAACCATCACTCTCGACGATTCTATCTTCGCATTGGAACAGCCCAACGACCACGCTATCTATCTCGACTGCAAACAGTATCTCGCAGACCAGCGCCAGGGCACTCACAAAAGCAAGGAACGTTCTGAAATAGCTCACAGCACACGCAAACTCAAACGTCAGAAAGGTACCGGCGGTGCTCGTTCGGGCGATATCAAGAGCCCTGTATTCGTAGGTGGCGGCCGTATATTTGGTCCTAAACCTCGCGACTATCGTTTTAAACTCAATATCAAGGTGAAACGCTTGGCTCGCCGCTCTGCACTCACCTACAAAGTCAACGATAACGCTCTCACTATCGTCGAGAATTTCTCTTTCGACGCTCCTAAGACAAAAACCATGATCAACGTCCTCGATAAGCTTAATGTCGCTGACGCAAAATCACTTTTTGTTATTGAGAATCAAAATAATTTCGTATCTTTGTCTGCTCGTAACTTAAAAAATGTGAAGGTTGTAAACGTATCACAATTAAACACTTACGACATAGTTAACGCAGCTAAAGTCGTAGTCTCGGAAGGCTCAATTTCTGAGATTACACGTGTTTTAAGTACGAAATAAAGACTGGTTTAAGAACGTTTAAGATTTTTTAACAAATGAATATTATAGTTAAACCGCTTATCAGCGAAAAGATGACCCGCCTCACCGAAGCTGCTGCCGAACCTAAGCTGAACCGCATCCAGCGCCACAAAGGCTTGGAGGCTAATCCAGTTCAGAACCGCTATGGCTTCATCGTTGACAAGCGCGCCAACAAGATAGAGATTAAAAAAGCTGTTGAGGAATTCTACAACGTTAAAGTTGTTGACGTCAACACGATGAATTATTCGGGCAAGTCCAAGTCTCGCTACACAAAAGCGGGCTTCCTCCAAGGCCGTACCAACGCTTTCAAAAAAGCTATTGTTACTCTCGCCCCCGATAACACCATTGATTTCTATAGCGGAATTTAATAGTTTTCTAAATAATAGTCAGTTCCACTGATAAGCGAACAAAAAGAAGTAAAACAAAAATGGCTTTAAAAAAGATTAAACCGACAACTCCGGGTCAGCGCCACAAAATCGTCGTCACTAACGATGATATCACTGCTACCAAGCCCGAAAAGAGCCTTGTCTTCGGTCTCCGCAAATCGGGAGGTCGTAACAATCAGGGTAAGATGACCATGCGTTATATCGGCGGTGGTCATAAGCAACTTTTCCGTATTATCGATTTCAAACGCGATAAAGACGGTATCCCTGCTACTGTTAAAACTATCGAGTACGACCCTAATCGTAGCTCTCGTATCGCCCTCGTTTTCTACGCTGATGGCGAAAAACGTTACATCCTTTGCCCCCAGGGACTTAAGGTCGGTCAGACTATCATGTCGGGAAACGGCGTTGCCCCTGAAATCGGCAACACCTTAACTCTCGCCGAGATTCCTTTCGGAACTCTCATCCACAACATCGAACTCCGCCCTGGTCAGGGTGCCAAGATGGTTCGCTCGGCTGGCGCTTACGCTCAGCTGATGTCGCGTGATGGCAAATATGCCATCATCAAGATGCCCTCTGGCGAAATGCGTATGATCCTCCAAGCTTGCCGCGCTACCGTTGGCGTTGTCTCTAACACTGAGCACAACCTCGAAGTCGGCGGTAAGGCTGGTCGCAACCGCCACCTTGGTCGTCGTCCTCGCAACCGTGGCGTTGTTATGAACCCTGTTGATCACCCAATGGGTGGTGGCGAAGGCCGTCAGACTGGTGGACATCCTCGTTCTCGCAAGGGTATCCCAGCTAAGGGCTACAAGACTCGCGCACCCAAGAAACAGTCCAGCAAGTTCATTCTCGAAAGAAGAAAGAAATAATAACGATTAAAGTACAATAAGATGAGTCGTTCATTAAAGAAAGGTCCGTACATTTTCCACAAACTGGAAAAAAGAGTTATCGAGGCACAGCAATCCAACAAGAAAGTCACTATCAAGACTTGGTCAAGAGCTTCTATGATTTCTCCCGACTTTGTCGGCCAGACTATCGCCGTCCATAACGGTAACAAGTTCATCCCTGTCTACGTGACAGAAAACATGGTTGGTCATAAACTCGGAGAATTCGCTCCCACGCGTATCTTCCGCGGCCACGCCGGATCTAAAGACAAAGGTAAAAAATAAATTGTGATATCCTACGATATCCTAAAATGGAAAAAGAATAATGAGACGTAGAAAACATAATGTTGCAGAAGCACGCAAAGAAGCCAACAAGACCTATTATGTGGCTAAGCTGATGAACAATCCGACTTCGCCGCGTAAGACCCGCCTTGTCGCCGACCTTATCCGTGGCGTCGATGTCGACAAAGCCCTCGCCATTCTCCAATATAACCCCAGAGAATCGGCTCCAAAGATGCGCAAGCTTCTTCTTTCGGCTATCGCCAACTGGCAGGCCAAAAACGAAGGCAAACGCATCGAGGATAGTCAGCTCTATGTTAAGACTATTATGGTCGACGAGGGTCGTACCATGAAGCGTATGCGTACAGCTCCACAGGGTCGCGGCTACAGAATCCGCAAACGCAGCAACCACATCACCATGGTTGTGGGAAGCCGCGTGGACGAGGCCGCTGAGGCTACTCAACCTCAGACAGAAGAATAATTCATAGTATATTAAAAAAGAAGAATTTCAAGAATGGGACAAAAAACTAACCCAATTGGAAACAGATTAGGTATCATCCGCGGATGGGACTCTAACTGGTATGGCGGAAGAAAATTCGAGCAGAAACTCGTCGAGGACAATAAGATTCGTAAGTACCTCAATGCTCGCCTCGCCAAAGCAGGTATTTCTAAAATCTATATAGAAAGAACCCTGAAGCTCCTCACTGTCACCATTAACACCGCTCGCCCGGGTCTCATCATAGGCAAGGCTGGCTCTGAGGTTGACAAATTGAAAGAGGAATTGAAAAAACTCACTGGCAAAGATGTCCAGATCAACATCACCGAGGTTAAGCGCCCTGAACTCGACGCAGTCCTCGTGGCCCAGAACATCGCCAAACAAATCGAAGGCCGCGTTCAGTATCGTCGTGCCATCAAGACTGCTATCACCTCCACTATGAGAATCGGTGCCGAGGGTATCAAGGTATCCATCTCTGGCCGTATCGGTGGAGCTGAAATGTCTCGTACCGAGCACTACAAAGAGGGACGTACACCTCTTCACACTCTCCGCGCCGACATCGACTACTCTCTCGCTGAGGCTCACACAGCCTATGGCCGCATGGGTGTCAAGGTGTGGATCTGCCGTGGCGTCATTTACGGAAAACGTGAACTCGTTCCCTCCACAGTAGGCGGTCAAGCCACTAGGGACAACAAACGCCCCGCCGGCATGGGTCGCCCAGCTTCGGGTCCCCGCAAAAGAAACAATAACAGAAATAATAATTCCAAGTAAGATTCTCTCGGGTGGGAGGAACAACCATTCTCCCCTTTCTTCCTGCCAGGGATTATCACTTTAAAAAGAAGTAACAATGTTACAACCGAAAAAAACAAGATACAGAAAGCAGCAAAAAGGTAAAATTAAGGGCAATGCTTTCCGTGGCCATGAGTTGGCTTTCGGTACTTTCGGCATCAAATCCCTTGAAACCTGTTTTATCACAGGCCGTCAAATAGAGGCTGCACGTCAGGCGGTGACACGTCACATGAAACGTGAGGGTCAAATTTGGATCCGCATTTTCCCCGATAAACCCATCACCAAAAAACCTAATGAGGTCCGTATGGGTAAGGGTAAGGGTGCCCCTGAATATTTCGTTGCCCGTGTCATGCCAGGAACCATGCTCTTCGAATGCGAGGGCGTGCCTATGGATGTTGCAAAGGAGGCTCTCCGCCTTGCAGCCCAAAAGCTCCCCATCACCACAAAGTTCGTTGTGAAAAGAGACTATATCGAAGAAGCTTAAATAATAAGAAGACATGAAAAACCAGTTAGTATTAAAAGAGCTTTCAACCGCTGAAGTTAAGGAACGTTTGGACAACGAAAGAGCCATGTATCAGAAGATGCTCATGAGCCATGCTGTTTCACCCATCGAAAACCCTAACAAAATTAAAGAAAGTAGAAAAAACATTGCCCGCTGTTTGACCGAGCTCCGTGAACGCGAACTCAATGCTTCTAAGTAACATGGCAATTAATTAAATTCTTAAGATGGAAAGAAATTTAAGAAAAGAAAGAATCGGCGTTGTAGTGAGCAACAAGATGGAAAAATCCATCGTTGTTCTCGTTGAGCGCAAGGTGAAACACCCTAAATATGGTAAGTTCGTCAAGAAATCTACCAAATTTATGGCTCACGACAAAGATAATGAATGCAACATTGGCGACACTGTAAGGATCATGGAAACACGTCCTCTCAGCAAAAACAAATGTTGGAGATTAGTTGAAATAATAGAAAGGGCTAAGTAATCATGATACAGCAAGAAACCAGAATGACCGTCGCCGACAACAGCGGCGCTAAAAGCGCTCTCTGTATCCGCGTGCTCGGCGGCACTAAAAAACGCTATGCTTCCGTGGGCGATACTATCGTCGTGGCTATCAAGGACGCCCTCCCTTCTGGCAACGTTAAGAAGGGCTCTGTTTCGAAGGCTGTCGTTGTCCGCACCAAGAAGGAAATCCGTCGTCAGGATGGCTCTTATATCCGTTTCGACGACAACGCATGTGTCCTTCTCACCGCTGCCGACGAACTCCGTGGCACCCGTATCTTCGGACCCGTGGCCCGCGAACTTCGCGAAAAACAATTCATGAAAATTGTTTCTCTCGCTCCTGAAGTATTGTAATAAGTAGAAAAGGTTTAAGTTCTAACAGGCTTTGCTTGCAACGAACATCAAAACCTTTAGAACTTTAAAACCAAATTATCAAAATAGAAAAGAAATGAAATTGCACGTTAAAAAAGGGGACATGGTCCAAGTCATCGCCGGCGACGATAAAGGTAAAATCGCCAAGGTGCTCAAGGTCATTCCCGAAAAGAATCGCGCCATCGTCGAGGGAGTAAACGTCAATAAGAAACATACCAAACCTAGCGCTAAAAACACTCAGGGCGGTATCGTTGACGTCGAGGCTCCTGTCCATATCTCCAATCTTATGGTTGTCGAGGGTAAGACTCCTACTAGAATCGGTCGTAGGATTGACGAAAAAACAGGTAAATTAGTTCGTTATTCTAAAAAAACAGGGGAGGTAATCAAGTAATGGCATACATTCCGGCTTTAAAAACTAAATATAACGAGGAAATCAAGCCTGCACTGATGAACGAATATCAGTACAAGACTGTCATGCAGTGCCCTCGTCTGCTTAAGATAACCCTCAACCAAGGACTCGGCAAGGCCGCCATCGCCGACAAGAAGGTCATCGACAAAGGTGTCGAGGAAATGACTCTTATCGCCGGCCAGAAGGCTGTCCCCACCAAGTCGAAGAAGGATATCTCCAATTTCAAACTGCGCCGTGGCATGCCTATCGGTGTCCGCGTCACTCTCCGTGGCGAGCGCATGTACGAGTTCCTTGAACGCCTTGTCACAGCCTCTATCCCTCGTATCCGTGATTTCCGCGGCATCAACGATAAGGGTTTCGACGGCAAGGGTAACTACACTTTCGGCATCGCCGAACAAATCATTTTCCCCGAAATCGATATCGACAAGATTGACCGTATACAGGGTATGGACATCACTTTTGTCACCTCTGCAAGAACCGACAAAGAGGCTATGTCCCTGCTGAAACAGTTCGGTTTACCTTTCAAGAACCAGCAAAAATAAGAAATACATGGCTAAAGAATCAATCAAAGCAAGAGAACGCAAAAGAGAAAGAATGGTGGCTAAATATGCTGCCAAGCGTGCCGCCTTGAAGGAAATTGTTCGCACCGGCGAACCTGAGGATGTTGAGAAGGCTGTCATCGCCCTCCAGAAACTCCCTAAAAACGCTTGCCCTGTGCGTCTGCACAATCGCTGCAAACTCACCGGCCGTCCTAAAGGTTACATGCGCCAGTTCGGCATCTCTCGTATCAATTTCCGCGAGATGGCTGTCAACGGCTTGATCCCAGGCGTCAAAAAAGCAAGTTGGTAATATTATTTTTTTCATAACAACAGCCTTGCGTGTTGGCCACCAGCCAAAACTACAAGACTGAAAAAACAAAGAAAGTATAATAATGGTTTCAGATCCTATTGCAGACTATTTGACTCGCATGAGAAATGCCATCATGGCAAAACACAGAGTCGTTGAGATTCCTGCATCCAAATTGAAAAAAGAGATCACCAAGATTCTCTTCGAAAAAGGTTACATCCTGAACTATAAGTTCGAAAACGAGGGTAAGCCTAACCAGACTATTAAGGTGGCTCTCAAATATCACCCTGTGACTAAAATGTCGGCCATCGCCGAGTTGAAACGTGTTTCCAGCCCGGGCCTTCGTAAGTATGTCTCTGTTGACGAAATGCCCCGTGTCCTCAATGGTCTCGGCATCGCCATCGTATCTACTTCCAAGGGCCTTATGACCGACAAGGAGGCTCGCAACCTTAATGTCGGCGGCGAGGTTTTGTGTTACATCAGCTAATCAAAGAGAGGAGAAATAAGAAATGTCAAGAATTGGTAAATTACCTATTAAATTGCCTAAGGGTGTCGAGGTCTCGGTTTCTGACGACAACGTTCTCACTGTTAAGGGCCCCCTCGGTCAGCTTACCCAGAAGGTTAACCCCGACATCACTGTGAATGTCGAAGACGGCGAAATCCATTTCTCCCGTCCCTCAGACTCCAAAGAGCATAAGGCTATGCACGGTCTTTACCGCGCTCTCGCAGCCAATATGGTTAAGGGTGTCTCCGAAGGTTTTAAGGTAGTCCAGGAAGTTATCGGCGTTGGTTACAAGGTACAGGCCAGCGGCCAGGTCATGGAAATGGACCTCGGTTACTCGCACAAAATCTTCTTCGAGCTGGCTCCCGAAATCAAGGTCGAGACTGTCACCGAAAAAGGTAAGAACCCTATCATCACCATGACTTCTATCGACAAGCAGGTACTCGGTCAGGCAGCCGCGAAAATCCGCTCGCTCCGCAAACCTGAACCATACAAGGGCAAGGGTATCCGCTTCCAGGGAGAAGTTGTTCGTAAGAAGGCCGGTAAAGCCGCAGCCAAATAAAAGTTGAAAAGTTATCTGGTTGAAACGTAGTCGAAAAAAGACTTAGAACCTTAAGGCTTTCAACCTAAAACGAAAGAAATATGGCAACAAAAAAAGATATAAGAAGAACAAAGATTAAATACAGAATTCGTCACAAGGTATCCGGTACCGCAGCGATGCCTCGCCTGTCTGTGTTCAGAAGCAACAAAGAAATATACGCACAGGTGATTGACGATGAAAAAGGCGTAACACTGACCGCAGCCTCCACTTTGGAGAAAACTGTTGAAAAGGGTGGTACGAAAAGTGAAATGGCCGCCAAGGTTGGCAAGCTCATCGCTGAGCGCACCAAGGCTGCCGGAATTGAATCCGTGGTTTTTGACCGCAATGGCTATCTCTACCACGGTCGTGTTAAATCGTTAGCTGACGCAGCTCGTGAAGGCGGCTTAAAATTCTAATAAGATATGGCAGAAGTAAACGTAAAAAGAGTAAAATCAAGCGAGATCGAATTCAAAGATCGTCTTGTAGCAATCAATCGTGTAACCAAGGTTACCAAGGGTGGTAGAACTTTCAGCTTCTCTGCTATCGTCGTTATTGGAAACGAAAACGGTGTTGTCGGTTATGGTCTTGGCAAAGCCAAGGAAGTACAGGCTGCTATCCAGAAAGGCGTCGATGATGCTAAGAAGAATCTCATTAAGGTTCCCGTTCTCAAAGGCACCATTCCTCATGAGCAGACCGGTAAGTACAGCGGCGCTCGCGTATTCCTCAAACCTGCTGCTCCTGGTACAGGTGTTATCGCTGGCGGTGCTATGCGTGCTGTCCTCGAAAGCGTTGGAGTCAAGGATGTGCTTGCTAAGTGCAAAGGCTCTTCCAACCCCCACAGCGTCGTCAAGGCTACTATCAACGCCCTGCTTCAGATGAAGGATCCTTATATGGTCGCTCAACTCAGAGGTATCTCTCTCGACAAAGTGTTTAACGGTTAATTATAGGAGATTGAAACTATGGCAGAACAGAAACTTAGAATCAAACAGGTCAGAAGTAAAATCGGACACCCCATCGACCAGAAAAGAACACTTGAGGCTCTTGGCTTGAGAAAAATCAACCAGACTCGCGAGGTCGTTGCCACCCCTCAGATCCTCGGTATGATCGACAAGGTGAAACATTTGATCTCCGTTGAAGAAATCTAATCGCTAACCACCTAACTTAGAAAGGAATAAAATAATGAACTTAAGCAATCTTAAACCTGCTGAAGGTGCTATAAAGCATTCCAAACGTATCGGTCGTGGCGCCGGCTCCGGCAAAGGTGGCACATCGACTCGTGGTAACAAGGGTGCAAAGGCTCGTTCCGGCTACCATGCCAAAATCGGCTATGAGGGTGGTCAGATGCCTCTTTACCGCCGCGTACCAAAATTCGGCTTCAAGAATATCAACCGTGTTGAATATGTAGGTATCAACATCGACCTTCTTAATAGCCTTGCTGAAACTAAAAATATCACTGATTTCAACATTGAGGTATTCAAACAGAACGGTCTTATCTCATCATCGGACAGAATCAAAATCCTGGGCCGTGGTGAACTCAACAATACCGTTAACGTCACCGCTCACGCTTTCTCGGCTTCCGCTAAGAAGGCTATCGAGGATAAAGGTGGTGTCGCCACTGTTATTGAATAATAAATTAACAAACAAATATGAAGAGATTTATCCAGACACTGAAAAACATTTGGTCGATTGAGGACCTGCGTAAAAGAATACTCTATACCCTAGGGTTGGTACTCGTTTATCGTATCGGTTCTTATGTCGTCCTCCCCGGTGTCGACCCCTCTCAACTCGGTGCCCTCCAGAAGCAGGGCTCTGAAGGTCTCCTGGGACTTCTGAACATGTTCTCCGGCGGCGCATTCTCCAACGCTTCAATTTTCGCATTAGGTATCATGCCGTACATTACTGCCTCCATCGTGATTCAGCTGTTTGTTATGGTGGTGCCTTATTTCCAGAAATTACAGCGTGATGGTGAAAGCGGTCGCAGAAAAATGAACCAAATCACTCGTATTCTTACTGTGGTTATCACCGGTTTCCAGGCTCCCGCATACATCACCAATATGATGTATCAGCTTCAGGGTTCAGCTACCGCTCTGCATCCCTTCGATGGTACAGGCCCCTCTACCTTCTTCTGGATCTCCAGCATCATCATCCTCATTTGCGGCACTTTGTTCGTTATGTGGATGGGTGAGCGTATCACTGATAACGGTGTCGGCAACGGCATCTCTCTTCTCATTATGGTAGGTATTATTGCCCGTCTGCCTTTCGCTCTTTCTGCCGAATTCATGGCACGCTTGACCGAAAGCGGCGGTCTGGTTATGTTCCTCTTCGAAATTGTCGTTCTTCTCGCAGTCATCCTGCTTGTGATCCTACTTGTACAAGGCACTCGCCGCATACCGGTTCAGTATGCTAAACGTATTGTTGGAAACAAACAGTATGGCGGTGTACGTCAGTATATTCCTATTAAGGTTAACGCCGCTGGCGTAATGCCAATCATCTTTGCTCAGGCTATCATGTTTATTCCCATTACTTTCATGGGTTTCAACAACGATACCCCCTCAAAGTTCGCTTTGGCTTTCGCTGACTACAACGGTTTCTGGTACAATTTGGTGTTCGCTGTTTTGGTGATACTGTTCACCTATTTCTACACCGCTATTGCCATCAATCCTAACCAAATGGCTGACGATATGAAGAAGAACGGTGGTTTCATACCTGGTGTGAAACCTGGAAAAAAGACCGCTGAGTACCTTGAGGAAATCCTCTCCAAGGTCACTCTCCCCGGCTCCTTCTTCCTTGCCATTGTCGCTATCCTCCCTGCCATCATCCGTCTCTTTGGTGTGAACACTCAGTTCGCACAATTCTATGGCGGCACCTCTCTTCTCATCATGGTCGGTGTCATCCTCGACACTCTGCAGCAAATAGAGAGCCATCTCCTTATGCGCCACTATGATGGTTTGACGAAGACCGGCCGTATTAAGGGTCGCACCTCGATGGCTATTCAGGCATAAATATCTCGGACGAAATGATAACACTCAAAACACAAGAAGAGATTGAGCTTATCCGTAAGGCAGCCCTCCTCGTCGGCCAAACGCTGGCAGAGGTGGGCCGCCATATTCGTCCCGGCGTTACCACTAAGTTCCTCGACCAGATTGGTGAGCAGTTTATTCTCGACAATCATGGCAAACCTCTATGTAAAGGCTACGAGGGATTCCCTTCGGCATTGTGTATCTCTGTGAACGATGTCGTTGTTCATGGTATTCCCGGAGATCTCTTCATCAACGAAGGCGACAACGTCTCCGTTGACTGTGTTATCGAACTTGACGGTTATGTGGGGGACTCTGCCTACACATTCGCCGTCGGCGAGGTTTCAACTGATATGCAGCGCTTGCTCAAGGTCACCAAGGAATGTCTCTATCTTGGCCTCGAAAAATGCAAAGCGGGCAATCGTCTTGGAGACATCGGACATGCTGTCCAGTCTCATGCCGAAAAAAATGGATACGGAGTTGTCCGTGAATTGTGCGGACATGGCGTCGGTTTCAAAATGCACGAGTCGCCTAATGTGCCCAACTACGGTATTCCTGGTACGGGTGTATTACTTAAACAAGGTATGGTTATCGCTGTGGAGCCTATGATTACTATGGGCTCTAAAAACGTTAAGTTCTCCCAGACCGATGGTTGGACTTGCCGCACAAAAGATGGTAAGCCAGCCGCTCATTTTGAGCATACCGTGGCTATTGGCGCTAACGGACCGGAAATTCTTTCCAGTTTTGAATTTATTGAAAACAAATAACTCAGTATTATATGGCAAAACAGGCTTCTATACAATTGGACGGCACCGTGGTTGAATCACTAGGCAACGCTATGTTTCGTGTCGAGTTGGAAAACGGACATGTAATCATTGCCCACATTTCCGGTAAGATGCGTATGCACTATATCAAGATTCTCCCTGGCGACAAAGTGCAGATAGAAATGTCGCCCTACGATTTGACAAAGGGACGAATTACCTATCGTCACAAATAATCTCAAATGCGTAGAGGTTACACTATTGCTGTCAACAGTATGGACAACCTACTCTAATATAGACCTTCATGGTCATCACAAGCCTCGCCACACCTTAAACATCCAAAAAAAACAACAATAAACAATGAAAGTAAGAGTTTCAGTTAAGAAAAGATCTCCTGAATGCAAAGTTGTTCGCCGCAAGGGGATTGTTTATGTAATCAACAAGAAAAACCCAAAATTCAAACAAAGACAGGGTTAATTAACAAAAAAAGTAATTTCTATTTATGGCAAGAATTGCAGGTATTGACTTACCCAAAAACAAAAGAGGCGTTATAGGTCTGACCTATATCTACGGAATCGGAAGAAGCCTTGCTTCTGAAATTCTGGCTAAGGCCGGTATCGATGAGAACAAGAAAGTTCAGGATTGGACAGACGATGAGCAGAACGCACTGCGTACCATCATCAATGATGAGTATAAGGTCGAAGGTGCTTTGCGCTCTGAAGTCCAGATGAACATCAAGCGTCTCATGGACATTGGCTGCTACCGCGGAATACGTCATCGTCTTGGCCTTCCTCTCCGTGGTCAGAGCACCAAAAACAACGCCCGCACTCGCAAGGGTAAGAAGAAAACTATCGCTAACAAGAAGAAAGCTCCTAAAGCATAATCCGGAGCATGCGGCTGTGAGAAACGCCGCTTAGAATTGTAAAATCAAGCAAGTAAAAGAAAATTATGGCAAAAACTTCTAAACCGACTAAAAAAAGAGTCGTAAAAGTTGAACCTCAAGGAAGAGCATGCATCTTTGCATCCTTCAACAACGTCATTGTATCGTTGACAAATAATGCCGGACAAGTGATTTCTTGGTCGTCAGCTGGAAAAATGGGCTTCCGCGGATCGAAGAAAAACACTCCGTATGCCGCTCAGATGGCTGCGGAAGATTGCGGTAAAGTTGCTTATGATTTGGGCCTACGCAAAGTCAAGGTCTTCGTCAAGGGACCTGGTTCAGGACGTGAATCTGCAATACGTGCAATCAACGGCTGTGGTATTGAGGTCACCGAAATTGTCGACATCACCCCACTTCCGCACAATGGTTGCCGTCCTCCTAAACGTCGCCGTGTGTAATTTTTAACGTTATTTTAACATTAAAATTTAAAAATAGAATAAAATGGCAAGATATACAGGTCCTAAAACCAAAGTTGCAAGAAAGTTCCACGAGCCTATCTACGGTCCTGACAAGAACTACGAAAGAAAACCTTATGCTCCTGGTATGCACGGACAGAGCAAACGCCGTAGCAAGACCTCTGAATATGGTATTCAGCTCCAGGAGAAACAGAAAGCGAAGTACACCTATGGCATTCTTGAACGCCAATTCGTGAAAATATATGAAGAGGCTTCCCGTCGCGGTGGTATCACCGGTGAGGTCCTCCTTCAACTTATCGAGTCCCGCCTCGACAACGTCGTGTATCGCCTCGGCATTGCCCGTACACGCGCTCAGGCTCGCCAACTCGTGTCCCATCGCCACATCACCGTCAATGGCGCTGTGGTAAACATTCCTTCCTATTCGTTGAAAGAAGGTGATATCGTTTCTGTCCGCGAACGCTCCAAATCTTTGGAGATTATCACTGACTCTCTGGCTTCCCGCGCCAACAACTATTCTTGGCTCGAGTGGGATGGCGCTATGATGTCGGGCAAGTTCATGAATTACCCTCAACGCGCTGATATCCCTGAGAACATCAACGAACAGTTGATCGTCGAACTCTACTCGAAATAATAGCCTGTAGGGAGTAACTCAATTCAATTCATTTTAGGAATGTTAGCCTAGTGTGGTTATAACTACACAAGGAATCAATAAAGTAAAAAACAACAGTAAATGTCAATATTAGCTTTTCAACAACCAGACAAGGTCGTGATGCTTGAAGCTGACGACTTCAGAGGAACTTTCGAATTCCGTCCTCTTGAGCCAGGCTATGGTATTACTATCGGCAACGCACTGCGCCGCGTCCTACTGTCCTCTCTCGAGGGCTTTGCAATCACTTCGGTGCGTATCGATGGTGTCGACCATGAGTTCTCCTCTCTGCCAGGTGTGGTGGAGGATATGACCGATATTATCCTCAACCTGAAACAGGTTCGCTTCCGCCGTCAGGTGGAAGACACTGACTCGGAAAAGATCAGTTTCGAAATTGTCGAGAAAAATGTCTTCAAAGCTGGTGACCTCAACGAATATCTGCAGGGTTTCCAAGTTCTCAATCCTGATGTGGAGATATGCCACATGGAACCTACCACAAGCCTTAAAATCGAACTCACTATCGAGAAGGGTCGTGGTTATGTTCCGTCAGATGAGAATAAGAAACCGGGCGACCCGATAGGTGTTATCGCTATCGACTCTATCCATACGCCTATCAAAAATGTTCAGATGGAGGTCAACGATTATCGTGTTGAGCAAAAAACCGACTATGAGAAGCTTACTTTCGATATCCAGACAGATGGCTCTATCCATCCTAAGGAGGCTCTGAAAGAGGCTGCCACCATCCTTATTCAGCATTTCATGCTGTTCAGCGATGAACGCATCTCTCTTGAACTCGAACCCAAACAGGTCGTTGAGGAATTCGATGAGAATACTCTCCATACCCGTCAGCTGCTCAAGACCAAGCTGATTGATCTTGACCTCTCTGTCCGTGCCCTCAATTGCCTCAAGGCTGCCGAGGTTGAGACTCTGGGAGATCTGGTTTCCTATAATAAAGCTGATTTGCTTAAATTCAGAAACTTCGGCAAAAAGTCACTCATCGAGCTCGAAAATCTTGTTGCCTCCAAAAATCTGGATTTCGGCATGAACATTTCAAAGTATAAATTAGATAAAGAATAAGAATTATGAGACACGGTTGCAAAGTAAATCATTTGTCTAGAACTCATTCGCACAGAGTTGCGATGATGTCAAATATGGCCACGTCTTTGATAATGCATAAAAGACTTGAAACGACTCTGGCCAAAGCCAAAGCCTTAAGAGTTTATGTTGAGCCTATCATCAATCGTTCAAAAGAGGATTCAACACATAACCGCCGTATCGTTTTCAGCTATCTTCATAGTAAAGAAGCTGTCAATGAACTTTTCCGTGAGGTTTCACAGAAAATCGCAAATCGTCCTGGCGGATATACCCGTATCCTTAAAACCGGCATCCGCAAAGGTGATAACGCCGAAATGTGCATTATTGAACTCGTTGACTACAACGAGAACATGTTGAAAGAGCCTAAGGCTAAGAAGGCTAAGAGCACTCGCCGTAGCCGTGGTGGCAAGAAAGCCGAAGAGGCTGCCACTGCCGAAACTGCTACTGTCGAAACAACTCCCGAAGCCGAGGCTACTGAAAACAAAGCTGAGTAAATATCTTACTTTTCAAAAAAGCAGGAGTGCATTTTTATGCGCTCCTGTTTTTTTATATTGTCAGCTTATGGGCTATAATGCAGGTTGAGACTATGAGGAATAACAGATATTTATATCACAGAAAAATATAAAAGTCTAGATAAGGAAAAATAATCCTGCATAAAGATCATAAATGACCAAGAAGAGCAGGGTATGTAGACGAAATCAGCCGTACAAATGTCAGGTCTGTGGATACCAGTTCTGATAAATTATCGGATCAAACGATGAAGAATTAAGTAGACAATGAACCGTATGCTAACGTTCGATTTGAGACAATTGTTCTATGAAGCCTAATCCTGTCGGGCGGACGGAGGGGTCTTTAAATATCAGAGGGGCCGTAGGGCTTATCTGTTTATGGTCATAGGGGTTTGGTGAAGGAACAATGATGGCACCCTCATGCAGGTGTATATGCACGTTGTTAGGGATATACACGGTGCCTGTCAGATAGCGACCCACATAGAACTCCAAACAGCCGCCGCCATGCTGTGATATATAGTTTACGGCGTGTTGTATGGAGTTGGTGTTGATTGTTGTGCCGTTGTTTTTGATGCCGAAACGTGAGGCTTTGTAGAGTTTGCCATAGTTGTCGGTGTTGTCCTGAGGCGAAGTGGTTGTAAATACAGATGAGGCGTCGAGGGGTCGTTGCTTCACGATGCGGAAGCCGGGAGCCTTCACATGGGTGCAGCCGTTGGCAACAAGAGTCTGTGGCGTTGTTGGTCGAGAGTCGACGATGGTGAGACCGTTGACATCGTCGGCGACGATACAGGGACGGTAGTCCCGTCCGCCCACAGTCATATGGACGTTACGAAGCACGATATTGTCGGCATGTCGCAAGTAGAGGCCCCAGGCGGGAAGTTCCTTGAACATTGAAAACTCGGGGTATTGAGTAGTGCGTTCCGCTATTGCTGCCAACGACTTGGCGTCGGAGCCGCAAAAGGCATAGCTGCTGTCGCTGCCGCCAGGGTAGTGTATCTCGACATTCTCGAGGGTGATGTTTTCGATTCTGTGTCCAGGAGTGCCCACTATGGAAGAAGGAGAAATGTTGCGAGGCAGATCCTCCACAGGGCCCTCGTAGCTGTAGCCCGCATCAGGCTTTTGGGCTGGTACTTCCACATAAACGTTTTTGATGACTATATCCTTCAGACAGGGATTCACGATGCCTTGGCGCCGTTCGGCGAAACGCAGGAATATTGGGTTGCCAGTATGGGTTGCGCGAAGGCCGTCGATAACGATATCCTGCAGGGCGCCGCCATCCACGGAAGCTATGGTTATGGCACTGCGGTAAGTGTCGTAGATGGTTATGTTGTGGAAGCGGAAATGGCGGAAGGTGCCGCGGGTCATAGTGCCGAACTTGATGCCATTGGCCGAGGAACGGCCAGTGCAGTTTTCCACCAACACATCCTCAGAGATGCCGTCGGCGCTGTGGCTTTTGAAGCAGAAAACGTCATCGGCGGCATCCATTGTACAGTTGCGTATCACCACATGCTGGCAGTCAACGATGTCGACACCATCGTTGTTCCAGTAACATTTGCTGTCCACAGTCTGGTTCTCGATGAGCAAGTGGCGGCATTTGTCGTACTGTTGGTTCCAGCTAGCAGGGTTGCGGAGGGTGATGTCTCTGACTACTATATGTTCGCATTCACGGAAATGGATATTTTCCGGGCGGTTGGTTTCATTAGGGCGGTCGTATTTTAACGGGTCGTCGACGAGACCATTATGAATGAAGCTCACCATATTGTTAGCCACCTCCCATCCGCGGCCGTCGATGGTGCCCTGTCCGGTGATGCCGATATCGTGCTGCATTATGGCGAAGATAAAGGCCGTCCAGCGCACGGAAGAGTCTTTGATGTAGTCGAAGGGGTTGGTGGAGCCCAGCAATGTGGCGCCACGCTCGAGGTGGAGTGTCACGCCGCTCTTGAGGTAGAGCGTGCCGCTGACATACTGCCCCGGTGGCACGACGACGGTCTGTTTCGTGTCGGTCCGTCTGTATGTTGCGTTGGCGCTGTCGATGGCAGCCTGCAGGTTGCGGGTGCAGAGGGTGACGCCGTCGCCCTTGGCATCGAAGTCGGTAACATATAGACGTTGTGCCTGGCAGGGCAGCCAAGCAGCGATAAGTGCTATTATTAAAAAGATACGTTTCATGGGCTGTGGAGAAATGGATTTGGCAGTGGTATTGATAATATTAAGCAATGGTGTTGATAAAAAGAATAAAGAAAAATACATCACACATCATACATCTAATAAAAGGTTATTCTACCATTGAAACCGACGAGGCCGGTGGGTGTGGTGGGGATGTTGCGTTTGAGGACAAAATGCTGCACGACCTTGTCGTCGGTAAGGGTGTGGACGTAGTTGTTGAGGGTAGTGGTGACTTTGATTACAACGGTGTTGTCACCTGGGTGAAAGAGACCGTCGATATTGTCGTAGATGCGACGGCCATACCATTTCACGCCGCAGTCCACTCCGTTGACCCAAAGCTGACAGATGTCGTAGACCTCCCCTAAATCCATCATGTCGAGACTGGCGGGAGTGTACTGTACGCCTTGTAAAGTATCGAGGTTTGCGCTGTCGAGGTGGAGATGGGCGGTGTAGGTGATGGTGCCTGAGAAGTGGGCGTATTGTGTCTGACGCAGATCTACAAGTTGCTCCATCACCGTGTCCTGAGTCCAACCCTCTATGGCATGGTGCAGCTGCACGTGCCACTGCATGGGGATGGTGAATTGGTGGGCCCCTTCGTCGTAGGCTGGATGCCACTGCTGTTGCAGCCTACTCCAGTCGATGTCACCCATGGCATCGGAAATGACCACCACCATGCTCTCCGTGGGAGGCAGATAGAGCCAAAAGCCGTTGCTGTCATCTAACTGGATGGTGCGGCATTTGCCAGAGTTGCAATCCAAGGTCCATATGACTGTCTCGTTGATTAACTCGCTGGGGAAGTGGACAGTGGAGGCGACGGCCTGTCGCAGATGGGCATTGAGGAAAAGGAAAATGTGGTCGCCCTTGTCGTTGTGGTAGTGGTTTTGCAGCAGGTAACGGTCCGGCTGCTCTATGGTGACGGCATGGGGCAACTGCTGTTGGTGTTGCACCTCGGCGTACCATTCCAGATAATGGCCGTCGACAGGCAGCGGCACGCGAAGCGTATCCTGCTTGCGAATGATACTCAAGGCATTGTCGTTGAGGATGAGCAATGCCGCGTAGTGTTTCTCGCCATAGCGGAGAAAATCGCCCACCCATTGCGATTGGGATAGTTGCCATGGGGAAATGAAGTCGCAGTTGCCGCCGTTCTTATGGATGGCCTCCCACAGCAGCTGCGGCACCTCATAGATGCTGCCCTTGGGATAGTTGGGGAAAGGTTCAGTCTGGACGCCTATCTGGCTCCACATGCGATCGGTAGGAAGCACGATAGCAATATTGGTTTGCATCACAGAGTTTTGAAGGATGGTGCTCATGCGAGCGCGATATTCGTTGAGGAGTTTAAAGTATGGCCACCAGCTGTTCTGTTCGTTGAGATAGCTGCCGTATTGCACCCAGCCGGGAAAACCAGCCTGAGGTGGAGTGTAGTTGAAACCATGCCAAACGCTATGGGTGATGCCGCTGATGGCGCTCATGTCGCTACCCAGTTTGAGCAATTCGAGGGTGGTTTCGAATACTCGGTAGGTGTTGGTCATTTCCTCCGCGCTGACGATGCGCTTACCAGTTTGATGGGCGGCAGAGGAGACATACTTGTTTATCATTGTGTAAGCGCGTCCACGGCGGTAGTCCTCGTCGCCCATCTCTTCACCCACACGGTGTCGCAAGTAGTTTGTGGTCCAGCTCTCGCCTTCGGGAATATCATAACCCAGCGAGGATTCTAGCGGGAAGAATCCGCGACCGTAAGCTTGGGCACGTGCTTTTACACCCTGCTCATGGCACCAGTTGAGGAAGGTGAGAGTATAGCGTTCGTGGAGCAGTTCCGCTTTGGTGAGTTCAAAGTCGTAGCGCACCTGCTCCACCTGTTTTTTGAAGTTAGGCGACTGAACGGCTCCATATTCATAGTTTATCACTTCGCCAAGCCGACCAGTCTTGAACATGGTAAATGGCAGCCACGGCATGAGGTCGTAACCGCGTCGCTGGCGAAATTCAGCCGCGAAGTCGGATGTCCAGTTTGCCCCTTCCAGCTCCATGCTGTCGACGAAGTAGGCGCGCAACCAATTGCGCATAGGGCCCAACCGTTTCTCCATTTTGCGCGACATGCGTTCGAGGAATTGTCTGACCGCATTGCGATTCATGTGGTCCAAAATAGGTCCCGATGCGCCGGGAGCGCCATTGATGACGCTGGCAAACGACGTACAATGTACAAGAGCATAGAGCATATACCTGCCGTTGGGGGATGGATTCCAGCCTGTTGCTAGTTGTGCTATTGGTGAAATCTCGATCGAATCTTCTTCTGGAATAATAAGATTGTTGCGTTGGTGTATGTTACGCACCGTATCGGGAACCACGAACAAGTCCACCAGTTCAAACTGACGATCGGCGTTGGGTTCTGTCACTATAGGGTCGACGGCATTGAATATCTGCTGTTTGGTGATAACGAAGGGAATATTTGTTTTAGGTTTAGACCAGTCTATTTCGGTGGCATAGACCAGCATCACCTGCGCACGATGTTCCATGGGGATAGTCTCAGATCCGAAAGGCCATCCGCTGCCTACCAGCAGGTCGCAGCCCATGCCGAGGCGTCGGGCTTCGCGCAAGGTTGCCTCCAGGGCGGTGATCCAGTCGTCGCTGAGCCACACCAGCGAGGTGATACCCAGGCTGTCGCAGCGTTTGGAAGGAAACTCGATGGGGTTGATCTCCACGCCGCCGATGCCGGCGTCGTGCAGCAGCTGCAGCTCCCGTTTCAGTTCGACGGTGTCCACCTTGTCGCCATTCCACCACCAACGAACCCAGGGTCGATAGGGGTCGAGCGAGCTTCTGTCCTGCGCGTGGAGCGCCAGCGCACACGCGAGAAGCAGTAAGAGCAAGCAGCCGATTTTTCGCATAACTAAAATTTTTGCAAAGATACGACAAAATATTTGTATCTTTGCAATAATTTGTGGGCCGGACCTTTCCCAAATATCACACGGGCTGGTCGGTTTTTTTGCTTATGTTGCGGAAGTGCGTAGGTGTGATACCCATTTCTTTCTTGAATGCGGAATGGAAAGCCTGGCGGTTGCCGAAGCCACACATTTCTCCTATTGCCTCGATTTTGTAGCTTCTGTAGCGGGGATCTTCAAGAAGGCGGATGGCTTCGCGGACGCGGTAGCGGTTAAGGAAGGAGGCGAAATTTTGGTTGAGACACTTGTTGATGATATGCGACAGGGTGTTTTTGTTGGTCCCCGCCGCTTTAGCCAACTTTTGGATATTCAGTTCTGCATCAAGATACAGATGTTGCTGTTCCATAAGCTCTTTGAGCTTCTGCAATAGCTGCTGTTCCTTGTTGTTCTCGTATTTAGCCGTGTCGAATGCCACTTGCTCGACCAGCATATCCACGGACTTTTCTTTCTGGAGGTTTTTCTTCATCAGAAGGTGATACGATTGCCGAATGTGGATGTAGAGAAACAGCAGGACAAGATTAGCTATGAGTGATAATGTCAAAACCATATAAATAATGATATTCGTTAACGAGACAAGTCTCTTTGGGAGTGCAAATATAAAACAAAATGTTGGAAAAATAATAACCAGAACGTGTAAGGATTCGAACAGTATGTTATTTTTTTACACCTTTTTTAGACAAGATTCGTTTCTTTTGGCTCTATAATAAGCCGAGTTTTTTTCTGACATAAATCATACAGATATAAGTGTTTTCAAAATCAAATGAATGTCTCGTCGGAAAAATGGGATATGCTACAATGCCCATGTCTGTTTTTTAACCGATGGCGTCGTATTCTTACATTGTTTTGATTTTTTTTGACAGTATCTGTCGTGGGAAAAAACTATTTTTGCGTAAAAATATCATGAATATATATGAAATCAAAATTTATCGTTTTGGCGATTGTTTTGTTCCTTATTGGGCAGGTGGAGATGTCTGCACAGGAATCGACATCAAATAATGCAAACATAATTACTGTTGGTGGATGGATTGACGGTCAGTATCGTCTCAATATCAATGATGAGGCGAATGGCTCGTTTCAGGTACGACGTGCGCGTCTAGACGTGAAAGGCAACTTGTCGAAACAGGTCGACTTCCGTCTGCAAGCCGATATGTCTTCCGCTCCAAAACTTATTGATGCATACGTCCGTATGCGTTTCAATAAGGCCATAGCACTGCAAATGGGACAGTTCAAAATACCCTTTTCACTCGAGAACATCCTTTCGCCTCTGGATCTTGAATTGACAGATAACGCACAAGTCATCAGTGCACTGTCGGGTTACAAAGATGTTACCGGAATTGCCAGCTATGCCAATGGACGCGACATTGGACTGATGCTGAGCGGAACGCTCTTCTCGGACGAAATCAAAGGTGTTGAAACTTCCATCGTCAAATATGAAATAGGTCTTTTTGGCGGTGGCGGAATCAACGTCGCACCGACACGGTGGGGTAAAGATTTGTCCGGAAGGTTGTCCATCACGCCTTATGTGCAGCACTTAACCCTTTCGGCTTCGGTTTATTGGGGCAACTATATTCTGCCCAATGCCACAACGGCAGGGGAGACCAAGGGTGAGAGAAAGCGTTACGCTGTCGGAGCGCAATATGCCGACGGACGAATCATGCTGAGGGGAGAATACCTATGGGGTAGGACAGGCCTGGACTTGCTGGATGAAATCACCAACAGCTACCTCCTCGAAAATCTTGAATCACAAGGTTGTTACATAACCTTAAGCCGTTGGTTTGATATGCAGAAAACGACTGATGGACAGTTTGTTCCAAAGATTAGACCCATCCTGCGTTGGGACTACTACGCCAGAGACGCCGCTGATGGTACCTCGAAGACGTACTATTGGGCAGGTGTGGAATGCTGGCCGCAGAAATGTCTGCGCTTTCAGCTGGCCTATAGAATACACCAAGACGAGCTCACATCCAACTTTGACCATTGCCTGACTGCAATGACGACAGTGAAGTTTTAACCACCGAGAGACACGGAAGAGAGAAAACATATCAACGTTTAACCTTATAATAATATAATAATGAAAACAAAAATTTTACTATGTACGATACTGTCGGCCATAGTTGCCATGACGGTGTCGTGTGCCGGCAATGGCACCGCTGCCTCCAACGACGGTGACGAACTGAAGGGCAGCATCTCAATCTCAGGCGCTTTCGCCCTCTATCCTCTGGCAGTGAAGTGGGCCGAGGAGTTCCAAATGATACATCCCCAGATACGGATTGACCTTTCGGCAGGTGGTGCCGGCAAAGGTATGACAGACGTCCTGGCAGATGTAGTGGACCTCGGTATGGTGTCACGTGAAGTGTACGACGCTGAATTGCAAAAGGGTGCACTCCCTATTGCCACGGCTAAAGATGCTGTCGTCATCACTTTCAACGCTGACAACCCCTACGCCAAAGAGCTGATGAAGAAAGGCTTCTCGAAAGAGACAGCTACAAAGATATGGATTACAGGCCAGTATACAACCTGGGGACAAGTGTTGGGAACCAACGACAAAACACCCATACATGTGTACACGCGTTCCGATGCCTGTGGCGCAGCCGAAACTTTTGCCCTTTGGATGGAACGCAAGCAGGAAGACCTGTTGGGGACCGCTGTCTTTGGCGATCCGGGCTTGGCGTCGGCAGTTCAAGGCGACAAACTAGCCATCGGCTTTAACAACATCGGATACGCATACGACGAGAAGAGCCGCAAACCCAATCCCGGACTGCTGGTGATGCCTGTGGATGGTGACAACAGCGGTGAGATTGAAGCGCAAGAATACTTCTATGACACCAAAGACGACTTCATTGCCGCTGTTGCTGAAGGCAAATACCCTTCACCTCCGGCGCGCGACCTCTATCTGGTCTGTCACGGTGTACCGCAAAACCCTGTTGTAAAAGCATTTCTTGAGTTTGTGTTGGGCGATGGGCAGAAACATAATATTCCTGCTGGCTATATCAGTATGAGCGAAGAAAAGATACAGCAAGGCCTTGAAAAGATAAGGAAATGAACATCAGAATACTGAAGGATCGGACAGCGAGAGACATCATGTTGGTTTTGACATTGTTGTCTATCGTTATGGTGGCGGACATCGCCATTGGGCTGTACCTTAAGTCGAAACCTGTTCTTGAATCTGAATCTCTGTGGACACTCCTGTTCAGTTCTGAATGGAAACCCCTCAAAGGCAGATTCGGTTTCTTGCCATTTCTGATGGGTACGGTATGGGTGACATTGCTTTCCATTACTATTGCGTTGCCTATATCGCTTCTCACGGCGGTGTTCCTCACCGAATATGCGCGGCCGATCATCAAGAAATTCGTGTTTCCGGTGCTGGATATTCTGGCAGCACTGCCGTCGGTAATCTATGGTGTGTGGGGTGTACTGGTGATAGTGCCGTGGATATCGAAGAGTGTGGCACCGCACTTTGTGGATTTCTCGACAGGCTATACGGTCCTTGCTGCCGGTATTGTGCTCAGCGTGATGGTTGTGCCACTGTTGGTTAGCCTGTTTATTGAGGTTTTCTCTTCTGTGCCTGTGGAACTGCGCGAAGCTTCTCTCTCTTTGGGTGCAACACGTTGGCAGACGGCACTTCGAGTGGTGATGAGAAAATCATTGGCGGGTATTTTGGCCTCGAGTGTGTTGGCAGTGTCGCGCGCCATGGGCGAGACGATAGCAGTATTGATGGTATGTGGTTGTGTGGTGGGTTTGCCTCATGGGTTGTTGGATACCTGTTATCCTATTCCAGCCGTGATTGCCAACAATTATGGCGAGATGCTGTCGATACCGCTTTACGAATCGGCGCTGATGTTCGCTGCGCTGATGTTGTTCGCAGTGGTTTTGATTTTTAATCTTGTGTCGCGCGTAGTGCTATACCGGATAGAGAAACAAAACGAGTAGATTGGTTATGATTCGCAGTAATTTTTCATCATATAGCAAATGAAAGTATCACGTAATAAAAAAATCAAGGAAAACGTTGCCAAACTGTTAATGTGGCTGTCGATGGCAATAGTTGTTGTGCTGGTGGTGAGTGTGGTATGGACAGTGTTTTCGAAGGGTGCCAAGGCTATGAGCTGGGATATGGTCAGCAAGTTGCCCGGAGGAGGCTTCTATATTGGCAAGGAAGGCGGTTTCCTGAATGCCATAGTGGGTTCGCTCATGATTGTAGGGGCGTCGACGGTGCTAGGCCTATTAGTGTCGATACCAGTAGTGTTGTTCCTCAACGTCTATTTGCACAAGGAGTCGCGGCTGGCATACGTTGTGAGGCTTGCTTTCGATGTCCTCTTCGGGGTGCCCAGCATTGTCTATGGCGCTTTCGGCTTCACGTTGATGATTTGGTTTGGCCTCAGAACTTCGTTGCTGGGTGGTATCATCGTCATCACCCTGTTGATCATACCGATTTTTGTGCGCACAATGGACGAGGCGTCGCGCAATTTCCCGCGAGGAATCCTCGATGCCTGTCTGTCGTTGGGTGCAACACGTTGGGAGACACTCAAGGTTGTGGTGCGCCAGATTGCACCCGGCATAGCCACTGCCACCTTACTTTCTGTCGGGCGAGCCATTGGTGACGCGGCCAGTGTGATGTTCACAGCAGGCTATACCGACAGCATTCCGACATCGCTCTCTCAACCTGCAGCGACATTGCCTCTGGCGGTCTTTTTCCAACTCAGCAGCCCTATTCCGGAAGTCGTGGACCGCGCATACGCCGCAGCACTTGTACTGACAATCATTGTTCTATTGATAAGTATAGCAGGTCGGTTTATTACATCGCATTTTTCGAGGCACAAGGTCTGACGGGAATAAATTTTAGCCGAAAATTTGTGCGTATGATGTTACTGTTGTAATCTAATAATTACTTAATTCAATATGATAGAGACTAAAAAGCTGAATGTTTATATAGGTGAAAACCACATTTTGAAGGATATAGACCTCCAATTTCCCGAGAAGCAGATAACGTGCATCATAGGGCCGTCGGGCTGCGGCAAAAGCACATTGCTGCGTACGCTCAACCGCCTTATCGATTCTACCGAAGGGGTGCGTCTGGAAGGGCAAGTCCTGGTGGATGGAACGGATATCATCAGCAGCGGTGCTGAGGTTACCGAATTGCGCCGCAGAATAGGATTGGTGAGCCAGCGTCCGTGTCCGCTGCCGATGTCCATTTTCGACAATGTGGCATACGGCTGCCGCATAAACCGTATGTTCAAAAAACGCAGGGAGTTGGTCTATCATGTGCGCCAAAGCCTTCGTGCCGTAGGTATTATGGACGAAATTAAAGGACGCATGCGTTCGCCTGCTGCACGCCTGTCGATAGGGCAGCAGCAGCGACTCTGCCTGGCACGGTCGTTGGCCGTGCAGCCGGATTACATCCTTGCCGATGAGGCCACCAGCGCCCTGGACCCCATATCGAGCAAGAAAGTCGAAGACCTCTTTGTGTCACTTAAGGGCAAGTACTCGATTATCATGGTGACCCATACCCTTCGACAGGCCCTCCGCATAGCAGACAACGTTGTCTTTATGTATCTCGGCGAGATTATTGAGACAGGCCCTGCCGCAGAAGTGTTCAACAACCCTCAAAACGAACTTACCCAGAAATATCTTTCTGGAGCGTTCAGTTGATTTATATGTAAGATATATTTGAAAAATTATTTGACTTTATGAAACTTACTCATTTGAAAGAACTGGAATCCGAGTCGATATATGTGCTGCGCGAAGTGGCGGCACAGTTCGAGCGTCCTGTGATACTTTTCTCCGGTGGCAAGGATTCTATAGTGGTTACATATCTGGCTTACAAGGCTTTCTATCCTGCCAAACTGCCGTTCCCTTTGCTCCATATCGACACGGGGCATAACTTTGATGAGACCATTGATTACCGCGACCGCCTGGTGGAAAAGCTGGGAGCCCGTTTGGTAGTCGGTTCGGTGCAAGAGAGCATCGACAGCGGGAGGGTGAAGGAGGAAAAAGGCTACAATGCCAGTCGCAACCGGTTGCAGACCACCACACTGTTGGATACGATAGAGAAATACAAGTTCGATGCTTGTATAGGTGGTGCCCGTCGTGATGAAGAGAAGGCCAGAGCCAAGGAACGTTTCTTTTCGCATCGCGACGAATTCGGGCAGTGGAACCCCAAAAACCAACGTCCGGAACTGTGGAACAACTTCAACGGCAAGAAGAACATGGGCGAACATTTCCGCGTGTTCCCTATCAGCAACTGGACAGAAATGGATGTTTGGCAATACATCTACGCTGAGAAGATAGAGATGCCATCGCTCTACTTCACACATACCCGTAGATGTGTGCTGCGTGACGGCGTGTGGCTCGCCGCCGAGCCCTGTCTGTCGTTGCGTCCTGATGAGGAGGTTGTCACACAACGGGTCCGTTGCCGCACCATCGGTGATATAACCTGTACGGGTCTTACTGTCAGCGAGGCAAACAGTCTGGAAGATATCATTGACGAGATTGCAGCCACGAGGGTGACCGAACGAGGAGGCCGCGCGGATGACAAACGAAGCGAGACGGCTATGGAAGACCGCAAAAAAGAGGGCTATTTTTAACAAAAGAAAGAAACAGACAATGAATAACGGATATTTGGATATGGAACTGCTGCGCTTCACCACGGCGGGAAGTGTGGACGACGGTAAAAGCACGTTGATAGGCAGACTGCTGTATGACAGCAAGTCTATTTTCGAGGACCAACTGGAAGCCGTGAAGCTGGCTTCGGAAAACCGAGGCAACGAGGAGGTGAACCTCGCCCTTCTCACCGATGGACTGCGTGCCGAGCGCGAACAGGGCATCACCATCGATGTGGCTTATCGCTATTTCGCAACACCTAAGCGTAAATTCATCATCGCCGACACGCCGGGGCATATACAGTATACACGCAATATGGTGACAGGCGCATCTACTGCCGACCTGGCTCTCATTCTTGTCGACGCCCGCAACGGAGTGGTCGAGCAAACAGTCCGTCACAGCTGCATAGCATCGTTGTTGGGTATTCCATATATATTTATATGTGTCAACAAGATGGATCTTGTCAACTTTGAACAAGGCTGTTTTGAAGAGATTAAATCCCGCTATCTTTCGATGGCCGACAGTATGTCGATACGTTCACAACTGCGTTTTATTCCCATCTCAGCCAAACATGGCGACAATGTGGTGAAGGAGTCTGCCCATATGCCTTGGTATACCGACGGCACATTGATGCATCTGCTCGAGACGGTGCCCATCTCCCACAAAACAGGAAGCGACGAACAGGCTATGAGGTTCCCTGTTCAATACGTAATACGGCCCATATCAGATCGTTTTCCTGACTATCGTGCTTACGCCGGTCGAATGACCGAAGGTAAAGTGCGCGTAGGCGACGAGGTGGAGATCTATCCTTCGAGGTTGAGGTCGAAAGTGAAAGCCATTATGCAAGCCGAAAAGTCGTTGGAAGAGGCTTACGCCCCACAATCTGTATCGCTGCTGCTTGAGGATGACATAGACATCAGCCGTGGAGACATCATGGCTTCGCCATCGGGAAGACAAATGAAAGTCGAACAGACACTTTCCATGATGTGCTGTTGGCTGAACCCTGAACCGCTGAGGCTGGGAACACGCTACTTGCTGAAGACCGCCACCGCCGAGACGATGGCTGTCGTCAAAAACATCGACTATTGTTTGAACATCAACACAATGCAGAAAGAGGAAGGCGCCACAACACTGAATATGAACGATATCGCCTGCGTCACGATCCGCACATCCAATCCTGTGGTGTTCGACAGCTATCAAGACAACCGCACCACTGGTTCGCTGATACTCATCGATCCAGCCTCGTTCGAAACCATCTGCGCAGGTATGATTTGTTGAAAATAGATGACACTTTAAACGCTAACCCCCTAAACATCAAACCCTATGTACACCCAAGAGGAAATAGCAGCCCTGAACCGCCAGTTCGAGAATTCCACTCCCCAGCAGGTGCTGCATTATTTTATGGAAAAAATGGGCTCACGACTGGCCTTGTCGTCAAGCCTGAGTATCGAAGACCAGACGCTCACCGATATGATGCTCAAAATAGACAAGCAAGCCCATATCTTCACACTCGACACCGGACGTCTTTTCCCCGAAACTTATCAGCTGATCGATCAGACCAATGAACATTACGGTGTGAAGCTGCGCGTCTTTTGCCCTCAGACTGAGGCTCTTCAGCATTTTGTAGCCACCCAAGGCATCAATCCTTTCTACGAAAGTATCGAAAAACGTCACGCCTGTTGTCAGGTGCGGAAGCTGGAGCCCCTGTTGAGGGCTTTCCGCGACCTTGATGCCTGGGTGTGTGGCTTACGCAGTTCCCAGTCGGTGACCCGCAGCGCGATGCAGATGATAGAGTGGGATGAACAGCACGGGTTGTTGAAAATTAATCCTTTGATTAGCTGGTCGGAAGAGCAGGTGTGGGATTATATCAAAACGAACCGTGTTCCTTACAACCGGCTGCACGACAAAGGTTTTCCCAGCATAGGCTGTGAGCCCTGCACCCGTGCGGTACGCCGCATCGACGATATCCGCGCCGGCAGGTGGTGGTGGGAGAGTCCCGAGCACCGCGAGTGTGGCCTGCACCAACGTTATTGAATTGTGGATAACTGTTAAGTAATTGTGCAGAATTTATTTACTATTATATTAGTTGTAAAGACTACGAAATAAGCAAGTTAATCGTTCGTCTCATCACTATTCACTTTTTACTAATCACTTAAAATAAAGAGATATATGTACTAAAATAAAGAGATATATGTACCATAGGAGCACTCTTTAAGAAAAAAATCGTATTTTTGCATCGCGTCATTGCGGTGCTTTTTCTATGATAATATGTCAAAATTGATGAATTACAGCAAAATAATCATATTGTCGCTTTCGCTGTTGCTGTCATTGGACATTGTGGCACAATCGCCGGCAAATCGCGTTAATGTGTTTATCGGCACTAACGGCATGGGGCATACATTCCCTGGAGCCTGCTTCCCTTACGGCTTTGTGCAACTGAGTCCCGACGCCGACACCATACCACACAACATCAACGGAGTATATCAACCTCGAGTTTATGATTACTGCGCCGGTTATCAGCATAGCGATAGCAGTATTGTAGGTTTCAGCCACACCCATTTCAGCGGCACGGGCCACAGCGACCTCGGCGACATTTTGATTATGCCCTACAGTGGCAAGACCAAGCTTCATCCCGGCACCTCTGACAATCCCGACGGGGGTTACCGCCAGCGTTTCAAACATGAGACCGAGGTGGCCGAACCCGGCTACTACGCCGTCACCCTCGGCGACGACAACATTCGTTGTGAACTGACCGCCACAAAGCGTTGCGGCGTGCACCGCTACATTTTCCCCCAAGGGGCGGCACAGAAGATTATCCTCGACCTCAATCATGGCATCTACAACTACGACGGCAAGGTGCTGTGGGCGCAGTGCAACGTAGACAGTCCATCCAGCCTCAGTGGTTGGCGTATGACCAGTGGATGGAATCGCTCGCGCAAGTTGTACTATTATATCCAGTTCAACAAGCCCATCAAGCAGTATGGCTACCATGACTTTGCCCCGCAGACGTACAACGGCTTCTGGAATCGTTTTGACCAAGAGCATAATTTCCCCGAGATGGCGGGACGCAAGCCAGTGTGCTGGTTTGAGTTTGAGGCTGATGGCAGCGACACCCTAATGGTGGTTGTGGGGCTCTCACCCAATAGTACCGAAGGCGCTTCACTCGCAGTATTGCAAGAGGGAAACCTGTACTCCCGGCCAGCCAAGCTGTTGAAATACGGCGACATGCTTGTGTCAGTTTCAGATCAAGGCGCCCCGAAAAGTAGCAGCCATTTCGACGAGGTGCGTGAGCAGACCCGCCAGAGTTGGGAGCAGATGCTAGGACGTATCGAGGCTCAAGGCCCTGACGACGCGTTGGCCATGCTGTATACTTCCTATTACCATACTATGATAAACCCCTCAGTTTATCAAGATGTTGATAAAAAAAACGAAGATGGTCGCACCCGATACACCATTTTCTCGTTGTGGGACACCTATCGTGCTCTGCACCCCCTCATCAACCTCACCGACACCACCCTCAGTCGCGACCTAGCATACTCCCTCTACCAGCATTTTCTGCGCAGTCAGCAGCACATGCTGCCCGTATGGAGCCATCACGGCGGCGAGAACTGGTGCATGATAGGCTATCATGGCGTTTCCGTTATGGTGGACGCTGCTCTCAACACGCTCCATGCCGACATTAAGCAAAACCTTGAAACCATGCATTCCATCCTCTCCACATCCAATGTGGACTACTACGACTTTACCGGTTTATACAAAGAGCTGGGCTATGTGCCTTTCGACAAGAGTCGCAACGGGACTTCCGTCACACTCGAGAACGCATACGAGGACTGGTGCGTCTATTGGGCGATGGAGAACCATCTGGGGTATTTTCTGCCCGATGCGAAAGCCTATGAAGATTCTGTGCGAGAGAGCTATCGTCAGAGGGCGTTGAGCTACCGCAATGTGTATAAGGACGGCTTTGTCCGCGCGCGTTACAGCGATGGCAGCTGGAAGACCCCCTATTCGCTGCTTTCCACCAGTGGCGAGGGCTTGATTGAAGGCAATGCGTGGAACTATAGTTTCTATGTGCCGCACGATGTGAACGGAATGATGAAGCTGATGGGAGGAGAGAAGGCCTTTGTACGCAAACTGGACACCCTCTTCACCATGCATGTGCCTGACGAGTTCTTCGCTGAGACCGAGGATGTCACCCGCGAGGGGATGTTAGGCGGATATGTACACGGCAACGAGCCGTCCCATCATATTCCCTATCTCTACATGTGGACCTCGCAACCGTGGAAGACGCAGTACTGGGTACGCGAGGTGATGAATAAGATGTACCGCAACCATATCGACGGTCTATGTGGCAACGATGACTGCGGCCAGATGTCGGCATGGTACGTCTTTAGCGCTATGGGGTTTTACCCCGTATGTCCCGGCAGCGGACAGTATGTTATTGGTGCTCCATACCTGCCCTACATGAAAGTGCGCATGGGCAGTGGCAGATACCTCGAGATAAAAGCACCAAAAGTTAGCGACAAGAATCGTTACATTCAACAGGTGCGTTGGAACGGTATGGCGTATAACCAGGCATACGTCACATACGATATGCTGATGCAGGGAGGCACTCTTGAGTTCGACATGGGTAGCAGACCCAACAAGAAACTCTTCCAACAATCAGAAACAAAGCCCTATAGTCTGAGCAAGTGACGTACATCAATATGATCGTTGATTATTTTCGGGCGCACGAGATTTTGTAGGTTATATACTTAATAAGATGAGGGGTTGTTATACAATAAATCCGCATTCATGGACTGAATGCGGATTGTATTTGAATAGTGTTTGTAAGATGGTTTCGTTATTGTTATTGAGATGAAGTTATTAATTATCTGACTCTTTCAAGGTCTATAATGACTTCGCCTAATGGTTGGTCAAAACCTGGCATGGTGTCGCCTGTGATGGTGAATTCATTTTCATCGATTTGTCTGAGGGTGTAAGCCGTCGAGCCATGGCGATGGGTGATGGTGAGTTGGTCGCCCTTTAAAGTCCAGGTAAATCCATTGTTTTCTGTTTCGCCATTGTCGTTCAATAGACCGGTGCCATCAGAGTTCATTATTATCAACATGTTCTCGGGTGTCATTTCCTCCCCGTTAACTAATACCTGTTTGACCATCCATGTTCCAACGATAGCTTCACTGTTAGTGTTGTTTTCTTCGTTGTTGTTCTCTTTTTCATCGCATGACAATGCAACGAATGATGCTAGTGCTACGAAGCACATGATTAAAAATGATTTTCTTTTCATGATGTTGAATTTTTGGAGATTAGTAATGCTGTTTGTTATTAATAAATGTTGTTAATTGCCTCAGTTTTTGTGTGATACTCATCCAGTATTGACGATGATTTTTTTATGAGAATTATAATGCAAAATTACATTTTTTTTTCTGATGTAATGTTTTTTTACAAAAAAAAAAACTATTATGATAAAAAGATAATCATATATAAATCATTGACTATGAGTTATCTTTAAACGTTACACGTTAAACTCTAAACGTTATTAACTTGCAGAATCTACAATTGCACTTTTTCAGCCACTCTCACAATAAAACAACGGAATCATCGTTTTTAATATCTAATATTGGGAAGTCAAAGACATGATGTATATTTGATAATTCTCAAGTCTTTTAACATTGTAAATATTTGCACAACAATAAGTGACAATAATAACAATAAGTTGTGACGATATTGACAAGTAAGATAATGACCATAAACCAAGAGACATATTAAAACTTTGAACGTTAAACTTTAAACAATAATAATTATAGATTTATGAGCCAAATAATAGGAATCAGGGGTCGCCAAATTCTCGACAGCCGTGGCAACCCTACAGTTGAAGTCGAGGTATTCACAGAGCAAGGCGCCATGGGTCGCGCCGCCGTTCCCTCAGGAGCGTCAACAGGTGTGCACGAGGCTTGCGAGCTCCGTGACGGCGACAAGTCGCAGTATCTTGGCAAAGGCGTTATGCAGGCAGTCCAGAATGTCAACAACGTTTTGAATGAGGAGCTTCGTGGTATGTATGTCAGCGAACAGCGTGCCATTGACCAAAAGATGATTGAACTCGACGGTACTGAGAACAAGAGCCGTCTGGGTGCGAATGCAATACTTGGTGTCAGCCTGGCATGCGCCAAGGCTGCCGCTATGGAGAGCAACCAGGAGTTATTCCACTATATTGGAGGTGTCAACGCTTACACTCTTCCCGTACCCATGATGAATATCCTCAACGGTGGATCTCATGCCGACAACAGTATCGATTTCCAGGAGTTTATGATAATGCCAGTCGGCGCTCCTACTTTTACCGAGGCTCTCAGAATGGGTGCTGAAGTATTCCATAACCTTCGTGGAGTCCTTAAGAGCAAAGGTATGTCAACCAACGTTGGTGATGAGGGCGGTTTCGCTCCCAATCTCGGCAGCAACGAGGAAGCCATCATGTGCATTCTCCAAGCTATAGAGAAAGCTGGATATCGTCCTGGCGAGGATGTTTATATCGCTCTTGACGCGGCGGCTTCGGAATTCTATATCCCTGAAGAGAATGTATACCATCTGAAATGGAGTACCGGCGACAAGCTGACTCCTTCGCAGATGTGCGATTTCTGGACCGACTGGGTTAAGAAATACCCTATTATCAGTATTGAGGATGGTATGGCTGAAGACGACTGGGACGGATGGCGTCTTCACACCGATGCTATTGGCGACCGTTGCCAGCTTGTGGGCGATGATCTTTTTGTCACCAATGTCGATCGTCTGCGCATGGGTCTAGACCGTAAAGTAGCCAATTCTATTCTTATCAAACTGAATCAGATAGGCACGCTTAGCGAGACTATCGACGCTGTCACTCTTGCTATGCGCAACAACTACACCGCTATTATAAGCCATCGTAGTGGCGAGACAGAGGATACTACCATCGCCGACCTCGTCGTGGCTATGAATGCTGGTCTGATTAAGACAGGCTCGGCAAGCCGCACCGACCGTATTTGCAAATATAATCAGCTTATGCGTATCGAGGAAAGTCTCGCAGACCAGGCTTATTACCTTGGCCGTGACTTCAAATTCATCAAATAGTAACTATCGCTGACAATCGCTGTAACCTTAACGTTAACTAAGACAATGTCGCTTTAGTTAACGTTAAGGTTAAAGTTTTAAAATGTAAATATGGATTCTCTTGAATATCAAGAAGGTCGTACAGAGCTCGACACATTAGGCATTTTTGCTTTGGTGGATCGCCTTTCCGACGGCTTCGAGCGCCATCACCAATCCACGGTTAAAGGAGTGGGTGATGATTGTGCTGTCTTGGGCACTGGCCCTGTCAAGACTCTTGTCTCTGTTAACACCCTTGCCGAAGGAGTTCATTTCGACATGATGTACACTCCTCTGAAACATCTTGGATACAAGGCTGTTGCGGTAAGCGTCAGCAATATTGCAGCCATGAATGGAAGAGCGAGACAGATAGAAGTGAGCATCGCTGTCTCTAACCGCTATTCACTTGAGGCTCTAGAGGAATTGTATGCAGGCATTCGCCTGTGTTGCGACCGCTACGACATCGACCTTGTCGGCGGCGACACCGTTAGCAGCCGCTCTGGCATGGTTATTACTGTCACTGCCATCGGTGAGGTTGAACAGGACAAAATCACATATCGCAACGGAGCTAAACTTCACAATCTTGTTTGCGTCAGCGGCGATCTGGGAAGTGCCTATTCGGGACTTTTGATTCTTGAACGCGAGAAAGTCACCTATCAGGCCAACCCCGGCTTTCAGCCCGACCTTGACAGTTATGACTACGTTCTTGAACGATTCCTGAAACCCGAACCTCGCTTTGACATCGTCCAGAAACTGTCGGAGGCTGGTGTAGTCCCGACTTCAATGATTGATGTCAGCGATGGTCTGGCTTCCGATTTGCTTCACATATGCCAATTATCGCATTGCGGATGTGAGGTCTATGAGGAACACATTCCTATTGACTATCAGACTACCAGGGTGTGTAGCGAGATGAGTAACAATATGTTGCCTGTATCAAACGCTCTCAATGGCGGTGGTGACTACGAGTTGCTTTTCACTATCGACCAGAAAGACTACGAAAAGGTAAAAGACATCGAGGGGGTACACATTATCGGTCATATTACCGAAGAGGGGATGCCCGCTGTTATGGTCACACCTCAAAATACCACAATAACTCTTGTAGCCCAAGGATTCAGAAACTGAGATGAGTGTAATGGAGGATACTTTTAAACATCAAGGCTGGCGTCGTCAGATGGTGCAGCAGCTTCGTGACCGCGGCATTTTCGGGGAAAGAGTTCTTGGTGCTATGGACAAAGTACCGCGACACCTCTTTCTCGAGACCATGTTAGACCATATCGCTTATGAGGATCAGGCTCTACCTATTAAGTGTGGGCAAACCATTTCCCAACCATCTACTGTAGCCTTCCAGAGCCAGCTCCTCGATGCTGACCCCGACATGAAAGTTCTTGAGGTTGGCACGGGCAGCGGTTATCAAACGGCGGTGCTCTGCGCTATGGGCTTGAGGGTTTTTACCATTGAAAGGCAAAAAGAGCTCTACGACCTCTCTAAACCACGCCTCCAGAAACTGGGCTACAGGGCTAAATGTTTTCTTGGTGATGGCTATGCGGGTCTGCCGGAATATGCTCCCTTTGACCGTATTATTATCACTTGTGGCGCTCCTGAAGTGCCTAAAGCTCTGCTTACACAACTTAGGATTGACGGTGTGATGGTCATCCCTGTCGGCAACGAGCACCAGGAGATGATCCGTATTGAGAAACATGGTGAACACGAAAACGATATCACTATGCAGAAATTCGGCGACTGCAAATTTGTCCCAATGTTGGAAAAACTAAATTACTGATACCTATAGCTGTTACAACCTATCGCAGCAACCAATGCTGCTTCGACAGTTTCGGCGAGGTGAATACCAGCCCCATGTCGTACAAGTCCACAGAAAGTGTGATAATCTGTTCTTTGACAAGTGTTGCCCATTCTTTCTCACGTTTTTTGTCTCTGTGAGGTTTAACCACCAATCCTATGTGGTCTCCGTCACTGGTTGCAAGTTCGTGGTCTACATTCAGCTGCTTTGTTTCCACCTTTTTTGCGCCATAGTGGTCCATGAGTTTAAAAATCATCCGGTTTACTTTGTCTGTGGTTTTGTCACCGGTGCTTTTCAGCAGCTCTTTACCAACCCTTGGGACTATGACATTGCTGTATAGGTCGAAAAGGAATGGCGACTGTATATTGTATTGAGTCTTAGCTTTTAATATATACGATAATCGGTTCAAAGATATTCTTTTTACATTGCAAAAATAGTACTTTTTTATGAAACATCTCATCTTGTTTTTGTTGTCTTTTTCGATGCTGTCACTATTCATTTCCTGTGGCGGCGACGTTCAGTATACACCAAAACCTAAGGGATATATGCGTGTCGATTTCCCTGACCATCAGTATTATGTGGCCGACTCAATGCATATCGATTCCGATACGGCGGCTATGGACGTTGTCGATTTGCCTTTTTCTTTCGAGACTAATAGTGGTACTTTGGTGACTCTTAAGAAAAATGAGCGCCGTCTTAAGTGGGTCGACATCAAATACCCCGCCTACAACGGTGTCATATTCCTCACCTATATTCCTCTTCGTCATTCCGGCGACCTCGCGGGTCAGGTGGACACCTCTACACAGCTGCTGACAAAACACTATGGCTTCTCGTCGGGTATCGATGAGCGTATTTTTGTCAACGAGTCCGAGCATGTCTATGCGACATCCTATCTGTTGAAAGGTCAGAATGTCGCTTCCACCTACCAGTTTTGGGCCACCGATAGCGTCAGCCATTTTTTGCGCGGCTCGCTGTATATCGATTGTGTGCCCAACAATGACTCTCTGGCGCCGGTGCTGGAGTACCTTCAGCACGATATGGATCATCTTGTCGAGTCGCTGAAGTGGAGAAAATAAATGTAATGTCCTGTCACTCAAATTCAGGTTTTATTGAATTATCAATGAAAGCAAAGTGTTTTTTTGTCTTTTTGTTTTTCGCCGTTGCGACAAGCACCTATTCCCAGACGTTTATTAAAGGAAATTTTTTAGGCCATTGGTGGCTGGGAATGCTCGAAGAGGCACAACTGCCCATTAACCTTACATTCGAGCGCACCATCGACGCAAACAGTGATGTCGTGCCGGTGCTCTATAGTCCACTGCAGTCTTCCGACCCTATTCCTGCCTCAAAATGGAGCTTTAGCGGCGACACGTTGCGGTTTTCAAACAAAACGTTGTCTCTGAAATTGGACCTTGTTTGGAACGCTGCCGATAGCACATTCTCGGGAACTTTCCGCCAAGGTCTTATGCGTGCCGCAATGCTTTTTTCTCCTTCCGCGGGTATTTACCGGATACACCGCCCTCAAACTCCACAGCCCCCCTTCCCCTATAGTGAGCGGGAAGTGGTCATCACCCGCAAGAAAGCTGATGTTGTTCTCACAGGGACATTGACCTTGCCACAAGGCGAGGGACCTTTCCCAGCGGTTGTTTTGGTTAGTGGCAGCGGTCAGCAGAATCGCGACGAGGAACTGCTGGGACATAAGCCATTCCTTGTCATTGCTGACCATCTGGCTCGTGCCGGTGTCGCGGTATTGCGCTACGACGACCGTGGTGTCGGTGGCTCCAAAGGTGATGTCGCGAACGCCACATCGCTCGATTTTGCCGACGATGCCGAGGCTGTGTTCGATTTCTTGCGTAAACAACCCTACATCAGACGTAATTGTGTGGGCATTGTCGGTCATAGTGAAGGCGCATTGATAGCCAGCATAGTTGCCTCACACAACAGAAAAGTGTCTTTTATTGTCCTGCTTGCAGGCCAGTCCTGCAGTGGCGCCGAGATACTCCTTCAGCAGAACCAGGCGCTGTACGCTTCCAAAGGTGTGCCCCAGAATCTAATAGACATCCGTCTGAAATGCCTTGAGTCAATGTTCTCCATTGTCGACACGGCTGCTCCACAAAGAGTTGAGTCTCTGTGTCGACAAACGGCCGACAACCTTTGTGAGTCCCTGTCTTCCAGCGATCGCAAGACCATCGATATGCGTCGCGCCGACGTCATAATGTTGTCTTCGCAACTGCAGATACCATGGATGAAAGCTTTTTTGAAAATCGATAATAGAGATTATCTGCCTCGTGTCAAATGTCCTGTTCTTGCTCTTTGTGGCGAGAAAGACATTCAGGTGCCGCCATCCAATCTTGCTGGCATCAAAAAAATGGCAGCGGGACGCACCGAGACAGTTCTTCTGCCAGAACTTAATCACCTTATGCAGCATTGCGCCTCGGGGTCACCCTCCGAATATTTTCTTATTGAGGAGACTTTTGCTCCTGAAGCGCTTAGCATGTTGTCGTCGTGGATTTTGAAAATCAGCAATATGTAATTATTTTCATATTGTATGATTTTATTTTGTAACTTTGCATTGTAATAATCTCAAAAAATAAATAATCATGAAAAGAATCATTTTTTGCCTAATGGCAGTGGCTATGATAGCCTTTGTATCGTGTAAAAAAGATAAAGAAGACCAGCAAAATCAGGTGAATTATGCCGAGGAGTTTGCAGGTAATTATACTGTCAGCACAATAGCGCATTTGCAAATACCTGTTCTTGGGAATCAGGATATTCCCTTGTCGGACATGGATGCTTCCATTGTTTTGGAAGGAGACAAGGGAGATGTGAAGTTGACAATGTCGGGTCAGACTACTACTGGTTATGTCAACGATAAAGGCCTTCATGTCGACCCATTGATTCTTAACGAAACCATAATGTCTGTCCCGATGACAATAACCGTTACTTTCCCAGTGATATCAAAGCCGGTAAACGGTGTGACTTCATGGACCGCGACACTTTCGGCTACTAGTAGTTACGGCAACATTACCGGCACTGCGGATATGACTGCCGTAAAACAATGATGGATTTGTTTTTATTCTCATGATTCCATCATTGGATTGTCGCTATACACAATACATCTGAACTATCTATAATATCTTTTTATGTATATCGTAACTGGTGCTTGTGGTTTCATTGGTTCCAATCTCCTTGCCGAGATGGAGCGTAGAGGTTATCGCGACATCGCCGTTGTCGACACGTTTGGCAATGGCGATAAATGGCGCAACGTGGCGAAACGAGGAGCCTTGCGATTCTTTCTTCCGGACCAGATAGATATGTTGCTCGAGAATCACGCTTCCGATATTGAGGCCGTGTTGCATCTTGGAGCTATATCCTCAACCACCGAGACCGACGTGGATTTAATACTTCGCAGCAATTTCCAACTCACAGTCAAATTGTTCGATTTCTGTATTGCCCACAATACTCCACTTATCTATGCCTCTTCAGCTGCCACCTACGGAGGCGGCGAACATGGTTTTGTAGACCGAGACGACTTGAAGTTTATAAGCTCCCTGCGACCACTCAATCCCTATGGTTGGAGCAAGAACTCAGTAGACAAATATATCGCCTCAGCCATTGGAGGTAGCGCTACTCAGGTTGTTGGACTCAAGTTTTTCAACGTATATGGTCCTAATGAGTATCATAAAGGTATGCAGATGAGTGTGATGCGTCATTTTTACGAGCAATTTCGCACAACAGGGAAAGTCCGCCTTTTCAAATCTTATCGAGATGATTTCGCCGATGGCGAGCAGAGGCGCGACTTTGTCTGGGTTGGCGACTGTGTCAATGTCATGCTGTGGATGTTGGAGCACCGCGATGTAAGTGGACTCTTCAATGTGGGCACAGGGAATGCTACATCCTATAATGTCGTCGCGCAGAGTGTGGCTCGCGCTATGGGTTTGGACCCTGTTATCGAATATATTGATATGCCAGAGTCTGTGCGCCATCAGTATCAGTATTTCACTCAGGCCGATCTCACCAAGCTGCGCAGTGTGGGCTATGACGCTCCTTTTGCCTCTGTGCCGGAGGGTGTGGAACAGTATGTTGGAGGTTTCCTTATGGGGAACGATATCTATCGATAAAATTCGCTTACCAATATTGCTGTGGCCACAGCGGCGTTGAGCGACTCGCATGTTCCCCCAATGTTGGGGATGTTTAAACGGCGCTCTATCTTCGACGAGATTTTTTCGCTTATACCATGTCCTTCGTTGCCAATCACCAGCACCGAAGGACTCTTTTTTTCCGCCTTGTATAGGTTCTCGCCGTCAAGCATCGCGCCATAAAGGGTGAAGCCTTCCTTCGACAGGCTGTCAAGTCTTTCGGTGAGGTCGCAGTATTCCACGTTTGTGCGGAATATTGCCCCCATTGAGGACTGTACCACTTTGGGATTGTAACAACTCACAGTGTCGTGGCTGCACACAATCTTTCTTATGCCGTACCAGTCGGCAGTACGCATTATTGTGCCCATGTTCCCTGGGTCCTGTAGTCCGTCTAGAGCTAATACGAGAGTGTTTGCTGTTGTGTTTGGCGCTGGATAGCCTCTTTCAACAAGCATCCACACCTTGTTTGGGGTGCGCTGGTTGCTGAGACGCTCTAGTTGCTCGCCGCTTATTTCATAAATATCGCTGCTTGGCGGCAGTATGGAGCAATGTGATTGTATATACTCCGTGGTGCCGCATATTGTAAGTATGTTGAAACTCGATTGCAGAGCCTCGTCGCACATCTTGACGCCCTCAACGACGAAAACACCATCTTCATCGCAGCGTTTCTGCTGACGGTAGGCGGTTAGATTCTTTATTTGGTTTTTCGACAGACTGTTCATATCAGCATAACGCCAAATGTGTCGCTTTGTTGTGACTGGCCCTTGACAAATACCACTGTTTTTTTTGAAATCGCATTGACGATATTTTTGGCGGAGCAGCTACAAAACTGACGGATAGAGCTTCGTGGTTTTATTGCCTTTTCACAAGGAGTTTCGGCGTAAACGACAAAAATATGTTTTTTTTTTGAAAACAGCAAAGACTTTTAATGAAAGAAATATCACAGGTTGTGAATTACTCACCTCTTGCTGTGTCTAGTGCTGCCTGCATGGCTCTGATGTTGTCACGGTAGCGTGCGGCGGTGAGGAAGTCCATCTCTTTCGCGGCAATCTGCATCTTTCGTTGTGCCTCGCGGATATCTTTGCGCAACTGTGCTTTGGTTCGGGTCTCTATTATTGGGGGTGTGGAATCTCTCTCTTGACCTCTCAGGGGCTCGTCCCAGTCGTCAATTTCACCTGCTTTTGAAGATTCAATATTACCCATATGGAAGCTTTTTGCTCTTTGAGCCCCTTGTGAGGATGTGTTCATGGCATAGGGGCTGGCGGCAAGCTGGGCGTTGTTGTCTCCCAGGCTGGATGAGAGTCCTGTCGGCTCGTCGTCTCCCGCTTCGGCGGCGAGTTCTATCACGGATGTCTGTCCTATTATCGCCTCAGTGCTTTTTACAATCTGTCGTGGAACAATACCATGCTCCATGTTGTAACGTATCTGTTTCTCTCTATGGCGGTTGGTTTCATCAATGGCGCGCTGCATAGAGCCTGTGATGGTGTCGGCATAAAGTATTGCGCGGCTGTGAACGTTGCGGGCTGCTCGACCAATGGTTTGTATCAATGCCCGATCGCTGCGCAGAAATCCCTCTTTGTCGGCGTCAAGTATGGCGACAAGCGACACTTCAGGCAAGTCAAGGCCTTCGCGTAATAGGTTGACTCCGACCAAGACATCGTAGACTCCCATGCGCAGGTCTCGCATAATCTCAACCCTCTCCAATGTGTCGACATCACTGTGTATATACGCTGTCTTTATGCCTAGGTTTATCAGGTAGCTGCTCAGCTCTTCGGCCATACGTTTTGTCAATGTGGTGACAAGGACCCGCTCGCCTTGATCTATGGTGTCCTCAATCTGCTCTAACAGATCGTCGACTTGGGTTACGGCTGGTCGCACCTCCACAACGGGGTCAAGCAGTCCTGTCGGTCGGATTAACTGCTCCACAACAACACCTTCGGCTTCGCTGAGCTCATAGTCGGCTGGCGTTGCGCTGATATAAATGGTTTGGCCTGTCAGGGCATAGAATTCCTCGTAGCGCAACGGTCGGTTGTCGAGTGCCGAGGGTAGACGGAAACCATACTCCACTAACGAGGTCTTTCGGCTTCGGTCGCCGCCATACATTGCGCCTATCTGCGGTATGGTGACATGGCTCTCGTCGACGACGAGTAGGAAATCGTCAGGGAAATAGTCAAGCAGACAGAATGGGCGGCTCCCGGGTTCCCGCCCGTCAAAATAGCGACTGTAGTTCTCTATGCCGCTGCAATAGCCTAGCTCTTGTATCATCTCCACATCATAGTTTACACGCTCTTCCAGTCGCTTGGCCTCCAAATGCTTGCCTATGCTTTGTAGGTAATCGCGGCGTTCATACATGTCTTTCTGTATGTTCAACAAGGCATCGGCCATGGTCTCTTTGTTGGTGAGGAAATTGCTGGCGGGATATATTGTGGCCTCTTCAAGGGTTTCGAGGTGTTGACCACTGACGGGGTCGAAAGTCTCAAGTGTCTCGATCTCATCGTCCCAGAAACCTATACGGTAACAGAAGTCGGCAAAGGAGGGAAAGATGTCCACAGTGTCACCTTTAACCCTGAAACGCCCGTTTATGAATTCTATTTCGTTGCGGCTGTATTGTGCGTCAAGAAGTCTTAATAGCAGGCTGTCGCGTGTCATTTGGTCGCCTTTCTTAAGATGTACGGTGCCTTTGGCGAATTCGGCGGGATTGCCGATGCCATATATGCAGCTCACCGAACAGACAACGATGACGTCACGTCGGCCGCTAAGAAGCGCGGACGATGCCCGCAACCTCAGTTTGTCAAGCTCATCGTTGATGGCGAGGTCTTTCTCAATGTAGGTGTTCGTGGCGGGAATATAGGCTTCGGGCTGATAGTAGTCGTAATAAGATACGAAATACTCCACGGCGTTGTTTGGGAAAAACTGCTTGAATTCTCCATATAGCTGTGCCGCAAGGGTTTTGTTGTGGCTCATTACCAATGTAGGCCTGTTAAGCTGGGCTATGACGTTGGCGACAGTGAATGTCTTGCCGCTGCCTGTCACGCCGAGAAGCACCTGAGCCCTCTGTCCACGGCGTATCCCCTCCACCAGTTCTTTGATGGCTTCGGGCTGGTCGCCCATGGGCGCGAAATCCGATTCAAGCTTGAAGTTCATTGTATGGAGATAATATGATCTATCAGTAGGTGCAGTTTTTGTAAATTATGTCACCATTACATGCTTTTATCTAAAAACTAATATTGGCGAAGATGTTTTCCATCTGTTTGATACCGTCTAAGGCTGATGAGACTATGCCGCCGGCATAGCCTGCCCCTTCGCCACAAGGGTAAAGTCCTTTTAATTGAGGGTGTTGGCCGTCTTCACCTCTGGGTATTCTTACTGGCGACGATGTTCGGCTTTCCACAGCCAGCAAACTTGCTTGCTCGGTGTAGAAACCTCTCATCTTGCGTTCAAAGTCGCGAAAGGCCTGTCGTAGACAGTCGCACACAAACGCTGGCAGCATGGCGCTGAGCTCGCCATGGACATACTCCCCCATGTAGTTGCTTCGGTTTAGTCGTCCGGTGGTATGGTGCTCACAGAAATCAGTAAGCCTTTGACCGGGCGCTCTTAGCCCTCCTCCGGCAATGGTGAATACACGCCGCTCAATGTCTTGTTGGAAGTGAAGCAGCGACAATTCCCCATACTTGGCATAGTCCGGCACATCTTGTGGCGAGACAGTTACAGCGATGCCACTATTGGCGTATGCCGAGCTTCGGCTGGCGTTGCTCATGCCGTTGACGACCTGCTCGCCGTCGGCTGTGGCGGCGGGGACTATCACTCCGCCCGGACACATGCAGAACGAGAAGACCCCATGGCCATCGACCTGTGTCGTCAGACTGTACGCGGCGGGAGGGAGTAGTGGTGAGTACTGTTTGCCGTGGTATTGTATCTCGTTGATAAGGCTCTGGGGATGCTCCACACGGACTCCAATGGCAAAGGGTTTGGCTTCGAGCCGCCATCCTTGTTTGTGGAATAGGTGGTAGATATCCCTCGCCGAGTGGCCCGTGGCAAGGAGTACGGCTTCGCCCTCCACCTTTGCGCCGCTGTCGCAGACAATGCCGCCAACCTTACCCTCTTTGACAATAAGGTCGGTCATCTTCATGCCGAAATGTATCTCGCCGCCATAGCTCTCTATGGTTCGTCTCATGTTGGCGATAATAGGACTCAGTCGGTCGGTGCCAATATGGGCGTGGGCGTCTATCATTATTTTCGGGTCGGCGCCATGCTCCACGAATTTTTTAAGGACATCTCCCACATTGCCGCGTTTTGTGCTTCGTGTAAAGAGTTTGCCGTCACTGTATGTGCCGGCGCCGCCTTCACCGAAACACCAATTGCTCGCTTCGTTAACTTTGCCGCTGCGTACCATGTGGCTTATCGCTTTTTTGCGCTCCTCAACAGCCATGCCACGCTCTACGATGACGGGCTTCAATCCTATCTCCAGCGCCCTGAGTGCGGCGAACAAGCCAGCTGGGCCTGCGCCGACAATGACTACTCGTCGCGCTGAATGACAGTCTTGGTAAGGCGAACGGTAGTCAGGACTATGATAGGTCTCGTCTTTCAAATACACCTCGGCGACACAATGGTAACGTATGCTCCGGCGTGAGTCAAGGCTGCGTCTTATTATCTCGGAATGTGTGATGGTGTCGACAGGCACTCTGAGCTTGGCGGCGACAATGCTGTTCAATAGCGACGGATCGCTATACTCTTCCGGTGTCAGTGTAAGGTCAATACTATGCATTGTGTCGTCATCCCTCGAAAGTAAAACTCAGCATGAATGTCCTGGTGTTTATATAGTCGACAGACCGTGTGTAGAGGTCGTCATCATCCACCTTCAGGTCGCTGAAGCCAAAACTCATCTTCAACTCTATGGCGAATTTCACGTAGCGGAGGTAAAAATCAAAACCTACGCCGGTGGTATAACGCAAATCGCTGGTGTTTAGTCGGATAATGGACTGGTCGTTGTTGTTTTTATTGTTTCGCATTGATGCGAAATCGAAACCATAGCTGCCTCCAGCAGTAAGGTAGGGCCTGAAATTACGATAGCGGAAGGCTCTGAATTTTATGTCGAAGGGAATCTCGCCATAAACAGACTCCACGTTTCGTTTAGCGTCCGCGCCATGATGCTGTTGCACGTAAGCGTCGGTCCATGCATAATGGAATGTCCTGTTTATCAGTGTCAGACCAGGCAACAGGCGAAAATTGAAATAGTTGCCTAACCGAAAATCAGCCAAAACGGCAATATGAAAACCTGGTGTATAGTAAGATAGGGTGTTTTGTAGTGATTGCCGCACTTCGTCATCTTGAGTGTATGCGTTCTCAAACTTTGACTGGGTGTATCCTATCTGTATTCCGTAGTGTATCTTCTTCTTGTCAAAACTGGCAAGATAGGTGACCTGACCGTGGACATAACACACGGCAACGAGCAACAGCAAAACCACTGCCCACTGTTTGAATTGTATAGGATTCACAAGTCTCATGTTATCCCAATAACGCAATTTCGTCAGGTTTAATATCTCGGCCTGAAAAAAACGTATGTTGCCACTATTTCCGCTGATAAAGGGTTAAAGAGCGTTGGCTAGTCGCTCCCGTTCTATGGGAACAACACCAACCTGTCCACAAACAATTCCTCCAGCAGTGTTGGCATAGTGTACCGCTTGCTCCAAATCCATCCCCGTCGCCAAAGCAAGTGTAATGACGCTGATGACAGTGTCGCCAGCGCCGGAGACATCGGATACGGCATGGGCACACGAAGGTGTCAGTATGGCACGAGGCTCTCCTTGACGAAAATCGCAGGCATACATGCCTCGGCTTGAAAGGGTTATCAGTACTATGTCTATGCCCTGTTTTTCACGCAGAATGCTAGAGGCCTTGGTAAGGTCTTTTATCATTGACTCGTCGGTACTTTCGTCTATCTCTATATTGAGACCTTCACGCAGCTCTTTTAGGTTGGGCTTGAATAAGCTGACGTTATTGAACGAGGCGAAATTACGATGCTTGGGATCGACAGTGGTCAATATTTTTTTGCGGTTTGCAATGGCTGTGACCTCTTCGATTATTCTGGGTGTAATGCAGCCTTTGTCATAGTCCTGGAGTATTATGGCATCGATGGGCATCGCTTTTAGGGTGCGACCTATGCGCTCCAAAAGCAGGTCTTCCTCAATTGTCGACAGGGGATGGGTGTGCTCTTCGTCAACACGGACTATATGGGCGTTATTGCCGATCACTCGCGATTTCACCGTTGTCATCCTGTTGTCGCTGGTCACTATCCCGCGACGGTCCATGCCGTTGCGGTACATTATCTGCAAGAAATCTCTGCCGTTGTCGTCGTCGCCCAAAACGGAGCAGATGATAGGCACTGCTCCCATCGACTCAATGTTTAACGCCACATTGGCGGCTCCTCCCAGACGTCGCTCTCTCTTTGTGACCGATACCACAGGCACTGGCGCTTCGGGCGAGATCCTTGTCACGTTCCCCCACATATAATTGTCTGTCATTACATCGCCCACTATCATCACTCGCTCGTGGGACATCTTTTCAAACCATTCGTTTGTCGTCATTTACAACTCCGTTTTTTGCAGTAGTAATAATTTGGATAACAATTTAGATGATTGCGTTTTCCTTGTTCGGTCAAAACTCATCGTACTCCTCAACAACTTCTTGCGATATTTCACCTCGCAGGCTCTTGCCCAGCCGGTCTCTGATTTTCGACTTGTCGTCAGGGAAATTGCCTAATAGATACATCATCTTTGTCACAGCTGCCTCCAAGGTGATGTCGCTGCCGCCAATAACGCCTATGCGATCCATGTCGCAGCTGGCTTGATACTGGCGCATCTGTACGGCTCCGGCTTTGCATTGGGTGACATTGAGAACAATGACTCCTCGTTTCAAGGCATCTTCCAGCGCCTCGATAAACCACGATTCTGTCGGCGCATTGCCGGAACCGAAAGTCTCGATTACAAGTCCTTGAAGGTCGGGGGTCTCTACAACGGCGCGCACAACGGTGGGCGTTATGCCTGGAAACAACTTCAATACCGCTATCCTGCGGTCAAAATTCTTTCTGACAACGAGTTTGCCTGTCGGTATGGGTTGGAACAGATGAGTCCGATAGCTAATCTTTATTCCTGCCTTGGCAAGCGAAGGATAATTGAAAGACTCGAAGGCATTGAAATTCTCCGCGCTGACCTTTGTGCTGCGGTTGCCGCGGTATAACTTGTTCTCAAAGAAAATCGTCACTTCGGGTATCAGTACCTGCTGGGCTGAGGCAATCTCCAGTGCGCAAATGATGTTCTCGCGGCCGTCGCTACGCAACATGCCTAGCGGCAACTGGCTGCCGGTAAGCACTATAGGTTTCGATAGATTCTTGAACATAAAACTCAGCGCCGACGCTGTGTATGCCATTGTGTCGGTTCCATGCAGCACAAGAAAACCATCATAGTCTTCGTAGTTTTTTTCGATGATGGTGGCTATGTCAACCCAAAATTCGGGCGTCATGTTCGATGAATCGATTATTTCATCTAACTGGCATGAATCTATTGTGTAGTTTGTCCTTTGCAGCAGCGGCAATGCATCGTAAATCCTTTCCATGGCGAAAGGCTGCAACGCTCCACTTTCGTCCTGTACCATGCCTATTGTCCCGCCCGTATATATCAGTAGGACTTTGTTCTTTCGACTATCGTTATTCATTAATTATCCCTTTTTTATTGCCATTGAAAGATACGCTTATTCCTATAAATCAAATTGATATATTCGGTGATCTTATCTTTGCTGATGACTATAATAAATTGCAAATTTACAAAAAAAAACAAATATATCCTTTTTATACTTTTATCTATAATTATTTAGATTGTAATACACCCAATTGAGCATGGAAGTCAGGTCCCTTTATACCCTGTTATTATCTATGTTGATAAGTAAGGCCGACAGGGCTGTTTTATCTAGCGTATCTAACTGATATAAAATGCGATATAAGTGTTTTTGCTGTTTTTGGTCCTACCGGCGTTTTTTTTATGCTTTTTTCGCTCCATGGACGCCTTTCCGCGGCCCTTTTTCCGCCTCCGGCAAGAAAAAAAACAATTTTTTTTCGAGTCTAATATGTTGTGCCACAGTGTCTGTCGACCTTTAGCCCCCTTTTCGGCGAAAAAAAATTTTGGTAGTTTGGAAAATGGTTGTACTTTTGCATCC
>JAGCZH010000024.1 GCA_017960475.1 Bacteroidales bacterium | reverse complement strand
TATGGGCCCTTTATGAGGAACGGTTCAGACGTCCATATATCACAGACAGTTCACGTTATTTTGTGGGGTGGGAAGGCATACCTGAATATCCTGTAACAGGTTGGGTTCTTACCCGCCATTTTTGTCATGATACTATATTTTATGCGGAAATTGAAAAAATCATAGACTTCAATCCTGAAGCTGATCCACCCTTCGGGGAATATGAATACACTCGATGTCGATTCTGGAAAAGTAGTCTTTGGAGAAATAGCGTTTTCGCCATTCTAGACAGCATGTATCTGCCTGATCCTGACAGGCCGTGTCTGCCAAGGATATGTCCGTCGGTGTACGACCTTACGGTGAGAGCCTACCACAGGGATGCCTTCTTCAGCTGGAGCGGCGACACGATGCACTGCGGATACGAGCTGGCGTACGGGCTGGCAACGGAGCCTTACAGCGAATACAGCGTCATCAGCACAGCCGATACCATGTGCCTATTCGGATCCTTGATGCCGGATGCGGAGTATGCCTGTCGAGTGCGTGCCATGCGCTGCTATCCCGACGGAGACACTGTGTGGAGCCGCTGGAGCGACACGGTGCATTTCCACAGACCTTACTATACCGTTGTGGCACGCCCCAACAACATTAACTGGGGCTATGTCAATGGTGGAGGGAGGTATGACCAGGATGTGGATGTGGCGATACAGGCGCATCCTCGCGGCGAGAATCATCGTTTTGTTGCGTGGGGAGACGGCGACAGCAGCAATCCCCGCACGTTCACGCTGGTGAGCGACACGGTGTTTGTTGCCGTCTTTGTGGAGGACACAGTCGCCGACACCACCGAGGTGGGCATAGAGCCTGTGATGGAGAGGGGAGGTGTCGTGGTCCGGCCCAATCCCTTCGGAGACAGGCTGGAGGTGGAGTCGAAGAGAGAGATGGAGATGCTGGAGCTTAGCGACATGAAGGGCAGGATGGTGATGAGGAGGGAATGCAACGCGACACGAGCCACGTTGACGACAGCGGGGTTGCCAGAGGGGGTATACCTGCTACGCATAAGGACCACTGAGGGCGTGACGACGAGACGAGTTGTGAAGATAGGAAACAAACTATGATACGCGCTGTCTACTGTCACATAAAACTCCGCAATCGTAATATTATTCATCAACAAAAGACAATGCGTATCAGCAAGTATATCACATAAAAAAAAGACTTTTCTTCGGAAAAGTCTTTTTTTATAATTGGTTTAATAAAAACACAAAGTCTAGAATTCAACATACATGTTGTGTTCCCTGGCGAGGCGTCGCAGATTAATAATGGCATAGCGCATACGACCCAAAGCCGTGTTAATGCTTACGCCTGTTTTTTCAGCTATCTCTTTGAAGTCATAACGTCCATAATGACGCAAAATAACAACACGTCGCTGTTCCGGAGGGAGCATTTTAACCAGTTTTCGGATATTGGCATTGGTCTGTTTGCGCATAATCTGCTTTTCGATATTCTCATCGTGCAGTTTGAGAGTATCCACCACATCGCAGTCAGGGCGATTGGGGACAATAGGCATCTTGCCAATACGACGGAAATAGTCCACTATAAGGTTGTGGGCAATACGCATCACCCAATGAATAAACTTGTTCTCATCCTTATAATAGCCGGAGTTGATTGTATAAACAACCTTGTAAAAGGTATCTTGGAAAATGTCGTCGGCAATATCCTTGTCCTTAACAACAGAGAAGATATAGCCGTACACCTTTGACTGATACCTTGAAAGCAAAGCCTCGAAGCATGAATAATCACCTTCTTTGAAACCTAAAATCAATTCATTGTCTGTAAGACTGCACGTTGTTACGTCCATTTTAACCTCCTAATTTTTGGGTTTACAAAATAACTGATAATTCTGTTCGATAGGGCATTAGGTTTAGTTATACATTGAATTCGAAATGCAAAGATACAAAGTTTATTTTAAATAGACAAAGTTCTACGCAATTTTTTTTATTTTAGTATATGACAAAGTCGCTTTATTGTGTTAAAAAAGACGCAAAAAGGTTAAAAAATGTTAATTTTTTAGATGCTAAACAAAGAGAAAAAAAAGGATAATTTCTTGTAATTAATGAATAGCGGAAAAACAAATTCTAAACGTCAGTGTGAATCATTTCAATAATTTTATCACGATTTGACTCTATGCCATCAAGTCCTTCAAGCCAATGAATAACGACACCGTTGCGTTCCATGCGGCGAAACCATGTCATCTGCCGTTTAGAGAACTGGCGAATATCGGTATAAAGATTAGTGTACATCTCGTCGTATGAGTAGTCCTGGGTAAGATACCTCGCCACATGCTTATATTCCAAACCATACTTGAAGAGGCGTTCCTTAGGGACTCCATTATCCAGCAAAGCCTTGACCTCATCGATCATTCCCTCCTGCAGGCGTTGACGCAATCTCAATCCGATACGTTCTACAACGATTTCGCGAGGAAAACGTACACCCACAACTAGATGTCGCATGTTGGGGAGACGGGTGAATTGGTCAGGATGTTGTAGACGGAATTCCTGAATTTCGAGGGCACGCACCAGACGGTCGCGAGTCTCGGTATCGGTATGATTGTGCAGTTTGATGAGCGACGCCAATCGTGACGATAACTCCTCGTCGCTATGTTCCTGCAGAGAGCGACGGTAGTCAGCGTCGACAGGTGCATCAGGCAACTGATAACCCCTAATGATTGATTCCACATACATTCCTGTGCCACCACACATGATAGGCTGGTGATGACGTTCCACGATAGAATTGAAAGCGGCGATGAAATCGTTCTGGAACTGGTAGAGATTATACTCCTCACCGGCATCACGGATATCCACCAAATGACAAGGAATTGTTTTATTGGGCAGATGGTATTCGTCCATATCCTTACCCGTGCCAATATCCATGCCACGGAACACCTGTCGAGAGTCGGCACTGATAATCTCGCCGTCAACACAGTCAGCCACAGAGACAGCCAGCGACGTTTTGCCGCAGGCTGTAGGGCCCAAAATAGTCAACAATAACGGAGCCTGTTCCAAATGAAATCAGTCTTCAAAGGTGAGCTTGCCACGCTGTTTGTCGAACTGATAAGCGCCAAAGCGGCTCAGACCTTCACGATTGATGATGAACTTATAGTCCACACCCTTAACCACGACAACCTCGACATTGAAAAGATGTTTCTGACCTATCTGCATCTCCTTGAAGATGATGGTGGTCTTGTCGATGATATTCCCGTCGGGGTCGAAAGCGTTATCTCTATCGGGGAAGTCCTCTTTATTGATACGACGCTGGTATAAGAAGTTCATAGCCTCCTCCCAAGCGATAGCTATCGGCTCAGCGTATCGTTCATCGATAAGCATAGGCATCATAGAGCCATTGACAATACATTCTATCTCACCTTTAGCCGACGATATCATAGTGGCAGGTATTGTGCCTTCATCGTGGATGATTTCAGGCTTGTAATCGCTTTCAGGAATAGGTGTGTTCACCAGATCTATGACCTTGCCATCCTCAGTACGTTTAACAGTGGGAGAGTCTGACGCCAAATTGTTTATAAGACGTTTAGAGACATAGTCAGTACGCAGGATAAGGAATTCCAGACGTCGGTTAAGCAGGTGTGCGGCCTCCTGACGGCCTTTATCAGTCATGTGGGCAATGTAGTCACACTCGAGTGTTGTACCCTCCGAGAAAGAATAGGGTTTGCCATCGACTCGAACGGTGATATTACGGTCAAGAGTGCGTGGCACGCGCTCGGCATAACCTTTTGCCACCAGACGCTCCTGCTCGATGCCACGAGAGATAAGGTAGTCAACGACTGACTGTGCGCGGCGTTGGGACAAGGTGTCGTTAGTCAAACCCAGGAAGGGACGGCAATCGGTATGGGCACGGAGCTCCACGACAATATTAGGATTGTTGACCATCACAAGATAGAGGTCCATCAGAGAATCCATAAATTCCTCCTTGAGATCCCATTTAGCCAAGTCATAGCGAATCTCAGGGAGCACGACAGGCTGTTTAGGCACCGGTTCAAGGCGGAAATCGTGCACAAGGTCCTTGTCGGTATTGTAGCCACAAGTGCTTTCAGAACCCTCGATAGAGAAATAGTCGACCTTGGAGACATACATTTTGTAGACCACATTGCGCATAATCTGATCCTGGCCAAAGCGGTAGAATCCCTGCTTGTTAGTGTAGGTCTCATATTCCTTACCGTCAGAGCCCACAATGCGGACCTTGGCATGATCGACGAGCTGCATGGATTTCTCATCGCGGATAGTACCCTCGATACTATATAGCAGTGGGGGCAATTCAAAATAATAAAGGTCGTCATTAATGGGAGGAACCTTTTTGCCCTTCTTGTCAGTTTTCTTGTTGTGGGGATCCTCGAAGGGTCGGTTGGAGGAGAAATACCCACGTTCCATCATGTAATGATGATTACCAGGATAGTAGACAATACTCATCTCGTCGTATGAAGAGTTGATGGGGATGCCGAGGTTTTCGGGGGTTGACCATTTGCGACCGTTTTTTGCGGAGCGGAAAATATCGAGACCGCCGACACCAGGCAGACCATTCGAAGAGAAGTAGAGGGTAGAGTCATTACGCAAGGTGGGGAAAACCTCACGTCCAGGGCTGTTAACAGTGCTGCCAAGATTGACAGGAGTGCCGAAATCATCATCGACAGATTTACGAGTAACCATCCAAAGGTCATAGTCGCCGTAGCCATTAGGCATATCCGACGAGAAGTACATAGTCAATTGATCTCTTGTCAACGTAGGATAGAGATAGTTATAAGAGGAGTCACCCAGGTTGATTTTGACTGGTTCCGACCATTCTCCATTCATTTCCGCGGCATCGTCCTTTTTGCCCTTGCCTTTGCGTGAACTGCTGTTGTCAAGGGTTGCGTCGCCCTTTTTAGAATAGTACACATAGCACCCTTGCGTTTCATGTTCACGGCTATCGCATCGCGAGAAATAGACAGTGTTGCCATCGGGAGAGAACCAAGCCTCACCCTCGTTAACAGGAGAATTAATCACCTGGTTTTTCTCAAAGAGTTCAGGATCGTCAGTCCAGTTACCCTTGCGGTCTTGGAACACGGTGTAGAAATCCGAGAAAGCCTGGCCTGTCCAAGCGTCGTGTTTCTCCTTGTCGCTCGAAGGGAAGCGCGAGGAAGTGAAAACAAGACGGGAGGTATCGTCGCCCATGAAACGAGGAGCCCAGTCGTTATAGTCGGTGGACCACTTTTCAAGTTTCACGATATTGTGGCGCGTGCGATTCATGAAAAGCTGGTTGACATAGATTATCGAAGCCTTACGTTGCTGAGCCAGCTTGTCGTCGGGCACAAGTTCGAGATATTTGGCATAGTATTCGTCCGCCTCGTCAAACTTGTTTTCAAAACGATACATCTCAGCCATGTAGTAGTAAAGCTTTGGCTCAGTGTTGTAGTATTTTTGATTGATAAGACGTTTGTATACACGTTCTGCTTTGGGGAAATTATTCATAAGCCTATAGCACTCGCCCATCTGGAAATAGCAGCGGTTTTTCTCCGCCTTGTTTGACGAGATTTTGTTATATGCCTCCTCATACTTTTCCAGAGCGGCAATGTACTGCTTCTGATTGAAAAGGTCATCGGCTTTTTGAGCGAGACTTTTGGTCTGAGCAAAGGCTACAGAGGATAAAAAAAGCGAAACTGCGAGCAGCAAAAGACTTTTTTTGAACGTTTTCATATATATACAATAATCTATTATTCTTATATAAATACATAATACACAATGCATTAAATCTTAGTCAAAAAAGAAATTAATGCACATATTCAAATTGCTAAAATACACTTTTTTTCTTAATTACCACATTTATTCGTTCAAAAAAGATTTCGACACAATTCTGCTATTGATTCTTGAGGAGTCAAGTCCCGTTATAACAACGATGGAATAAAAAAGCTCGGTGACAAAATAAAAACAGGAGATCAGCGTAAAAGTTGTTGAGCAAATTGGAAAAATACATGAGACATCCAAATTACAATTCAGTCACACTAAAATTATGAAAAACACGTTAATAGGCCATTCGGCATGCGCCTTGACATATATCATATTCGGAATCAACATTGTCGCTTGTCGTGACATAGCCATAGACGGTACACTCTCTCCCATGGTGCTTTTCAGTATGCGGGCCCTTTTTGCAGGTTTACTATTTTGGGCAGCATCTATGATAGTGCCCAAAGAAAAGGTAGAAACCCGTGACCTAATAAAAATAGCCGGTGCCGGAGTGTTGGGGATATTCCTGCCACAACTGACATTCCTTTTCGCTATAACCATGACAGCACCCGTCGACTTGTCAATAATCAATAGCATCACCCCCATCCTGACCATGTTCGCCGCCGCCATTTTTCTTCGAGAACCCATCACGTGGAAAAAAGTGATTGGAGTAGCCATTAGTTTCGGTGGCATAGTGTGGTTAATCCTTCAAAGTGTAGCTACCGGAGGCGGCGCCAGCGCCACACAATTAGGAGGCGTGCTGCTGTGCATAGCCAATAGCACAGTGTTTGCCCTTTATCTCGGCACATGCCGGCCTCTTACGATGAAATACTCATCCATAACTATGATGAAATGGATGTTCTTGGTGTCGTTTCTGCTTTCTCTTCCCTTCACCCTGCCGCAGTTGGGTGCCACCGATTTCGCCGCGGTACCCGCCAAAGTATGGTGGGAGACGGCATACCTCATCATCTTTGCCACCTTTATAGCATACTTTTTGATACCCATAGGACAGCAACGCATACGCCCAACCCTGGTAAGCATGTACGGGTATCTTCAACCAATCATAGCCACATTGATAGCCATAATAACGGGGATGGACAACCTAACAGTCACCAAAGTAACCGCCGCTCTACTGGTTTTTGCAGGAGTATACGTGGTGAACAAGAGTAAAGCCGCAGTGGTAACGACACCAAGGCAGAACTAGATCTTGGCTCTCCTTACCGTAAGCCACACAACAAAAGAGGAAAGGAAAACAACTATAAGAAAAGTGGCGATGAAATCAACCACACGCATAGCCACGGGGAAAGCGTCAACCACAGCATTGGCACCAAGTTTGACTATGCCGAAATGCTGCTGAAGCAGACAGATGACAAATCCCAAAACAAGGCCAGATACAACGCCGACAAGGGCTATCAAGACACCCTCTGTGAAGAATGTTTTTCGAATATGTCTACGTTCCATACCCATAGAGCGAAGAGTGGCGATATCTTTTGTCTTGTTTATGATAAGCAGAGACAGCGACGCCACCAAATTAAGCGTGGATATGAGCACAATGAGCGAGAGAATAAGGAACACCCCGAGTCTTTCGGAACGAAAAATCTTATAGTACAACGGTTTCTGGTCGAAACGGTCTTTCACTGTGTAGCCATCGCCAAGCAAATGGCGAAGATTTTTTTTAACATTTTCCAAGGATCTTTGACCATTGGAGGTTATCGCCAGAGAAGTAACCTCGTCGGAATCATACCCCATAAGCATTCTCACAAAGTCAATATCTGTCACAACATAAAGATTGTCAATTTCCTCCTGGATACGGAAAGTGCCAGCCGGATAGGCATAACCATTGTTGAACGCTTCGTCTAGCGAGAATCCCAACGAAGAGGAACCTCGTTTGGGGATATGTACGGCCAATGGTCTATTAGTCATAGAATTGACCCCCAATCGAGTCATAATGTTCCAACCCAACACCAGAAAAGGAAAATCACCCAAAGTATCGCTGTCTTTTAACAGATACTGCCCCTCCGCAAGCATTGTGTCGAGACCTGAGGAGGCTCCGTAAGACGAGTCTACGCCTCTCAACTGCACAATGGCCTCAGCCTGTCGCAGAGTAATCCACGCATTCTCCTCGACGATTTGCGACACATGAGCCACGCCATCAGTACGTTGTAGCGCATAATAGTCAATATCCGAAGTGTGGAAGGTTTTGCCTTGCGACGGTTCAACAAGCAATTCGGGGTCAAAGACGTTGAAAAGAGACTGTGTCAGTTCGCCAATGCCGTTATATACAGACATGACAACAACCAAAGCAATGGTACTGACGGTAATGCCCGCCAAAGAAATCCACGAGATAAGGTTGATGACAGTCTTTTCCTTGCGTGAGAAGAGGTAGCGCAGAGCGATAAATATAGATGGCATTGTGGGAATGCGTTAAAGCCACTGCTATTGTTTCAAGAGGTTCTCGATGTTTTCGATATAATCGAGAGTGTCGTCGAGATAGAATTCCAGGGCTGGTATAATGCGTAGCTGCTTGCCTTCACGTATTCCAAGGCGACGGCGGATGTCGGCGGCATGGGTAAGGATGGCATCGATAACAGTCTGCTTTGTGGCCTTAGTGTCGGGCGGCAAGTCCGGCACAGAGCCCTCAGGCATAACACCCACAGGATAAATACTCACATAGGCGCGGGCGATGCTAAGGTCACTGGTTATCCTCACCTTGGTGACAGTAATGAGAGAGTTCCCGATTTTTGGTTTCATCTCCCTTAAGAAGATGTCACCCAGATCTTGTTGTATAAGCCGGGAGATTTTATTTTGTCGAGTAGAGTCCATGAAGGTAGTGAGGTGGATTGTTTAGAATCTGTAGCCCAGACGGATGGGAACGAAGCAAGTCTGTTGAGTGTATGCGAAAGCCACCTCAAGGAAGATACTCCTGTAGTTGTGCTCCATATTGCGTGAAGCATGGCTAAAGAACCAATTGACACCCGTAGCTATTTCGAGATAGGGTTTCAGTGTGTTCCCGTATGGCGAATCTGCCATCATATAGCTGGCTCCGAATTTTGCGCCAAACATCGGAGCCCATTCCTCGTCAAGGGGACGATAGTCGAAATCGACAAAAGCCATTGGACAATGCCATCCTTCAGAGAAATTAAAGCCCGAAATATCTTTAGGTTTAGCCACAAAGCAATAGCCAAGACCAAGACCCAAGAAAAAATCCTGTTTGATGTTGAATCCATTGATGACATTGATGTTCACTGCATGACGCAAGTCGTCAATGAGGTAGCCATACTCACCTTTATCACCAAGATTAGAGACAAAAGGCATATAGCCAATCTCACCTTTGAACATATATTCCACATCGGAGCGATCCTGACGGAATTGAGCATTGGCCGAAAGCGAACAAAGCACGGCAGCGAACAAGAATAATACACCTATCTTTTTCATATTATGTATTTTATTTTAATTATAACAGGTCGGGGAAATGAACTTCCGACGATGCAAATTTACACAAAAAAAATCAATCAGCACACCAAAGTATAAAAACATATTCAAAAAAAACGCTAAATATCAAAACTCGTCACCTCTCCACAGTACACATCGTCAGCAATATGCAGAATCAGGTCATGCATCTCAAGATCGTCTTTGAAAAACTGAGGTATTTCATCATATCCAATAGCCGCACCAAGAATGCTACCACAAACCGATCCCGTGCTATCACTATCACCGCGATGGTTTACGGCTGCTATCATCGCATCCTCAAAACTATTGAAATGCCGTACAGCACAATATAGTGCTATCGCAAGGGCCTCGTCAGCGACCCATCCCTCTCCTATTGATTCCACATTCTCATAATCCACCCCCCCTTTTTCGGCATATTTGAGAGCCATAATTATAATATTCCTCAATTCAGCCACTTCTCTACTATATTGAGGAAACAGACTCTTTGCAGCATCTATACTCTCATAGACATAATCCAACAATGATTCTTTAGTAGGTCTAGAATCCAAAACAAGTTTATAAATAATAAAAGATTCCAAGGCCGCAGGAATAAAACCCAAAGGATTCTTGTGGGTTATTTTCGCCGCTTCGCCAGCCAAAAGTGAGGCATCCTTTACGCTCATTCTCTTCGTCCATCCAAAACAGTTATTCGATACAGCGGCATAAAGAGGTATAGGCGCTATGCGCATTAGACCTCCACATCCTTTACTATCGTTCATTACCTCTCCTCCTCTGGCAATTGTTTCAAGCGTTGACATGCAAGTCAGACCCGGGGCCCTCCTCTTGTTTAATTCTGGCAAAGCGGCAATCCAACAATCATGCGAATGATTCGATGAGTCCCCCGTTTGAGTATAATACCACTCCAAGTATGCGTTCTTTATTCCGACTATTAAAGGTTGACCAAATCGTTTTGCATTCAACAATCCGTTAGCCGTAAAAAGTGTCATTTGCGTATCATCCGAGATCACAGCCTTACCAACATGCTCACTCTCTTCCATCCAATGTTGTCTTGTATCAAGACGCGTTATCCCTCGCTTGCCATATTGTGCCTGAATATCCTCATAAGAATATATAAACTCAACAGGATAGCCCAAGGCGTCACCTATAGCGCCACCAATCAAAGAGCCCCTGACTCTATCTTTAATTATATTTCGCATTTATAATTTTTTATGATACAGTTCGATGTACTATTCGACCAATAAAGAATGAGTAAAGAGCCGGCAGGATTATGGCTGCAGCCAAGGTGGAAAGCCATATTGTAGAAACCGACAATGAGGTGCCGAAAACCATAGAAAGTCTTCCCACATAGAAACCTCGCACCCAGACGGCAACCAAAGCAGAGAACAATAATATCACTATTGTCAGACAGCAAATAACTGTACGATAGAAACGCGCTATTTGGCGCTCGCTATAGCCTATATTGTACAAGTTGACGAAAAGGTCATGGTTCTTCTGGACAATGAGATTGAAACTAAGGATGATAAATGACACCGAAAGTACAATGATGACCAATGCTATGGCAATAACAAAGAACATAGCCAGCTTGAAGAAAAAAGCGAGTTTGCTTGATTCAAGCTCCGATTTGTTGATGTTGAGCCCATTGAGTTCGAAAAAAGAAGGTATTTCCTCATTAGTGGCATCGGTAAACTCAACCAACAGACGGCTGCAACGATTGTCATTTGTCTTCCCAAACTCACTGTTTGCCCACCTCAAGAATGCGTCAGGGACAAGAATAGAGTTGATTTTGCTACTAAGACCGACAATACGGCTATTGTACACGTGCCTTTTGCCATTACCTTCGACGTAAATATTGAAAGTGACCTGCGACAACATAGTCTCACTTATAACAGGTAGCGACTGGCTTTCGGCAAAGCCGAAATTGTAGAGGTTGAGGTAATCCTCAGGAATTATTATTGGAAGAAAATCCGAGGTGCTGTCCCAGCGCCAGTCTTCGCTCTGGACATCGATATATCTGTCGGGCACACTCTCAAAGAACATCTCAGTGCCCAAACGTTGACCGCCAAAACTTATGGCAGCACTGGTGTTGAAAGTAGCGCTATTGAAGAGTGCGACATCCTTTACAAACTCCTGTTCCTGGATTTTACGCAGTTCTTTGTCGGTGAAATAAATGCCATCCTTGTTTGCCGTCTTGAAAAGGGTGACATTTTTCGACACGGTAACAGTATGAGCCTTAAAGACATCCGTCTGCTGAGTAAGTAGCGGTTTCAGGTCGACAAAAGCCTGCACCGCCAACATCACCACAGACATACCCACAAAGAGTGTGAGGGCATAACCAATTATCTGAGAAGGAATAAGTGTTTTACGCTGAAGTTTGTAGAGCATTAGGATTCGTGATTTGTGAAGTGTGATTATTGTTTACAGCGTCATAACCTTGTCGAAAACTAAAAAGTCTATAGGATCCAAGGCGGTGACTATCATTCCCGCTCCCTGATGTCGAACCTCATCCGAGACCATCTTGGCAACCGCAGCGGCGTTTTCGTTGTCGAGGTGGCTGAAAGGCTCGTCGAGGAGAATGAATTTAAAAGGTTGACATAAAGCGCGAACAGCGGCAACACGCTGACGCTGGCCAAGGGAGAGTGTGGCGACAGGTTGTTTTTTCTTGTCGGCAGGAAGAATGGCATCGAGCATCTCTCCTATCTCTACGTCGGTCTTGAAATGAGTGAGATTATTTTTCAACTGAACATTCTCCATCGCCGTCAATTCGGAGAAAAGACACAAGTCTTGAAACAAGTAGCTCAACACCGAGGTTCGCATGTAGGTACTATCTAAGTACGATTCAAGTCCTTTGAAATCGATCGTCCCATCATATTGCGTATTGGAACCATATATAAAATTGAGCAAGGACGACTTGCCATGCCCCGACTTGGCGCATACCATATAACTTCTGCCCTGCTCGAAGAGGACAGAGGATTGCAAATATATGTCGGAACCAGAGATTTCCGATTCCGACATATAGCGGGGCTTCAAATCATGAAGTTCAATAAGCATAGTATTCATCAACTTCCACTGTGTCAAGCATATCTTCATCAACGTACCCCACTTCAGTAGTGTCTGTATAATAGCTGTCGTTGTTACCTAACGCGTCGTTGAGATCTTCAGCCAAATCGGTGAGGAGCATAAAATTGTTGTCGACAAAATGGAGCAGGGCGAGAAGGCTGTTCTCCGTCTTGTCAGCTAAATAGATGCTCCATTCTGACTTATATTTGCTATCAACTATGGCCTCGGTGTAGTCGAGCGAATTGATTAGAAGTGTCGAGACATTGTCCGGAATAAGACTTGTAACGTTGACAGGATAGTGTGACAGATTCAAGTCTGCATAAAAATACTGGCCTTTCTTAACCTTGGAGGCGATACCATCCATGGATTTAGAATATCCGCCATCGACAAATTTCTGAGCATTGGCGGCACTGTTGGTGAGCATAATGGCCTTGTCGTTGATGGTTACATAAAGATTGAGACCAATTCCGTCAATAGGAATCTGATATATGTCGCCTCTCTTCTCTGCTTTTGCTTCGGCTAGCAACTGACGCCACAAGGATGCATCGCGGACATCACAAGCCAGGGCGAAAAGCGGCATGATGCCTGAATTGTCGTTGTCGACAAAATCGAACAGGCTTGCCACAAAGCTGCCACCAAGTGAATTCATAATCTGACGTACACTCATGCCGGCGACAACATCTTCGTCAACATCAATGCCTGCGTCGCGATTGTTAGCCAAAGCGTCGACAAGTGCGTTGAGTTTAAGGGAATATGAGAAAGCGAGATAACTCTTTTCTGGCATATATTTGACCAAATCGGAATTGAAATCCTGCTTGTACTCATTCATGAGCTTGGTGTCTATACCTTGGGTTTCGACAGAGAAACGGATTGCGCCTTTGTCGAAATCAAGATTGCAAGAGAAACTGCCTTTCTTCAACTCTTCTATGTTACTCTTTGTCATTCCGCTGGCGGTGAGAACTTCGGAAATGTCATCAAATCCATCGGCAAGACGCATCAATGAACCAAAATTCATCCATAAACTGGCATCCTTACGGTCTTTCCAGTAGGCTTTGAAATTTTTGTTTGAGGCAAGGCTCGCTCCTTTAGAAAGATTCATAGCCGTGTTGACATAAGGCACAGAACGGTTGTCAAAGATCATGATGGCGACCTCCTTGTTGTATGCCACATAGAAGTCCTCCATATCCGCCATCTTGTAACCATCGTATTTGTCTACTCTCATTTTGACTTTACTGAGTTGAGCGCACTCCTCAAGGAACGACTCTAATCTCGACTCCTTCAGCACCTCGGCAAGAATAGCCATACGCTGATTCTCATCAATGAAAAACAGCATGTCGCTATTTAGATTAATGCCTGTCGACTTGGGGTCCTTGATGAGCCTGTCGACCATTTCTGAAACACGTGGGTCTTCTTTGCGCAACTCTTGACGCGCCATCTTGACAAAAGCTATATTGTCTATATTCTGCACATCGGCTTTTTTCAATAGATTGGCAAGATTAACATCAATAACGCCAACTGCGTTATCGGGAATGTAATTAGCCAATTCGGGAGACTTTGAGCATGATGTCAGCAGCAACAAGCCACAAATCACAGCTATCAATCCCATGCGGAAATTTGAGAATTTCGTATTGTTTAAATGTTTCATATAATATGGATTAATAATGAATTATAATGCAATAATTGATACAGGGTGCACATTCAAGAGATTGAAATATGGATGCAAATATACAAAAAAAGTGCACAGGCATTATTCCTGCACACCTTTTTCATACGAATCAAACGATTAAATGTTTCATTTTCCGAACATTATTTTCTCACTATTGAACATCCGCGACAATCCCCACACGGCCAATCCGGCATAAGCGATGTTGGAAACTAAGGTTACTATGACTGCCGTCCAACTCAGATCGTGTCCAAACACAGCGGTCAATGTCTCTATACTGTTGTAAAAAGGAATAGCATATACCACAACGTTTTGTGGAACGCCACTCTGGAACATGGGCATAAGTCCTGCAAAGACAATAACCAACATGAAAGGTGTTATCATGGTTCCAGCATTTTTCACATCTTTGGCCAAAGCGGAGAGGATACTTACCGCACTAGCCATAATAAGCACAGCGGAGAGGATGATGAGCAGCAAAGCGGCATAGTCGCCAAAAGCGTAGTTGAAAGGTATTTCGACATTCTCGGCACCACCCACCATTTTAGGGAGGGAAAGAGCTATGCCGAGGAAGCTGGATATACCACTTAGAAGAGCCATGCAGCTTAGCGACACGACCTTACCTAAAGCCAGTTCGTTACGGCGCATAGGTGTAACCAGCAAAGTCGCTATGGTGCCACGCTCCTTTTCTCCTGCTATAGCGCTGGGTGCTATGGCCATAGTGCCGCTGAAAAGCATCATGATGATCAGCATGGGCAACAACTTGCTCCATATCATGGCACCCTTGTCATCCATGGTAGCGCAGTCGAACAATTGCTCTTCGCTGTCAGCGCGGTTGATGTCAAATCTGTTGCTCATCTGGTCCTCGTATGCAGTAAGCGCTGCAGTGAGTTCAGTATAGACGCGTGACGAGGCGTTATTGGCGCTGTTGTAATAAATCTCCACATTTTGAGCAGGCGCACCTGAAGCTGGATCATAAGAGGCCACAATGCTGTCGAAATTGGCAGGGAAACGCAACAATACAACATTTAGGTCTTTGTTCTCAAGTTTGTCAATGTCCGGCTGTCCAAAACCAGTGTTTACAAAACTGATATTGGTGTCGATACTAGTCAGCATCGGAGCGAGGCTTGGAGGCATATTCTCGACAGATACAGCCACAACATCGTTGGAACCCTCTTCTATCATTTTGCCAATACCATCACCCATAAGACTGTAAATAATATATATGAGCAAACCTGGCATGATGACCGAAGTAAAGAACAAAGAGCGGTCGCCAAAGAAACGGGCAAACTCCTTTTTTATAATTGTCATAGTATTGCCCTTACGCTCGGTTTGCTGGAATACGGGTGTGCCTTCTGAAGGCTGTGCATTATTATTCATAATTATTCCTCCCCTCCTTTCTGTTGTTTATATATTTCAAAGAAACGGTCTTCTATCGTCATCCCATCACATACCTCGCTGAGAGATCCGCACACACACAACTTGCCGTCGATGATTATACCCACACGGTCGCATAGACGTTCCACCAGGCTAAAAATGTGTGTAGAGAGAATTATCGTCTTACCTAGTCCACGAAGTTCCTGAAGGTAGTCAGTAACCGTGCGGGCAGTAAGAACGTCAAGTCCATTAGTAGGCTCGTCGAAGATAATGATCTCGGGGTCATGGACAAGTGATATAACCAGAGACAGCTTCTGCTTCATACCCGTAGACAGGTTTGCCACCTTCACCTCGGCGAATTTGTCGATGCCGAAGCGGGCAAACATCTGCTCTTTGCGCTGTTTCATCACTTCTTCAGGCACACTGTGCAACTGGCTGAAGAATGAAAACAGATAGTTGGGTGTAAAAAAATCCTCCAGCTTCAACTCACTGGTAAGGAATCCTATCTTTGCGCGGACCCCTTCTGGGTCAGATATCACACTGCAACCATCAAGCCATGCATCACCACTGTCGGGATGAATCAAGGTCGAAAGCATGCGCAATGTGGTGGTCTTACCAGCCCCGTTGGGACCCAACAAACCAAAAATCTCGCCGCGGTTAGCGGTGAAACTCAATGAGTCGACGGCCACCTTCTTTTTATTAGTGGTGTGCTCAATTTTTTGTTGTTTTCTCGAAAGTGTGAAGGTTTTGCTCAACCCCTCCACACGTAATATCTCTTCCATATAATTAATTTGTCTTTATTTAAAATAAAAAACGATTCATTGCCATGAAATATTACAACTCCCCATTTTTTTTCTTTTTTTCTCTGAATTCTTCCACAATCATCGTAACACACCAAGAAACCAAAACAATAACGATAAGTATGGCTAACAGAAGCGCAAGTATTTCTATCCAAGGCTTCTGCCAAAGGTCAGAACAGTAGTCGAATAGGCCGTATAACTCAAGGAAAAAAGTGAATAGGGACATCCACACTAGGCGAGTGCGGTTTGAGTCGGTGACACGCTCATCTTTAACCCATTTCAGACGGCCTTCAACCATTTTGAAACCCCAATTCATGTTTTTCATGTTCGGCAACCATGTGATGAACACTCCTCCGGCAAGAATGGCAAGCGAATAGCACAGATAACCCACATAGAATCCCGCACCCTGACTTTTTATCTGCAACGCCATCAGTATGTTACCAGCAACGACGACCATCGCTGCCATTGCGCAGCCAATCAGCGCAAATGTTTTCTTTGCTTCTATTGTCATACGCTTTCTCCTTTCTGTCGTCTGTATCTTACAATCCCCATTATAAATCCAAACAACGCTATAATTATTCCAAGACACTTTAGATATACGTTGAACGAAAAATCCCAGAATGTGTCGGGCCATATTGTCCCAAGGGCAAACATCGGCACCATCAACGAAAGTACCCAACTGGACCATCCTATCTCAATAGTTGAATACCAGCCGTCACCACTTTTATATTGGCGCTGTTCCTTGACAATATGCCAATTCTTCAATCTCAGTATGTAATATTTTTTCCCTGCCTTGGTGCAACGCAATTCTAACCAACTGCATAGCAGGCAGAACAAAGCCGACCCAAGACTAAGCCAAAAAATAAAGTTGAATATCTTTAGGTCCTCGCCCTTTATTAGGATAAATCCCAACAACCCTCCGACAAGGAAGTTCAGCAGAGACAAAGCACCAAAGACCATAGTCAATATCTTATTTTTCATTTTCAACCCTCCTTTTTCGGCTCAACGTCTTCGGTTTTACGTTTCGGATAGCGCTTGGCTTTCTTCAGCGCCTCGGACAATATCCACTCTATCTGACCGTTGGTGCTGCGGAACTCGTCCGCAGCCCAACGCTCGATAGCGTCATAGACGTCGCTTTCTACCCGAAGTGCAAAAGATTTTTTCATATCCTTAACTTTGACTTTAACATTAACGTTAACTTTAGTTAGAACTACAGCGTATGGTTAGAATCAAACCATTTAGTTGTTTTTCTATAGATGCAAGTTTTGTCCGGATGTCGCAATACTGCTCTTCAGATATATATCCAACATTTTTTGATATCAGCAGTTGTGTTTCTGTCTCAAACGCAGAACCTAATGCGATACTTAGGAAGTGAGCGAATTCTCCATCGGAGATTCTTCCTGCACCTTCCGCAATATTGGAGCTGATAGAAACAGCAGACCTTTGCATTTGGTCGCACAATCCCTTTTTCTCAAACCACGGCATTTCGCTCGTTATCTGGTAAATATGTGTCGCCAAATCCACAGCTTCTTTCCAAACGCTATAATCTCTGAAGTTACGAGCTCCCATTGTATCTGAAGTTAAAGTTAGGGTTAAAGTTAATGTTTATTTAATAAATACTCCCAGTATTGATTACAGGACTGGCGCTTTCATCAGCGCAAAGGACAACAAGGAGATTGCTAACCATAGTGGCTTTCTTCTCTTCGTCTAATTGAACAACTTCACGTTCGCTCAGTTTGTTCAGTGCCAATTCAACCATAGAGACAGCTCCCTCAACAATCTTCTCACGAGCCGAAATGATAGCATCGGCCTGCTGACGGCGCAGCATGACGCTGGCGATTTCGGCAGCGTAAGCCAAATAGTTGATACGGGCCTCTATCACCTCTATACCTGCTATCGCCAAACGTGAACGCAACTCTCGTTCAAGCTCGTTGTTGATCTCCTCAGCGCCGCTACGTAGAGTTATGTCTTTGTTGTTATGGTCCATATTATCATAAGCGTAATGACCTGCAACCTTGCGAAGGGCAGCGTCACTCTGAACGTGAACGAAACTGTCATAACCCTTCAACGTCTGCTGAGCCTGCTGGTTCTGTTCGGCATGCTGGGCATTTGAAGACAACGTCTCAACGTCAATATCAAACACTGCCTTGTATGTGTCAGCGATTTTCCACACCAAAACCAATCCAATCATGATAGGATTACCATTGCGGTCGTTAACCTTGATAGGAGGCACATCCATATTGCGAGCACGCAACGAAATGCGACGCTTGCCATAAAAAGGATTAATCCAGAAAAAACCGTTCTGACGCACAGTGCCGCTGTAACGTCCAAAGAATGTGAGAACACGCGACTGATTGGGCTGTATAATCATAAAGCCAACGGTGTGAAGGATATACACAAAGCACAGTATGATACCACTCAATATTGGCAACAGCACCAATGCTGTGGGCTCTCCATTTGCGTCAATCATACCATCTATTGACGACAATACAATAACCAACAAAATCGAACCCACCAACAAAGCGAGGTTCAAAAACAGATGAAGAAAACCATTATTCTTCAATGCAAGTTTTTTTTCAAATTCTTTTGTTTCCATATTATTCTAATTAATTGTTTTATTGTTTGCAATTTAAAAATTTCACTATGATATTATTTTGATATCACTTTGCAAAAGTACAACCATTTTTTAAACCACCAAAAAAAAATTGAAAAAAATATAAAAATTATAATTTATACCATTAATTTACATCATATTACAATATCAACATTTTTATAGTAGCAGATACAAAGTATAGTATTTTTTTAGTTTGGACGGTTTTTTATTTAAATTTTGACTGGATAATGCAACATCAAAGGCAATTCATCGTTAACTAAGACACAAATGCTTATCTCTGCACTTATTATATTATCTTTTTTGTTGGTACTTTTTCGCATACTAAGAGGCGAAAGTGTACGTGATATACATCGTGAAATCAAAGAATTGAAAGCACAAGATGTGCCACACTTTTTTTTCAAATCGCTAAAAATAGTGTTCACATTCAAAGGGCCCTTCTATAAACGCAGACAAAAGAACCAAAAGGATCAGGAGTCCGAAACAGTCCTAGAGGAGATTAACAACACCTCTAATTAAACAATTTCCCTAAAATCTATTTTTCTCTGTCTAATAACCCATGGGCAGAATAGAAGTTTGAGAGTATCCATTATTGTAATACTCCCCAAAAATCTAGACCGCTGGTATGCGGAAAAAAATATTATTCAATTAGAAATTCTATTCTGTGCTGTCATTTAGGCAGGCACAAACAATAGTGCAAAGGCCAGTAGTATATATTTACTACTTTTCATCGTTATTAGAGTTTATTGGTTCAAATATAATGTCTTCTTCTCTTAATGGTCTAAAACCATAGGACCAATCGCATTGGCAATCGCCAGCATTATGATAAAATATTGATGTTGCATACACTTTGCAAGGCCTATCATCGGGTATTGCAATCCATTCACCATTGACAGTTCTCCTGTGGATCTGTGCGTAGTGACTGAATGACTTTTGGCGACCATCCCAAACAAAAGAAGAGTCATCTTTGATATTTATAAAATCATCATCGAACCCTGCTTCTTGATCCAGCCAACCCCAGATCATGACAGTGTCGCCCCAAGCTAAAGTGTGGCGATGTTCAAAAATATAATATGGATCAACGTACTGATTGTTCCATTTTTTTGGAGGACGGTCTGCATAATACAGTTTGTCACATGATGTTAGCAACAAAAATGCTGCCATTATAAATAGATTTCTTGTTTTCATAATCGTCTATTTTTGTTGACCTTTGAGTTCGTTGATTTGTTTTTGCAGGTCAATAATGTAGAGTGTTAGCTCCTCTATTTTCTGAAGCATCATGATATTCATTTCACTGATACTAACTCCGTCGCGTTTCACCTCACTCTCAGTCGGAATTTCTGGAAGATGACGATAGTTTTTGATATATTTTTCCAATTGAGAAAGGGGCATTAGCTTATAATCTTCAGAAAAAACAAAATCACTCCAACCAGTTTGGGTTACCCGAACTTCGCGTGTTCGAACATGCCCGTCATAGGTGCATACGAATCCAGAGCCCAGATAGCTATTCCCGTTAACAGTCAATGTTCCATTGACATTAGCATTCATGGTGTTGACTGCATGGTTGGCGGTTATATCATGGATTGCCGTGACATCATTACCAACCATAATGTTCTGTTTGGCATATATATTGCTGTCCACCTTAAGCGCATATCCCGGTACTGGTGCACCACAAATACCAATTCGTCCTGTACTATCGACAACAATGCCCCTGCCATTGCAAGCAAATATATTTAAAAACTTGCTCTCGTTCTGTTGCAGCGTAACCAATCCACTTGTCTGTTTGATCATAAATCCGTCAGTATATGTTCCACCAGAATGTGGATTAGTCATGTGGAATGATGTTATATAATAGCCGTTGTCGTTACCTGTTCTCAGACCATCAGGTTCAAATCCCGACCCATATTCATGTATTTCGGTGTTATGAATATGCAAGTCTGAATTCGGTGTAGACGTTCCAATACCTACAGGCGCATTTAAAGTTGTAACTGACTGAGCTAATGCACTGCCATTGATTATTGCAATACAAAAACATGTTAAAAGCGATATGGTTCTTTTCATAAAGAGAAAAATATTAAATTGGATTAATTAACTGTATTTTAATAATTGGATTAATTAACTGTATTTTAATAAAAAAAAGAGAAACGGCTACGGATTGATAGTTGGAATTGTTATTGCAAATATACTTTTTTTTAAAATGCTGATTTCTGCAATCATCATACTGACTATACTGCTGATACTTTTCCGCATCCTTCGCGGAGAAAGCATTGGTGATATCCGTCGCGAAATCAAAGAGTTGAAAGCACAAGATGTTCCGCACTATTTCTTGCGTTCACTCAAGATTGTCTTCTCTTTCAAGGGCCCCGGTTACAAAAGGAGAAAGAAAAAGGAGGCCTCACAGCAGTCCGACCCATCCTCGCACCATTCCGACCCCGGCTCCAAAGCACCCTCCGACAGCACCACAACCCCCGGTTCCCAAGCCCAATAGCCTTCCTTCCCCTCAACGACGCTTGCGCCCGTGAGCTTGTAATTATTTCCGTATCTTTACAGTTATAATAATATACGGTTGTCAACCTTTTCAGGAACGCTGTCAACGATGTCAGGAAAAAAGTCAATATCACCAACAAAAACACCTGACAACCGCTTCAGAGACAGAACATTAAACCATTAGTCAAAATTAGAAAAAGACACTGGTTTGGAGTACTCTTGGGACAGTGAACTGTCCCACATCGAAAAGTATAATGGCTAATTAAATGGCAATTAGTGTTTTGCAGAAAGAATGAAAAAAATTTCGTTTCCATTCGTAGACCGCAATGCCGCGGTCGTACTTTTGCACTGTCTTCGCGAGACAAAAGAGAGTACTTTGACATAATGAAACCCAATGAGTTAAATAAGAACAGCTCCCCACGCAGAGCCTTCACACCTCCACCCCTTCACAGCGGACCTCTATCGGACTCACAGCGGACTTACAGCGAACCCTCACCCCAAAATGCTCCAATCCAAAATCGAAAAAGAAAACCCAAAACAATGAAAACAGGCCATAAAAACGAACGTCTTCCCGAGATGCGCCCTCAACCCAACATCGTCAATTCTCGCACAATCTTTTTGCACCAGGTGTCAATTGCGAAAAAACATTTATCTTTGCAGTCGCAAAGAACAGCACCATCTGCTGATGCCAACGAATAAAAGTAGAACATCATAAACCCCGATCCCATGCTGCAAAAACTCTTCGGCTTCGACCCAGCGAAACATAGCGTACGCACCGTATTCATGGCTGGTTTCACCACCTTAATCTCAATGGCCTACTTCCTGGGCGTC
>JAGCZH010000023.1 GCA_017960475.1 Bacteroidales bacterium | reverse complement strand
TTATTATTTGTTTGATTTTGATTCGATTTGTCGGATTTCTGCTCGAAGAGCACTACCACATGAGGAAAATTGAAAATTGAAAATTATGAATTGTTAGTCGCTTCGCGAGAAATCTTTCAAATATTATCAAATCTTTTATTTATTATTTGTTTGATTTTGATTCGATTTGTCGGATTTCTGCTCGAAGAGCACTACCACATGAGGAAAATTGAAAATTAGTGACCTGTGACCTGGGAAAATTCAAAATTCATAATTCAAAATTCAAAATTAGCATCCTTAGACCTTTTTATCCTTTAAAACCTTACAAACCATACAAAAAAAGGTCCGATTTGAATAACACAAATCGAACCTTTTTAAATTAGTATTTCAGATTACTACCAGGCGAAGAGAGGACGGTTCTGCATCATCTCGTTGACCTGGCCGGTGATACGGGCGCGGACAGCCTCGTCGGTCGGGTTGCAGAGGACAGTGTCAATCATGTCGACGATGACAGGCATGTCAGCCTCTTTAAGGCCACGGGTGGTGATGGCGGGAGTTCCGACACGCAGACCGCTGGTCTTGAAGGCACTGCGGCTGTCGAAAGGAACCATGTTCTTGTTCACCGTGATATCGGCGGCGACGAGAGCGTTCTCAGCTTCCTTACCAGTGAGTTCGGGGAACTTGGTGCGGAGGTCGATGAGCATGAGGTGGTTGTCGGTGCCACCGCTGATGACCTTGTAGCCCTTGTTGACGAAGGCTTCGCACATAACCTTGGCGTTCTTCATCACCTGCTGTATGTACTGGTCGTAGCTGTCGGTCAAAGCCTCACCGAAGGCGACTGCCTTAGCGGCGATGACATGCTCCAGAGGACCGCCCTGGGTGCCGGGGAACACAGCGCTGTCGAGCAAAGCACTCATTTTCTTGATTTCACCCTTCGGGGTGGTCTTGCCCCAAGGATTGTCGAAATCCTGACCCATAAGAATCATACCGCCGCGAGGTCCACGGAGGGTCTTGTGGGTGGTTGTGGTGACGATGTGGCAATACTTCACGGCGTTGTTCAGGTAACCCTTAGCGATGAGGCCGCTGGGGTGGCTGATGTCGCCCATGAGGATGGCGCCAATCTTGTCGGCGATCTCACGCATGCGAGCCCAATCCCAGTCACGGCTGTAGGCGCTGCCACCGCCGATGATGAGCTTAGGATGATATTCGAGGGCTTTCTTCTCCATGTCCTCATAGTCGACGGTGCCGGTCTCTTCCTTCACCTGGTAGCCAACCACTTTGTAGTTGATACCGCTGAAGTTGACGGGGCTACCGTGTGAGAGGTGACCGCCGTGGTTGAGGTCCATACCCATGAAGGTGTCACCGCTGTTGAGGCAAGCCAGGAACACAGCCATGTTGGCCTGTGCGCCGCTGTGGGGCTGCACATTGGCCCAGCAGGCACCATAGAGTTTCTTGGCGCGCTCGATAGCGATGGTCTCGCTCTGGTCAACAACCTGGCAGCCGCCATAGTAGCGCTTTCCAGGATAACCTTCGGCATACTTGTTGGTCATGACAGAACCCATGGCTTCCATAACCTGGTCACTGACAAAATTCTCGGAGGCAATAAGTTCAATGCCCTTTGTTTGACGCTCACGTTCTTTCTGAATGAGGTCAAAAATCTCGGTATCTCTTTGCATATCAGATAGATTTATAATTTATTAACAATTTATTGTAAAGTGCAAATTTACATATTTTTCTTAATATAAAAGTGATAATGAAAAATATTTAAGTTAGATAATTGTCATCTGACACTATCAAAACGGTTATATCTCTAAAAAAAATAACAATAACAAACGAGTTGTCGAATTATCATTCTTATCATTTTTTGAAGTATATTTGCAACGTTTAACAAGGATTGCGACAAACCAATAACGACATATATATCAAAGAATAAACATGAAAAAAGCCAGCAACAAATATATGCAAATGGCCATTGACGAGGCAATGTCAGGCATAACTTCGGGCGATGGCGGTCCTTTCGGGTCGGTAGTGGTCAAAGAGGGTATTGTCATCGGTCGAGGACATAACATGGTGCTGGGCAACAACGATCCCACAGCCCACGGCGAAGTGGAGGCTATCCGTGACGCCTGTCAACGGCTTGGTACACACGACCTGACGGGATGTGATGTCTATACCACTGGCGAGCCGTGCCACATGTGCCTCTGCGCCTGCTTGTGGGCCAACATAAAACGCATCTATTATGGATGCACCATCAAAGACAACGCCATTATAGGCTTTCGTGACGACGCTTTCAACGACCTTTTCAGCGGCCGTGACAAACTGCCAGAATTCTTAGTGGAATGCGACCGTGAGGCATGTCTAGACCTCTTTGATGAATATCTGAAAATGCCACACAAAAATTACTGAGAAGCAACAAAAAAATAAAGTGGAACTGTTCTAAATTAAATCACTGAATATCAATCTAGAGACATCTATAAACATTAAACGTGAAACGTTAAACGTAAAACGTCAAACGTTACCATAATCATTTTTCCACGATCCCAATTGGCATCCAATAAACAAACCGTTGATTGGCAGGGATTTCTATCAGCCAATCAATAAATTTTTCATAACTGAAACTATCAGGATTGTAAGGTATGGGCGTCTTTAGTGCCACGACAAAGAGGATGTTGGTCTCCATCATCTGGTCTGTCTGCTTGAAAGCCTCCAGCTTTTGGGGATTACCTTTGACAAACTCGCCAGGCATGGCAGGAAAGTTGTAGGTTCGTTCCTTATTCAGCATCAAATCGTTATAGTGGAGTCTGTCGGGGAAGAGCATATCACCTTCCACGGCTGAAGAGGTGGCATGGTCAAACCAGAAGATACGCACCCAGCAATCCGAGAAGGGTGTGATGGACATCTCCACCTGTTCGCCTTCACGATAGGTGGTGCGCAAACCCTCCACCTTGATGCGGAATGTCTCGTCTACCTGCTCTTCCATAACTACGTCAGCCTTGATATGGCAGGTTATGGTCAAGAGGTTGTCGTTGATGTGAGCCGATGTCTCATATTTTGGTTCACCCACCAAGCGCACCTTGCCGTCAAGCATCAGCATGCTCACCTCGGTGGCGGCGCTCTGCAGTGTCGGGTTCTGTTTATCGCCCAACATGATGGTGGTCATCGTTGTCACTGTCTCGTCCACGCCGGCCTCAAGCAAAGCGTTGCGTTTGGCGTCGTATAGTGCGTTGCGTTTTGTCTGCACCACATCCGTACCCACGGCACTGCCTGTGACTTTGACCCTGACGGTTTTGGCACGTTGCGCCTCAACTGTCACCGACAGCAACAAAGAGAGTATCAAAATCAAACTTTTGCGTATAGACATAGCTTATAAATTATCATTTTTCAAAAAAACGTTCATCCTGCCATAATTTTCCCACCTTAGCTTACAAGAGGAGAGGGTAAACTAGGGCACGAGGGCCAAGCGGAAGCCGATGTTGTCGCCGCGGGACGACGGGTTGTTGCTGTTGCGGTACGAAACGCGGCAGCTCCTCGCGTAGGCGATCTTGCTGCCGCCGCGGTACACGCGGAGCGAGCCCGACGAGGGGCCTTTAGGATTGCGCTGCGAACCGCTGCTGTACTCACCTTTCCAGTCGCTGCACCACTCCCACACGTTGCCGCTCATGTCATACAATCCAAGCTCGTTGGCTCTCTTGCCTTTGACGGCATGAGTCTTTGAGCCGCTGTTGCCACCATACCATGCCACATCGTCAATATTATTGCTGCCGCTGTACTTATATCCTTTCGACCTCTTTCCACCACGGGCGGCATACTCCCACTCAGCCTCCGTGGGCAGGCGGAACGTGCGTCCCGTCAAACTGTTGAGTTTGCTTATAAAAGTCTGGCAGTCATCCCATGAAACACTCTCCACAGGCAGTTGGTCACCCTTCCAATTGCTGGGATTGCTCCCCATCACCGCCTTCCACAGTGCCTGCGTAACCTCTGTCTCGCCGATATAATAGCCACTCAACGTGACACTGTGTGAAGGGTACTCATCGCTATCGCAGCCGCCGCCCTGCTCCGCAGTGCAGCCCATGGTGAAGGTACCTCCCTCGACATAGACCATGGTGAAACTGACACCGTTCACGGTAATAGTCTGGTTGTCGCCGCCCCTGGTGGCTGTTACACTGAAGCAAACTCGGTCGCCCTGCAACTTGTCGCAGTCCTGCAGCACATCCCACACAATGCGCTTGCCTTTGCCGGCGCTGATGTTTTTACCCACGTCGCCACTGACATGCGTCATTTTCGGCGTGCCATAGGTGAGACCTCCATCGATGGAGACCTCCACGGCAATGTTGGCTTGTTCCGACAGATCGTAAGAGACATGTACCATCTTGCCTTCCTGGCGGAACGACACATTGCTCACCCGTTGCGCCACGACCTGTAGTGCAAGACAGATAATAATAGAAAAAACAAAATAACGTTTCATTTTCTTTTCCTCCCTTCCGGCATGAGAGTCCATATCTTCCAGCCGTCGCCGAGGGTGGAGCTGACAGTGATGGAGGGGTTCTGGTCGCGGCCCAGCTCATTCCATGCGGTACGTGTGGTGGCACGTTGAACGCTGCTGAACAGTTCGCCCAGACTGCCGCTGCCGCCACCCTGCTGGAGAGCTTTCAAAAACTCGTAGGTGAAGACATTGTGGTTTTGCGACACGTAGGCGTTTGCGGTCTCTTTGTTTGACGAGGCGGTGATAAGGACTATGTTGCCCTTGAAACTATTGTCCACATTGTCCTGGAGACGCAGACCCGACGAGTTCTTGGAGTAGTCGAGATTGTCGCTGTCGTGGGTGGAGCCCGACAGGCCGCCGCTGAAGCAACTCTCCAGGTAGACTACCAGCTGTTCCGGCTTGGATTTCTCGAACTGCTGCATCATCCAGTTGCGGCTTACTCCCGTCTGGCTCAGCCGCACCGATGTTCCATCGACGGGGATGAGGTAGGCATCGTTCACCGACGGGTTGGCATCGTGCATGCCATGACCGAAATAGAAGAAAAGGAAATGGTCGCCGCTATTTATGCGCATCGACTTGGCGAAAGCCTCCACATCGGCCTTCATCTGGGCGCTGGTGCGGTTTTCAAGTAGTTCCACCTGATTGGCGGGAACGCCCAACGTGCGCACACAGTATTCCTTCATGACACGTCCGTCGCTCAACGCAGTGCCTACAGGTTTCTCGTCAAGGTAGTTCTGGTTGGCGATGATCATGACACGCATACGTGCATTAGTCATCTCGCTCTGCGGAATGTTCTTGTCGACATCGGAACCAAGCGACACAACGGCGATGGGATCGCGACGGGGATTGTTGTCGGAGTTGATAACCACCGGTCCAGGATTGTTGCCGGCAGCCACGGTAAAGGTGAGCACGCCGTCCTTGCTGTAGCGGTGGTAGCGCTCGTCGATGTCAACATTCATCACAAGCGATGAGCTGCTGTAATTCTGGTTCATGATGACATTGAACAAAAGCGTGCGACTTTCGCCCGAGGCAAGCGTTACACCGCTAAGAGCGGCATCGGGGTTTAGCAGGTATACATTCTCAGGCACCTTCAGGTTCACACTAACCTGTTCCGCCTTGCCGTAGCCGGTGTTCTGGACAAGCACTTGCAGCGTGTAGGGCTGTCCCTTGTAGAGAGTCACCGATCCATCCTGCACAACGCATCCACGGAATTCCACCATAGGTGCCACGAAAGCCCGTGTGGGGACTTTGACGGCGAAGTGCGGCGTGCCGAAACCATTGGGTTCTTCGATATAGATGTCGAACTCCGCCATACCGTCCTCGGTGGACATATTGGCTTCAATGGGGAATTCCACAGTGTGGCTGGCACCCACCTTGAGTACCGGCAGAGTGACATCATGCACCGACACCCCCTTGCCGCCATTTTTAAGCGCGATTCTGCCTTTCAATGAGTATCCATCGCCCATGCCGCTGTTTTTCAACTTCATAATAAGCTTGCAGCGTTCGTTGGCATCGATGGCATTGTTGCCCGACGGTTCGGAGAAGGCAATCTGTCCTTCCAATTGCAGGATGGGAGGCTTCACCTCCTTGACAATGTTCAAACTTCCCACCTGCGAGACGCCTTTGTTACTCTGAGCCATCGTCGCCTGCGCTACAAGAAGAGATACTATAATAAGAAGAATACGTTTCATATTTTTGTAAAGGTTAAAGATAATTCTGTATTAATGTTCAACAACCTGGAAGCCAACATCGTCACTTAGAACGGTTGCCCGTCATAGAGGAGTTGTCCATTTTCGATTTTTATATGTTCGTATAAACTGTTGTTTTCGTCAAATTTGATAGGGGTCTTTGAAATCAATCGACCATTCATATCTATCTTTATCAGACCTTCCTTTTCTTGCGCATTTTTTACTTGTACATACACATATAAATCGCTTTGAATGGGTTCGTAAGTGTCATAATCATACCAGACGCCAATATAGGTATATGGTTGTTTTTTCAAGAAATGCTTGCAGATAGCGATGGCTTCAACTACTACAGTTGGACCTCCATCATACGCATAGAAATTACTGTGGCGAATAATATCTTTTATTCCATTCTTCTTTGCCATCTCCAGCCATTTCAGTGCAGTAGGGAACTGATTGCTTTGCATGTATTGTTCGCCAATCACAGCTTGCGCTTTGGCACTTCCATTTTGAGCGGCCATCTCATAAAGCCGTATACCGTTGTCATATATTGTTTTGTCAGGGAGATTAATGTCAATTCCACGGAAGTGTGTTGGCTCAAATTCCCCGTACGGAACATCATAGAAATAGGCAAGATAATACAGACCGTCTGTACTGTCTAGCTTTGCTGCCAAAAGAAACCATTCTTCAGCCGGGCTCATAGGGATGACATCCAGATTGAGATGTCCCATGGAGTCAATCACAGGCACCCTGTAATTCGTATCCTCATATAAGCTTGCAGGGGGAGTTGGCTTCTTTTCATATTGCGTGTTTGCCTCACCAGGCTTAGGCTTGGATGATACTCCTGGCGATACACCACCATAACCGTAATCGGGCACATGGGCATACACTTTCTTTTTGTCGATGGGAGGAAAATCTGCCCCACTTGCATCCCACCAAAAATCGCCATAAGCATCTGAATACATAAAACCCAAATTGATGCAGGAATAGACATCCCCTTTCTGGGCGGCATCAATATAGTATTGGTAGGCCTTCTCTTTGTTTGCCGATACGTAGAGACCTGCATGATACATATATCCAAGTTTCTGTTTCGCTGAGATGCTACCATGGTCACTGGCTTTTTTGTACCATTCGAAGGCTTTGGCATAGTTCTGATCCAATGGAGAAAAACCGAAAAAATAGTAGTGCCCTATCACACATTCGGCTTTGTAATATCCCTGCTCCGCAGCCTGTAGCATTAGGGGGTATGCCTTCTCATGATCTTTGGCCTCATAGTATTTGCTGGCTTGACTGTAGAGACTTTCGACGCTCTCCTGCGCAGTGACAAATAGCGGTGACAGAAGGAGGAAAAAAAATAATATACGTTTCATGATTTTATTGTTATTCATTGGATTACAATTCCATAGTGACACGTTTCCCGTCTAAATAGGAAATGTGTAGCATGCATAAGCCTTGGAGAAGTCTTTTTCAACAGGAGCGAGGCCTTCATAAAAGTAGTGTCCCAGCTCCAGCGAGGCTCGTACGTCTCCTTGCCCAGCCAAAGTGTTGAATAGCGGGTAGGCCTCTTCGTAGCGCTGGTTGTCGAAAAGATCACAGGCTTTCTTGTATAGCGCCTCTCCCTTCTCCTGAGCCTGTATCGGGGTTGCGAAAAGAGACACGAGGCATACTATCAAAAAAAGAATTGTTATTGTGTTTTTCATAAGGCAATATCTCTCCATGTGTTGTAAAGAGCTGGGGACACCAGCACTTTCGGGGTTTGTATTATCTGATTTACGGTACTCGAGGCTCTTTTCACTTCACGAGTCAGGTAGTCGGCCATCTCGCCAAGTGTCACGGCGCCTTTGGTCTCCTTGATTTTTTTCAAAAGGAAATAGGTGAAGAGACCATGGGATTTCTCTTCATACATCAAGGACGACTCATCCTCGCTTGACGAGGTGAAAACCACCATATTACCCTTAGGAGTATTGTTTTTGTCGGTGAGTCTGAATCCACGTGTGGCGAGCAGCGCACTCCCTTCGCGTGTGGTTCCCGAGAAACAGGCATCCATGAAGCACACCACCGCACGGGCATTGATGGACCCCAGTTCGTTGTATAGTTTGTTCAGACTGTAGGCTGTCTCGGGCATTCTGGGGCTTCCGTCGATAGGCAGCAGGTAGGCGTCATCGCAGCGCTCGTCGGGGATAGCATGCCCCGCATAGTAGAACAACAGCGTCACCTCTCCATCATAGGCTTCGGCTGTCTGCCTAGCCATGGACACACACTCCATAATTCTGCCATAAGTAGCGTCGGCATAGATCTTTATGTGATTAGGGGCGATGCCGAGGGTCTTCTCGCAATAGCGTTTGAATATGTTCCCGTCGTTGAGAGCATAGGGCACTCGTTGTGTGACGTAGTTCTCGTTGGCGATAATGAAAACAAATGTCGACGGGTCTTTTCTTTGTGTTTCCGGAATATCGATGTCGACATCTGAAGGCACCACTGGATAGGTGTGCACGATGGGCAGCTCGATGGGGTTGAAATTATAGTCTGCCGGTGTGTTGTCGTGCCGCGGCTGTGCACCGTTGCGATAGAAGGCCACACGGGTGCCATCCTTCCAGACGGTGAGATCCCACAGCGCCATTTTCTCTCCATCGAAATAATAGGTGGGGGTCTTGATCAAAGAATCCCATTCTGTTTTGAACTGCGCGGCAGAGATGGCATTGGTGAGGGCTATTGGTATATTGCCGTAAGTGGCGTCACTGAGCATGTAGGTGTTGTGGTTGACATCGTAAGAGCCCAACCTGAAAGCGATGTCTGTTTTTGACGCCTCAGCCTTCATATAGCGGTCAACAAGGAGATTGTACTCCATGATGGCGCGCTGTTGCCGGGAGCTGTTGTTCACTCGGGCGCCCCATTCCTTTGCTGTCTCGTAGTCCTCCTTACGCTGCCATTTGTTCACCGCTTGCTCCACATGATGCTGGGCTATAAGCTGCAGGGGCAGTATTTCAGGACAGTCGAGGAAAAGATCCACGCCCACCGCCTCGGGATGGCCAGTACAGATATTCTCATTCCACTGCCCCATACGTACGGTGCCGTCGAACATGATGGCGATTCCTGCTCCATCCATCTCCCCGTTGACCCAGTCGCCATAGTAGAGGCGCATGCCGTTGTTGCGGTCTGTCCAGCGGCGCAGTCCCCTTCCGGTATGCTTCTTGCCAATAGTAGCGGTATCGGCGAGGTAATGGTCGCGACGCACCACGATGCAGCGCTGTATATTGTCCTTAAAAGAGGATATGTCACATCGTTTCGACTCCTGACTTGGAAGATAGTTGGTGATGATTCTATAGTCTTTTTCACCATTTCTCACGTTAACGAATTCCAATGTGCCGATACGTATGTCGGGCCAGAAAGCCCTTGGCGAGAAACGATATAATGCGCTGTCATTGAGTATAACAGCGTCAAGCTCGTCGATACCATAGAAGACATAGTCGCCCAACGTGCCACTGAAATGCGTCAAGTCAATGTTTTTTATCTTTTGGTTGATTTTCTTCTTGACAAGAGGTGCTCCTTTTTCGTTTCTGGCGCCTTTCAGTATTCCGAAGCCTTCCACGACGAGAGTGCCGTCATCGGTCAATGTACATCGGGCTTTGTCGCCTAACTGCAGAACTGGGTGTTTCGCATCCTTCACCACCTCAAGCCCCCCCGTAGAGGATGTGCCTTTGTTCTGCGCCAGCATTGTCAACGCCACTGAAAGTGAGACGAATACTAACAGAATACGCTTCATATATTTTATACTTTTTTATTTCTCATTGAATTAGACCTCCGACGAGGTGTAAAGCCACGCATAATGGTCGTTCATATCATATATAGGCAACTCAGATGACGAATCTATCGTCGAAGGTGAATAATCTTTGAAAGAGCGGCAGGTTTCCACTGAGACTAAAAAATAAATCATCAAAATCAATCAAATACAAATAGGATTATCTCAGTTTTTATTTTGCAAATGTACGAAAAAAAACAGACGATAAACATTTTTTCGACGGTATGGAATAATTTTAGTATTTTTGCATTTTAATACTTATCTTAAATAAAATAGATGAAAAAGTTCTTTTTGCTGCCATTTTTGGCATTGTTTTTTATATTAGATATTAATGCACAAACACTTACCATGCAGCCTAGCACCAAGTTGTATGGCTACAAGAACAGTGACGGGGGGTGGCAGATTGCGCCCCAATTTCAATATGCCTATGCCTTTCAAGGCCATTTCCGCCGTTTCGCCGTGGTGAAACTGGACCGTTTTTGGGGTTGTATCGACGTACGAGGCCAGATGGTTGTCCGCAACATTTTCCACACCAGCCAAGAGGCTGAAGCCGCAGGCAAAGAATGGGAGAAAGGCGACGAGCCCGGCAAATGGCTCTATCCCGCACAAAACCCCGCTGACGGCAAATGGGGCTTTGTTGACTACTATGGCAAATGGAAATTCGAGCCCCAATACGAACGTGCCACGACTTTCGAGGGTGACGAGCCTATGAGCTATGCCGCAGTGAAAACAGCTGGACGCTGGGGCTGTATCGACCGCAAAGGCGTAATGGTTATCGCTCCCACCTTCATGGAAGAGGAACACGCTGTGTTGGCTGGTGTACAATGGACTCATGGCCGCCACTACGACACATGGCGCTACCCCACCCGCGACAAATCGACAGGCAAATGGGGCTATGTCAACTATCTGGGACGATGGGTCATCGAGGCTGAATACGAGGACTACGATTTCTTTGGTCCTGACCACAACTACATATACGCTCAGGTGAAACGCGACGGCCGGTGGGGCTCCATAGACCGCAACGGCAACGTCGTGTCGAAATGCATTTTCTACACCCGCGAGGATGCCGACTACGCACTAAGCCAGAAAGAACATGGCCGCAACATCAACGACTGGCGTCTGCCCGTGACCGACATTGCCACCGGAAAATATGGTTGGGTGGACTATGAAGGTGAGTGGGTTATCAGCCCCATATACGAAGGCGCCACCCACTTCACAAACGACACCGGCTATTTCGCAACATGCAAACTCGACGGTCTCTGGGCCAGCATTGACAACAACGGCGAATTTCTTTCGCAAAATGTCTTCACACTCAGCAGTGAGGCATGGCAGGCAGGCTATGAATGGGACAACAACCAAGAGATAGGTCACTGGCTCTACCCCATACGCAACAAAGAGACTGGCTATTGGGGCTATGTCGACTTTAAAGGCAACTGGGTGATACAGCCTGTTTTCGAAGATGCCAAACTATTCATCAAAACATGGAACAACCGCGTCGCACCGGCAAAGATGGACGGCCGTTGGGGCTGTATCGATCACACCGGCCAGTTTGTGGTGAAAAACATATATACCACCTCCGCCGACGCCTACGAAGCTGCCCGCCGCTGGAGCGAGAAGAAGAAGTTCTAAGCGATTCGTGAATGGTGATTAGTGATTTGACACATGAACTACTTAATTCAAAACGCAACGATTGTCAATGAAGGCATTATCCGCCAGGGCGATGTCTATATCATCGACGGACGCATAGCCCTCTCCCCTCCCCTAGAGACAACGAAAGACTGTGAGACAATCGATGCCACAGGAATGCTCCTGCTACCGGGAGTGATTGACACCCACGTGCATTTCAGAGAGCCTGGACTCACCGAGAAAGCGGATATGGGCACTGAGAGCCGCGCCGCCGTCGCAGGCGGAGTGACATCGTTTGTCGACATGCCCAACACCAAGCCTCAAACCACCACAATAGAGCTCCTTGAGGAGAAAGTGGCTCTCGCCAAAGAAAAAAGCGTCGCCAACTACGGGTTCATGCTTGGCGCCACAAACAGCAACATCGACACTCTTCTTTCCACCGACCCAGAAAAATATGCGGCAATAAAGCTCTTTCTCGGAAGCAGCACAGGAGATATGCTGGTCAACGATCCCGAAGCTCTGGACAAACTTTTCTCAAAAGCCCGCAAACTCATCGTGGCCCACTGCGAAGAGGAGCACATAGTACAAGCCAACATGCAGAACTACAAGATGGAGTGCGCTGGAACCGAGCGTGAGACGGCAGCCCTGCATCCTCAGATTCGCAACACTGAGGCTTGCTATGTGAGCACCTACAAAGCCATAGCCCGAGCACGCAAATACAAGACACGGCTCCATATCGCACACATAAGCACTGCCACAGAACTTGACCTGTTGAGCAACATGCCCCTTGAGAAAAAACATGTCACCGCCGAAGTCACCCCCAACCACCTCTGGTTTGACGACCGTGACTACAAGGAGCTTGGCAACCTCATAAAATGCAACCCCGCCATTAAACGCAACGAGGACCGTATGGCTCTTTGGGCTGCCCTATACGACGGCCTTATCGACACTATTGCCACCGACCATGCACCTCACACTCTGGCAAGCAAACAACAACGCTATTTTGACGCTCCAGGTGGTATACCCTCAATACAGCATTCGCTGACAATGATGGTTGAACCTCTGTTCAACAACAACTACCAAGGCGAGGAGCTTGTGGAATTCCGCGACACATGGCTGCCTCTGATTGTGCGTCTGATGTGCCACAACCCCGCGACATTGTTCGGCATCAAGGAGCGCGGTTTCATACGAGAAGGATACAAAGCCGACCTCACATTGGTGAAACCAGGCGTGGAGAACAAAGTAACCAAGGAGAGCCTGCTCTACAAGTGCGGCTGGTCTCCCTTGGAAGGCCAAACATTCCACAGCCGAGTGGAGATGACTTTCGTCAACGGACACAAAGCCTACTCTTATGACAAAGGCGTTGACATCGAGCCTCACTCTGAACGCCTGGAATATAAGGCCTGATTTTTTTAAGTAACGACAAAAATGTGTAACAATACCTGCAAATAAAATGCTGATTATTAATTGTGAATCATTTTTAAACGTTAAACTTTAAACGTTAAACGTCACAAAAACCTTTGACATTAAATAAACAACAATAATTGAACATACAACAGAATATGAAAAAAATCATTCTTTCCCTGATAATGCTTTCAGCGTTCTGCGTCGCATCGGCTCAGATAACCCAGATAAGCAGCGCTAAACTGCCTGCACAAGCCAGAACGACAATAAAAAAAGCATGGAACAATGCCCCTACTGTCGACGCATGGCGTAACAAGGTAGGCAAACAAGTTGAATACAAAGCCTCTATGGAAGACGGCTCTATAATCAAATTCAACGCCGCCGGACAATGGATTGAGGTCAAGAGCTATGGCGGTGTTCCCTCCTACCTGCTCCCCAAGGCCCTGCTTACACACATAGACAAATACTACGAAGGACAGCTTATTGTTTGGGCTTCAAAGACACCTAAACGCTACCGTGTAGAACTTGCCGACGGCACCAAGTTGGAATTCAACAGCAAAGGTGTTTTCCAGGCATTCCTATAGAATCTCTATATCAACCAGGATTTGAAAAGTCCTCACCTTTTAACTATCAAAAAAAACGATAGTAACATATAAAGCCTTGTCTATTTGTCTAGAGAAATCCTTAAAACGTTACACGTTAAACTTAAAACGATACTTAACATTTTCAATTATCAGACATGAACAACGAAAAAATAATACGTATCAGTTCTATAACAAAAAAACTGCTGGTGGCAATGTTTGGAACATTCCTGTTAGTGTTCCTGCTGTTTCACATGGGTGCCAACCTTTTCATACTTGTCGATGACGGAGGTGAGGCATACAGTGCTTTCTGCCACTTTATGGGCACTAACAAAATTGTAAAAATAGCCGAAATAATGCTTTTTGGCTGTTTTCTGCTCCATATGTGCCTTGCCACATACCTATGGATATGCAATCGCAAAACACGCCCCGAGCGCTACCATCAGCCAAGCCGTACCAAGACAGCCAAAGGATCGAAGCTTGCTATGGTAACAGGCAGCTTGCTCCTGGTGTTGTTAATATTTCACTTCTATGACTTCTATTTCGTAAAGCTCCATTTTGTGAAAGGCTCATATATGGTCAAAGTTGAGGATTTCCTCGTCAACGATCCTACTGCCAACATAAGTGAAGAGGCAAGTATTACACTTACCAATGCTATCAACGACGGCAAACTCAGCGACGACATGAAATGGATGAAGAATTTGACTTATTCAGAAAAAGAGACCTTACAAAAGGCTTTCCCAGACGCTGAATTTGAGCCAGATTTCTACAACATGGCCCGCGAGAAGTTCTCACATTGGCATATTGTGCTTTGTTATTTGGTATTCTTCTTTGTGGTAGGATTGCACATTCGCCATGGTTTTGAATCTGCATTCCAAACATTCGGCCTCAACCACTACAAGTACTCCAAACTTGTCGAGGTGCTAGGCATCATCTACTGCTGGATCGTATGCCTCGGCTTCGCTATTGTGCCGATATGCGTGTTCTTCGTCCTGTAAAATCAAAAATTGAAAATTGAAAATTGCACCCCGAAGGGGGCCTGAACACCTTGAAAATAAAAATAATCCAGTGAAGAAAGTTGAAAATTCATAATTCAAAATTCATAATTCATAATTCAAAATTAGTATCCTGTGATAATTCAAAATTCGAAATTCAAAATTCATAATTAGAATGATTCTCGACTCCAAAATACCTGAAGGTCCACTCTCTGAAAAATGGACTAATTATAAAACCAACCAGAAACTTGTCAACCCTGCCAACAAACGCAAGCTCGACATCATTGTTGTCGGTACAGGCCTTGCCGGAGCCTCGGCGGCGGCATCGCTGGGAGCCCTCGGATTCAACGTTGACATCTTCTGCATACAAGATTCGCCACGCCGCGCACACAGTATCGCCGCACAGGGTGGTATCAATGCCGCCAAAAACTACCAAAATGATGGAGACAGCGTTGAACGTTTGTTCCGCGACACCATCAAGGGCGGCGACTACCGCGCCCGCGAAGCCAATGTCTACCGTCTTGCAGAAGTTAGCGGCGACATCATAGACCAATGTGTGGCACAAGGTGTTCCCTTTGCCCGCGACTATGGCGGACTGCTTGACAACCGTTCCTTCGGAGGAGCCCAGGTCAGCCGTACCTTCTACGCCCGAGGCCAAACCGGTCAGCAGCTGCTGCTTGGCGCCTACGGTGCCCTGAGTCGTGAAATAAACCGAGGCACTGTGAAACTCCACACACGCAGCGAGATGGAGGAACTGGTGCTTGTCAAGAACAATGATGGCGTGGAATGTGCTCGTGGCATAATAGTACGCAACCTCGTCAGCGGCAAGCTGGAACGCTACTCGGCACATGCCGTAGTTATTGCCACCGGCGGATACGGCAATGTCTACTACCTCAGCACCAACGCCATGAACAGCAACGGCAGCGCGGCATGGATATGCCACCGCAAAGGCGCATTCTTCGCCAACCCCTGCTATGTTCAGATACACCCTACCTGTATCCCTGTCCACGGAGACTACCAGTCCAAGCTCACCCTTATGAGCGAAAGCCTGCGCAACGATGGCAGGATATGGGTTCCCAAAAAGATAGAGGACTCCGAAGCCATCCGCGCCGGACAGAAAAAGGCCAACGACATAGCTGAGGAGGATCGCGACTACTATCTTGAGCGACGCTATCCAGCCTTTGGCAACCTGGTGCCCCGCGATGTCGCCAGCCGCGCCGCCAAAGAACGTTGCGACGCAGGCTATGGTGTGGGTCCCACAGGTTTGGCGGTATTTCTTGATTTCAGCGACGCCATCAAACGCCTTGGCATTAACGTTGTCAAACAGAAATATGGCAACCTGTTCCAGATGTATCAAAAAATCACCGACGAGAATCCCTACGAAACCCCGATGATGATTTATCCCGCCGTACACTATACCATGGGCGGACTTTGGGTGGACTACGAGTTGCAGACAACCATACCAGGTCTCTTTGCCGCTGGCGAAGCCAACTTCAGCGACCATGGCGCCAACCGCCTTGGTGCCTCGGCTCTTATGCAAGGTTTGGCAGACGGCTATTTCGTACTACCCTACACTCTGCAAAACTATCTTTCCAACCAAATAACCATAGGACATATTACCACCGACACTCCGGAGTTTGACGAAGCCGAGAGATCCGTTCTTGAGCGCGAAGAGAGACTCATGAACATCAAGGGCGACAAAACCGTCGACTTCTTCCACAAAGAGCTGGGACACATCATGTGGGAAAAGGTTGGCATGAGCCGTAACGAAGCCAGTTTGACCGAAGCCGCGACCATGATTGACGAGCTGGAAAAAGAGTTCTGGCAGTCAGTAAATGTACCCGGCACCATAGAAAGCTTCAACCCAGAGATGGAAAAAGCCCTTCGTCTGGCCGACTACTTCGAGCTGGCGCGCCTCATCACCGCCGACGCACTGCACCGCAAAGAGTCGTGCGGAGGCCATTTCCGCACTGAGAGTCAGACAGAAGAAGGTGAGACAAAGCGCGATGACGAGAACTTCATGTATGTCGCCGCTTGGGAATACCAAGGCCACAGCAAGCCTGAGACTCTGCACAAAGAAGAACTCAACTATGAGCACATCAAAATAGCTACACGAAATTATAAGAATTAACAACTTTAACGTTAACCTTAACTTTAACAGGCCGACGCATCTATACGAGCAATCCATCCTAAGAGTCAAAGTCAAGGTTATTGTTAAAGTCAAAAAACAAGACAATGAATTTCAAACTCCATATATGGCGTCAAGAAAACGCCAAAACGAAAGGCCGTTTTGAGACATACAAGGTTAGAGACATCTCACCCGACTGCTCTTTCCTTGAGATGCTTGACATTCTCAACGAGCAAATTATCTCAGAGAATTCAAAATCCGGAAATCAAAATTCAAAATTCCCAATAGCACACCCCGTGTGCTTCGATAACGACTGTCGCGAAGGCATTTGCGGCATGTGCGGACTCTATATCAACGGCCGTCCCCATGGCAACGACGACGGTGTCACAACCTGCCAACTCCACATGCGCAAGTTCAAAGACGGCGACGAGATTTGGATTGAGCCTTGGCGCGCCAAACCATTTCCGGTGATATGCGACCTCGTTGTTGACCGCAGCGCTTTCGACAAGATTATCCAGTCGGGAGGTTATGTCAGCGTCACCACTGGCGGCGTGCCCGACGCCAACAGCATTCCCATTCCCAAACGCCATGCCGACATGGCCATGGATGCCGCGGAATGCATTGGCTGCGGAGCCTGTGTCGCCGCATGCAAAAACGCCAGCGCCATGCTCTTCGTCGGAGCCAAGGTGAGCCACCTTGCCCTCTTGCCACAAGGCCAAGTTGAAGCCAGCGAACGCGTAAAGAAAATGGTATGCAAGATGGACGAACTCGGTTTCGGCAGCTGCACCAACACCTACGCTTGCGAGGCGGAATGCCCAAAACAAATAAAGCGTCAAAACATAGCCCGTCTCAACAGGGAGTGGATTTGCCAAATCTTTGGCGGCAACCACAAACCGCAAGACTGACAACAATAGACCATCATTCTTATTTACTTATTTAACCAACAATATCTCAATTCTTCCAACCCTATGTTTATAGAGGTTTTAAAATCAAAAATTCACAGAGTCACTGTAACCGAGGCCAATTTGGACTATATCGGTAGCATAACCATCGACGCAGATTTACTCGAAGCTGCTGGAATGATCGAAAATGAGCGTGTAGACATATACAATATCACCAATGGCGAACGTCTGTCGACCTACACCATCAAAGGCGAGGCAGGCAGCGGTGTTATTGGCATCAACGGCGCCGCGGCCCACAAAGTCCATGTCGGCGACCTGCTGATTATCGCATCCTACGCCTCAATGGATTTCGAAGAGGCCAAACAATGGCATCCTACTGTTATTTTCCCGAAAGACAACCATCTGCAATAACCACCAATGACATCCTCTTCGCCCGCCGAAAATAAAAAAAGAAAGAGACTTTTTAACATTCTCAAATTCCTGATTTTTCTGGGAATCGGCATCTTTTTTGTTTACTGGTTCTTGCTCAAACTCAGTCCCGAGCAAAAGGACGCCATCTGGCAGTCTTTCCTTGGAGCCCGATGGGGATGGGTTGCATTAGTCATGCTTTCCAGCATTGTGGCGCACTTTATTCGTGCATTACGATGGAGGCTGCTATTCAAGCCTTTGGGCCATATACCCTCTGTCAACAACACTTTTGGAGCTGTGATGGTGACATATCTTGCCAACCTCGCATTCCCTCGTCTTGGCGAGGTTATGCGTTGCGCCATGCTGCGCACCAGCGAGAGAATCCCGATGGAGAAATCAATAGGCACTGTCGTTACCGAAAGACTTTTCGACATCTTGATGTTCGCTGTGGTTATCCTGCTGGGATTCCTGCTCATGTTCAGCAGCGTGAAAGACTTCATTTACGACAGTCTTTCGCAGAAATTCAGCACACTGCCCACACTAGCGGTAATAGCCACAGCAGGAGTCATTCTACTGGTAATACTCTTTGTGCTTTTCAAGCTTTTCCATGAGAGACTGCTCAAATTCAAGCCTTACAAGAAAATCATAGATCTCATTTCCGGATGTATTGACGGAGTGAAAAGCATACTCCATCTCGGACCGAAATCGACGGTATTATTCCTTTTATACAGCGCCACCATTTACTTCCTATACATCGTAGGTGGATGGCTAATACTCAAAGCCTTCGGCGACACACAGACCCTTGGATTCCAGACAGCCTTCGTAATATATCTCTTCGGCTCTGTAGGCATGATGATATCTCAGGGGGGGCTTGGTGCCTACCCTGTACTTGTTTGGCAAGCATTGGTAATATATGGTGTCGGCGAAACCACTGGTCTTGCCTGCGGATGGTTGCTGTGGGGCTCACAACAAGCCATAGTCATCGTTGTAGGACTCGCATTCCTTATTTACTTCTCACTGTTAAAGAACCGTGACAAGTAAAATTGAAAATTGCACCCCGAATGGGGCCTGAACACCTTGAAAATAAAAATAATCCAGTAAAGAAAGTTGAAAATTCAAAATTCTAAATTCATAATTCGAAATACCTTTCAAACCCTTTTAACCTTTTAAACTTTTTAAACCTTTAAACTTTTAAACTTTTAAACCTTTAATGACCTCAAGCTTCAACATAGGATTAAAACTAAAAATAGTGTCGCTCCACGACATGAAGATTATTCTTGAGACTTTACGCAACACACGGAAACCAAGAGTGGTCTTCACTAATGGGTGTTTCGATCTCGTACATCAAGGGCATGTCGAATACCTTAGCAAAGCCCGCGACTTGGGTGACTTGTTGATTGTTGGCATTAACAGCGACGATTCTGTAAGACGTTTAAAAGGGCCGTCGAGACCTGTGTCCTCTCTGGAAAGCCGTGCCACAGTTTTGGCAGCATTTGCCTTTGTCGACTATGTCGTGGCTTTCGACGAAGACACACCCCTGAATCCAATCCACGAGATTCATCCCGACATATTGGTCAAAGGCGCAGACTACGACCGACAAAATGTTGTTGGCGCCGACTATGTGGAATCCTATGGCGGACATGTTGAACTTATTTCACTTGTGCCTGGCCAATCAACGACAAACCTCATCAACAGAATGAAACAATGAAAAAAACAATAGCAATAATCCTACTGCTTGCCGCAACAATACCCGCCACATTCGCACAAAGCCGTCGTCACTCCGACAGCAAAGCCTTTGACTATGAAATACGTGGTGGCATAAACCTGTGCCAGATTGACGGTGACGCCTCGGGCAACTACAACAAGATAGGCTTTCATGGCAGCGTCGGCACCTCCTACCCCATCAGCGACGACAGCCGTTGCCGTTTTGTAGTCGAATTGGGACTATCACAGAAAGGCTCACACATTTCAAACAGCAGTCTGGAACGCAACATCTCGCTTCTGTATGTCGAAGTACCGCTCATGATCGCTTACGACTTTGGCGAACAACGGGCATTACGTTTCGCAGCAGGCATAGCCCCCGCGATACTTGCCAAAGCCAACGTCAAAACCGACGGCGCCTACGACGCTCTACAAAGCGACAACTACAAACGCCTCGACGCTCTTCCCATATGCGTAAGCCTACGCTATCGTTTCACCGACCATATTGGTGTCGATGTACGTTGGTACAACTCCATGCTTAACATCGCCAACGAAAACGGAAGCGGCACATACCGTATTTTCCGTTCCAACAAAGGGCAGTTCAGCCGCCTCATCCATGCTGGACTGTCAATAAGCTTCTAACAATAATAACAATAGTAATAAAACAAATATCACCATGACACATACACGTTGCTTAATCATTGGTTCCGGCCCCGCGGGCTATACAGCGGGAATATACACAGGTCGCGCCGACCTTAAACCCCTTCTCTACGAAGGACTTCAAACCGGCGGACAGCTCACCATCACCACCGAGATAGAGAATTTTCCTGGCTATCCCAACGGTGTCTCGGGCACAGAGATGATGAACGATCTGAGACAACAGGCACTGCGTTTTGGTGTCGAGATGCACCCTGGCACAATAGATAAGATTAACCTTTCCAAGCGTCCATTCATCGCTGTCGACGACAAAGGCGAGGAGATAGAAGCCGAAACCGTCATCGTAGCCACAGGAGCCTCGGCTCGCTGGCTTGGATTGGAAAGCGAAAAGAAATACTATGGTCAAGGTGTATCGGCCTGCGCCACATGCGACGGTTTCTTCTACAAGAACCTCGATGTCGCCGTCGTTGGCGGAGGTGATACCGCTTGCGAAGAGGCCGCCTACCTCGCAACCCTATGCCGTAAAGTGTACCAGATTGTGCGCCGCGACGAACTGCGAGCCTCAAAAGCCATGCAACACCGTGTTCTCGACAACCCCAAAATCGAGGTCTTGTGGAACAGCGTAACACAGGAAATCATTGGCAACGATATGGATGGCGTCACTGGCGCCGATATCAAAAATGTAAAAACCGGTGAAGTGACTCGTCTCGACATCGCAGGGTTCTTTGTAGCCATAGGACACCAGCCCAACACCGCTTTTCTCGACGGACAGCTTGAGCTTGACGAAGCTGGATATATCAAAGTGCAGAATCCAAGCAGCGCAACCAACATACCTGGCGTTTTCGCCGCCGGCGATGTTTGCGACCCCAACTACCGTCAGGCTTGTGTCGCCGCCGCTAAAGGCTGTGTGGCAGGTATTGATGTGGAACGTTTCCTACACTCATAAACCATATAAAAATATTATAAAGTTTATAGTTTAAGGTTTAAAGTTTAAAGACATTTCTTTTATTTTATACATTTCAAGGATACTAACACTCTATACGGAGTGTAAATTGAATGACTTTTTTATTGTTACTAAAAGCCCAACATAGACTCATGCCCACTGCCAGAAATGTCATAATTATAGCATTACTGCTATGCTTAACAGGAAGACTGTTTGCACAGGACTTTCCCGGTAGTGGCAACCCAAACAATCCGATGCTGGGCAACGAGACTTCCGACCCTGACTCCAATGTTGCCAAAGCTCCTGAAGGAATAATCTATGACACAGGCATAGAGCCCGATTCCATTCTCAGAATGAGAGTGTTCAATTTCGCCCAATCATACAGAACGGTGAAGATCTCAACGCTCTCCAATCCTTCGTTCCTGCCAAGTTACGCACGCTTTAACAACCGAGTGCACAACATGGACGGGAATTATTATCTCGACCTCGGAGCCCTAGGTCAGTCCCAACTGTCGGTGATACCATTCTTAGACGAAAGAAGCAGTCTCGTCTTCAATCACACAACAGACCCTTTCCCTGTATACAACAACATACTACACCGCGACAAATATTTCCAGGTGCAAAATCCCTATACGGTAATAGGTTACGGCAGTTCGCTAAACAAAGACTATCAAGTGTCGATAACACATACTCAGAACATCAGACCTCGATGGAACTTTGCATTCCTATACGACCTTGTCAGCCGTGACGGACAATATACCAACAGTGACATAACCGACCATGTGCTCGATGTGACCACAAACTATTACTCGCGCGACGCTCGTTACCAGCTTCAGGCTGAAGCCACCATGACACGAATGAATCAGCAAGAGAATGGAGGTGTACAAAACGACACAACCTGCTGGAGCTATACACGCCGCACAGGTGCCGCAGTCAACATGTATTCCGCCCTCAACCGATGGAAAAACTTCGCCGTAAACATCCACCAAAGCTACAACACCATGCGTCAGTTCATGCATGTACGCGAAATACACGAGACCCTCTACGACACACTGCCCGCCAGTGACAGCAACAAAGCACCTGAACACATAGTGCCTCGCGATACAATAGTTGGATACGACACCATCATGCCCAATGCGCCGCACACCTACAACACCGGCGTCTTTGCCTTGGATCTCTCCTATTCACGTCATCGACGCTTTTTCTATGACAACCAGGTAGACAGCGCCTACTATAATCTTACATCCATCAACACCTCTACCTATTTCGACTCCACATCACATCACCAGTTGGCAGCTGAACTATACTGGACCAACGACGCCTACATGAGTCATCGGTGGAAGAATCCCTTTGTCATACTCTTCGGTGTACGTCCCGAATACAACAAAGTACAATACCTTGGCACTGGCAACGCCATAGACGAGTTCTCACTAAGTCCCTTTGCAAAAACAACCATCCAGATTGGAGCCTTCCAGCTTCACGCCAACGCTGAGGAAGTCAACTCCAGCCGACGTGGCGGCGACTACCGCCTGTGTGGCGACATAGAGATTGCCTTTGGACATCATTCAACAGCCAGTGCCGAAGTCCTCTCAGAAGCACAAAGTCCTAACCTGATTTTCTATCACAATGAAGGAGCCTACAACTGGCATTATGATGACTTCAACAAAATCAAACGACAGAGTATTGCCCTTAACTACAATTATGCAAAGCCTGACTCACTGATAGGACGAAAAGGCTTCGCCATAAAAAGAGCCAAAATAAATTTGGCCTCCAACCTGCTAAGCGACAACATCTGGATTAACGACGCCATGCTGCCCATGCAGAGCAACGCCACAGCCCTCTTACTGCAGGCTAATGCGTCAACACATCTCAAAATGGGTTGGCTCAACATAGCCCTGCAAGAATCCCTCCAATGGAGCAGCGACAACGATGTGATAAGAGTTCCTCTGCTGGCAAGCAAAAACAGCGTTTATGCCGACGTACATCTTTTCCACAGGGCGCTACATCTGCAAACAGGCTTCGACCTTCGTTTCCATACCTCATTCTACGCCGACGCATGGAACCCCATTCTCGGCACATTCTATCGTCAAAACGAGAGAGAGGTTGGCGGCTATCTTGTCGCTGACTTCTGGATCACCATGCAAGTGAAACGAGCAAGCATATATCTTAAAGCCAGCCATTTCAATGCCCCTATCGACGAGTTCATCATGGAAAGGCCCAACTACTTCAGCCTGCCTCATTACCCCATGGAAGATTTCGGTCTATACTGGGGCATAATATGGAAATTCTTTGACTAACAATCTCCTATCTCAACCATGCTATCCATAAAGCAAATACTCAAAAAAGGCTACGGACCATCAAGTAGCCACACTCTTGGTCCCCACAGGGCAGCGACCATCTTTCGTCAACGCACCCCAAATTCAGCGAAATATAAAGTAACCCTATATGGCAGTCTCGCCGCGACAGGCAAAGGGCACCGTACCGATGTCGCAATCACCGACGCATTGCGCCCCATTCCTGTGGAAATCATCTGGCGCCCTGATATAGTGCCTGAGTTCCACACCAACGGAATGCTTTACGAGGCATTAGATGACAAGGGCGACATCATCGACACATGGAAGATATACAGCATAGGAGGTGGTCTCCTTGCCAACGAGGAGAGCAGCGAGGATTCCGAACAGGTTTACGAACTCTCCCATATGACCGACATTCTACGATATATTGAAAAAGAGGGGCTCACCTTTTGGGAATACGTAGCCATGCACGAAGATGCCGATATATGGGAGTATCTCGAAGACATCTGGCAAACCATGCAGCACACCATCGAGGAAGGGCTTAGCGCCGAGGGGGTCATCCCTGGCGGACTACATCTACGCAGCAAAGCGCATCAATACTACGTGCGTGCCTCGAGCTACAAGCCATCGCTACAAGGCCGTTGCCTTGTCATAGCTTACGCCTTGGCCACCAGCGAGCGCAACGCTGTCGGCAGCACCATCGTGACAGCACCTACATGCGGAGCCAGCGGAGTGCTCCCTGCCGTGCTCTACCACTTAAAGAAAAACCACGGCTTTGACGACACCGCAATACTTCGCGCTCTCGCCACTGCCGCTCTCTTTGCCGACGTCATCAAGACCAACGCCTCCATAAGCGGCGCCGAGGTGGGTTGCCAAGGCGAGGTGGGTAGCGCCTGCGTTATGGCCGCGGTCGCAGCCAACCAACTCTTCGGGGGCAGCCCCCAGCAGATAGAGTATGCCGCCGAGATGGCTATGGAGCACAACCTCGGCCTGACGTGCGACCCTATGTGTGGGTTAGTACAGATACCATGCATAGAGCGCAACGCTATGGCGGCACTGCGTGCTCTTGACATCAACCTATACGCTATGATGAGTGACGGCAAACACATCATCACCTTTGACAAAGTGGTTGAAACCATGAAAAAAACAGGCAAAGACATCCCCAGCCTCTACAAAGAGACTTCACAAGGAGGATTAGCGTTGCTCAGCGAAGACGACAACTAATTGAAATAAAAAAATATACTATGAAAGTCCTCGACTTCCACAAGCTGAAAATAGACGACCGAGAAGCCGTGCAAGCAGTGACGTTGAAAGCAGGACATCGCAACTGCAACTTCACCTTCGCCAACCTCGTAGGCTGGCAGTTCTGGTTCCAGACAGAAGTCTGTATACTAAATGACGCCGTCATTCTTCGGTACAACTTTCACGGACAACGAGCATACATGATATGTATGCCGGGGGCGCCATCATGCGAGATGATAAAACTTCTGAGCGATGACTGCGGAGACAATCTCACATTATTAGGACTAGAGGACGAATGGGCTCAGCAGTTAAAGCGTAACGCCTGTCACAAAGGCATCGACATTACAATAACACCCCTTCGCAACCAATACGACTACATTTATCTGCGAAGCAACCTGGAATCATTATCGGGAGGCAAATTGAAAGCCAAAAGGAATCATGTCAACAAATTCATTTCGGAATATCCCGACTTTGAATACAAAGAACTCACACCCGACCTGTTCGACCAGTGCCGCAAAGTCGTTGATAAATGGCAACGCAGCAAAGAGCATGACAATCCTGATTATGCGCAAACCATAGAGGCAGAACAACGAGTCATGGAAAACATCTTTCATCATTGGGAAAGACTGGATATGATTGGAGGTGCCCTTTTCGTTTCCAATAAGATGGTCGCGTTCACCTATGGAAGCAAAGTCACCGACGACACAATAGATGTTTGTGTAGAAAAAGCCGACACTGAGATTGATGGAGTTTACAGTGTAATAAATCAACAATTCGCAGCCCATCTACCCGAGTCAATCATCTATATCAATCGTGAAGAAGACATGGGACTGCCCGGACTACGAAAAGCCAAATTATCCTATCACCCTGAAATACTACTAAGTTTCAATGCCGTACACATTGCATAGAATGACTCCCGATGATGCACAGCTCACCACAGAATGGATAGTGAGGCAATATGGATTTGACCGAAGAACGGTTGAAACCTGGATCGAAACACTTCACTTCAATTGGCCTTTAAGCGTCAAAGCCATTGATGACCACGGCGAAGTCATAGGTCTGCTTAACATGAGCGACTATCGCATTGAAGAGGAGACGGAACAGATTCTAATCGACAATCCTACCCTGCTGGCTCAGCTCAACGCAATGAGATATGTGGCAGTATTCTCCTTCATTGTTCGAGAGGACCTCCGCGGCTCTCGGCTCAATTACGACATGATACAAAGCATTATGCCAGAGCTTAAGCAATATGATTTCGTGTTCATCCCTGTACTTCATAGACTGAAAACACATCAGTATTGGCAGCGCTGGGGCGCAAAGGAGTTCTACCGTGACAGCGAGTGTGTATACTATCTTCTACCAATGCGACAGGGAACTACAGACCTCATTCTGAAATGAAAAACGCAGGCAAGAATTCCGTTTCCCGCCTGCGTTTTATTGTTATAGATGGTGTTGAGAGTTCCCTTCTCTACTTTATGCTGATATTGGAGAAATAATAGCTATAGCCTATTGTCAGCGTTGCCATGCCTACCGAGAAGGTGCTCTGTGGTATATTTACATGAGCAAAACGTGAAGGCACCAACACATAGCGGGCATCCATATAGATCTCGTTCTTTTCGTTGGGACGCACGCCGAACAAGAATCCGCCAGCCACACACATCAGGAATTTTGACTGTGAATCAAGTCTCGACAACACGCTGGCGCCCAAATAAGGTCTACACTCAAACAATGTCATTCCACGGTCTGGCAAAAGCCAGCCTGCCATATTGAGCATAATGTCACCTCTGAGATTATAATATGAGAAAAGTTCTTCCTCGCTACGGGCATACAATCCTGACGCATTCAGTCGCGCACTCCATACATTCGTCATTCGCTTGCCAATACCGAATTCAAAAATAGGTGTCAACATCTTCATACGGTCGCTGAACGACGGTATACCTTTATAGTTCAGCGAGGCCACACCCAACGCCAATTGGAAAAACCAATCGCTGGAAACATTCTTCGACTCGTAACGTGAACGGCTTCGAGTAGGGTTGTTATCTATATCGAAAGTGGCGCCAAATTTAGCCATAGGCAAGAATGACGATTTTGTATTATCATCAAAATCAGATGGATGTATCATGGAAGAAAGTTCTGCGTATAGGCGCCAGTCTTTACTGATTTTGAAGTCGGCACCAAGACCCAGAAAACCACAAAAATCCCGATCAGCCAATGGACTTCTGGCCAATCCAATACCAACAAGCATATAGCTGCGGAAAATATTGCTAGGATTGCGCCCCTTTAAAGAGGTAAGCAGGTCGACGAAAAGATCGGCATGTCCATAACAATACAAACCACTCGTCGTGGCATGGCTTAAATATTGTGCTGATAGCTGTGCTCTGATTCCCGCTGACGTAAGCAGCCATTTTCCAAAAGTCAAATCGACACCGCCACCATAACCCACCTGGGATGATCCCACATAGCAACTCCCCGCAACACCCATAGAAAGATAGGAGTTGTGAAAGGTATTTTGAAATTGCGCTCTTCCTTGAAGATAGAAGAGCGCAAAAAACATCAAGACAAAAAGTCCCTTTATTCTCATTTCACTTTTTCGGAGAATTCCTTGATAGTGATCTTCTCAGGTTCCGGTTTCAACTGTTCCTTGAACAATTCAAAACTGTTCTTAGAGTACAGACGGTCGATGATCTGCTGAACATTCTGACGATCCTTGGCTATGGTACGTGCCGACTGCTCAAGGCGTTCGTCACGGGCTTTGTCGTCCTCGTCATCTTTCTTAGGATCGTTTTTGCCGAGGATGTCCTTCACATAGTCGACAATATCGTTCTGGGTAGGTTCAAGAGTTTTGATCTTGTTGAGAGCTCCGTCAATCATTTCCCATTTCAGTGAAGGCAAGTACTTGGACTCCCAGTCAGCCTCGACGCTTTCAAGGGTAATGTCTTTCTCTCCACGGCTGGCGATCCAACGTTTCAAGAAGGCTTCAGGCATAGCTGCGTCAAAATTGTCGATAAGCTGTTTGTGAGTCTCATTGACAAAGAATATCTCTGCCTGTTCGTTATAGCTGGCTTCCATCTCTTTGGAGACACGTTTACGGAATGCCGCGACATCTTTCACCTTCTCGTTGGGGAACATTTTGGCAAAGAGTTCCTCATTAACCTCGTGAGGAGTTATACGAGAGCATCCGCTTATGGTCATGCGCAGGTCTGCCTTGAATTTCTTGGCGACAGCGGTGTCGAGATGAAGATTCTTCTCGATATCGGCAGCTGTGAAGGCTTTGGCAGCGTTGAAAACAACCTGTTCCTCAACTTTTTTGCCCACAAAGAGAGCCGCAATTTCCTCTGCGTTCTTGACAGCTCCAAGGTCAAAAGAGGTGAAAGTGCTGACGCCACCCTCTTTAACATTGCCCGCCTTGTCAAGCTCCTCAACCTTACCATAGACAAAATCATTTTCTCCAATGGTTTCAGGGGTCTCGAACTTACCATAGCGGCGTGTAATCTCATCAATCTGTTTGTCAATATCCTTGGGATTGACCTTCACCTGATAAAGTTTGGAGTCAATCTTGTCCCATGCGATGTCAACTTTGGGTGCCAGAGCGGCATCGAAATAAAAAGTGAAATCCTTGGCGTTATCGAAATCAACCTTTCCCGTTTTCTCCTCGTTAGAGAGAGGGCTGCCAAGTATATCAAGCTTTTCGTCATCAAGATACTTGTAGAGAGACTCACCGAGCATAGCCTGTACCTCGTCGGCGACAACGGCGGATTTATACATGCGCTGAATCAGGCCCATAGGAGCCATACCCTTACGGAATCCAGGCACTGTGGCTTTTTTCTGATAGTTCTTCAATTGCTTCGTTACTCTTTCGGCATAGTCATTTTCGGCGATTTCAACCTTCAGCAACAGGTTTAAGTCGTCCAAATTTTCTCTTGTAATATTCATCTTAATAATTTAATTTATTGATTTTTAGTTATATATTATTCAAACAATAATTTGCAAAGATACGTACTTTTCGGATACTGACAAAATTTTTCTTAATAACGACCAATGTAATCAGAATCCAACACCCAATTCCTTGAGAGTCTTTTTATAATTGCTGAGAGCCGAACCCGGTGTCTCAATACGAAAACTAATATGGCGGCGACGCGCCGCAAAAACGCCAAGACCTCCATCGATATTGGTATAGGTAAATGGATCCTGATTCAGCGACCCCGCTGGACTTCCGGCATATACAAATGCCGCGAGAGGCTCAGTGCAACTCAGTATAAAAATCTCGACGGTATCGATGATGTTTTTGTTACAAACGGTGTCGGTAATTGAATTTTTGATAGTGGAAAGGAAGTAGTTCTGATCCAAATAGGTTGTATAGAAAGGATCTCGCATGTTGCTCTTTACAACATTGCATGGTATATCAATATAATGGTTTGTTATTGTTGTGTCGATAGGCACCGACTGGCGATTAATAATAAAATCCCTATAAAAGAAACGTACCAAAGGCTGGTATTGACGAGCCCCCCTCATCGCCGACCAATAGAATTCGCACGACTTGTTTCCCGAAGTTCCTGCAAACTGGAATTTTGTGACATTGTTAGGACGCACCAGCTGCAGATCTCCGCAAATAAGCATTGTCTCAGATGTCGCTATGGTATCGCCCGTGCTGTTTTTAACAACGACAAGTCTATACACACGCGATGTGTCGAGCTGACCAGCGGTGGCACAAGCGTACAGAGGCTGTTTTGAAGAGGAGAAAACACCATCTTCCTTGTCTGTCGTCTCTGTATAATCGCATACAAAAGTGCGAATAGGAGAATCGCCTGATCTTGTCCATAGACCAGAAGCGTTGTTGACGTTGGCGTTCCACTCCTCGATGGCAACGGTGAGAGCACCCTGAGGATAGTTGTTGGAATCGGCGATGGCAGCGTATGTGTATTGGTTGCCCTCGCCCAGAAAACAACGTTGTACACGGACATAGGTGGTATCCTCATCCTGGTCAAGGAGACAATAGACAACGGGTATTTCAGTCCAGTCGGCATTGGGAGAGAACTCCACTTCACATGAGACAAAGAACAACGAGGCTAAGGCCAAGAGGACAATTTTTTTCATATGAAAAGTTCTATTAAATAGCAAAAAATGAATTAAAGTGAACAACTTTACACGTTATTGATAAAAATAATAAAATGATTCTGAAGTTAATATGGGAGTTAAAGTGGAAGTTAAAATGGGAGTTAAAATGGGAGTTAAAGTGGGAGTTAAAGTGGACAAATGAATATGTATTGTCCTGCGCGCAGCGCATAACCTCACTTAATCACCTCGTTCAATTCGATTTCATCGACCATTATCCATGGGCGGAGTCCGCGGGCTTTGTGCCATGAAGGTATGCGCCCCATATTCTTGGCAACAATGCGGACATATTTCACGTCAGGCTTGTTGACATCAATAATGACTGTCACAAGCTGAGGCGAGTTCATCGATTGTTCCTCGGGGGCATATTTTAGTTTTGCATTTATGGCCGGTGAGAAATTCTCTCCATCCTCCGACACATAGACCTGCACTGCTGTGGGAGCAAATGCCCAAGCGTCGGGGACATGGGCGAAACGCGCCACAACCTGTTGCAACTCTATAGCTTTGCTAAGCTCCATGACAACACTGAGATCATTGCCCGAAAAGCCTAGCCAACCACGTGACAACTCACTGATATCTCCCCTGTCGCCGTCAAAAAGAATGGTCTCCTGTTCGAAATTGTAAGGAGTATTGGGTTTGTTAGCGAAAGTGGCTTTGACAATATAGTCAAAATTATATCTCTTGATAGCGGTAAAAGAGGGTGTTGAGCCTGCCTTGAAAGCCTTCGCCTTGACATATGTGGAATTGGAGATTACAAAGGGTTTCTTGTACAGCTGCGATTTCTCATTAGGTGTCGACCCATCGAGAGTGTAACGTATCTCAGCCTTGGGAGTCTCTGAGGAGAGCGTTATAGTCATGGGCTGATCGAAGCGGTCTCTGCTTTTTGAGATTATAGGCATAGGCAGAACGCTCGACGCCACTTGTGGGTATTCGACACGGCTAAAGTCATAGGAATTGTATTCGTCGAGCTCATAAGAGCGCAGATGTACACGGAAATGATACTTGCGGTCGCTGACGACATATTTGTCGCCGACCTCGATTCCTGCCAAGGCAGAGCCTACACCAGCATGGCGATAGTCTACATTAAGGGTCCAGAAATCACGCTCCTTCAATGTTTTCGCATCAGCATTTCCTGCCAAGTCCACATCGGTATAAGGATAGATGCTGAAACTGAAATTGGTGTCTAACATATCGACATAAAAACCCGTGGTGGCATCACAGACAGAGATCCAGCGAACGCCGTGATGGTTGCCTGCCGACTGGGGACGGTCGTAAAGATAGAATAACGAGCGGGCATCTTTCTTGTATGTTCCAGACACACCCGACTGGTTGCGGTCAACATACGTCTCACCCTCAGTACCAAACCACTGCACAGTGTCGAGAGTCTTGGGCAGGAAGAGCTGCAATCCCATGCGAGGCAACGTCTTCACCTGTTCCGAGGCGACAATTTCATTGTCGATAATAACATCGCCGGAGAAGAGCACCGCCATAGACTGTTTCACATCAAAAAAAACCGCGCCGTTACGGTCCACATAACGGAGCATGGCATCGATACATACAGTCCCGTTGTCGATACGACGGTAGTTGGTGGCGACAACAGTACGACTCATATTATCAGGGTTAAGGTTCTGCCAGAGGCGCAATGCGTTCTTGTCAACACGGTCGTTATCGGTTGCGGCGCGCCAGAAATTGACCTGAGGCGACGCCACCATCATCTGACGGTCATGGAAAGTATAGGTCAGTATCTCGGCTTTTTCCAAATCGTACGAGAGATAAACGTTGTCGTTGAAGACACGTATTGTGGTTGGAGTCTCCTGTTCCACAAGGAGTTGCTCATTATCGTAGTTGGTGAGCTTCTCCTTACCCACATGTCTCATTGGCAGAGGGAACTCGACGACGCCGAGCGAAGTGCCTTTTGGGATGGCGACAGAGGCTTTGCGTTGACGCACCGTGAAACGGATGAAAAGATCCTCGCCGGCATAAAGGGTCAACGCAGGTATCTTGAGTTTGAAATTCTTCGACTCGCCAGGTTTCAGAGCCACAGAGACCTCTCCTTCGATGATGCGGCTTTTCAAATTAGAGTAAATATTATACTCTAATACATAGTCGTTCAATGTAAGGAAAGACAGCAGGTTGGTGGCATTGAATTCCGCAGCGTCGGGACTGATGTTCACCAACTTGACATCAAAAGGACGATACATGTTGCGGAGTTCGTTGAGATAAGGTCTGGGATTGCCATCGTTGTCGACGATACCTGTTGTTGAAAGGTCGGCGGCGCCTTCTGTCTTAAAATAATCCGTACCGTTCCAGCTATTGGCAAAGCCACCCTGAAGCGAGCTGTTGGAACGGATAAGCTGCCAATAAGGTTCCATGCTGCCGTATGAGTTGCCCAAAGCCGAACCATATGCTGCCAAAATCAGCGGACGATTCTGTTGTTTGGCTCCGAAAAGTTTCATCTCGTCATAGTCCATATTAGAAGGAGTGACGATATCGCAGTTTTCAGAGAATCCTACACCGGGGTATACTACCGGGCGGCTCTTGTCCTTTTGTTTGATGGCTCTTAAAGCATTCTCCATACAGACACCATTGTCGACGGCATCGCCCAAAGACCAGGCAATAATGGAGGGGTGGTTTTTGAGACGCTCATACATGTTCTGCATTCTTGAGACAAACATGTTGATATACGCCTTATCGGTGGCTACAGCTTTAGCCTGTGTCGACATCGGCTGAATGTTGGCATCGCAGAAAACATAAAGACCATACTCATCACACAATTCATAGAAGTAAGGGGCCGCAGGAGAGTACAAAGTGGTGCGAACAGCATTGATGTTGTTCTGCTTCATGAGTTTCAAGTCATTCGACACTCGTTCCTTGCTGGGAATACCCGTTTTGCCATTGTCGGCAAAAGAATAGATAGCACCGTTGATTGTCACTGCCGACCCGTTGACGGTGAGTTGTCCGTTTTTGACCTCAATCGAACGGAAGCCGAAGCGGCAACCGACAGTCTCAACAAGTTTCATTTTCTGGTCGCGGAGACGAACGACAAGAGTGTAGAGATTAGGAGTCTCCGCACTCCATGGCAGGGCGTTGCCAATGGAACGCTCCATTTTCATTGTCAGCTCGTTCTTTTTGTCGAAAACAGTCCACCGCCCCATTTTCTCGACCTGATGACCTGTGGGGTCCCAAATCTCCATTTCAACATAATACTGCCCTTTTTTATACTCGTTGAAAATGTCGACATTGAGCGACAAATCGCCAAAACGTGTCGAAGATGTATAGGTCGCGTTTATGTTATAGTCGACGATATTCACTTTGGGTTTGAGGACTATAAAGACATCCGAGGTAATGCCGTTGACCGAACGAGAGTATTTGGATTCGAGCAATGAGCCATCTGAAATGCTGACAACCTGGACTATGATATTGTTTATTTTTCCAGGTTTCAAATGTTTGGTCAGCTCAAATTCACTTATGTCGCGTGAATCCTCACTATAGCCGACATATTCCTGATTGACCCAGATGTACACCGCCGAACGAGCCTGGATATTAAGATACGACTTATATTCTTTCCAAGCCTTGGGGACCTCGAACTCACGGTAGTATGTAGCCACATTATTGCCCGACTCAGAGACATCGGAGGGTTTTATTACTTTTTTTGATTGCAGGGTTTTCTTTCCATCAAGAATACGAGCCGATGGCACTATTACCGTTGCCCAGTCTTTGGCCGAAAAGTCTTTCTGCTCAATATTGGTAGGGCGATTATTGAAACTATTGCTTAGTTTCATGCGCCACTCACCATTGAGGCTGACATAGTACGGAGAGCCCTCATAGCCGTTCTTTTCTATGGCATTCTCGTTGCCATAGGGAATGACGTTTGCACGAGGATATAACTTGTGCTGTTCAAAGACTTCAACGTCATTCCATTCGTCCACTATGGGGTCGGCAGACTGGTCCTTGTTTTTCTTGAATTGGGCGCTGGCATTGCCAAACAGGACAATAGCCAATACAACGGTGAAAATTTTCTTATACATGGAAGGGGGAAACGCCTATGTTAGTATAGATTGAAGAACTATGAAAAAAAGGGGAGCGTCAGAAATTGACGCCAACACCAAATTTAATATTGTTATACAACTCGGGCATCACTGTCGCCGCGACATTGTTGAAACCGCGTTCCACAGCACGAAGCTGTATAAGCTGGTATCCGGCAAAAATATTGAAAGCCAATTTCTGACGTACGGCGAGACGGGCACCTATAGAAAATGCGAAAGTAACGCCGCCCTCAGCTATGCGTGTATACTCAGCCTCGGCATTCTTGGAGCCGAAAGGTATGGTATAGCCCAGTTGCACGGCGGTGAAAGGGGTGATACGATTACGCAGATAGTGGCTGCGGTACTCCAAAAAAACAGGAATCTGAGAGAAAGAGCCCGTAGCATCGTTGAGGTAAGAGAAGCCAACCCCTAATGCCGACTCTTTGCACCACTGCCATCCTGCCACAGCGGTGATGCCATTGAGATTGTAAGCATCGGTATAACCCACAATGATTCCCGATATCGGGTCCATATATTGACCTGAGAAATGCGACAAGCACATCATGTGGGTGTAATCAATAACGCTGTAAAATCCGTAATATTTGAATTCAATATGCTGTGGTACCGGAGCAGGTATAGGTTCAGCGGCCTTAACCGACAAAGTCACCAGAAGCAGCAGTGGAAGAAAGATGTTTTTCATAAATTGATGATTGACATATCCAAGCCTGCATCCTTGCGACGGATGACGCCGTCGTGACAGCGTCATCCGTCAAATGGACACAAGGTCACAGACAGTGAACTATTTGATTTCCTTCAAATCGGGAGAAATGATAAGTGTTGCCTCTGTGGCAGCCTGAACCTGCTCAACGGTAAATTCAGGGTTGATCTCAGTGAGGACAATACCCTTGGGGGTGATTTCCATGACACCCATTTCGGTGATAATCATATTGACCTGACCCTTAGCGGTGAGAGGGAGGGTACACTTTTTGAGGATTTTGGGGTTACCCTTTGCGGTATGTTCCATGGCAAGGATAACTTTCTTGGCACCCACGAGGAGATCCATAGCACCACCCATACCGGGGGTTTTCTTGCCAGGAATCATCCAGTTGGCGAGGTCGCCTTCTTCATCGACCTGCATAGCGCCAAGAACACTGACATCGACATGACCGCCACGGATAATACCAAACGATGTGGCGCTGTCAAAAGTGCTGGCACCAGGAGTGTGGGTGATGTATCCGCCACCGGCGTTAATGAACCAAGGATCTTCCTTGCCCTCTTCTGGAGTGGGACCCATACCGATCATACCATTCTCGCTCTGCAAGATGACATGAACATTTTCTGGCAGATAGTTTGGAATCAAAGTCGGAAGACCGATACCAAGGTTTACGACATCACCGTCGTGCAGCTCCTGAGCAGCGCGTTTGGCGATAAAAGGTTTAATCTGTTCTTTTTCCATTGTTTTTTATTTTTTTGATTATTTCTTCGTTATCAAGATGATACATTGTCAACACATCAACAAGCACTATTTCCACCCTCTTGCCACCATCTCTTGGGCGACAAACGAGGCAACATCGTCAGCATATGTGTTAGCGCCAAAGCCGGCATCATAGCCAAGCTCCTTGGCAAGCTCGTGGCTGATACGAGGACCTCCGCAAATAAGGATAACTTTGTCACGTAAGCCCTCTGCCTCAAGCATTTCAACAAGCTCTGTCATGTTGATGATGTGAACATCTTTCTGCGTCACCGTCTGGCTAACCAACAATGCGTCGGCATGCAGCTCTATGGCCTTGGCAATAAAGTCCTCGTTGGGAACCTGGCTTCCAAGGTTATAGGCCTCTATCATGTCGTAACGTTCCAGACCATAGTGGCCGGCATAGCCTTTCATGTTCATAATGGCGTCAATGCCAACGGTATGGGCGTCGGTACCTGTCGACGCACCGACACAGACTATCTTACGACCGATATGCTCGCGAATATAATCGTCGCATTCATGCATATCCATTGTGGTCGATTCCACTTTAGGCACATGAATGGTGGTGTAATCCACTGTGTGAGTCAGCGAGCCATAGCAGTTCATAAAGCAGAAACCTTCGGTAAGCTCTTTCTGAAAAACCACCAACGGATTCTCGAAGCCCATTTTCTTAAGCAGCTGTTTGGCGGCCTCTTCGGCCTCGGCGCCGGCAGGCACGGGCAGAGTGAAACTCAACTGCACCTTGCCATCATTCATAGTATCACCGTATGGTTTTATCTTGGTGAGGTCTAAGGTTTTGTCGTAATCCTTTGCCTCCATTGAATACAATCCTTCGCTCATGTTTTTTTAGTTTGAGTGTTTGAGTAATCGATTGTTCGACTGATTGATTGGCTGCAGCTTAATCCTTCCACCTCTTTCTACATTAAATGCAGCCAAGCTACCTCTTATTATTTTTTACCTTTCATTAATTCAACAAACGGGTTGTTATAGTTCTCGGCCTTAAGAGAGACACCGTCAAGACCCTTGCCACCGTTCTTGGGGCGCTTGACATTACCGAAAATACCTTTCTCCAAAGCGGAGAACAGACCTTCGCTCTCCATAGCCTCGAGCAAATCGGTGGCTTTGTCAAGAACCTCTTTGGCGCGGCTTCGGATAATACCGCCTTCTTTGAATTCAACCTCTTCTCCTATGTCTTTCAAGTTGTTGAATATGTACTTGGCATTCTCTATAGAGAGGTAGCGGTCACTCATAAATGGTGTGTGGATAGCCTCTGTCGGCATACCGAGAAGCTGGAGTCCTTGGTGGGTCCACTGGCCGATGATATTGAACAGAGCGTCTTGAATATGACCACGGAAAATGTTTCCCGTCATGAATTTGGTAGGAGGCATATATTTGAGTGGCGCATTGGGGAATATTTCCCTAAGCATCTGAGCTTGGGCCAACTCATAAAGGAATCCGTTCTCAAGCATTGGATCCATCTCGAAAGCATGTCCCAATCCCATTTGTTCCTCAGGCAGACCAGCGATGAGAGCCAACTGCTCATTGATGAGGTCGGAAGCCAAAACGGTATGTGCCTCCTCATATGCGTCAGCGGTGGTAAGGTAGTTGTCCTCACCTGTATTGATGATAACACCTGCAAAGCCATTGATAATACGGCTAAAATACTGGTCAATAAGAGTACGTTGCATGTTGATGTCACGGAAGAGAATGCCATAGAGGGCATCGTTGAGCATGACATCAAGACCTTCAAGAGCGCCCATGGCGGCGATTTCTGGCATGCACAAGCCTGAGCAATAGTTGCAGAGACGGATGTAGCGTCCTACCTCCTCGCCTACCTCGTCGAGAGCTTTGCGCATAATACGGAAATTCTCCTGAGTGGCGAAAGTTCCACCAAAGCCCTCTGTTGTGGCACCATAAGGAACATAGTCGAGCAACGACTGTCCTGTGGTTCGAATCACAGCGATGATATCCGCGCCTTGACGTGCACCTGCCTGAGCCTGGACAACATCCTCGTAGATATTTCCGGTAGCCACGATGATGTACAGATAGGGTTTGCTGCCCTCTCCAATGGTGTTGATGTAGTTTTCACGACGCAAACGGTTGGCGCGAACACGTTCCACACTGGCTTCAACGAAAGGATTGATGGCCTTGGCAGTTTCCTCTTTGCTATGGAGAGGAAGCTGAGTGAAATCAAGTTTACCAGCCACAATTGCCTCGGCAATCTGCTGAGGATTCATGCCTGTTTCAATGATGGCGTTGCCCATATAGAAAGCGACACCCTGTCCAAGCAAACCTTTTGATTTAAGAGAGTCGACAACAATATTAGGCAGGGGGACCTCATTGTCGTCAACGCCGTCAATACCAAGAAGGCGACAGATGGTGCGCTCTACAGCTACCGTGGTGTAATTGTCCACAAAGTCCTGCACCTGACCAGCTATCTTGCGAGCCACACCCCTGGCATGCTCTACTTTTTCAAAATCGAGACCTATTTTACTTTTTTGCATAAACAATTAGAACAATATTATTTTACTTATTATCAGTTAATAGCATACAAAAAAACAATCAAAAACATTGCTTTTGAAACGTATTTAAACAATGTGCAAAGTTAATTATTTTTTTAGAAATGTAAGAGATAATATAAAATAATATAAAAAGAAAAAATTACAATTCTTTCTGCCATTCACGCAGCCATTTGATTTTCAAATTATATAGGCACAATAATCCCAATTTAAGTCGCCAGAATTTATGTTAGATTAGAATTTTATAATTGGTGACAAGTGAATCGTGAATTGTGAGTCGCTTTGCGAGAAATATTTCAAATATTATCAAATCTTTCAAATCTTTAATTTTTCTTTGTTTGTTTTTTTTAGATTTGTTGGATTTCTGCTCGAAGAGCACTACTACATGAGGGATATTGAAAATTGCACCCCGAAAGGGGATCTGAACACCTTGAAAATAAAAATAATCCAGTGAAGAAAGTTGAAAATTGAAAATTAGTGACCCGAAAAATCCGAAATTCAAAATTCATAATTCAAAATCCCCTTTAAACCTTTCAAACCCTTTAAACCTTTCAAACCCTTTCTTGAGGGGAGTTTCAAAAAAAGCCGAGAGTAAAATAAACTCAAACAGAAAACACTGAAAGCATTCCTGTTTGAGTTTGCGTAAAAAGAACAAAACAGCAAAAACACTATTTCTGTTTCTGCTGTTTTTGAGTGGCTTTAGCGGGAGTCTTCTTCGGAGCCGGACTCTTTTTGGCTGGAGACTTCGTCGGAGACTGTTTTGTCACTTTTGACGTCTTCTGTTTCAAGTCTGTCTTGACTTTTGAGGGTTGCTCATTCGAAGAGGTATCTTTCTCTGTTATCTTGATATCCTCGATATTATACTTCTTATTAAATTTCGAGAAATCGACAAAACCAGCTATCCCCTTTTGCCTACCATGCTGAGTATACTGCCACAAGGTGTATGCGACAGCGGGTTCTCGCTTGTAGTTGGCTATGAAAAAATGGTAGCTCTTGTATTTCTTGTTGTCGAAATGGGTGGTGTAGAGTTTCTCACTAGTATATATCATAGGCTTGGCGCCATACTCTTTCTCCATAAGTTCCAAAAGTTTGTCGACACGTTCCATATAAAGTTTATGGCAATGCACAGCCTCTATGTCAAGCACAGGAATAATATCCTGTTTTGTTTTGCCAACAGCCTTCTTGAAGTTGGCGAACTGCTGATATGCGGTGGTACGACTGCTGTACACGTGATAACTCCCCACCAAAAGACCCGCGTCTTTGGCTTTCTTCACATTGTAAGTATACATCTGGTCGCGTATGCTAGCACCCTCCGACGCTTTGACATAAACGAACTCTAAATTGCTGTTCTTGACAACCTTTTTCCAGTCTATAGAATCTTGGAAACGTGAAACATCAATACCTTTTTGGGCGTAGGCAATCCCGGAAAGCATAATGAGTAATAAAAGGTATTGTGCTATTCTTTTCATGTCCTAATATACGAAGAATAGTGTCTTTTATTGTACAAAGCACTTATTTATTCCAAATAGTTTATCCCAAATCGGCAGTTGTTTTTTTCAGATCAGAATTTGTTTCGAGTTGATTGGCTGAATCCAAGCCTTGTCGTAGTTTGCTACGGCAAGACCGGGATGTGGACTAAATGTCAAAAGAGATTTCATTGCCTTTTCACAAGGAGTTTCTCGGTATATACGGTGCCGCTCTGTGTTGTTGCCCTCACAGTGTAGACGCCGGAGGAGAGAGCGGAGACATCGAGGGTGGCTGTCTCAGAGCGGGGCTCGATGTGCGCAGCAGCACGGCCTGTGACGTCGTAGAGGTCTATGGCCGCCATCACCTCGCACGACACAACCTCCACCCTGTCGCTGGCGGGGTTGGGGCGGAGGGAGAGACAGCTTTGGGCGTCGGGAGTCTCGAGGATGCCATTAACTCTTTGGAAGAGAGCCACGAAGACAGTGTCCTGCGTGATGGTGAAGGTGCGAGGGTTGCAGGTGTCGTTGTCACGCCATTTGTAGAAAACATACGAGCTGTTCAGCGGGGTTGCGGAGATGGAGACCTGCGAGTTGGCGAAATAGTCTCCCTCGCCCTCCACGGAGCCCCAGTCGGGCATGCCGGAGTGGAGTTCGACGTGGTAGCGCCAGTTCTCGGTGAAGAAGGCTGAGAAAGAGGTGTCCTGTGTAAGGCGGAAGGTGCGAGGGTTGAGGGTGTTGCCGTCGTTCCAGTGGTAGAAGGCGTAAGCGTTGGAAGAGGGAGTTGCGGAGATGGAGACCATGGAGTTGGAGGGATAGTCGCCGCCGCCAAGAACGGAGCCCAAGCTGGGATTGTCTGAAAAGAGGTCGACGTGGTACATGCAACCCTCGTTGAAGAAGGCTGTGAGGGCAGTGTCCTGAGACAGGTGAATATAACGAGGGTTCTGTGTGTTGCCGTCGTTCCAGTGGGAGAATACGAATCCGGGGTTGGGGATGGCGAGGCATTCAGCAGTGGCGTTCTCGTCATAGTATCCGGAGCCCATGACGCTTCCCATCGGTAGGCTGTCGCTGTACAGTTTCAACTCGTAGTGGTCGACGATGGCGAGGTAGACACCGAATGGATCGTCGGGATAAACGTGTCTGGTTCTCTCGCACCAAACCTCGCCGTTGTTTAATGGAGGATATCCAACAATGGAAGTCCAGCTCGCGTGACCATAATAAAGCATGGTGTTGTGGTGCCCCTGGGAATGGCATACATTTTCGTTATGAGTGAACTCAGGGTTGTTCACCAGACGCCCCACAGGTCTTATATTCGCATAACTAAATGGGTAAAATGTATATGTCTGTGTCTCTTGGATCAACTTATTCTCATAGGACCCACCAATATAGAAATCGGAGTCGACCTGTATAGGTTTGTTGAAATAGACCTCATAGGCATACAAATACTTGCTGGGGATATATGGATACGCTTGAGGTATCTCCATTATTTTGGGTTTGACAGTGTCGTACCTGACGGAGTCAAGAATCCTCATTTTGAAAAGTTGAGCACGAAGAGTATCGGGATTAACTGTGTCGGTGTAGTCGATTCTTTTAAGAAGGTAAAGGTACTGGGGACCTAGTTCGTTACTGAGCCATGAGTAGTATGAGACAGTTCCCTGTCGTACCAATGCGACAAGCCCCCGAATGAGTATTGGATGGTCGGTGTACTCATATTTTGCTATCCCGTCACAACCAGCGCCCGAGACATACTCCTCATAATAACCGGAGTCAATCATACCTCCGTTGCTGAAGGCCGGGCACTGGTCGTACCACTCGGTGTAGTGATATCCGCGGTAGCGGCCTGGAATGGTGTCGTAGCTAGAGTAGGCCGGCTGGGCGAGAGAGGAGAGGGAAAGTAAAAGCGCCAGCGCTGTAAAGAAAAGAGTTCTCATGGTTATTCGTTTTTGGATTCAAAGATGCAGATTTTATCCTTTTCCACGGTATATGGGGAGAAAGGTATTTTTGTTACTTCAAAAGTTATGTGGTTGTTTTCGTATCGTTCCCATATAGGGAACTCGTGGTATTGCTCAAGAATAGTGATGTCGGCATTGGGGCTGTAACCAGAGGAAAGGGACTGGCAGTGACTGACATCCTCGAGCTGGGCGCCGATTTTTTGGTGCGACAGATAGGGAGGGCGTTCGTAAGAGCATCTGACACCAGACCACGACAGAAGGTCATAGCCCAGATCGCAGAAACAGAATGAGTTCTGGTCGATGTAACTGGTGGAGAAATGGTTGGTGAGGTGAGAGTTCAGAGATATGGTGTCCCAGTAGGTGACACCGGTGTAGAAAGCGCAGTGCGAACCCAAGTTGAACAGATAAGCCGAGGCGTTGTTGTTGAGCAGGAAGGTTAGTTCCTGCAGACCGGTGGCGTTGTCGTCGAAGAATCCGTTCAAGGAGTAGGAATAGTCGTCGAAGTCTCTCTTGAAGACGAGAATGCCTTCAAAGCGGTCGTGGATGTTGTAAGCGTTGAAAGCGAAAGAGGCCTCGTTTTTCGAGGTGTGAGAGAGTCTGACAGGTAGATTATAGCTTGTAAGATTGCTGTTGGAGATGTTTAGGCCGCTGATTTGCAGCGAGGACAATGGAACTTCCTGAATGTTGCTGTTGAGTTCCATACCACCTTCGTAAAAAGATGTTTCTTTGAAGCTGTATCTGAGCCAGAAACGCCTGTTGTCGTTTTCGGGCTGAGACACGGTCACGACATAGTCGTCGGTACCGACAATGTCGATCATTCTTTCCACATTGTCCGTGTTGTAACGTATGTTGTTGTCCCAGCGTGTTCCGCTTGGATAGTTAGAGGAATAAGGGTATTCCGGATAGAATTTGACCCTCCAGAGCGAGGAGTAATTGTAGTGGCTGTTGTAGTAAACGCAAGACCCCGCTACGCCGATAATATCCAGTACCGCATTGTCACGAAAAGAATTTTGGAACGAGCTGTATGCTCCATATTGTTCTGCGTAGCATGTCATCCTGTGGAGTTCCTTGCTGCACTCCACATTGCGTAGAACCACCGAGTCCACCGATGATGAGGACCAGACATTATCCATCCTGAAATATCCCACAAAGCCGGCGGTGACAGGGACAATGACAACTATTGACGAGTCTCTTTGGTGCGGATAGTAGTAGTCGTACCGTATTAATCTTGTTCCGCAGAAACACAGGTACGGCACTTTATAGTCATTTTGTTTTTTCTTCAAGTATACGAACTGCATGTCGTTGACTTTGTATCCGATGGGGAGGTCGACGAGGTGCATGATATCTCCGTTGTCGATGTTCTGGACAAAGAAGGAGGACATTTCGCAAATTCCAAGAGTGTTGTAGGTGTTGTCCTTGCATCCGTAGGACATAATGATGTTGTTTTTCCCCTCAAAGTTTCTGACAAGGGAAGTGTCGGCATGATAGTTCTGCAAAAGCATCATGTCGATTTCAGACACCTGCGCCAGTGCAAGCGAGGAGAGTGAAAACAAAAAAAGAAAAAGAGGGAACTTTTGTTTGTTCGGATTTTTCATGACAGGCAGTGATAAGAAAGATAATGTCAGACTCAAAAGAAGGTAAAAAAAATGTGTACTTTATAATATATAGACGAAATTTTTTTGTTTTTGCTGCATAGAAGTTAAAAAAAAAACTCAAATAGTCAAACTGCTATTAAAGGAAGACTTGTTTTTATTATTATTAGCTCTTATGCTATATTTGACTGTTTTGAAGCACAGAACCGTTTTTTTTGCTATTATTTTGCATATTATTAAGCGTTGATATTTGTAATAACATACGAGTTGTTTAGCGGGGTTACGGACATTCGTGATACGTTTTTCAGTTAATATTGCAAAAATACGAAGAATTATTGATTTAATAAATTGAAAAAATAGTTATTTAGTTTATAGAACTTCCCTTTATTTCCTCAATCGTCACAGTCTTGTCACGAGAAGTTTGTCGGTATAGACGATGCCGCTCTGCGTTGTTGCTCTTACAGTGTAGACGCCGGAAGCGAGAGCGGAGACGTCGAGGGTGGCAGTCTCAGAGCGGGGCTCGATATGCGCAGCAGCACGGCCTGTGACGTCGTAGAGGTCTATTGCCGACATCACCTCGCACGACATCACCTCCACCCTGTCGCTGGCGGGGTTGGGACGCAGGGTGAGACAGCTTGGGGCGTCGGGAGCCGCGACGGACACAGGCACGGTGTCGTTGATGAACACCGCCGTGAACAGGCTGTCGCCGGAGACCTCCACAAAGCGGGGATTCGAGGTCTCGCCGTCGTGCCACCTCCTGAAATGGCACACGCCGCTGGCGGGGACGGCGTTGAGCATGGCGCGCTCGCCCTCCATGTAGACACCGGCTCCGGTGACATGTCCCCAGTCGTCGTTGTTGCTGGCGACAGAGATGGTGTATCTGCCCCGTGTCGCCACAGTGTACTCACGCCACGGTGAGAAGGCCTGGCTGTGCTGGCACCAGCAGCGCACCCTGACGTCGTAGCGTGTCGCCGGCGCCAGATGCTGCATGAAGACATAACCTCCCAGATAGCCTCTGGTGACATGTGGCAGCAGAGTCCCCTCTCCCTCGCCGAAGCCCTCCGGGCCCCACTCCACCTCGCACCATGACGCCGAGTCGGGCATCTCCCACGCCAGCTGTATGGTGGTGTCTGTGGCCACAAAGAGGCTCTCCTCGCCAGCGGGCTCGCAGCGCAGCGCAGTTCGGAAGAGGCACACAGTCTCGTCGGAGTAGGCGCTGTCGCACCAGTTGCTCACCCTCACCTCGTAGTCGGTGTCCTCGGAGAGACCGTGGAGGGTAATCCTGTTGCCTGTGACACCCTCTATCACCGTGCCGCTGTCCGGGGCGAACCCTGCGGGGCCGTACTCGACGCGGCTCTCGGGCAGCCAGAAGCGCGACATCCATTCCACGACGGCGGAGTCGTAGCCGATGACAGAGGCTCTAAGGACGCCTGGCTTGTAGCAGCCCGAAGGAGGCACTAGAATGGGGAAAATACCGTTCCATGTACAATGATTATGAAAACCTAATTCACAATTACTATTACAATATCCTGCATTTAAAAGAGTTGAAGCACATTCATTTATCATGGAGTCCCTTAGTTGCATCATTGATGGAAAGCACAAGACAGAGTCATTATATTCATGAACAATGTTGATAGGGAAGAAGTCGATGCCGACAATAAAAGAGTCTTGTACGATATACGGCTGTTCAAAATAGACCTCAAGTGTTGGAAGTGAGATATTGGGTTTGTTGCCGATGTATGTGTGAACCGAGTCGTCAAGCCAAAGGTTAGGGAAGCGGAACTTGCTGTCGGTGATCATGTTCCACTCGGGTATGGCGGAGACAGAGTCTATTAGCCAAGGTTGATAATAATCACCATTCGGCCGTAGCAACCACATTTTATAGAGGTCTGCCTCAGAGCGATGTTGTAATGTGTCAATAAAATTGCTCCAAGTATTTTCTATTATAATGTTTATGTCAGGTGATATACTATCGAATAATAAAATGGAATATGGACTATCATTGTATGATATAGAATAATTATGAGTTTGACGGTTAAAAATATAATTTCCAAATACTGTTAAAATATTACAAGGAACGGCGATTCCATATATGGATCTGCTATCCATATTAGAGACTTGGCATAAATTTATCCATTTGGGTATTTCAAAATAACAATTTTGATAATTATGAATAGGATTCCAGTTATTGTGTCCCAAATTATTAAAAGGATACACATTCATAAGTGAATCCCAGCTAGTCATTTTTGCTGGTTTGTGATATATTTCCAGAAAATACCGTTGTGAGGAGGGATAGTATTCCACATGCTGGGCAATGGCAAATTGAAATATTAAAATGAATGATATCAGTTCGGTTGTTTTCTTCATGGCTGTAGTTTCTTCTATTTATGACGATTCATTGTATTGGTCAATGATATTATTCATTACACCCTAGTTTAAGCTTAATAGTGATGGGAATGAAATCAATATTAAGAAGTGTTTTTGGGGTTGGTTGACTATTTATAATGGTTGAATTTACATTAGGCATATCCGCTTGTTTAACATAAATCTGGTCGTATTTGATACAATGACTGCTGGCACCAGCCAACTTGTTCCTCATCCAGTATTTTGCCAGACCGGATCCGTCGTTGCCACCCATAAGAAACCTTGTGAGGTCTGCGAATCTGTCAATGGAACGGATTGCCTCATCTGTCTCATATATATAGTCTGTTGTATATCCGGAGGAATAAGGATTCAGATAGTATAACAGAGAAGCCGGCGTGTATATATCATGATAATATCCATCACATATCAACATCAGCAGACTGCCATCGCACGGCATATACAGCAGCTCCTTAGGAGAGCATTTGCCTACCAACGGGACGTCCTGGACATTCAGAAATTGCATGGCGTCCACGTCGAGGGTATAGACCCTCATGTCGGTGTTGTTGTTGATGCCCCAGTAGTTACGCAGGCAGGCAAAAGCGATTTCGTCATCCTTAATACACTCCACAGCAGCGGTGGAGGTGAATGTATGCTCATCTGGGTCGGTTATTATATACTCATTGCACTGCCCTATGTTTATGTTTGCCTTTTCTACCCTATATAGCCGACCTTCGTTTTCAGCAATATGATTTCCACCTACGGCGACAATGTGTTTTTTTGTTATCACAACATCTTCTATACAATGAAATGGCAGATATAGAGGAGAGCTATTCGGCTCATAAAAGAAGCAACTAAACGACGTACCATCATCTTTTATAACGCATAAAAACGAATTGTTGGCACTCGGACTCTGAATATCCTGGTTTTTTGTGACCAATGCCAACACATTTTTTTGCAGGTCGTTATCGTAATAGGCTTTGATTTTAGTGAAAGATGTGATGTCTTTTGGGGGTATGCCGCCTGTAGATGAGATGGTTGTATAGTTTAGCGATAGGGTATTCATCTGAAAGTCCTGCACTTTGAAACGTCCTACGACAGCCTCGCCGTCAGTGTTGTAGCCGCAGAAATACACTATGTCATTCAAAATTGTCAGGTCGTTTACGTGGATGTTTGTGTCGGCGATGCTGAAATAACGTCCGTTAAGACTTTGGTCGGACCAGAGGAAACCTCTATCGTTAGTATTTCCCGTGTATGAGACTGCGTAGTCGGACATGTTGATGTTGTCATAAGACACGCGCGCGACATGGCTCGCACCCGACACTATGGAACCAGAAGGCGTTAGTTCCGCTGTGTTTTGAGCATACGAGTGGGCAACTAATAAGAGAGTGGCTAAAAATAACATTTTTTTCATAATGATAAAATTTATTGGTTAAGAATATTTTATTTGCGATGTCTATTTCTGAAAAAGGGAATAAGACTTATTATTTTATAGGGTGACCTTTTTCATAGCATTATTTTCTATAGCATTATTGCTAATTAGGCACAAAGTTAATTATCAATAAAATAGATAGTATAATTACATTAATACTACTATGCAAAAATACTAAAAAAAAGATACATAATCACAGCAATGTATAAAAAAATCGCAAGCGGGATATATAACAAATATCCTTATAAAGAAAAGTATGAAAAAAGGCTTACATGTTTATAACACGCAAGCCTTAATATCCGGTATAGCTATTCAAAGAGGTAAAATCTAGACGTAAAAGAAAAAAAAGAGAATACCAAAAATGATAACAATACAACTTTACAACTGATTACTACATATTTATCTCTTCATTTTGAGAATTAAAAAAATGGTATTCTAGTAAATTATAGTTCTCTACCGATTTTACTGTCAAACGTATTTTATATTTGCGTTGCCAGTTTCTCCTCACCGATGAAAAGCCCTTGGTCAAATAAGCCTGAACATATGGATGAGTCATTATTGTGAGACGTTTCTCCCCCTGCGAAGACGAAAGATATCTGAGATTGGACTCTATTTCATCGACCACGACCATGCTGGATTTGATGGTTCCTGTTCCATCGCAGAATGGACATTTTTCTTGTACATCAACCTCAATGGCTGGACGCACTCGCTGACGAGTAATCTGCATAAGACCAAACTTGCTGAGAGGCAATATCGTATGACGAGCTTTATCTTTTTTCATTTCCTCGCTCATCACATTGAAAAGTTCTTTACGATGTTCTGGTTTAAGCATATCAACGAAGTCGACAATAACAATGCCTCCCATATCTCGTAATCGAAGTTGACGAGCAATTTCCTTTGCCGACTCGATATTTACTTGAAGTGCAGTATCCTCCTGGCCTGTTCCTGCCTTAATGTGATTGCCACTATTGACATCGATGACATGCATAGCTTCAGTGTGCTCGATATAAAGATAAATACCTGATCGTATAGTCACAATACGACCAAAAGCACGGCGGATATCGCGCTGGACACCAAACTGCTCAAATATTGGTGTTGACATCTTATAGTGCTTGACAATATCTATTTTATCTGGCGCTATTGTACGAAGATAATCACGAAGTTCATTACATACGCCCTCATTGTCACAATAAATGGTATTGAAGTCGTCAGTCAGCACATCGCGTAACAAAGCTGAGGTTGCGCCCAATTCAGACTCAATCTTTTGAGGACCATTGACCGTTTTCAGTTTGTCGGTCATGCGAGCCCACTTATCGAGAAGCTGTCTTAAATCCGCATCTAGTTCAGCCACAGACTTCCCTTCTGCCACAGTTCTGACGATAAGGCCAAAATTATTGGGACGTATGCTTTGGATAAGCCTGCGCAGGCGGCTTCGTTCTTCAGACTTCTTTATTTTTTGGGATATAGATACCTTGTTGGAAAAAGGGGTAAGCACAAGGTATCGGCCTGCGAAGGAGATGTCACCAGAAAGCTTGGGACCCTTAGTACTGATGGGCTCCTTGGCAATCTGAGTCAAGAGGTATTGTCCCACCTTCATACAGTCGGAAAGATTTCCTGTCTTTTCGAAGACGGGTTCCATGTTGAAATTATCAAGAGTGCGCACAGATGCATCCCCGTTCATGGCCAGTTTTAGATATTTCTGGAACGAGTTGAACTGCGGACCCAAGTCGAGATAATGCATAAAGCCGTCCTTTTCGTCATTGATGTCAACGAAGACAGCGTTCAGTCCTGGCATAATTTTCTTAACCTTGCCGAGGACAACGTCACCGACAGCAAAACTGTTGTTCTTCTTTTCCTTATGAAGCTCAACAAGCTGCTTGTCCTCTAACAAGGCTATCTGAATCTCATTTTCCTGGACTGATATAATTAGTTCTTTATCCATTGTTTAGTTCAGACTATGCAGCCAAAGAGTAAATCCAGTAAAAACAAAACAAATCACACAACAGAACTCTCTGGAGTGTTGTGCAATTTGTTTTAGATACTGTTAGAAGTAGTCGTAAGAAGGGAATAAACACCACAAAGGTTTATTTCTTCTTATGTCTATTCTTGCGCAAACGTTTTTTGCGTTTGTGCGTAGACATTTTATGTCTCTTGTGTTTTTTACCGTTTGGCATAATTATAAGATTTAAAGTTATTTCGTATTATTTTTCACTTCAACCATGAAAGATTTGGCAGGCTTGAAAGCGGGGATATTGTGAGCCGGGATAATAACTGTGGTGTTCTTGGATATGTTACGTCCTGTTTTTTCAGCGCGTTTTCTAACGATGAAGCTGCCAAAACCACGAAGATATACATTCTCACCTTCGGTAAGAGAGTCCTTAATGACGGTCATTATTTCTTCGACAATGGTGAGAACAGCCATTTTCTCGATTCCTGTACTTTTGGAAATTGAATTAACTATTTCAGCTTTAGTCATTTTCTTACAAAAAATTAAAATATTCTTTAAAAATTTAAAGTGCAAAAATACTACTTTTTTTAATAACGACAATAGTTTTTATATTTTTTTTTAAATGATGACCGTATAACGGGCAGCCTACCCTTTTCATATATCTCGGTCGGTTTTGTTTCTGGCGAAGAATAACAAAAACAAGATTATCGCGACGACCAATCCCAACAAAGCCAGATACCAAGGCGCATTCAAAGACTCTGTGAAACCAGAGTCGATATATCCATTGCAGGCCAGATAGAAAAGGACAACAGCAAGTGCGTTGTTCAAGAAATGAGCCATCACATTTATCCATATGGAGGAGCTGTAATAGAATAGATAACCAAGTGCGGCACCCAACACAAAACGGGGCAAAAAAGCGAAAAGCTCACCATGGAACAGCGAGAATAACGCGGCTGTAATCCATATCGCCACATGGTGGCTGGATAGCATTCGGCAAAAAAGTCTTTGCAACGCACCTCGGAACAACAGTTCCTCGCAAATCGCCGGAACAAAGGCAAGGACAAAAAGGTTGCCAATCAATGCGCCCACACTGGTCCGATTAAGAAACACCTCCAGCTCAGCCTGCGCTTTTTCTCCCATAGAACGCATACTTTCCTCAAAAGAAGCAAGACTCTGAGGCAGATGCCATGAGTCGTTCATACGTGTAAGCCAATCTGACACAGGCAATAACGCCACAAGAATGAGACTCGCCACCAACAATTTGACAACAATGCCGTGTGTCGAATTGAGCCCAAGACAGCGTAATGGCTTGTCGTAAAACAAGTAAGCGAAAAAAAACGCCGTGCCTGCGAAGGTGATGACTTGGGTGACAACCTGCATGGTCATTTTAGCAGCCACTCCATCAATCATAAAACCTATTGCAACCGAGACACCTACAGCAAGTATAAAAAAAAGGACAAAAATCAGCGCCAAAACCAACAACTGTCCACTCGGTTTTATATCATTGAAAAAATCTTTTATCCGCATAATCATAAAGCAACATAACGCCACAATAGTATCAATGGGCCATCAGAACGAAAAATAACATTCAAACGATCATTTATTTTGCTGCTCGAATGCAAATGTCTGACAAAAAAAACAATTGCAAAGATACTAATAAATCCCGACATAAAGACCAACCGCCAAGATTATAATCATCTATCACACAAACAATCAATTTTTTAAAAATGATTGTTTTTTCACGTGAACGTATATGGATTTTCTTTTTTCAGTTACAGGAGGCTCAGCTCTATATTTTTTTTATATATATTTGTTTATGTCCGAGAATATGTATATTTTTGCATTTCAAAAAATCTTAAAAAAACAATAAAAATGAAAAAAAACATACCCTTTTTCTTCTTGACAATCATGCTCTTCAGTGGAATGCTACGGGCACAGGACCCCATATCTCTTCCAAACGGTAGTTTTGAGCAGTGGACAAGCCATCCAGGTTATGATGTTACAGTGGTTTTTTTGCCCATTCAGGTTTACGACACCTTTTCCACCCCATCCAATTGGGACTATCCATCATACCCCGTCAACGAAACGGTCTCTGTCATGGGTATGAATATCAACATCAACACCTCTGTCCCAATAGTGAAAACAACACCAGAGACCGGTGTTGTTCCCGATGGAAACAAAGCCGTCAAGTTGCAGACAATCATGCTTGACGACATCATTAACCCGACCGTGTTGAGCCTTGCCGGCGACTTTCTTGACTCGACACTCACACAACAGGCAATCCCATCAATCCTCTCAACAGGGGAGATCGACATCAACGCATTCATTCCTCTTATAAGCGACTTGATGTCTGGTTCCAGTGACATTATCTCCTTGTTACCAACCCTTCTCACAATGGATGTCAACGACTATATCGCCGGGGGCATAGCACTTGGCGATTTCAAGCCCAGCCACCTTAGCGGCAGCTACAAATATCATTCCGCCACCAGCGGCGACAATGGCGGTGTACTGCTGCTAGGCACTCGCTACAACAACGTCACTCATCATCGTGAAGTCGTGGGCGGAGGAATAAGCCTCGACTTGGTAGATGCTGATGTTTACACTCCCTTCGAAACAGAATACGTACCCCTAAGCGCTTTTATTCCAGGTGAAACGAACGCCTCGCCCGACTCATTGATTGTCATTCTATTATCCTCGGCAGGAAACAATATTCAGCAAGGTTCATACCTCTGTATCGACAACCTTATGCTGTGGCCTGCCCCTGACACCTGCGCCTCAATACAGAATCTGACTCTGATCAACACCGTTTACGACGCCTTCCCGGAAATGGCGCTTGAATGGTATAGCAATCCTGTTCCAGACTATTGGGAAATTGAATACGGACCTCATGGTTTCCAAGTTGGCAACGGCACTATCGTCGAAACAAACACACCTTATTTTTCCATATACGAATTAGAAGATGCCAATATGCTACAGCCAAACACCCTGTACACTTTTTACATCAGATCTGTTTGTGGAGACAGCACCTATGGCGATTGGGATTCAATACATTACCGCACTCCATGTGCCACCGTCGGGGAATTAACCGTGAATGGTAACAGCGAAGACTTATTGTTCACCGAAGACAACAAAGTGGCAGGATTCAGCATTTCATGGGTCGACACTACAGACACTCAAAGTTGGGGAATCTATTATGGAATATACAATCCCAATCTCCCCGACAACTGGGGCACCTATGTCGTGGTAGACACTCCATACTTTGAGTTTCCTCCACTCCGACCCGAAAAGACCTACACCGTTGAAGTCTCCGCACGTTGCGCCGAGGACAACTACGGAGAGCCCCGATTGATTAGTTTTTCGACCCCACATATTGAAGGTATTTGTAAGCCAAATCCCCACGACCAGAAAAACATGGTTAACGTATACCCCAACCCTGCCAAAGGGCAGTGCAATGTGACAATCGCCGACGGAAGTCCTGCCAATTTGAGACTCTACTCCGTTGACGGCAGACTGATACAAAGTATCGCCACCGATGGCTCTCCTGTTGTTTTGTCTCTACCATGGCATGGTTTATTCATACTCCACGCCACAACATCGACAGGCTCTTCGATACAAAAAATAACAAATCAATAGTTCGTCAACAAACAGTCTATATTCAAACAAAAAACAAGGCGAAAAGGTGTTCCTTTTCGCCTTGTTTTTCTTAGTGACCCCGGCGGGATTCTAACCCACGACTTTCGGAACCGGAATCCGACGTTCTATACAGCTGAACTACGGGGCCAAGTATTGTTCTTAAACGGCGACAATTGTTTTGTATTGTGTGCCGCGCGATAAAAATCTTTAAGCGTCGGCGAACACCTTGCCGTCGGACAAAGTAACCTGCAGTTTTGTATATTCGCTATGGAAATCGTTGCGCAAGCGATCTATGTAACGGCGGCACTCCCAATGACACATAGGAAGGTCGTGGAGCAAGTAGTTTCCACAAGTCTCGGGGGTTGTTGCAGGCACCTCATTCTGGGTCAGTATCCATTCAAGACACTCGATGGTAAGAGAGCGCATATCCGCGACGGAATAGTTGCCTTTCATAATTATATACATACCCGTCAGGCAACCCATAGGGCCCACATATACAACATCGTTCTTCACCGCCGAATTACGAAACCATGTCGCCATCAAGTGTTCAAGACTATGGATAGCACCAGGAGCCACAGCCGGTTCATGGTTGGGTTCGGTTATGCGGATATCGAAAGTGGTGAAACCATCATCCATACGGGAGATGTAAATGCCAGGTTTCAAATGGGTATGGTCGATTGTAAAACTCTGAATAACTTCCATGAAAAATGATTATTGATAAGTTTATTTTGAACAGAGAATGTATCTCAAAGTGTTTCCAGAAATGTTTTCACAAAATGGAAAGAACGGTCACACATCGAGGTGAGGAAATCCTCCCATTGCTGGGCATGGTTGTCGGTACGACCAGGGGTGTCGCTGATGACACGCAAGCTGAGGAAAGGCAATCCAAGCAGATGACAAGTCTGGGCTATGGCGGCACTTTCCATGTCGCAGGCCATACCATCAGGGAAATTCTGTTTTATAGCATTCTGGCGCACACGGTCGGTTATGAATTGGTCTCCAGTACAGATCAAGCCTTTAATCAAACGCTCACCTTGAGCAAGGGGCACACCCGAGGTATGGCTCAAAAGCCTTTTGTCGGCGTCAAAGCGTTCAGGCAGTCCCTGAACCTGACCGAGAACACAGCCTAAACCCGCACCACAATCCACATCATGGTACACACACTGTGTGGCCGCCAATACGTCCATCACCTGCATTTGGACATCAATACCACCGGCGAGACCTGTGCTGATAACAGCGTCGGGGTGATGTTCCTGCACTAGACGCATTGTGCCGACAGCGGCATTGACCTTACCTATGCCACATTTCCATAGCACTATTTCGTTGTTTCCAAGGCTACCTGTGGCTCCTCCCAGAGCATCGAGCATCTTGTTGTACTCGATGTCCATAGCGACAATAAGTCCTATCTTCATATTATTCAACAATTAAACTGTATTATTTCTTTGGTTGAGGGTCTGAGGTGACATCAACACCCAGTTTCTTGAATATTTTCAAATCCACTTCGCCCAGCATAGTAGTGGTATGAACCTGACAACCCTTCAGCAAAGGAAGAGTGTCCAATGCTCGACGACAGTTGTCGTCTGAAAGGCTTAGCATAGAGAGCGCCAAAAGTACCTCATCGGTATGGAGTCGGGGATTCTTGCCATGAAGCAGTTTGGTCTTGGTATATTGTATAGGTTCAATATACTTCTGGGATATAAGTTTGATGTCGTGGTCAATAGCGGCGAGATGTTTTATGGCATTGAGCAGCATAGCGGCGCAAGCGCCGAGGAGTGGGCTGGAATGGCCAGTGATGATGGTGCCGTCCTCCATCTCTATTGCAGCTGAGGGTGTGCCCTCAAGAGCGGCGCGTTCACGGGCGGCGACAGTAGTACGTCGGAAATCGGTGGTGATTTTCATCTGCTTCATAAGCAGTGCGTTTTTGTCAACCTCCGACTCTGGTATGCGTCCCTGGGCATATTTGCACAGAGCGGCATAGTAGCGACGGATTATCTCGTTTTTGGATGCGGTACAGCAGACATCGTCATCGCAAATACAGAATCCCGCCATATTGACACCCATGTCGGTAGGTGACTTATAGGGATTCTCTCCGTAAATGCCCTCAAAGATGGCGTTGAGCACAGGGAAAATCTCTATGTCGCGATTATAGTTGACTGCGGTTTTATTATACGCCTCAAGGTGGAACGGATCAATCATGTTGACATCGTTGAGATCGGCGGTGGCAGCCTCATAAGCCACATTGACTGGATGTTTGAGAGGTATGCTCCATATGGGGAAAGTCTCGAATTTGGCATAGCCAGCCTTCACACCACGACGGTTTTCTTGATAGAGCTGACTAAGGCATACAGCCATTTTGCCGCTTCCAGGACCTGGAGCGGTGACGATAACCAAGGGACGTGTGGTTTTGATGTATTCGTTACGGCCAAAACCATCTTCCGAGCATATTAGATCAACATTGGTCGGGTAGCCCTCTATAAGGAAATGGTAATAGACGCTGATACCTAGACGCTCTAGACGCTCACGGAAAGCCTGGGCACTGGGTTGTCCATGATACTGAGTGATACACACCGAGTTCACCAACAAACCACGATTTTGGAATTCGTCACGCAAACGCAACACATCGTCGTCATAAGTTATTCCTAAGTCAGCACGCACCTTGTTCTTCTCAATATCACGGGCGCTGATGGCGATAACCATCTCGGCGTCGTCGCGAAGCTGCATAAGCATTTTAAGCTTGCTGTCGGGTTCAAACCCTGGAAGCACACGACTAGCATGATAGTCGTCGAAAAGCTTTCCACCGAACTCAAGATAAAGTTTGTTGCCGAACTTGGAGATGCGCTCCTTGATGTGCTCGGACTGAATTTTGAGATACTTCTCGTTGTCAAAACCGTGTTTCATAAAAAAATAATAACCCTCAAACGTTACCCTCAAGGGGACGTTGAGGAGGTGATATATAAAATTAATGAACTACGGGATGCAAAATTACATATATTTTTTTAAAGAAAACTTTTCTTAAATCCAAAAACGGAAGAACGAGCCAATAAATTCCTAAAACATAAAAACTTGAATTGTTAAAACATGTTTAAAAAAAATGATATCAATGTTATTAGACAATACGAAACAAAGAAAAAACGACGACTTTTAAAACAAAAAATGAGAAGTTACGTTAAATACCTTGAATAAATTATTATGAAGAAAATATTCTGGATTACACTGACAACCCTGTTCACCCTTGCTACAGCAAGCCTCATGGTGGTGCAGTATGTACAAATGAAGCGTACCGTCACCGTGAGCGACAATCTTTTCAATATCAGCGTCAACAACGCCATGGACGACATGATTGAGCAATTGAACAGACTGAAAGTGGAGGACTATATCGATCAAAACGACCGATACAGGTTGCTGAAGTTCAAGCGTGTGGAAGAGCTCAATAACCGTATGCAGAATATTGTCAAAGAGAACTACACCACCTTTTACGACACCACAAAAGTGGAAGTGGGCATAACCATGATTGACAGCATCAAATTGCTGCCTCATGTCAAAGTCAGCACAGCCGACTCCAACGCCATAGCACAGTACAACACCCTTCTGGCGACACGCGACAAGATAATGAACAGCAACGATTTCTTCAATCGGTTCGTTTCGGATATATCCGAATATGTTGTCGACAACATCATGACTTCGAGCAATTTCAACTTCAATCTCCTTGACTCTTTAATCACCGACAAACTGATGGTCAACGGTGTCGACATTGACCCTTACATAGGCATCTACGACTATACCGATAACAAATTCATATACAGCAACGATGAAGGGAAAGAGGACAAGCTTCGGGAATCGCCTTTCAAATACCGTTTCCACCCCGACGGCATGATGTCGCCCAACGAATATTTCATTGTACTGCAATTCCCGCTGTCATCGCTGATGCTCAAAGAGAACTCGACACGGTATTTCCTGCTGAGTTTTTTCCTCATATCACTGATACTTATCTTGTTTTACCTTTCAATGCGTGCCATCTTCCGCAAAGAGAAACTTGATGAAATGAAAAACGATTTCATCAACAACATGACACACGAAATAAAAACACCCATCGCAACCATTGGGTTGGCATGCGAAATGCTGCAAGACCCCACTATCGGCTCCGACCCTGCCACAAACGGCACCTACATCGGCATTATTGGCGATGAGAATCGCCGCATGCGAATGCTGGTGGAGACAATACTGCAAAGCTCGAAAATGTCGAGTAAGAACTTCCAGCTGAACCTAAAAGAGATTGACATTAACGCAATCGTCGAGAGTGTGACCGCCAACTTCAAACCTCAGATAGCAAACCGTGGCGGTGTGCTGACAAGCCACTACGAAGCCAACCTCCCCGCCATTCTTGGCGACGAGTTACACTTAACCAATATGGTATACAACCTCGTCGACAACGCCATAAAATACTCGCCCGAAAAACTGGAAATCGAGGTGACGACTCGTCTGTCAGGGCCGAATGTTGTCTTCTCTGTCAAAGACCACGGTCTTGGCATCAGCAAAGAGGATCAAAAACATATCTTCGAGCGTTTCTATCGGGTTTCGACAGGCAACGTGCACGATGTCAAAGGCTTCGGCATAGGACTAAGCTACGTTCACCAGGTTGTGACTCTGCATAAAGGAACCATCACTGTCGACAGCACTCCAGGTGAGGGAACGACATTCTCTATTGCCCTGCCCATAATGTGACCATCACTTGGTCATAACAATGCGCACCACACAGATAATGCCCAACCATTGTTGACAACACTTTCTTTCTTGTCTTGACAGCTTGAACAGGGTCGTTGTCATAACGCGCGCAAAATTCAGGATATGCGAATTGAACATCCTGAGCATGGACAAGATCACCGATAAATAGACAATTACCCGCTTCATAAATAGTATGCCCTGGCGTATGTCCTGGCGCCAAACGCGCCACAACCCATCCGTCAACAATTGTGTCACCATCATTGCACAATTTGATTCGATTGGAATAGACATTCAAAACCTGTTTCCATATTTCGTTATGCGACGCCATAGGCCCGTCATCGCTCCATGCATTGTATTCCTCGACAGAAAGATAGATATCGGCATTGGGGAAAACAGGCTTACCGCCTTTCAACAGGCCTCCTATATGATCGCCATGTAGATGTGTAAGGCACACAGCGTCAATATCCACAGGTTTCACACCAAGTTTGTCGAGTTGCTTAAGCATAAGACCTCCAGCCTTCTCGCCCAAACCTGCATCGACAAGGATATTGTGTTTGCCCCTACCACTATTGTCTCCAGATGTCTTGATAAGGAAAGCATTGATAGCTGATGGGCTTGTCCCTTCCGGCATAAGCGCAGACAACAAACTGTCGTTATACGAACCTTTGAAAAGGTCAATAGACATACTGTTAACACGATCCGTTATTGTGAGCACGACCATATTATCCATATCGCAAACTATCTGACAAGGAGGCATCTCGACCGTATCCTTGAGCGACTGGTTGGTAACGGTGTCGTTGTTTTTTGTTTTACATGCCATAAACAGAAGCAAAACAGAAATTATCAGAGCAAAATATTTATTCATGGTTTTATGGGAATGGGGATTAATAATCAAGGTTTAGTAGCTTGGTATTGTTAGTTTGAGGGTGTGACAATAGCGGACTCATAGCGGACTCATAGCGGACCCATAGCGGACTTGGAATAGGAAAAGACATATATTTATAACGCCCAAATAAAGAGACCGCCAGATATTATCACGCCGCTCACAAAGAGGTCGATAAGGCAGAATCCCATTATATCCTTGGCGTTAAGACCCGCTATAGCCAGTGCAGGCAGCGCCCAGAAAGGCTGTATCATGTTGGTCCAAGCGTCACCCCATGCGATGGCCATGCCTGTGAGCCCCGGAGCCACACCCAACTCGGCACCGGCAGTAAACATTATTGGTGCCTGAATGGCCCAATGACCTCCGCCTGAGGGCACAAACATGTTGAGCAATGCGGCACAAAGGAATGTCAGAAACGGATATGTCACTGGCGACGATATACTTATGCACGCATTGCTGATGACTGTTCCGAAGCAGATGCCACTATCTCCCACCCCTGTAATGATACCCATGATACCAGCATAGAATGGAAACTGCAGAATGATACCGGCAGCTCCCGACGCCGCTTTGCCAAAGGCACGGACGTATGCCACTGGAGTGCGGTGGAACAGCAGCCCCAGAAACAGGAAAATCATTATCACCATACCCAAATCAAATGCGCCATTCTTGAAACAGAGATTTATCACCACAAAAGAGAGCCCCAACAAAGATATCAGCCAAGACAGCAGACGACTGTTTTCCAGTCGTTGTGCAGGGGTAGCCGAAGTCGGTTTTTCTGAGTCGACGGCATCCTCATCTTTCAAGAGCGCCGGATCCACAACAACGACATTGTTTCCTTTGGGATGCATCAACGCGTTGACAGCAGTGATGGCAACGATGACCAACAGCACCATAACCAAGTTATATGGATGGAAAATCGTGTCGGATATTGGCAACGGGTCGACAATGGCGCCACTTGTGGCCGCAGCAAGATCAGGACCTGGAGTCGCCAATTTGAGAGGCACAGAGCCTGAAAGGCCAGCATGCCACACCACAAAACCACTGTAAGCCGAGGCTATCAGCAGTCGGTAGTCGACACCTTGCAGCCGACGGGCTATATCTTTGGCAAAGATAACACCGACAATAAGGCCGAAACCCCAGTTGAGCCAGCAGGCAACAGCAGACACCGAGGTGACAAGAGCTATCGCCGACGCCGGCGTTTTGGGCAACGACGACAGCCATGCAATACCTCGCTTCAAAGCCGGCGCCGATGCCAACGCCGAACCGGTAACCAACACAAGAGCCATCTGCATGGCGAAAGCAAGCAATCCCCATACTCCTCCACCCCAATTGACAATGACCTCTATTGGGGTTTGGCGACAAATGGGCATTGCCAACAAAGCGGCGACAAAGGTAAGTATAACAGCAAAAAGAAATGGCTCAGGCATCCATCTCTGGACAAGCTTCACCGAACCGTTGATAATTTTCTGGAACACAGTAATAAGTAAAGTTAAAAGTTTAACGTTTAAAGTTATAAGATGTCTCTTATTTTACAGTCAATATCTTACATGCAAATACCATTACAACCTTATAGTACTCACAAAATCATATATTATTGATTTATAAGAGGCAGTAGCTCTTTTTCAAACACATCGCGACGAACTATACGGTAATGCTGGCAGTAGGTGCCATTGAACAGCTTGCTGTGATGAGTGGCATATTGTCCCGAATCCAGCATCTGCTCTATCATAATACTATCCTCAACATAGTTCAATGGGCGTGGAGTGACGTCCTGAAGCTGCGAGAGAATGCCATGCCACTGTATTCTCCAATGGGCGACATCGACAGAGTCTATCGCCTTTGTCGACGAACTATGCAACATGGCGGCGACAAGTGTTTCTTTTGAGAAATAGCCTTGTCGAATATAATTGAGGTCGACGCGAACATAGTTGCTATCAAGCAAATAATAGTAAAACAACGGCTTTTGCCAGTCGGTGGAGTCGGCAGATTCCATCTCATGCTCGATATAAGCCATAGCTGCGACCGAGTCGGTCAGCAAGTGTTCTAGCCCGAACTTGTCTTGAAAACAAAACTTATAAACGTCGCATAGCTGTGACTGAGGATAGGCGTTCATGTAATCCTGCAAAGAGGAACATTCATGCCGCCCACAACACACCATAAAAGGTATTAAAGCAATGATAATTAATTTTCTCACCAGCATTTCCTTTGATTGATCAAACATCTCGATTCCTTCCTTTAACTGAAATCACTACACTTACGTCTTTCTCTATACTCTTATTGATAGGTTGACAGTGTAAACCCGCCTTTATCGTATAAACAACAGTTCTCTGTACTTTGGCAGTGTCCATAGTCCGTCCTCCACAATCATCTCAAGATGGTCGATTTCATACCTGATGGCATCCATTTTTGGACATACGGTGTCGTGGTAGTCGATGGCGCGCTGATGAATGTTCTCAACCCTGTTTGCCACGCGACGGGCATCTGTCAGTTCCTCGACCAACTGCTCTATGCGTTCCGTGCGCTCGGCTATCTCCTCTATGAGTTTCAAGTTGCGGGCAGACAGTTTTTCCGCCTTCTCACTTGGAAAAACATTCTTCATACCCTGAACGTTCCTGATAAGCTTGCTCTGATAGTGGGTTGCCACAGGAATGATGTGGTTCATCGATAAGTCGCCCATAACTCGGGCCTCTATCTGAACAGTCTTTACATACATCTCCCATTTTACCTCGTTGCGGGCTTCTAACTCTTTTCTCGTCATCACCTGTGTTGTCTCGAACATCTTGACAGATGATTCATCCAGATAGTGCTCGAAAATAACAGGACAGGAGTTTTCGACGTCTAATCCACGCCGTGCAGCCTCTTCAACCCAGGCTTCCGAATAGCCGTTGCCATCGAAACGCACCGGCTTGCAGATTTTGATATCTTCTTTCAACACTTCGAGAATGGCGCTCACCTTGTTCTCACCTTTAGACATGCGCATGTCGACTCGCTGCCTGAAACTCTGCAGTGCCTCTGCCATTGCCGTGTTGAGTACAATCATTGCACATGCGCAGTTCGCGGCTGTGCCAGGGGCACGGAATTCGAAGCGGTTGCCGGTGAAAGCAAAGGGGCTGGTCCGGTTTCTGTCGGTATTGTCTACCACCAGTTCGGGAATCTGTGGGATGTCTAATTGCATCCCCTTCTTCCCCTTAAGAGTGAAGAGTTCGTTTTTGTCAGACTCTTCGATATGGTTGAGCAGCTCGGTGAGTTGCGAGCCCAAGAAACTGCTGATGATTGCTGGAGGCGCCTCGTTACCTCCAAGGCGATGAGCGTTGGTGGCACTCATTATGCTGGCTTTCATCAGACCGTTATGGCGGTATACAGCCATAAGGGTTTCAACAATGAAGACCACAAAGCGCAAATTGTCTTCAGGTGTCTTTCCTGGCGCATGGAGTAAGATGCCTGTATTGGTTGTAAGACTCCAGTTCTGATGTTTCCCGCTTCCGTTGATACCGTCAAATGGTTTTTCGTGAAGCAGACATCGGAAGCCATGCTTGCGGGCAATCTTCTTCATCAGTGACATCAGCACCATATTGTGGTCAACCGACAGGTTGCACTCCTCATATATGGGTGCCAATTCGAATTGATTGGGCGCCACTTCGTTATGGCGTGTTTTGCAAGGAATAGCCAGTTGGAGAGCCTGAACTTCCAAGTCTTTCATAAAGGCCTGTACCCTGTCTGGAATAGTACCAAAATAATGGTCGTCCATTTGCTGGTTTTTGGCACTCTCGTGCCCCATGAGTGTCCTGCCAGTAAGAACCAGATCCGGACGCGCTGAATAGAGCCCCTCGTCTACGAGGAAATACTCTTGTTCCCAGCCCAGGTTCACATGCACTTTGGTGACATTGTCGTGGAAAAGTCTGCAAACATCGGTTGCGGCAACATCCACGGCATGCAAGGCCCTCAACAACGGGGCTTTGTAATCGAGGGCCTCACCAGTGTAGGCAATGAATATTGTCGGGATACAGAGAGTGTCGTCAATAATGAAAACAGGACTAGTCGGGTCCCATGCGGAATATCCGCGCGCCTCGAAGGTGTTACGGATACCGCCGTTAGGGAAACTTGATGCGTCAGGTTCCTGCTGAACAAGCAGTTTCCCTGTGAAAACCTCCATCATACCTCCCTTGCCGTCGTGTTCCACGAAGGCGTCATGTTTCTCCGCGGTTCCTTCTGTCAGTGGTTGGAACCAATGGGTGTAATGGGTTGCACCCATCTCCATGGCCCATTGTTTCATACCGGCAGCCACGTCGTCGGCAATTCTGCGGTCAAGACGCGCTCCCTTGTCAATAACATCTATTAGTTTGTCATAGACCTCCACCGACAGATATTTCCTCATTTTCTGCTTGGTGAACACATATTTGCCAAAGTACTCGGATGGACGCTCCTTAGGCATCTCTACCTGAAGTGGTGTCTTCTTGAAAGCTTCTTCAACCACCTGGAAACGCAAACTACTATCCATATGTTTATTAAAAATTGAAAAGTGAATAAATAAAAAAAGACATTATAACTAGTATAACTGATTTATTTATAGCGATTTTGTAGTCTCATAACAGTATGACTACATAACCGCATGAAAGAGCAAAGTTATTATTTTTTTCCCGATAGTACATACTTTGTTTGATTATATTACGTTATTTAATTTTTTAAAGCCATTTTTATTATAGCAACACTTGTTTGATTCTTAATACTATAAACAAGATATGACACGGTATATATTTGTGACTGGAGGCGTTGTTTCCTCCCTCGGAAAGGGCATTATTTCAGCCAGTATCGGCAAGCTGCTTCAAGCCCGCGGCTACACAATCACAATACAGAAATTCGATCCCTACATTAATATTGACCCAGGGACGCTAAACCCTTATGAGCATGGCGAATGCTATGTGACTGTTGACGGCATGGAGACCGATCTCGATCTTGGCCATTACGAGCGTTTCACAGGCATACGCACCACCAGCGCCAATTCTGTCACCACCGGTAAAATATACAAGGCTGTGATAGACAAGGAACGCCGAGGTGACTATTTGGGCAAGACAATACAGGTTGTGCCTCATATCACCGATGAGATAAAGCGACGTATTATGCATAACGATGATGTTGTGGACTTTGTCATATCTGAAATCGGCGGCACGATAGGTGATATTGAGTCAGCTCCTTTCCTGGAGGCTATCCGTCAGCTTAAATGGGAACTTGGCAACCGCGCCGTCAGCGTGCATCTGACTTATGTGCCCTATCTCAAAGCCGCTGACGAACTCAAGACCAAACCTACACAACACTCTGTGAAGGAGATGCAAGGAGCCGGTATCCAGCCTGATGTGCTTGTGCTTCGCACCGAGAAGCACCTTTCCGACGGTATACGTCAGAAAGTGGCATCGTTCTGCAATGTCGATCTCGAGTGTGTCGTTCAGAGCGAAGATATGCCGAGCATCTATGAGGTTCCCGTTAACATGCAACGTCAAGGACTTGATGCCGCATTGTTGCGAAAATTTGGAGTTCCTGTCGGCGAGACACCCGAGATGGAGGGATGGCACCGTTTCCTCGAACTTCAGCGTACCGCCACCAAGGAGGTCCATGTGGGGCTGGTTGGCAAATATGACCTTCAGGATGCTTACAAAAGCATTCGCGAAAGTCTGTCGCTCGCTGGAATATACAATCATGTGAAGGTCAGAATCGACTTCATCAACAGTGAGAACCTCTCAAAGGAGAATGTTGCCGAGAAACTGTCCGGCGTTGCAGGTATTATGGTCTGTCCCGGATTCGGACAGCGTGGCATTGAGGGGAAAATAGTGGCTGTCGAGTATGCCCGCAAAAACAACATCCCGACATTCGGCGTTTGTTTGGGAATGCAGATGATGGTAATTGAATTTGCCCGTAACGTATTGGGCTACAAAGATGCCAACTCAAGCGAGATGGATGCGGACACAAAACACAATGTCATTGACCTTATGGAAGAGCAGAAGTCGGTGACCAATATGGGCGGCACTATGCGTCTTGGCGCTTACAGTTGCGAGCTCCGCGAAGGCAGTCGTGTGGCAGGTATTTATGGCACTCTTAAAATCAGCGAACGCCACCGCCACCGTTACGAATTCAACAACAACTACAAGGAGGAATATGAGAAGAATGGTATGCAATGTGTCGGCGTAAACCCTGAGAGCAATCTTGTTGAGGTTGTAGAGATTCCCACTCACCGTTGGTTTGTCGGCACTCAGTTCCACCCCGAATACTCCAGCACTGTTCTCAATCCGCATCCTCTGTTCTTGAGTTTTGTGGAGGAGTGCAGTAAGAGTTTGTGACAACAGGTCCTCTATGAGGCAATCACATAATATTTACCCAATGCCCATGCAAGCATCTATATGCTACAGGAGTTAGTTGTGGCATTCAACCTAGAAAGGAAGCATTCCTCCATAACCACTGTAAACCACCTTCTTACAAAGAACCGCTTATAATGGTAAAAGCAAAAACAATAGCTCTGTTCTTTATTTTTGTTCTGATTTGCGGCATGACAAGAGGGCAAAGCCACACTATCAGCGGCATTGTCACCGACTCGTCAAGCGGCGAGACCCTTATCGGGGCCGCTGTGATGGATATGCGGAGCGGAAAAGGCGTACTGACCAATGCGCAAGGGCGTTATTCTCTGACATTGAAAAGCGACAGTGTCACACTGAGGATATCCTACATGGGCTACAAAACCGTTACCGATGCGATACTCCTGAAAAGCAACATAAAACTCAATTACAAACTCATTTCCAGCATTGAGCTGAAGACTGTTGTGGTACGTGGCGAACGAATTGACAATGCGAAATCGTCGCAGATAAGTGCCGTACAGATACCTATCGAAAGACTCAAAGCCGTGCCCGTTCTCTTTGGCGAAGCCGATATCGTAAAAGCTCTTCAGTTGCTGCCTGGTGTCCAAAGCGGGTCGGAGGGCAACAGCGGCTTCTATGTTCGCGGTGGCGGCCCCGACGAGAACCTCTTCCTCCTCGACGGTGTGCCCATTTACAATGTCAGCCACATGGGTGGATTCTTCTCCGCTTTCAACACCGACGCAGTAAAAAACGTAACACTCTACAAAGGCAGTTTTCCCGCCCATTTTAGCGGCAGACTAAGCAGCGTGCTCGACGTCACCACCAACAACGGCAATGACAAACATCTGCACGGCAACGCCTCTATCGGTTTTATATCGGCAAAGTTCAACCTCGAAGGGCCTATACGCACCGAACGCACCACATTCTGCCTGTCAGCGCGCCGCACATACGCCGATTTCCTGCTACAACCATTGGTGAAAAAACTCGCCGACAATAATGACTACAAACTTAGGGCAGGATACTATTTCTACGACTTGAACGGCAAACTCACCCATCGTTTCAACGACCGCAGCCGTCTCTTTGCAAGCTACTATATGGGGTCGGATGTGATTTACACACGCATTCGCACCTTGGCCACCGATGTACAGGAACAATACCTGAACTTCGACACCAAATGGGGCAACATTGTAGCGTCGGCACGTTGGAACTATGAGCTGACACCGAAATTATTCATGAATGTCACCGGCGCCTACACCCGTTACAACAATACCATCGGGGTTAACTATGAAACCACAACTTTAGCCACGGAAGAGACTGACAGCCAATCCTCCGAGTTCAAAATGAACTATGTTTCGAAAATCAATGATGTCAGCCTCCGCACCGATTTGGAATACACCCCCGACCCTAATCACATTGTGAAGTTCGGTGCCTCGGCGACACACCATATATTCCAACCTGAAGTGGCCGATATGCACCTCGACGCCTATAGCGCCGAAGTGATGAATAGTTCCTTCATTCTCGACACCACCGTGAACCACAGCAAAATCCTTGCCGAGGAGATGTCGCTCTATGCCGAAGACGACTGGAGCATCAACGATGCAGTTAAAATCAATTACGGATTGAACCTTAGCGGCTTTGCCGTTCACGACAAGTTCTACCCCACCCTTCAACCTCGTCTGTCAGGGCGCATTATGCTTGGCGAAGGGCTGTCATTAAAAACCGGCTACGCCTATATGACACAGTTTATGCACCTCCTTTCGACGACCAGTGTCAGCATGCCTACCGACCTATGGGTTCCTGTCACCGAGAACATCGCTCCCATGTATTCCCACCAAGTAGCAGCAGGACTCTTCTACGAGATGGGTGGCATCGGAGACCTCTCTGTGGAAGGCTATTACAAAAAAATGCACAACCTGCTGGAATACAAAGACGGAGCCTCTTTCTTTGGAAGCGACGAAAGCTGGGAGGAAAAGGTGGTTATCGGCGACGGTTGGGCATACGGCATAGAGTTGTTGCTGCAACGCAACTTTGGCAATCTCACAGGTTGGATAGGTTACACATGGAGCAAAACCATGCGCTTGTTTGACCGTCCTGGACAAGAACTAAACAACGGAGAAGCCTTCCCTGCCAAATACGACCGCCGACACGACCTGAGCATAGTGCTCAGCTACAAACTCAACGACAAAATAGACTTTAGCGCAACATGGGTGTTCAGCTCTGGCAACGCCGCCACTCTTAGTATGCAGGAATACGCTCAGGCACAAGAAACCGCCAACGACTATGCCAATGTGGATCCTAACAGTTGGACAGGATACCTCTCCAACCCTGGCAAACGCAACAATTTCAGAATGCCTGATTATCACCGCATGGATATCGGAGCCAATTTCCACCGCAGCTTCAAGAATTGCTCTCGCACCATCAGCGTCAGCGTATACAATCTCTACAACCGCAAGAATCCTTACATGATTTACGAAAGTCATGAGCACCGCTACCAAAACTACAACGGTGCCCTTGTCCAACTATCAATATTCCCAATCCTCCCATCAGTGGCTTACACACTAAAATTCTGACGACAAAACAAGCCGAAAGCAAAATGAGAACACAAAAAATATTGAGCCGCATTTTATTATTATCACTGACATTCCTTACACTGGCAGTAACGCAGTCGTGCGAGAAGGTTGTAGAATTCGACGTTGAGGACATTGAACGAGACGTTGTCGTCAATGCGCTGCCATGCACCGACAGCATCTTTTTTGCCAACATCACTTATAGTCGTTTTTTTCTTGACAACCAACCTTTCACTCCTGTCGACAACGCCACAGTCACCCTTGACATCAACGGAACCTCCACTTCTTTCACCTCCCGCGACGGCGCCAATTATTTTTTTGGCTACAGCGCCACAGCCGGCGACACACTGACACTGCATGTCGATGTGCCTGGCCACCCCACAATAACAGGAGGCACACGAGTACCTGCCCTGCCTGATATGACTATGCCACTCGCCGAGCTTGACACACTTCTCCCTTTCAACACCGCCGAGATCAGTTTCACCCTCACTGATCCCATAGGCGAGAACTACTACTACATCTACGTCTTGGAGCGCGACAGCGGCAGCAGATGGAATGAGTGGGAGAAAGTATGGGATACCATAGATACCGTTATACACGCTTACTTCAACTGCATCAACAAAGAGATAACCGACCCAGAGGTAAACTGTGCCGAGGGACTTATGGACTACTATACAAATCTATTGTTTTCCGACAAAAAAATTGAAGGAGTAAGCGATGAGATACTACTATCCATCATGATACTCAAAGACACCGCCGAGCACCCCCTGCTACGCGAATACACACTGGTTGTTGAAAGCCTGTCACCAGAAGCCTTCCGCTATACAAAAGATGTATTGAATTCACAAGGAGCGGCAAGCTATTTTGCCGAGCCGGCACACATATACAGCAACCTGAGCAGCCAGATAGGCATCTTCGCAGGCATAGCCCGACGCCAATACTCTCTGACATTCACCTATAAAGAACCCACTATAGACAGAAGAGGCAAGACTCTCAAACCCTGCTCTGTTTCAATGTCTCAACATAATCATTGATGCGCTGCATCTGCTCGGGAATATTGATATTCTGAGGACATTCGCTCACACAGTGTCCACAACCGATGCAGTGGTCGGCTTGACGCACAGATGGCACGGTACGGTCATAGTCGACAAGAAAAGCGCGCCGTGCCTTGCGGAAGGCTCGTTTTTCTTCGCTGTCGGTACCGATGTCATTGAGCACGTTACCCTCGTTAAGACACTTGTTATAATGGGTAAAAATAGCCGGAATATCTATACCATAAGGGCAAGGCATACAGTATTTGCAGCCTGTACAAGGAACAGTTTTGAAATTGGCGAAAACATCGGCTATTTCCTCAAGCATTTTCAATTCATCCTCCGCCAAAGGTTTATGAGGAGAATAGGTGCGTATGTTGTCTTGCAGATGCTCCATGTAGGTCATGCCACTCAACACAGTGAGTATACGCGGCTGATTGCCGGCAAATCGGAAAGCCCAAGAAGCAACAGAGGCTTGAGGGTCACGCTGCTTGAGCATTTCAACGGCATGGTCGTTCAGGTTAGCCAGCTGACCGCCAAGAAGAGGTTCCATGACGAAAACGGGAATGTTGCGTTTCTCTAGCTCAGCATATAGATAGCTCGAGTTTGTGTTGCTCTCGTTGATAAGCTTGGAATGGTTCCAATCAACATAGTTGTGCTGGATGAGGACATGATCCCAATGGTATTTACCTTCGTCCTGGAGCGATAGCAGATAGTCAAACACCTTGATGTCGCCATGGTAGGAGAATCCAAGGTTATGAATATTTCCTTTCTCGCGTTCCTCACAGAGGTAATCGAGCATACCATTGTCGAAAAAACGACGGCGTAGTGTCTCCATCGAATCAAGCTCATTGCCGGCGGCGTCACGACGTGCGCCACCTATGCTGTGAAGCATATAGTAATCGAGATAATCCACCTGCAACTCCTTCATCGAGTTGTGGTACATCTTGATACTCTCTTCCCTACTCCATGTACTTGGAGAGAAATTCGAGAGTTTGGTAGAAACGAAGAACTCTTCACGTTTGTGACGACTTAGAGCAATGCCGACAGCATGTTCAGAACGCCCCTTGCAATATGGCGGGGCAGTGTCGTAGAGATTGACACCATGGGCAATGGCATAGTCGACAAGTTGGTTTACTGCCTCCTGGTCGAGAGGCAGATCCTGCTCGCGACCACTTTCGCCCTCAATTGTGGGGAAACGCATACAACCATAGCCTAGCAGAGAGACTTTGTCGCCATGGAGATTCTCACACATAGTCATTTTACCCTCAGGCACTTCGCCAAGGCTAACGCCCTCTGCTTTCGTCTCGCGACTGGGCGAGCATCCTGCCGCCACAGCAGCCGTAGCCAAAGCCCCAGCCCCTGCAACCTTAATAAAATCACGTCTGTCTATGTTTTTCAAGAGATATCAGTTTATGATTTAAACACTAAAAGAAATAGCCTCCGAAAGAGGTGGAATGATAGTTACATGGGCCGTAGAGCGGAGAGGTGAAAAGGAGTGGACTCAACGTACCCGCGCGGTCGTCAACAAAGGTCATGTGGATATCCAAATAATTATCCTTGCCGATACGATAGCGCATAGAGGCTGAGATAGCTGTGGCATCGATAGTGACTGGCATGTCGGGGAGCCAAGGGTTGACAATGCTTGCCGTCGCCAAGTTGCCGCCCATGTGCAGTAACGAGGCTGCAATCCATAGTCTGTCATTGGCTTTGAATGTGGCCGACACCCCCACAGCACCAGCCGTAGCGTCGGGCTGACGATAGGGAGCCAGACTGTGTACATTGCGCCCGCCCACGACATAGCCGTTGGGAGCCAACGAATAGGAGTGCATCATTGAGGCTGTAGCCTTGAAAGTCCATTTGTCGCTGGGACGGTATATCAGAGTAGGTGTTATGCCTGAATAGGTGGCACTATTATACTTGTTGCCAGCGATGCCGCCTCCCATGGCGAGACGGAAATCCCATTTGCGAGTGGTATCGATAAGTTTGGATGAATTGTCGAGTTGGTGTATTGGACGCTCAGAGGGTATCAAGGATGACGAGAGGTCCGGCGACATAGAAACAATAGAGTCCTGCTGGGCTTGCACCATCAACATAGGCGTGACAACCATCAACAAGATTATTATCTGTCGTTTAATATTCATATTACTCTGTTTTATATCTTTAACGCACAACAACCTATTTTATTTTTGGCTTAGAATAAAAAATCAGGCGAAAAGAGTGCGGAACGCCTCCTCTATGACAGAGACCTCCACAATATCAATACCAAAGCGTTTCTTTACAACGCCTTTAGTGTTGTATTTCGACACAAAAATCTTTTCAAAGCCAAGCCTGTCGGCTTCGGCGATGCGATGCTCGACACGGCTTACAGGACGCACCTCGCCGCTAAGCCCCATCTCAGCGGCGAAACAATAGCGCGGAGAGATCGGTATATCGACATTGGAAGAGAGTATAGAGCAAGCCACAGCAAGGTCGATGGCGGGGTCGTTGACACGTATACCGCCAGCAATGTTTAGGAAGACATCCTTGGCAGCAAGTTTGAAACCGCAGCGTTTCTCAAGAACAGCGAGAAGCATGGACAAACGTCGGAAATCGAAGCCGTTGGCGTTGCGCTGGGGAGTGCCGTAGACAGCCGAAGATACCAGCGACTGCACCTCAATAAACATGGGACGGGCGCCTTCGAGGGTGGCAGCGACTGAGCATCCGCTCAAGTTCTCGTCGCGTTGCGAGAGCAGAAATTCAGAAGGATTCGAGACCTGCCTTAGTCCGTCGCCCTGCATCTCGAAAATGCCCATCTCCGCCGTAGATCCAAAACGGTTCTTTAGCGAGCGCAACAAGCGGTAGCCATAGTTTCGGTCGCCCTCGAACTGGAGCACGCAGTCGACAATATGCTCCATAACCTTGGGGCCGGCCAGATTGCCGTCCTTGGTGATGTGCCCCACCAAGAGAACAGGCACGGCGCTCTCTTTGGCATAACGCTGAAACTCGGCGGTACACTCCCGAATCTGGGATATGCTGCCTGCCGACGAGTCGATACTCTCGGTGCAGACGGTCTGTATTGAGTCTACAATGAGCAAATCGGGATGTACTTCGTCAACATGCTCGAAAATGCGCTGTGTCACCGTCTCCGAAACAACAAAACATTCGCCTTTATGACCTTCACCCGACTGCATAATGCGGTCGGCACGCATCTTGATTTGCTGCTCACTCTCCTCGCCACTGACATAGAGTATGCGCTTGTCGGGTATGGCAAGGGCTGTCTGCAGGAGCAACGTTGACTTGCCAATGCCGGGTTCTCCGCCAAGTAAAAGCAGCGAGCCAGGAACTATACCTCCACCAAGGACTCTGTCAAATTCGGAACATCCTGTAGGAATACGCACCGTCTCGTTGGTAGAAACCTCATGTATCAGCTTCGGTTTTGTAGCTACTACACCCATTCTCGACTTGGAAGCCACTGATGGCGATTTTGTCGCTTGCACCACCTCCTCGGTAAAGGTGTTCCATTTGCCGCACTCGGGACATTTGCCAAGCCACGAGCTGCTTTGGTAACCACACTCTGAGCAGAAGAAATATGATTTTGTCTTTGCCATTTCTGTTTTTTTTCACCAAACGTTAAAACTCATCGACTATTTGGTCTATACGGTATAGTTTGTCACCACGATGCAGTGTCTCGGTTGTTGCGAAACTGAAACGGTCGCCCTGTTTCACCTCAGGCACTGGGTCTCTGTCGAGACGCAGTTCTGTCACAGTGGCGCGGTAGACGCCTGTGGTTTCGCCAATAACCATGATTTCGTCACCGGGGTGAAGAGTCTGGTCGGTTTGCATTTGAGCCTCTGCGACACTGATGCGGCCAAAGAAGTTGCGAACCAAACCGAGGTACACCTTGTTCTCTGTCGCCTGACTGCCATAACGTTCCGTCCACTCACCCATCTTACGACCCATATAGTAGCCGTCCCAAAAACCACGGTTGAAGACTGTGGATAACCGCTTCTTCCATTCGGCGATACGCTCTTGAGAGTAGGTGCCATCGTCTATGGCGGCGACAGCTTCCTTATAGCATTCTGTAACAGTCTTCACATAGTCGGCGCTACGGCCACGGCCCTCGATTTTCAACACCTTGACACCTGCATGTACTATTTTGTCCAGGAAATCGATGGTGCACAAATCCTTGGGCGACATGATATATTTGTTGTCGACGACCAACTCCAAGTCCGACTCCAAGTCTTTGACCAAATACTCACGGCGGCAGAGCTGAAGGCAGGCTCCGCGATTGGCGCTGTAGTTGTAGTTGTCGAGACTGAGATAGCATTTGCCACTCACCGACATGCAGAGAGCGCCATGTGCGAAAATCTCTATCTGAACGAGCTCTCCCTTAGGACCACGTATATCGTTGTCACTGATAAACTTTGTTATCTCCGCCACTTGGCGCAAAGGCAGCTCTCGGGCAGTAACCATGACATCGGCAAAGCGGGAATAGTAGCGGACAGCCTCGATGTTGCTGATGTTGCACTGGGTAGAGATGTGCACCTCTACGCCGATTTGGTTCGCATAGGTGATAACGGCCATGTCGCTGGCGATGATAGCGCTGACACCGACACGCTTGGCGGCGTCGACGAGACGATGCATTTCGTCTATTTCATTGTTGTAGATGATTGTATTTACCGTCAGATATGTGCGCACAGAATGGCTGTGGGCGATAGAGCAAATCTTTTCGAGGTCGTCGAGGGTGAAATTGTTGGCAGAACGAGAGCGCATATTGAGATTGCCCACACCAAAATAAACGGCGTCGGCACCAGCCTGAATGGCAGCGGCTAACGACTCGTAAGAGCCAACGGGAGACATTATTTCCAAAGCAAAAAAGTTTTTTTTAGTAATATGATGTTGTTAGTTATACCAGGAATTCACCTTGAGTGCATAATCACATCATTGCCTCGTCACTTCATTCCCCTTGCCTGCTTGATGGTTTCATACGCCTCATTGATTTCGCGGAACTGGGCTTCGGCGTTGCGTTTCACCTCATCACCCAACCCCTCCACTTTGTCGGGATGATATTTCATAGCCATGCGACGATATGCTTTCTTCACCTCGTCGTCGGTGGCGCTGCTATTGATACCCAGAACCGAGTATGGGTCTTTGCCCGAAGATGTGGTATTTCCACGGGATGAGCTGCTTCTATAGGAGCCGCCTCGAGAGGAACTGTCGGAATGACGATAACTTGATGTGGTATGGCGGGAAGAGATTGAGAGATAGTCACTCATTCTAATGCCCAGACCATTTGAGATTGAGTGCAGCAGAAGGAGCTCGGGACTTGACACATCGCCGTCACTGCCAGCGATACTGAAAAGGAAGTCGAGCATGTGATAGCGTGTCGTGTAGTCGGTGTTGATCTTGATTTGACGGCAGACGTCTTGAGTCGGTATCTTTTTGTCCTTGAGGTCACGCAGACGCAATAGCAGTTCCTTACCCTTCTCCTCGCCATAGTTGCTCAGGAGGAAGCGTTTCACAATGTCAAGTTCAGATTTCTTCACAACATTGTCGGCGTTCATCACGTCGGCAATGAGTACCAGCAATGCAGCCGAAAGGTCTGCGTCATTGCCTGTGTTTTGATAGCGTTGATACGATCGTTTCTGGTTTGTGGATGATGAGTTGGAGTATCCGCCTCCTATTCGTTGATCGTCCCTGTCATCCGATTTGTTCTCAAGCTTTTTACCCACAATATAGCCTATAATGGCTCCCACAGGGCCCATCATAGTCCATCCAAGACCTGTCAATATCCATTTACCAATTCCCATTTACTTAGAATGTTTTGAAAAGTTGCAGATATAATATAGCATTCACTTTATCCTTTTACGACACTGTTCACTCGACACCATCGCCCATGTCCTCATTTGTCATTTCCGAATTGATGACATAGCCCGACCTGTCGCTGGTGTTGTCAATGGGGCCTATTACGAGTTGCTTTTCTATTATACCCTGATCAGAGAAGAATTTTTTAATAAAATCGTTGCGGTATCCTGCCAAGATCTCGAGGCTTGACTGGGCCGCATCGCGGGAATAGAGTTTTTCGGCCAGCCGTTGCACATCCTTGTCACTCGGTTTGCGAGAAGAGATACCCTTGCGCTGAAGGAAAGCGACAAAGCCAGTGTCTTTAACCGATATCCTGCCAACCTCGTCGTAGAGATAAACCTGCGGGAAGATCGCAGACTTCGCTTTGTCGGGATGCTTTGTCATATAGTACTCCTCCTTGAGGAGGTAAAGGCTTTGCTGCTTGCAGGACTGCTGCATATTGATTTGCGGCACAAGAGTGATGGTTATGCTGGTGTCGTACTTGAGCACATCCACAATCTTGTTGAGAACACTGTACTGCTCGGAAGAGAAATGAACATCAAGGGGATTGTAGGCAATGAAGTCTAGCTCACCGGTCTGACCCAACGCTTTGGCAACGGCGCGGAAAGGAGATGTGGCCACTTTGACAAGAAGGTTGCCAAGAGTCTTCCAAACCATCTTCATGTACGAGAACTCAGGCGAATCAATATTGCCTTTGACAGGGATATCGAGCTCAACTTTGCCGTCCTTGTCTTTCAAGACATAGATGGCCGCCTTGAGGGGTATGTTGACTTCCGCATCAACATCCTTGCGTTTCTCGCCAACCTCGGGGTTGAAGAGGTCTATCTTGTTGTTTCCCTCAAGCTGACTGTAAAGGATTCTATTGTCGCTGGTGAAGGAGAATGTGCCGTCGGTGAATGGAGCCCCCAGATAGGCGACAGAATAAGGCGACAGGTCTTTAAGCTGCAAATTTCTGATGTTCAACATCAGATTTTGGTTTTGTTTCCAATTGTCGATATTGCCATGCCAACGCACCATCATAGTGCCGCCATGGGGCAGCTGGGCGATGACGCGGGCATTGTTGTCACCACTCGAAGATATATTCTCGGCGGCGATATTGATTTTCTTCACTGGAAAAGAGAAATGATCCGGCAACGTGTTGTCGTTAAAAGTGAATTCAGCATCGTTGACAGCGAAGCTGCCCACATTAAGTTTGAAAGGTTTGGATTCAACAGGATTGGCGTTTTCAGTGACCTCCACCGCTTCAGGCTCATCGTCGTTCTCGGAGGACGATGAGGAGGCGAATAGTCGGGAGAAATTGTTGCCGTCGCTGTAGATGTCAAAATGAGACGATAATCCATTAAGGGCCACTGACTTGATGTCGTAAAGGTTTTCGGCAAGGCTGATCTTGTTGAGCACAATGGCGAGCTTATTGAAGGAGGCCACAGACTCATTCTGTTTGTCACAGATTTCGACGCCGCTGAGCGTAAGTTTGCCTCTGATAATCATCTTCATAATATCGCTAAGATTGCCGTCGACTTTAATATCGGCATCGAGAAGGCCCTCCATCTTACCAACACTCATGACATCGGCAAGGTAGGCCTTGGCATTGGAGATGGCAAATTTCTCAAGTTGCAGATTGACTTTGAAATCATTGTTGTCCATATTCATCGACGCCTCGGTGCGCAACACACCGCCATCGGCAAGCTGAAGCGCCAATCCGGCATCGGTATTCTCTGCGCCATCGAAATAGACACCGGGAATCTTGACATTCAAATTTTTCAAATCCCATTCGCTTCCCAATCCCGCGTCGGCGTAATATACCTCTCCGTCGCTAAGCCTGATGTTGTAGAACCCGAATTTCCAATCGCTAGACGTCGTGTCTGTGTCTGGCTCCTCTTCGTCAGATGAGAAATGGTCTATTATGGAGCTGAAATTGAAACGGTCTTTGTTCTGAATCACCTTGACACGAGGCCCTGACAATGTAATATGACGCACATATAGCTCGCTTCGCAGAAGCTTACGAAGTTTAACAGAGACATCGAGTGTGTCAAAAGAAAAGAATGCCGTAGTATCGTCATCCTCGTACACTGTCATGTCGTAGATACGCACACGTCCGGCCAATGCATTGGCACGTAGTTTTTCAACATGTATTTCTCGTCCTATAAGTTCTTTGCCATGTTTATTTACATAACCTTTGGCGATAGGAGACACCAAAAGCAGCGCCAAAAAGAGAAGACCAAGAAGCGAAGCAACTATTATAAGCGTGATTTTCAACCACTTTTTCATTATTCTATTATTTTATTTGAAAAAGCAAAGATAATAAAAAAAACGGAATTCTGTGGAATGAAAATGCGAGATATGTTCGATTTCCGCTCACACCTCACCAAATGGCACGCTGAAGCCCGCTGTTGCTTTCATCACAAAAAGAACGGGAACAAACGAAAATCACTTCGCATACGAAGTCATATCAAGGCGACTTTCAGCACTCAAAATGTCCGCTATGAGTCCGCTAAGAGAGTCTCTTTCTTACCACTTATTTAAAGTATCGATGTTTTTTCGTAAATTTGCATTTGATAACAATACATCAATAACAATTCTATATATTGATATGCAAACAGTTGCCGTTATTCTTGCAGGTGGCACAGGGAGCAGGATGAATGCTGAAATCCCAAAACAGTTTTTAACACTCGACGATGGTAGAACCATCTTGGAACATTCTGTGTACGCCTTTGAAAGAAATGAGAAAATCGACGAAATATGCATAGTATCTCATCCGGATTGGATTGAGAAAACCAAGGAGATAGCAAACAAAAACGGGTGGCGGAAAGTAAAGAGAATCGTTGCCGGAGGCAGCGAAAGATACCTATCAACACTGGCGGCAATAGAATGCTATATCGATACTGTCGACGACAATTTCAGCATGCTTCTTCACGACGCCGCTCGTCCATTTGTGTCGCAAGAAACCATTACTGAAACAGTGGAAGCTTGCAGCCAGTATGGCGCAGCGGCAGTTGGTATACCTTCGACAGACACAATCTGGCAGGTCAATGTGTTCAACTCCACAATAATGCGTATTCCAGAACGCAGCCAAATGTGGCAGGCACAAACTCCACAGGCATTCCGGTTCGACATATTGCGCGACGCATACCAACGCGCGCTACAAGACCCTCAGTTGGCGGCCACCGACGACTGTGGGGTCGTTGCCCGCTATATGCCTGAGATAAAAATACACATAGTGAAAGGCTCGCCCGACAACGTAAAAATCACTTACAAAAACGACACCAAGAAACAGATAAATCCGGAGCAATGAAAACAAAAGAATTATTCGACTATCTTGACGCCACTTTTCTTCCTGAATACCAAGAGAATTACGACAACGCCGGATTCCTCGTCGGCGACGGCGATGCCGAAATCAAAGGTGTCCTTATCGCTCTGGATGTCACCGATGCCGTTGTCGATGAAGCCATAGCAAAAGGTCTCAATGTCATTGTCAGCCACCATCCCGTGATTTTTGGCGGAATGAAGCGGGTAACGACATCGAGCCAAACAGGAAAATTACTAACAAAACTTATAAAGAACAGCATTGCGGTTTATGCCGCCCACACCAACCTTGACAACCTGCTCTATGGTGTCAACGGCATTCTCGCCGAAAAGATAGGTCTGCACCAATGCCAGATACTGCGTCCAATGGAGGGTGTTTTGCGCAAACTGGTGACATACGTACCCGTATCGCACGCTGACGAGGTGAGGTCGGCACTGTTTGCCGCAGGTGCCGGGCATATCGCCTCCGGTAGCCAATCGACATACGACTGTTGCAGCTTCAACAGCGATGGCGAGGGAACTTTCCGCCCAGGCAACGGGAGCAATCCTTTCTGCGGCGAAATAGGACAGCTACACCACGAAAAGGAGACAAGAATCGAGGTTATTTACGAAAAACGAATAGAGCGACAACTGTTGCGACTACTGCGTGATGCCCACCCGTACGAGGAGCCTGCCATAGACTGCTTTGCTCTCACCAACCCAATGCCAACCGTTGGAGCTGGCATTGTGGGTTTTCTGCAACAAGCCATGACTCTTGCCGATTTTTATGATATGGTCAAGAAGAGATTGGATCTGCCATTCATACGAACCTCCAGAGAATCGTCATCGGACATATCACGACCTGTGAAAAAAATTGCCATCTGCGGAGGTGCCGGCGCATTTCTTCTCAACGACGCCAAAGCGAGACACGCCGACATTCTGCTGACTTCCGACCTAAAATACCACGATTTCCAAGCCGCGGCAAACGACATTATCCTCGCCGACATAGGTCATTTTGAAAGCGAACAATTTGCAAAAGAAATAATATATCGCACCATTTCAGAAAAATTTTGTAATTTTGTCTGCCAAATTTCAAGCCAAAACAACAGCTTTATTAGTTATATGTAACTAATAAATAAAAAGATATATTAAAAAAGCTGTCGCATAACCACAAGCAAAAAATAAAAATAATCATACAATGGCAAAAAAAGTCACAACAAAAAAAGAAACCACACAAGAGTCCGCTGCAATAAACCAGCAGAATGAAAACATTGCCCGTCAACTCGATGTCGACATCGCCGTCGAAAAAAGACTCGTAGCCCTCTACACCCTCCAAACTGTAGATTCCGAGATCGACAAGATCAAGATTATTCGCGGAGAACTGCCTCAAGCCATCCAAGACCTCGAAGACGAAATCGCCGGTCTTGAAACCCGCATTCAAAACTTCAACAACGACATCGCTGAAACCAACCAAAGAATCGCCAACGAGAAAAACGAGATCGCTGAGCATGGCGAGATGATCAAGAAATACCAGAAGCAGCAGGACAACGTGCGCAACAACCGTGAATTCGAAGCCATCAACAAAGAAATAGAATACAAAGAGCTACAGATTCAGCTCTGCGAGCGCCATCTTAAAGAAGCCAACGCCCACATCAAGGAGGTTCAGCAGCACATAGCCGCGGCGGAGCTTCTGCTTGAAAACCGTCACAAAGACCTTCAAGTAAAAAAAGACGAGCTTGAGGACATCACGAAAGAGACCGAGAAAGACGAACAGCGTCTTCGCGCAAAGTCGGAGGAGCAGGAACAATTTATCGAGCCCCGCTACCTTACAGCATACAAACGTATACGCAAAGCAGCCCGCAACGGCCTCGCCGTCGTCACCATCGACCGTGATGCCTGCGGAGGATGCTTCAGCAAGATTCCTCCTCAGCGCCAAACCGAAATCAAGATGCACAAAAAGGTGATCGTCTGCGAGCACTGCGGCCGCATTCTTGTCGACGACGATATCGCCGACCGCGCAAAAGCCACCATAGCATAACTATCGCAAACCTGGCATTAACCTAAAGAACAACACTCCCCTATAAACAAAACCACAACAATCTCATGATATTCAACCTCAATCCCGACGAAAAGCTGACGCTTGCCCGCGTCAAGGAAATAATAGACGGTCACATGACCCTCCAGCTTAGCGACGAGGCAAAACGCCGCATAGAGAAATGCCGCAATTACCTCAACCAGAAGATGGAGACCCAGAAAGAGCCCATCTATGGCGTAACAACAGGTTTCGGTAGCCTCTGCAACATCAGTATCAGCAAGGAACAGCTTAGCCAACTTCAGAAGAATCTCGTCATGAGCCATGCCTGCGGCGTAGGCGACGAGGTGCCTCAAGAGGTTGTCCGCCTAATGCTCCTTCTCAAAGCACAGAACTTCTGCTTCGGTTACAGTGGCGCTCAGCTTCAGACCGTTCAACGTCTTATCGACTGCTTCAATGACGACATACTGCCAGTAGTGTACCAGCAAGGAAGTCTCGGTGCCAGCGGCGACCTCTGCCCTCTTGCCAACCTCATGCTCCCCGCTATACTTGGGATGGGCGAGGTGTACTGGAAGGGACGTCGCTGCGAAGCCAGCGAGGTCTATGCCGCCAAAGGATGGCAACCAATAGTGTTGCAAAGCAAGGAAGGCCTGGCTCTGCTCAACGGCACTCAGTTTATGAGCAGTTATGCTGTATGGAGTCTTCTCAAAGCCCAGCGTCTCAGCAAACAGGCCGACATGATTCTCAGCCTCAGCCTCGACGCATTCGACGGCCGTATTGAGCCATTCTACGAGAGCCTCCACATGGTACGTCCTCACAAAGGACAACTCCAAACCGCAGAGGCCGTACGCCGCTACACAGAAGGCAGCGACATCATTCGCCGCCACAAAGAGCACGTCCAAGATCCTTACAGTTTCCGCTGCGCTCCTCAGGTTCACGGTGCCGCCAAAGACACTATTGCCTACGTCACCAGCGTTGTGGAGACTGAAATCAACTCCACAACCGACAACCCCATTGTTCTCCCCGACGAAGACATGGTTATTAGTGGCGGCCATTTCCACGGCGAGCCTCTTGCAATGGTGCTGGATTTCCTAGCCATAGCCGTGGCTGAACTTGGTGCCATCAGCGAACGCCGCACATATCAGCTTATCGATGCCAAACGCGGTCTGCCAAGCTTCCTCGTCGCCAAACCAGGTCTCAACAGCGGTTTCATGATTCCGCAATACACCGCCGCCGCCATCGTCAGCCAAACCAAACAACTTTGCACACCCTGCAGCATTGACAGCATCCCCAGCAGTCAGAACCAAGAGGACCTTGTCAGCATGGGCGGCAACGCGGCCACAAAGTGCTATCGTGTCATGGAGAATGTGGAGCGAGTACTCGCCATAGAGCTATTCAACGCCTCTCAAGCCCTCGAGTTCCGTCATCAGGAAGGTCTGAAGAGCAGTCCTTTCATCGAAAAACTCTTCGCCGACTTCCGCAAGTGCGTCAACTTTGTCGACATTGACGAAATCATGTACAAACACATTCACAACAGTGTCCACTTCCTTCAGGAAATGACAATAAGCGAATAATCCCTTTTTCGCTCCCAAATACAAAAGACGGCCAAAGCAATTTTGGTCGTCTTTTGTTTATGTCACCACTGATTAGAAAACTTTAGAATCCTTCATCGGACAACCTCGATGACACCTCTATGCTCAACAAAACGACCCGAGTTGTGAAAAGCCTTGAAAAGAAAGAAATAGGTGCCGTCGGGAGTCTCCGTCTTGTCGGGATTCCATTTTATATAGATTTTTCGCATATTCTCGGCTTCGAAAATCTTACGCCCCCACCTATCGAAAATCCAATATGACGCATACGAGAAATCATACGCCTCAGAGAGTCCCACAACACCCCAAACATCATTCACTCCGTCGCCATTGGGAGTGACAACATTGGGGAAACGCAACGCGACAACATTCAATACAAGAGTGTATGTGCTGTCGCAACCATTCCGGTCAATGGATACATGCTGATAAACACCTGTCTGGTCCTCATTAAAATCCAAATATTGACACATGTCGCCCTGTATTATTTCTTTCTCAATAGTATCGGAATAAATCTCATTGCGTTTGAATATAAGCGCATAAATGCTGTCACAACCCTCTGTTGTGAGATAGGAAACACTATAAAATCCCGTTGTGTCGACCGAGAAGAGCTCGTCATGGTAAGACTCATCGCATGTAGCCACCAGAATAGTGTCGTAATAAGAGGGATTCACGGTAAGCACCATAGTCATAAGCGAGTCGCACCCATATTGGCTATGCAGCCGATTGGTGTAAATGCCTGATGTCGTCAACGATGAGAACGAGAAACCAAGTGTGTCGCAATTGCCCTGGCAGATGGTGAGAGACAAAGTATCGTCGTAATGTGGCATTACGGAGATATGATGATCAATATGGTATGAACATCCGTGATATACCGCCGTGAGAGACAATATGGTGTCAGAGAGCACAGTGATAGTTGTGGAGGAGCCCGTGCTGCTGTCGCTCCAAAGCAAGAGATACTCTTCGGGTGGGTAAAGATTGGCTTGAAAGGTCACCTGATCGCCATAGCAGCACATATCAGGCGCTGCTATCTCGTGTCGATGGTAAATGTTCAAATAAACATCCTCATGGATACTGTCGACACATGTCGATCCACTAAGATGACAAAATAATGAGACGCTATACAGGCGGTTAGTGTCGATTGTCAACGAGAGACTGTCGCCATGCATGACAACGCCGTCAACAATCCACCACACACTATCTATATACTGCCTAACATATTTGCTGAAATTGGTATCGATATCGACACGACTGTCATTATAAAGAATCAGCCTTTGCTCACAAGTATCTATGCGAAATCTCATATCCGCTTTAGGATATGGCATCGCGGCATAAGCCGTGACGGTGAAACCGCAGTCTCCTCTGCCAAAGAATGTGGCTTTGCAACGATACAGAGAGGTGTCGGCAGGGACAACAATCTCGTTTTCGGTAGACACAACAGTAGTATCATCGCCTTTTGTCCATTGATATTCAAATCCCACAGGAGCACGGAGGCGGACAGAATCGTTATTGTCGCAGAGGTTGACAAGCGCAATACGACGGCTGTCGCAGTCTACGGTGAAATAGGCATAGCCGAAATGACCGCCGTCGGCACAATCCTTGGTTGTAAAACGTATCTTGATGTTCTGATTATGATAGGGAGAGATGTCAAGACCTATCGTTGTCCAATCCTTCCATATCACATTGCTGCCAGCCACGCTGTTCCATCCCAAATCGCCGGCGGCATAAAAGTCGGCATGGAAGCAATTGCTGTCAAGAAGGTTGCCGTTAATGTCAAGAATCTCAAGAGTGAAATGCGGCTGATTAGAGCTGTTGTGGTTGGGGTTTTGGAGCACTACGGCATAATTGACTACAAGCATATCCTTATCGAGGGTGTCGACAAGATAGTCGAAAGTCACTGTCTCTCCTTCTGCGCCGACGTTGTCGTTACCCAACCGGAACGACATATTTCCACCTGGAGGTACGCAATGCAAGGCGTAGAGCGTATTAATGTCATACATCGTTGTATCGACAATGGGCACATGGCGCTCGTCACCGAGAACGACATACTGCATAGGGTTCTGGTATGTTCCACTGGTCATGTGGATAGACGACATATCACTGAAATCAACGTAATTAATACAACCCTCAACGTCCGTCCTAAAATAATTCCGCGAAATCCTACAACCAGTGGTGGTGCCACCGCATAACAAATATATGGTAAACTCGTAGAGTGTATAGGGTGACAGGTTGGTGACGGTGTATGTGGTTACACCATGTGGCAGCGTGTCGAGAACCTGTTCCTGAGGATACACAACACCATAACTCTTGACAGTCAACACATAAAGATCAGAATCGTTGTCGGTATCGCTCCAAGACAGCGATATACTGTTGACGGTTCTATCCGTCATATGTATTGTGCCTACCGTTCGTTGACACCCTCCTTGCGGAATGCCAACCCAATTGCTGTTACATGACGCATTATCACAATTACCGACAACTATCACCACATCGCCATTACAGATACTGAAATCGTATGGCACCGTTATCTCCATAATATGGCCTGCCACTATGGTGTCAACACCAATGCCAGCTATTAATACATACCAAAAATCCACTATAGTGTCGGTTTCCCATGTTATACGTATGCTGTCGGGCAACGCCACATAAGAGACCGACAAGGGCCTTATACATGGGCAGACGTGCGGTTCACTAGGCGGTGCGATTGTGCCATTGTTATTTTTGTAGCACCCTGACGCACCTTGCGATAAGAGCCGGTATAGCACACTCCAACCCTCAGGAACGCTATCCAGGAAGAAATAGGGTGCGTTGAGGTAAACCGTAATGTAATTTGTCGAAGTGTCAAAGAATGTAGCAGTATTGGCGCCACTGGTGTCAAAAGCATAATCAAGCACCCAAACGACATTGGTATCCGATTCCTGCCAAGTAATCTCCACCGTTGAGCTGTCGGAATAGTCGGTATGGAGCTGCAAAGGATCATACTGCACAAATTCACATAGTATAACCTTGAACCCATCTGTCGGGAAATCATCGTCTGCCGTGAATGAGATTGTCACAGTATTGCCCGTGCTGTAGTAAACGCCTCCACTCCCCGAAGGGTACGTACATATTACAGAGCCGCCCACGTTATTGGCAATCGTCAATTGGGCATTACCCAAAGGGTGCACTAATTGACTCTGAACCTCTATACGGTAACGACCCATAACATTTGTGGTATGGAATGTATATGTTGCATTGCACGACGACGAATAGGTCCCCCACGGACCTCCATCGTCGTACACCTCGGCATAACTCATAACGGTATCCCCTGACCCATGTGCCGGAAGAATAATGGTTTGACATTTCAATCCTGTTGAGCCGATATGTGACAGCAACAACAAGACTAAAAGCCGACAAAAGAAATGCAATGATACTCTGCCTTTATTTAGTCCCGCCTTGTAATAATACTTATATGTGATGCGACTTTCACAATGTATCATTCTTTATCTTTCTCTTTTTTTTCGTAAGGATCGGCATAGGGATTGTCCTTCTGGTGGTTCTCAAGATAATGCTCTATAAATTTCAATATCCAATTGATAAAAAGAATAACGCTCACCGCAATGACCGCCTCAAGCCAGAGACCATAACCGCAGAGCGAACCCACAGCTGCCGAGCACCACAAAGTAGCAGCCGAATTAAGACCGTGAATGGTAAAGCCGTCGCGCAAAATAACACCGGCACCCAAAAAACCGATACCGGTAACAATCTGCGCCAAAACACGTAGGTTGTCGTTATTAACAAGACCTCCATCGGCGACAGCATTAGCTATGACAGTCTCAGAGATTAGGATGAAAATGCATGCTCCAACCGACACCAACGAGTTGGTAGTCAGACCTGCGCTACGCTGGCGCAACTGACGCTCAAGACCAATAAGAATACCACATATCAAAGCGGCGACAAGGCGCATGGCAAATATTGACAAATTCATGATTATTATAATTTTAAACTTTTGATGTAACTATCTAGATGTGCTTTTTTCAACGCAGCTCTTATTGATGGCTGCATTTCACGCTTATAGAAGAAAAACATTTGATTTTGTTCGCGTTTCTCGTTGGGGTGCCGCGCCACATACACAGGTTCCATAGTAGCCGGATTGATACCTGTATAATACATCTCGGTGGAGAGTGTCATCGGTGTAGGTGTGAAATCCTGTATTTGCTCTAGACGATAGCCCATCTGCTGCATCTTCAAAGCCAAATCGGCCATATCTTTAAGGCGGCAGCCAGGATGTGAGCTGATAAAATAAGGAATTAACTGATAGCGCAAGCCAGCTTGTTTACAAATACGGTCAAATTCATTTTTTGTCTTGATGAATAGGTCGAAAGCAGGTTTTCGCATCAACTTCAAAACCTTGTCGGAAGTATGTTCAGGAGCCACTTTTAGTCGTCCGCTGACATGATTTCTAACCACATCGGCAAAATATTCCCAGCCGTGGTTTTCATTTGTGAAAAGGTCACAACGAATGCCACTACCGATATAAACATGTTTTATTTCCGGCAAACCATTGACCTTTCTATAAAGTTCCATAATAGGTTTATGGTCACATTCAAGGTTGCGGCAAATAGATGGTTGAATGCAGCTGAAACGGCCGCATTTGAGACACAGCTCCCTATTCTTGCCAGTCATGCGGTACATATTTGCCGAAGGACCCCCAAGGTCCGTAATAACGCCATTGAAGCCCTCCTGTTTCGTCATCTGGTGTATTTCGGCAAGGATAGAGCGTTCGCTACGGCTGGCAATCTGTTTGCCTTGATGAGCGCTGATAGTGCAGAACGAACAGCCGCCGAAACAGCCACGGTGAATGTTAACGGAGTTTTTAATCATTTCGAAGGCTGGAATGGCTCCTCTCTTCTTATACTTGGGATGAGGCTGTCTAAGGTACGGTAAATCGAAAGAGGCATCGATTTCCTCTGTGGTCATAGGTGGCTCTGGCGGATTTACAACAACATAGCTGTCACCATGACGCTGGACGAGAGTGGCGGATTTTATCTTGTTGCTCTCTAGTTCGATGATATGGTAGTTTTCGGCCTCACAACGCTTGCTTTTAAGGCATTCCTCATAGGAATGCAGCTCTATCACCTCGCCAGTATCGCTTGTGGGACAAGTCCTGCTAGTATACGCTACTTGAGGCAGATTGAAACAGGCTTTTATGCCTTTCCCCTCATTAAGCAGCTTGGCGATTTTGAGGGTCGTTTTCTCACCCATACCGTAGTTCATCAAATCGGCGGGTGTGTCGGCGAGAATGGAGGGGTACAGTTTGTCATCCCAGTAGTCGTAGTGAGCCAGACGACGCATACTTGCCTCGATGCCAGCGATGATTACCGGCACATCGGGGTAAATCTGTTTAAGAATACGAGAGTAGACGTAAGTAGCCCTATCAGGGCGGAAACCAGCCTGACCGCCAGGAGTATATGCGTCGTCATGGCGTAGACGGCGCGCGGCGGTATAGTGGTTTACCATGCTGTCCATAGCACCACTTGTGACGCCAAAGAAAAGACGTGGGACACCAAACTTGCGAAAATCGCGCAAGTCGTCGCGCCAGTTTGGTTGGGGGATCACTGCCACACGGAAGCCCGCAGCCTCAAGGGTACGGCCAATAACAGCGGTACCAAAGGCAGGATGGTCTATATAGGCGTCGCCAGTTACTAGGATAACGTCGGCCTGCTCCCAACCGAGCCGCTTCATCTCTTCCAATGTTATAGGCAAAAAGTGGCTCATAGAAAAAAGGTTCTTAAGGTCTTTGTTAACCTTAAGAACCCTGATATAAATAAGTGATTATTCTTTAATAGCTTTGATGCCGGGGAGGACTTTGCCTTCGAGGTATTCGAGCATGGCGCCACCGCCAGTGGAGACATAGCTCATCTGGTCAGCGAGGTGCATCTGCTTGACGGCAGCCACGCTGTCGCCACCACCCACAGCGGCGAAGCAACCTTGCTTGCATGCGTCGGCGACACTCTGAGCGATGTGGTTGGTGCCTTTAGCGAAAGTCTCTAGTTCGAAGACACCTGCAGGACCGTTCCAGAGGATAGTCTTGGAAGCCATGATAATGTCGCGGATAGCCTTGCAGCTCTCGGGACCGCAATCCATGCTCTCCCAGCCATCGGGAACCTCGCCACTGGGCACAATCTGCGTGTTGGCGTCGTTGCCGAATTTGTCACCTATGACACTGTCGACAGGCAGATAGTACTTCACACCCTTTTCATCCATACGGCGCATAAGCTCGCGAGCCAAGTCGAGTTTGTCGTCCTCGCAAATGCTGTTGCCGATTTTGCCACCGAGTGCCTTGGTGAAGGTGTAACGCATGCCGCCGATGATAATCATATTGTCGACCTTGTCAAGAAGATTCTCCAGAATGCCGATCTTGCTGCTCACCTTGCTGCCGCCGATGATAGCGGTGAAGGGGCGCGGTGGATTCTGCATGAGCTTCTCCAGATTGCGGACCTCGTTCTCCATGAGGAATCCGAAGTATTTGTCGTTGGGGAAGAACTTGGCTATTACAGCAGTAGAGCTGTGCTCGCGGTGAGCGGCGCCGAAAGCGTCGTTGATGTAGCAATCGCCCAGTTTGGAGAGCTGTTCGGCCAAAGCCTCGTCGCCCTTAGTCTCGCCGGGATAGAAGCGGATGTTCTCAAGCAGCATGATTTCACCGTCTTTCAATGAGGCAGCCATGGCTTCGGGCTCACCACTACCCAGAAGAGCCTGGGTGAATTTCACGGTGCGACCTGTAAGTTCCTCGAGGTGTTTAGCGACAGGAGCCAAAGTGAGCTCAGGCTCAAAACCGCCCTTCTTAGGACGGCCGAAATGGGCCATAATGATGATGGCGGCACCGTCGGCAAGAAGTTTGTTGATGGTGGGCATAGACTCGCGCATACGAGTGTCGTCGGTGATGTTTTTATTGTCGTCCACGGGGACATTAAAGTCGACGCGGAGCAGGACCTTGCGGCCTTTGAAGTTGATGTCGTTGATAGATTTCATGTATTAGGGTTTAGGGGGTTAAACAAAATAAGGGTTGAAAAGCCATTATGCCTCCTCGGGAGTCTCCACTGCCATACTGATATATAGAGCCGAAAGCATGGTGAAAACAAATGCCTGGATATATGCCACCAAGCATTCAAGAAGGCTGATGAAGACAGCGAAAATCACCGACACCACAGAAACTGCGCCGCCGACAGCCATACCGAGGCTGTTGGAGAGGATAAAGATAATGACGACAAAGCCGAGGATGACGATATGACCGGCAGTCATGTTGGCAAAAAGTCGAATCATGAGGACTATAGGCTTTGTGAAGACTCCCACCAACTCAACTATAGGCATCAATGGGAAAATCTTCAGCCATGACGGCACACCAGGAGTCCAGAAAACATCTTTCCAATAGTGTTTGTTGCCGTTGAAGTTGGTGATAAAGAAAGTAATCAGCGCCAAGATGGCGGTCACAGCGATGTTGCCAGTGATATTGGCTCCAGCAGGGAATATCGGAATAAGGCCCAATATGTTGCAGAAGATAATAAAGAAGAAAAGAGTGAGCAGATAAGGGAGGAAACGACGAGTGTTGTGGCCAAGGATAGGCTCGACAATGTCGTCTTTCACATGCAACACCAGAATCTCTATCAGCGACTGCATACCATGAGGAGCTTTCCCGTCGCGCACTTTGTACTGTTTAGCCGAAGCCAAAACGATGACAATAAGAAGAGTAACAGCGATGATAATGGCCGCTGCCGTCTTGGTGATGGAGAAGTCGAGAGGCTTAACCACATTGCCATCGGCATCCTTGACCGTGACATACAACTCCTCTCCTACCTCTATAGGTTCATCACCAACCCGAGCCTGTTCGGGGTTGGCTTTTTCCACGCAGACAATCTCCTCTTTCACCAAGCCACCGCCGACGAGGGCGTAGAGATGATTCTTGCCCTGATAGACAGCGTGGCCATGATGGAAGCGTTTTGACGAGAAGACCTCAAGATGGCCGTCATCGAGGAGAATGACAGGCAGATTGACAGCCACGGACTTCTCTTTGCCTTCTTTGGTTTTGAAGTCACAAATGTGCCAGGAGTGAGAGTCGGTAACGTGACCAATGATAATTGAGCCAGAGTCCACCTCCTCTTTCTCTGCTTTGGAGCAGCTTGCCAGAGTCAATGCCAAGAGGGCTAATAAGACGGGAAATATTCTGAACTTCCTCATTGTATTTAGTATAGTTTAAGGGTTTAGAGTATAAAGATTATAGTAGTTCTATTCACTTGCTTTTGATGTGCCATTAAAGATATCGTATTGAAGCGAGTCGAAGAGACCAAGCTGGTTGGGAGATTGTTTAGGTGTTTTCTCCACTGAGATTTCCGCCATCTTGGCGCCGAGCAATCTACGAGCCATAACAGGACGAGTGGCGTTTTCTTTCTTGGCCAAGGCTGTAAGTTTATTGAAGTCACGCAATGACAAACTTACAATAATTTTCTTCTTAGTGTTTTTTTTGTTTTTCAAGACAGATAATAATTATACATCAAAAGACTTTGCGGTTATAGCAATCAGATGGAGAATAACCACCAGATTGCTATAACTGCAAGTTGCTATTACCTACCACCACCGAAGTAGGCGGCGATGTCGTTCTGGAATGTACTGCTGGCAAGGAAATCGTCGATAGCCTTGAGACGATCAGCGTTCTTGGCATCGACTGCGATAAAGGTTTTCTCACCCTCTTCGGTCATGATGTCCTCACGACGGTTATTGAAAGGATTGACGCCTTCGTGGCGACGCAAAGCAGCAATGTTGTAGATCATTTTGTAGTGTTGTATCAGTTGACGTTTGACGTCGGCGGCTTTATCCATCGGGAAACTCTTCAGATAGTTGATGTACTGAATGCTGTTCTCGAAGAGAGCGCACATAGACTCGTATGCATTAACCTGATCGCCGACATGAGCGTAGGCGTAGGCAATCATATAAAAGATGCCGTCGGCTGGGAAATTAGAGCGTGGGAAGAACTTCTCGGCAATGCTGAGAGCCTCCTTGGCAGAAGCAGTGTCGCCATTGCTGACGAGCTGGTTGGAGAGGAGGACAAAGGATTGACGTTGCACCTTACCCATATTGTCGCTGACGGGGTCGACATAGATATCCCTGTTCAGATTGCCCCACTCGAGAGGAGTGTAGCTTCCGTCATCGTTGCGAATACCCTTGAGGAAATAATCCTTGGTGCGGTCGGTATATGAGCCGCCGGAATAGACGGGATAAGGCACGAGGAGAGAGAGCATTCCGTCATCAATGCTGTAAGTGTCAACGACAGGGAAGACATCACGAATATAGGAAGGGCTCATAATACTCATAGGACGCTCAAAGCGGTTGGTTCCAATGATATCGAGCATCATCATCTCATTGCGTACCAAGTACCTGCCTCTTTTATCACGGATTGTCAAGTCAAAGAAGATGGCATCAGGGATGCTGTCGGCCAATTGTTGCGAAATGATACCATTAGCAACCAACTTAGGCTTGTCGAGAGTGATTTTGAACTTATTAGTAGGTAACAATGTAGCCGTCTCACCATTTTGAGAGGTGACAAATTGGTCTTGATTGTCAGCCACCATCTTGAGTGCATCGGTAACCTCCATGCGAGGACCGTCCTGATAGTAGAATAGTTCGTGGCCCATGCCATACATTTCCCTAGGCAGAGTGAACGGAAGTGGATCAGACTCATAGAGTTTATTATAGAGTTGATCGACATACCAGTGCATACCAGAGAGAGTGTAGTTGAGGATACGCACGTCGGTGCGCCAACCTTCGACTTCTTGGATATACCACAAGGGGAATGTGTCGTTGTCGCCGAATGTGATAACAATGCCGTTCTTGTCGACGAGGCCGAGATAGTTTTTGGCGAAGTCACGGGCCGCGGTTTTCTCGGAGCGGTCGTGGTCGTCCCAGTTCTCCGCCGCCAACAGTATCGGCACCGACATAGAGAGCACGAAAGCTATAGGCAGAGCTAATTTGTCGGGTATACGGACGAAGCATACAATCAAACCGACGACACCAGCCATACCCAACACGAACCAAGCGCCACCGAAGGCACCAAGCAATATGCATACCGCTGAAATGGCGAGAATATAGTTGCGCTCTTTCTTTTCGAACTTGGAAGTGAGCCATTCGTATAGAGCGAAGACGCCCAAACCGATCCAAACACTGAAGAAATAGAAAGAGCCAACGAAAGCATAGTCACGCTCACGAGGCTGGCGAGGAGGCATGTTCAGGTAAATGGCGATAGCAAGACCCGTCATGAAGAACATAATGAAGGTGACGAAGGCATCCTTGCGATTCTTGACACAATGGAAGAAAAGTCCGAGCGCGCCAAGCAACAGAGGCAGCATATAGTAGCGATTGCGGGCTTTGTTGTTGGCCATAGCGTCAGGCAGATTGTCTTGCGGGCCTAGACGTTTTTCGTCAACATATTTAATGCCTGATATCCAGTTGCCGTCGGTGTAGTTGATTGTTGGGAAATGTACGCCCTGCATACCCTCATTGTCGTCGAAATGATGGCCTTGAACATCGTTCTGACGTCCAGAAAAGTTCCACATGAAGTAGCGCCAATACATCCACCCCATTTGGTAGCGATGGAAGAAGGCGATATTCTGTGCGAAAGTAGGTTTGCTGCCAACAGGAGGATCGCCGGCCCAATAGCGATAATAGAGGGGGTGCAAACGACCGTTGTCGGGGCTGTACATGCGTGGGAAGACACCGGTATGATTCTCATCATAGGTATAATTCTGTGCATAGGCCACCACTTTATAGAAATCGCGGCCTTCCTCGTCCTGAGTACGGATATATTTGGCATAATCCTTCTCAGATCCATTGGGGTTGCCAGCGGTATAATAGGGACCGGTGAGCAAAGGGGTCTGACCATATTGCTCGCGACCAAGATAGGCACGCATGGCGACAGCGTCTTTAGGAGCATTCTCGTTAAGCGGGGTATTGGTGTTGGCGCGAATGACGAGAATGAAGAATGTGGAATAGCCCACAACCAGCATGAGGAAACTGAGTATGGCTGCATTAGTGACCACACGGTTCTTGCCGTTAATGATATAATATGCGGCGGCGGCAATCAACAAGAGGACAATAAAATAGCCGAAAGAGAATGTGCCAGCACCGATTTTGGCAAAAAACAAAAGCGCGAACATCACGACCAAGATGGTGATATTGACAGCCTTGCTGGGACGGTTGAAATGGGAGTTGTTCCAGATACCCCAGGCCACAAAGCAAGCGATGATGAGGAAGAACACAACTGTACCAGTATTGAAGCCCATGTGCAACTTGTTGACGAAGAAGACGTCAAAATCGCACGAGAGGTTAACGATGCCTGGGATAACGCCCCAAAGGATCACGGCGAGAAGAACCAAAGAGATACCACCGCTAACGAGAAATCCTTTCAAAGTAGTCTTGGGGTATTTCTTGAAGTAAACAACATATACGATCGCTGGAATGGTCAGCAAGTTCAACAGGTGGACACCGATGGCGATGCCAACGAGGAAAGAAATCAGTATCAACCAACGCAGAGAGTGTTTGTCATCCGACTGTTCCTCCCATTTCAGGATAGCCCAGAACACCACGGCGGTAAAGAAAGAGGACATAGCGTAAACCTCGCCCTCGACAGCCGAGAACCAGTAGGTGTCGGTGAAGGTATATGCCAATGCGCCAACTATGCCGGAGGCGAAGACTGCCCAAACCTTGGTATTGTTCAGCGCCAATTCCTCTGGTTTCAGAAGCTTTTTGCCGAGGAGAGTGATGGTCCAATAGAGGAACATGATACCCAAACCACTTGATATCGCCGACATAACGTTTACGGCAAAAGCGGCATGATAGGGGTCGGTAAAGAGCGAGAAGAGGCGACCAAGGATTTGGAAAGTGGGGGCTCCAGGAGGGTGTCCCACTTGAACTTTATATGCAGTGGCGATGTATTCGCCGCAGTCCCACCACGAGGCTGTCGCCTCGGCAGTCATGATGTAAACGGCACAGGCTATGATACCTATCAACCAGCCAATGACGTTATTCACCAAATGATACTGTTTCAATGTCTTGTCCATAAGATATGGTTAAAAAGTTTTAGAGTTTAACGTTTTACGTTTGAAAGTTATTGGGTTAAGAACTTACGTTTCAATATTTAGTGGTTAAGGGTTTATCGTTTAAAGATTAATGGGAGTTGATATAAGAAGTGTTTACAGCTCACATCTATTAATAGGCATTGTCATGCAGCGGGCACCACCGCCGGCACGAGGCAACTCGCTGGCGGCGAAGGTCACCACACAACGATTATAGTCATCGATGGAGACCGATCCAGAGACCACATCCTCGGCGCGAAGGACACTGAAGCCAGCCTTATCAAGAGCATCGATGGTGTGACTGTTGCGACGATAGCCAATGACTTTACCAGGGGCGAGGGCGAAGAAGTTGGCGCCACTATGCCATTGTTCACGCTGCTGCATCCACAAGTCATCTCCACCGCAAAAGACGGGCTCCATATCGATACCCACATGTTTCAAAGCCACAAGCATATCCTTGCAGTCGTGACACTTTATCTTGCCGTTGTCAATCTCAATCCATGTGGTGGCTTTACCCGCGAACTCGTTGCTTTTACGCAACATAGGCTCGTACATCATGCAGCGGTCACGCTCAAGGAAGGTGTAGACCATGTCAAGATGAATGAAAGACTCCGGTGTATGGGGCAGCTGCTGAACAATAATATTGAATTTCGGTCGGTTTTTGAACTCCTCAGCCAGAAACTGAATACCCTTGGCGTTGGTGCGTATGCCTTCGCCAATGCAGAGCAGGTCGCTGCGACCAATCTGAACGTCGCCGCCTTCGGTGCGCGCTGCCTGGTTCCACTCTTGGGCATTGATGACACCACATTTGAAGTAATATTTAAATATAGCCTTGTAAATCAAATTCTCACGTTTGCGGACATCAAACGACATAGAGTTGATAAGGACCCTATCGAAGACTGACGATGACGCATCGCGAGTGAAAAACAGATTGTAGAGGGGACGCAAAACATAGCGGCGGGACTCAAAGCGCACAGGATCTTTGCCTTTTCTGTAAGGAAAGCCCTCGATAAGGGCAGTGGCGATAGTTTTAGTATCCAATGTCATAAGCTCATCGACAAGGTATTCGGCGCCTTCGGCGAAACAGCTCTGAGTGACCAATGATTTGCATAGGTCGTCATCTTCAAGCAAAGACTGAATAAGGTCGCCGACATAATATACCTGGCAGCATTTCTCAAAAACGCCGCAGAAGTTGCGGTATTCCTCGTCGACAATATTCTTGTTCAAAATATCGCTATACAATGCCTCGGCGGCATTGGATGGTGTCATTCGCTCAATCTCTACACCTGGCTTGTGAAGCAATACAGCATTCAACTTGCCTATCTCCGAGCTTACACTGATTGATGTTCTTTTATTATTGTTTTCAGATAATAACATAAATATAATAATATCAAAAAAACGCTTTATTATTGCAATTCAAAAAGATATTTGCAATAGCAAAACATTCTAAAAATGCAAATATACAAAATTATATTGAAATATGCGCTGGAGAAGGAAAAAAAACTTTCATTCCGCTGACTTCCGGTAATAAGTCAATAAGTGTGAATACTGCCAGCGTCAAACGATATGCAAAAAAAACATGTGCATTTACCAGAATTCTCATCAATATGACAATGGCGAAAAAACAAAATTTATCGGCCATGAGTCCGCTATGAGTCCGCTATGAGTCCGCTATGAGGGGAGATTGAAAATTGAAAGTTGAAAATTGAAAAAAAAACAAAATTCAAATTTCAAAAGTTAGCCGTCGAGAGTTGATTAAAAGATGTCGATTTGCTTATGAGAATATGAGAAGTTTGCCTCGCCAGTAAAGAAACTAACATACTCGACATGAGCCTCTTCGACATCCAACTGTTCGTCGGAAATGAACTTTATCGACGACCCTTCGCCAATATAAACCATCTCGTGGCTATAAACATTCAAACGGAAGGCTATAGCGGCATTCATCAGAGTAGCCTCGGGTGCGTCATTGGTGCAGATAAAAACAGCCCACTCTCCTATCCTGCGGCATTCGGTCACTGTGCCTACAATCAACAATCTGGTGTCGATATAAAAACCGTTGCCACCACCAAAGACAACTGAAGTTGTCATACTCTCCAAATCATAGAGATAGCAAGATGGGCGAAGAGCCGACTCGTAATACATCACATGATGATTGAGATCGTCGACAAGACGAGCTATAACCCTCTTGTCAAGAGGTAGGGTGGCGATAAACTCGTCGGCGACCTGATTGTAATAATCAATTTCATCAATCATATCGGTGGAGTCGGTTTCGACAGGCTGAACGACAGGTGCGACATCGACGTATTTTTGTCGGTCGACAAAAAAGAGCACCATAGACAGCGACGAGAGAGCCGCCACGGTAAGAACGATAGGTAGGTTGATGTTTTTCAAGCTTATGATCAGGTTAAAAGATATTCAAAAGTATGCTTGTGGTATTCTAAAAATTGTCTGAACAGAGAGAGGTTCACATTTCTTTGACTGTCTTGATGGCTTGTTTGAGACCTTCGTCGTAATCGCGCATGACGCGATAATAGTACTCAATACCGTAGAGGTTGCGGGCAATCAAGGACTTAATCATGTATCCGAGGTAAATGTCGCTATGACGGTTGATGATTTCGCTACGTTTATCCTCGCTTTTGGCTTTATCTCTAAGTTTTTGCAGGAACTGCTCGTCGGCCAACAGCCGAGAAAGATAATTCTCATAGCTATCGGCATGGATGGCGTTCAGGCTGTCTTTCACGAGGGCGCGGGCCTGGTCGTTCATCCACGAGGCCACCCATTCACCTTTGACTTCGGAGCGGGACACTTTTTTGGTTGCGGCATATTCGTCGAAAGCCTTGGCGACGGCAAGAGAGTCGTAGTTACGCATAAAGGCGTCGAAATCGGAGTAGAGGCTATCGTTTCGGTGGTTGTCGGCCCAAGAGAGCGCAAAGGTGTTGAAAGCTCCAGCAGAGCGCAGAGAGAGGAAATAGTCGGAGAGGCGAACGGTATCGATAGGGACAAAGACATCGGGCATAATGCCACCTCCGCCATAGACAACACGGCCGGTGGAGGTGTAAAATTTGAGGGAGTCAGGATAGGAGACCGAGTCGGCAGAACGAAGCTCTCCCATATCGTAGCGGTTCTGAAGTTCATGATTGTATGCGTCGGTACCTTTGTCGTAGGGCTTCTGTATGCAACGTCCCGAAGGAGTGTAGTAGCGTGCGGTTGTAAGACGGATTTGGGCACCGTCGTATATTTCGAACATTCTCTGCACCAATCCCTTGCCAAAGGTACGACGACCGACAAGTGTACCCCTGTCCCAATCCTGAACAGCTCCGGAAACGATTTCGGAAGCGGAGGCTGAATATTCGTCTATAAGGATCACCAGCGGACCTGAAGTATAACTTCCGCCACGGCGGGAAACGAGGTTCTGTCGGGGGGATTTCTCACCTTCGGTATAGACAATCAGTTTTCTGGCATCAAGGAACTCGTTGGCGACAGCGAAAGCTATATCGAGATAACCGCCACCGTTACCGCGGAGATCGAAAATGAGTCTCTTCATGCCTTCTTTTTTCAGCTTACGGATGGCTTCGCGGAGCTCTTGGTGCGAGGTGCGGGCAAAACGGGCCAAACGGATGTAACCCACCTCATCCTCAACCATAAAGTAGGTGTCGATGGAATAGATAGGCACTTTGTCGCGCACAATCCTGAACTCCAAAGGCTTGTCAATGCCCTGTCGTTTAACGGTAAGATTCACGACGGTGCCCTTTTTGCCACGCAAATGGCGGAAAACGAAATTGTTGTTGACACCTTTGAAGGTGGCGACAGTGTCGTCGACCTTTAGCAATTTGTCACCAATCATCAAGCCCACATGTTCGGAGGGACCGCCGACGATAACATCGGTCACAGAGATTGTGTCGTCGACAATCTGGAAAGAGATGCCGACACCCTCAAAATTGGCCTGGAGCCCTTCATTGGTACGCTGCACGTCTTTGGCTGGGATATAAAGACTATGTGGGTCAAGTTCGGCGAGCATGGACGAGACGGCCTTTTCAGTGATTTTTTGATAGTTAGGCTGCTCAACATAATATTTTTCGATATACTCGTCGACCTGATTAATCCTCCGGAAGTGTGACGAGTCGGCATTCTGGGCGCTGATTATTGGAATATTGACACTTAAGAGCGATAGCAACAGGGTTATTTTAACTGAAGTCTTTGACATTTGAAGAATGGATTAAAAAGACGGTTTAACTAGCTACAACAAAAATAATAAAACGGATCGTAATAACGTCATTATTATACTGGAATTCTGATTTGTACATGGTTTCACTGAGTCAAAACACCATTATAATAAGAACCCTTTTCTAACGTTTATTATGACATTTTATTTTATAGGAAGTAAAATATTATCGAACATTACACGTTAACCTTAGGTTAAAAGGTTGGAAAGGTTAGAAAAGGATGGAAAGACATCAACATCGTTTCGTTACTTTTCAGTGTTACCAAATAAATAAAGTAAGATTAATTTCAAATTCATAATATATGGCAGACAACAACGCTACCCAAAACAAGCCATCGTTTGGCAAAATCATGCTGGCATCGGCAGTAGGAACCCTTATTGTGATGGTATGCATCGGGATATTCAAGCTACTGATGTTTTTCGGCATAATAGGCTCACTGACCAAAGAGGATACCCCTGTCGTCGCCAAGGGAACATTTCTCAAGATAGACCTCACCTGTGCCTTGGAGGAGCGTTCGCCTAGCGAATTAAACAGTTGGATAAACAAAAGTAACAGTGTAGGTTTCAACGACATGCTGCGTAGCATCAACGCTGCCGCCAACGACGAAAAAATAAATGGAATATATCTGTATTTTGGCAGCACATACCCACATTCATGGGGGCGCAGCGAGGAATTGCGCCAAGCGCTTGAGGATTTCAGTGAAAGTGGCAAACCCGTGTTCGCCTATGCCGACAACTACAGTCAGCAGTCGTACTTCCTTGCCTCTGTCGCCGACAGCGTATTTATGAATCCATCGGGGGTTCTTTACTTCCAAGGCATAGGCGCCGAAGGACTTTTCTTCAAGGAGATGCTTGACAAGCTAGCTGTAAAGATGACACTTGTACGTCCCAAGAGCAACAGCTACAAGAGTGCCGGCGAGATGTACACCATGAATCACATGAGTGACGCCAACAAGGTACAAATACGACAATACATCAACAGCATTTGGCAATATGTCATTGAGCAGATTGCAGAGGCGCGAGACATAAGTACAGAGGAACTGAACATCATGGCCAACGACCTCTCCGCATGCCTGCCCGAGGACGCCGTAAAACAGAAACTCATCGACAGACTCTGTTTTGAGAACGAAGTGGTGAAGACCTTGGAGAAAGACTATGGATGCAAAAAAAGCATAGACCTATCAGATTACCGCAAAACAATAAAACCGACAACAATATCGAAAGACAAAATCGCCGTAATATACGCTGAAGGCGATGTCGTGGAGGGCGACGGCATCAAAACCGCTGTTTATTCCGACAAGATAACGAAAGCTCTCGACAACGCCGCCAAAGACGACGACATCAAAGCCATTGTCCTCAGAGTGAACTCCCCTGGCGGACAAGTCACAGCATCAGAGATCATGACCAATGCCGTCATTAGAGCCAAAGCCAAAAAGCCTGTGGTGGTGTCGATGGGCGATGTCGCCGCCTCGGCAGGTTATGAGATATCTTGCAACGCAAACTATATCGTTGCCCAGCCCACCACAATCACCGGCAGCATTGGAGTCTTCGCCTCTATTCCTGAAGTTGGCGGCACGCTGAAGCGATTCCTGGGCATAACCACCGATACCGTACTTACTAACACCAACGCCGCCGGCATGAGCATTATGAGACCCATGTCGCCCAAAGTGCTCGAGCTCATGCAACGCAATGTCGAGGAGTTCTACACCGTCTTTGTCAGTCGTGTTGCCAAAGGGCGCGGGCTCCAATACGACTATGTCGATAGCATAGCCCGTGGACGAGTATGGACAGGACGTGACGCCCTCAAACTGGGTCTTGTCGACGCTCTTGGCGGCCTTGACGACGCCATAAGCATAGCCGCAGACAGCGCCGGTGTGAAAAAATACACTGTCGTCGACTACCCCGCTGACGAAAGCATAATGGAGGAGCTATCAAAATACAAAGACCATTCGTCGGGAACCGCCAAAATCCAGACACTTGCACCCCAAGCCGGCGACCGCGTCTGGATTGGCGGCAACGCAGCCACAGAGGCTCTCAACCGCATACTTGAAACCCGTGGACTTCAAGCCCGTGTGGAATTCATGCTTATAACAGAATAGAGAGTTTGTAATCTCCGCTAGAAAAAGGCTTCGCAATCAACTCTAGAATCCTTCCAACAAGCACTATTGAATGATCCTGACCCTCATTATATTTATAATCATTGCCTCTTCGACATCGGCTCAGGTCAATGCTGTTCCACAGCCGGGCAGTATCCTTGAGTCTAACAAGCAGAATCATCCTGTGAAATGGATTTGCTATGGCGACACTTTGGCCTCGGAGATGAGCGAAGAGTATGGATACATTGTGCAGATGGATGGTTTCTGGATAACCTGCGAAGAAATCACACAAGACCTTTGGGAATGGTATATGAGATCAAACCCTTCCGAGGTGGTGGGCGATTCGATGCCAGTGACAGGTATCAGCAAAGATGAGGTCGAGGAATTCTGCCATCAAGTCAACATATCGACAGGACACAAATGGCGCCTCCCCACCAAGAAGGAATGGCTCACCGCATGCCGTGGCGGAGCCGCCACGGAGCACTACATATATTCCGGCAGCAACCACCACAATCTTGTGGCATGGACACATGACAACAGCAAGGGCAAACCACACAGGACATCGCTTCTCATACCCAATGAGACAATGCTTTACGATATGGACGGCAACGTTGCAGAGATGGTCACCGAGGGCGACAGCATTCTGTTTATGGGCGGCAGTTACCTTGATAAATTCCCTTCAAAAAAGAAAAAAAACACGTCATTCGACCATAGTTTTCCCACGCCTCCCCCAAAAGCACAGGGATTCAGAATTGTTCAGCAAAAAGCTTTATGGTTCGACATATACGGAGAGTGTGTCCCACACTAACCACAAAGGATAAAAAGGTTGGAAAGGTTTAAAAGGTTTAAAAAGTTTAAAAGGTTTAAAAGGATAAAAGGATAAAAAGGTTAAAATAAAACAATAATTTCATCATTACTATATAAATCGAAAAGAGACCAAAAATACACAAATAACCCATGTCAACAGAATCACGTAAAGTCAAAGTGGGTCTAGCACAGATGAGTTGCGGACCTGACAAAGAGCAAAACATAGCCCGCTATATTGAGCGTGTGCGGCAACTTGCCGCCGACGGAGCACAAATAATATGTCTTCAGGAGCTCTTCGCCTCACTTTATTTCTGCGACACCGAAGACTACCATAATTTCCGCTATGCCGAACCTATTCCCGACGGCCCCACAACACAGCGTTTCATGGCGCTGGCAAAGGAGCTCGGCGTCGTCATTGTCTGCTCTATGTTTGAAAAACGAGCCGAAGGACTCTACCACAACACCACCGCGGTAATCGACGCCGACGGCACATACCTAGGTAAATACCGCAAAATGCATATCCCCGATGACCCAGGATACTACGAGAAATTCTATTTTACCCCTGGGGACCTCGGATATCGTGTCTTCAACACTCGCTATGCCCGCATTGGCGTACTAATCTGCTGGGACCAATGGTATCCCGAAGCATCGCGCATCACCGCTCTCATGGGCGCCGAAATACTATTCTACCCCACTGCCATTGGCTGGGCTATGGATCAAGACCCCGACACCAACGACGAACAATACCAGGCTTGGCAAACTATCCAACGCAGCCATGCTGTAGCCAATGGTGTTCCCGTTGTCAGCGTCAACCGCACCGGCCGAGAGGGCGAAATGCAGTTCTGGGGCGGTTCGTTTGTCACCAATGCTTTCGGACGTGTGCTGTGGCAAGCGCCACATCTTGAGGAATGCACACACATCCAAGAGCTAGACCTCTGTGACAGCGACCGTTACCGCCGACACTGGCCATACCTACGCGACCGACGTATAGACAGCTACTCCCCAATACTGAAACGATACATCGACGAAGACCTATAATCCAAGACAAACGACTTTCATTTTTCAACTTTCAATTTTCAACTTTCAATTCTAATGATCCTATCCCCAACACCAAAAGAACGTGGTTTTTACATGCCCGCCGAATGGGAAAAACATGAAGCCACTTGGCTCAGCTATCCCCATAACGAAGACTCATGGCCAGGAAAAATAGAGACCATTTTCCCCTCATACCACCTATTCATAAAGACCCTGACCGAAGTTGAGACCGTCCACATCAATGTGCAGGACGATGTGATGGAACAGAGAGTGCGCAACGCTCTTAAAGAAGCCGGTGCATTCATGGTAAACATTGAGTTCCACCGCTTTCCTACCAACGACGCATGGTGCAGAGACCATGGTCCTGCCTTTCTTCTCAACCACAAAGTGCCCGGGCTCAGAGCTATAGTCGACTGGAACCACAATGCCTGGGGCGGCAAATACCCCTGGGACCTCGACACACAAATACCGGCACGAATCGCCGAACACCTTGGTATGACCATGTTCCAACCGGATATAGTTATGGAAGGAGGCTCCATTGATGTAAACGGCAAAGGCGACCTGCTGACAACAACATCATGCTTGCTCAATCCCAACCGCAACCCCAACCTAAGCCAACAGCAGATAGAAGAGCATTTGAGGGCTTACTATGGAGTGGAGAACATCATATGGCTTGGCGAAGGCATTATCGGCGACGACACCGACGGTCATGTCGACGACCTCAGCCGCTTTGTCGACGAAGACGTTATTATCACCGCCGTAGAGCACAACAAGAACGACGAGAACTATGCACCTCTGCAGGCCAACCTCAAGATCCTCAGCAAATGCCGCCTTGCCAATGGCAAACAGCCGACTATAGTGGAACTTCCTATGCCAGAGATTGTGGAATGGGAAGGACAACGACTGCCGGCATCATACGCCAACTTCTACATCTGCAACGGCTTAGTAATATTCCCAACATACAAGTGCGACAATGATACCGAAGCCGCATATATACTCGAGGAATGCTTCCCAACGCGTGAGATTGTCGGTATTGACAGCACCGACATCATCTGGGGTCTTGGCAGTTTCCACTGCCTCAGCCAGCAAATGCCAATGTAGAAATCAACATTTAGTGATTCCTATCCGACAAAGAAAAGGCTAACTCCCACAACACTAACAACAGCGCCTATAACCTCACGCAACGTCACCTTCTGATGAAAGACCAACACTGACGGCAGTATTATCAGAACAGGTGTCAACGCAAAGATGGTTTGTGCAATTCCTGTTGCTGTATATTGTGTTGCCATCAACGACAAACCCACCCCTATAAAAGGGCCAAACAACATTGAGAAAAAAGCGCTTCTCATAGCCTTTCCGTCGCACACTGCGTTTCGCAACTGTTTAGTGCCATTTTTTGAAAAACACAGCAGGGCAAATAAAAACCCCGCGAGACCCATAATGCCTCGAATCATGGTTGAAGCGAACGGGACACTCACCCGCAACGGAACAGGCAGCAAGGCATCATCAGGTATCATCGACTCATCCAACCCAAGCGCCGCAAGCGAGGAATCATAGCTTTCCAAACCTATCTTGCTCAACACCAATCCAGCACCTTGGCATATTCCAGCCATAACGGCAAACACTAAGCCATTTAACGGCAACGAAAGACGAAGCCGCCTTGCTGGCGATGCGCTATCATCCGACACATCCTCATCCTTTTTGTCACCTTTCGACAATATTGACACAGCTATGCCTGTCAATGTCACAAACATACCCACAATAGCTAAAGGCCTTATATGCTCACCTATGAAGAAACGCCCTAATATCGCCGCCGTTGGTGCCGACAAAGTCATAAACAACTGTCCGAAACGAGAACCTATTATGATATACCCCTTCATCAGGCAATAGTCACCTATAACATAGCCAACCAGCCCTGACAAAAGCAGCCACAGCCATGTTGAGCCATCGGCATAACGTGGCACAGGCATGCCCGTACAGAGCCAAAGAGTAAGAGCCAAGAAAATAAGCGACATCGTCATCCTCACCGCATTGAAAGGCAACGAGCCCATACGCTTAGAGCCCACTTCGGCGAAAAGTGCCGTGACCGTGAACGACAAAGCCACAAACAAAGAAAGTATCTCACCAAAAAACATCGTAGAAAGACTTGATGGGTAATTAATTGTTAAACAAGCTAGACAACCTCACTTTTCTGGATCGCCGATTCTTTCTCTCTCAACTGCCGGGAAATCCAGACAGCGAAAGGAATAGAAAGCAGAAATGTGCACACGTCGGCGACAGCCTGAGTCGCCACAACCCCATTCAAGCCAAAGAAACGTGGCAGTATCAGAATGGCAGGAATAAAGAAAAGGCCCTGACGCCCAATGGAGAGCAGAGTTGAACGAATAGGCATTCTGATGTTCTGGAACAGCATATTAGTAGCTGTGCACAAAGTGACAAGTGGGAACACAGCACACTGCCATCTCAAAGCCTGCGTGCCAATAAGCAACATTACAGGATCCTCGTCACGGAATATAGATATAACCTGAGGGGCAAAGATAAATCCCACCGACGAAAGAACAACGAGCATTAATGTAGACACTGTAAAGGCAAACAAATATGATTGTCTCACTCGTCCATATTTGTGGGCACCGTAATTGAAGCCACAAACAGGCTGGAAGCCCTGAACGAAGCCCAATATCAACGAGAAGGCAAACATCGTTGTTCTCGACACAACAGCAAATGCCGCCACAGAGGAATCCTCCTGACCCACAGGGGCATAGCTGGTGGCGGCATAGTTGAGCATTACCACAGAGGCACAGTTGAAGGTCTGGCGGCACAACGACGGCAAGCCACCAGCGACAATCTCTTTATAGAAATACCACGACGGCTTGAAATTGCGCACCTTGATGTGCACAGACTCCCCTCGTGTTGTTCCAATCAGCAGCAGGCACCAAGCAAAAAACTGGCTTATGGCTGTAGCCAACGAAGCACCTGTAACACCCATATCCAAAAGGAATATCAGCAATGGGTCGAGAACCATGTTCAACACAGCACCGCTCACAATACCAATCATGCCGAATCTGGCGTTACCCTGCAAACGCAGCTGGTTGTTCAATGTCAGCGCCGACATCATGAATGGCGACGCCAAAAGGATGTATCTCAGATAATCGCACGCATAAGGCACAACATTGGTCGGAGCGCCGAGCAACCTGACAAGTTCCGGCAACAAAGGCAATCCTATAAGAGCCGCCGCAATGCCCACCAACAAAGGGGTAAAGAAACCCACAGCAGCCATTGTGCCAGCGTCGTCACGCCGTAAAGAGCCAAGGGCGCGGGAGATATAATTACCAGAACCATGTCCAAAGAAGAAACCAACAGCCTGGATAAAGGTCATATATGCAAAAGCTATGCCTATACCCGCTGTGGCTTCGGTTGAAAGATGACCTATGAAGGCGGCGTCGACAACATTGTACAGAGCCGTAACCACCATGCTCACCATACTTGGCAACGCCAAACGCAACACCAGTCTTGGCACTGGTGTCTCTGTCATCTCACGGTATTTCGAATCAAGGTCGTGCAAACGACTACAAATTTTTGATTATCTGAGTATTGCCTTTAGAGTTAAGCAAAGTCAATTTCACCGTATGTTCCACACCATCGCGAAGGAAAGTCACATCGACCTGGTCGCCAGGATTGAAAAGAGCCACCTCTTCCATCATTGAAGCATACGAGTTCACCTCCATCCCATTGACATTGAGCAGTATGTCGCCTTTTTTCATGCCAGCCTTCTCGGCAGCACAGTCGGGTATAACACGAGCAATATATATTCCCTTCGGCTCGCTAAGATTAAGTTGTTTGGCAACATCGCTTGTAACCTCAACCACATTGACTCCAAGATATCCACGTTGAACGATGCCATATTGTCTCAAATCGCCTGTCACCTTGCGGGCGATATTGCTCGGTATAGCGAACGAATAGCCCGTATAGTAGCCGTTGCCGCTGGCAATGGCAGTATTGATACCTATAAGTTCGGCGCGGCCATTAACCAAAGCGCCACCGGAATTGCCGCTGTTCACAGCTGCGTCGGTTTGAATAAAGGACTCAATGGTACTCTCCACACCTGGGTTGTTAATAATATTCATATATCTGGCCTTGGCCGATATAATTCCTGCGGTGACAGTAGAGGTCAGATTGAATGGGTTGCCTATTGCGAGCACAGGCTCACCTATGCGCGCCGAGTCGCTATTGCCGAAAGGTATCGACTGCAAGCCACTGGCCTCAATCTTGATCACTGCCAGATCGGTGGCCGGGTCTAAACCGATAATGCGTGCCGGAATCTCGCGTTTGTCGTTGAGAGTAACCACAACTTTTTCGGCATCCTGCACAACGTGGTTGTTGGTAACAATATATCCGTCATCGCTAATGATTACGCCAGAGCCATAGGCGTTGTAAGTCTGTTTTCGCACACCACGGTCGATAATCATACCGAAGAAAGACTGATACAGCGGTGTCAGCTTGGTCATCTCAGTCTTGATGTGCACCACGGCGTCAATAGTAAGAGCCGCCACATCGCTGAAGTCTGTCTGGGTAGTCAACTGAGGCCTAGGAGCGCCTTCGAACACTTTTTTTACAGTAGCTTTTTTCTCTTTTGTCTGTGCCGTACAGCCCGCTGGAAGCATCATGCCAGCAATCACAGCAATAACCAAAAACAAATGTCTTTTCATATTAAGGGTTTTAAAGGTTAAAAAGTTGGAAAGGTTAAAAGGGTTTTAAGGGTTTTAGAGGTTTTAGAGGTTAAAGGGGAGGGTAAAAGGTTATGCGGAATATCTGATAAAAGATTCCGATTCGTAGTTTCAATAGTCTACTTCTAAACAGAAAAAAAAGAAAATTATTATAATAAACAACATTTTTTATGTAAATTTGCAATTCCAAACATTTTTCATTTCAAACATTAGTCAATGAAAATCATTATAGTAGGAACAGCATATCCATATCGTGGCGGACTCAGTGCCTTCAACGAGAGGCTGGCATACGAATACCTACAACGTGGAGACCAGGTGGAAATATACACTTTCACTCTCCAGTACCCCTCTTTTCTATTTCCGGGTAAGACTCAATACAGCGACGAACCAGCACCAAAAGAGCTCATCATACATCGTCGCATAAACTCCATAAACCCTTTCAACTGGATTTCTGTGGGACGCGAAATCGCAAAAAAACGTCCCGACCTGCTAATAACCAAATACTGGCTGCCCTTCATGGCACCCTGTCTCGGAACCATTGAACGACGTGTGCGCCGAAATCACCACACTCGCATAGTCTCCATCCTCGACAACATTATACCCCACGAGCACCGCCCAGGTGACAAAATATTCTCACGTTATTTCGTAAAATCTACCGACGCCTTCGTGGCCATGTCTCGTTCGGTGCTCAATGACCTCTCAATATTCGACAACAAGAAACCTCGGTTATTCTGTCCCCACCCACTCTACGACCACTATGGAGACCTGATAACAAAGGACAACGCCCGTCAACTTCTCAACCTCGACCCCGACAACCGTTATGTATTGTTTTTCGGCTTTATACGCAGCTACAAAGGTCTCGACCTGCTACTTGAGGCGATGGCTAAGCCAGAAATAAAAGCAGCGGGAATCAAGCTTATTGTCGCTGGTGAATTCTATGGCGATTCCAAACCATACATGGAACAGATTGAGCGGTTAGGCATTAAAGACAGTGTGTTGCTCTTCACCGACTTCATCCCTGACAGTCAGGTGAACCGCTATTTCCGTGCTTGCGACATTGTCGCACAGCCCTATAAAAGCGCCACTCAAAGCGGCGTCACACAGATAGCGTTCCATTTTGAAAAGCCAATGCTCGTCACCAATGTGGGCGGATTGGCCGAGATAGTCCCCGACGGCAAGATTGGATACGTTGTTGAGCCCGATGCGAACCAGATAGCCAAAGCACTGGCAGAATACTTCCAAGGCAACCACGAAGCGACATTCGCCGAGGCTGTCAAAGAGGAAAAGAAAAAATACTCGTGGCAAAACATGACTTCCGCAATAGACAGCCTTTAGCGCCCTACCCTTCTGTTCCAACATTATAATCACCCATCAAGAACCATAAACAAATCAAAACAATCACAACACCTATATTATGATAATACGCAGCAAGGCACCACTACGTTTAGGTTTGGCAGGAGGCGGCACTGACGTCTCTCCTTATTCCGACATATATGGAGGAGCTATTCTTAACGCAACTGTAGACATGTTCGCCTACACCACCATTGAGCCCACCGATGACGGCAAAGTCGTCTTCCTGGCACCCGACAAACATCTCCGTGAGGAGTACTCCAACGCCATGGAAGTGGACACCGATGGTTATTTTATCCTCCACAAGGGTGTCTATAACCGCATAGTACGACAGTTCACCCACAAACCACTCTCACTTAGGATAGCCTCCTTTGTCGATGTCCCCGCCGGCAGCGGCATGGGCACCTCCTCCACCCTAGTGGTCAGCATCCTTGGCGCATACGTGGAATGGCTCAAGTTGCCCCTCGGCGAATACGACATAGCCCGATTGGCATACGAGATAGAACGCATAGACCTCGGCCTCGCTGGAGGCAAACAGGATCAATATGCTGCCACTTTCGGCGGATTCAACTTTATGGAGTTTGTTGGCGACAACGTCATCGTCAATCCACTACGCATACGACAACGCAATCAAGACGAACTATGCCACAACCTGCTTTTATACTACACTGACACCAGCCATGTAAGCGCCGACATCATCAAGGAGCAACAACAGAATGTGAAGGCGAATAAATCCGACAGTATAGAGTCCATGCACAAACTCAAAGAGCAGGCTGTACAAATGAAAGAAGTTCTTCTCAAAGGAGATATCGACAGCATTGGTGATATTCTCGACTTCGGATGGCAGTACAAGAAGCAGATGGCAAAAAGCATAAGCAACCCCCGTATCGACGCCATCTATGAGGCTGCTCGCCAAGGCGGAGCCTCAGGAGGCAAGATAAGCGGCGCAGGAGGAGGCGGATTCATGTTCTTCTACTGTCCCCGACTGACTCGCCACAGTGTCGCCGACGCATTGATGCAATTCGGCGGTGTCGTACACCGTTACGAATTCACCAACGAAGGACTCAAAACATGGACCTGTGACTGGTAGAAGAACCTCTTGAAAGGCTCTAACCTCTGTTTCATGCTGTAAAACCCTCATCAAAATAATTCCAATCACATCATGACTCGTATTGAACAATCCATAAGCGAAAGTATCGCCGCCAAACAGGCAATCCTCTCCGACACCGCCTTCTTGCAGCGCATACAAGACGCCGCCGACATCATTATACGCTCACTCCGCAATGGCGGAAAAATCCATTTCTGTGGCAATGGCGGCAGTGCCGCCGACGCTCAGCACCTCGCGGCAGAGCTTAGCGGTCGATTTTATTACGACCGTCCCCCGCTGAACGCCGAAGCGCTCCATTGCAACACATCATACCTCACCGCCGTTGGAAACGACTATGGCTATGAGTTCATCTTTTCAAGACTACTGCGAGGAACCGCACATGCCGGTGACGTTCTGGTAGGCATCAGCACCTCGGGCAACTCCAAGAACATCCTCGAGGCCTATGATGTATGCAAGCAAATTGGCGTCACAACCATCTCCTTCACCGGAGCCTCGGGAGGCAAAATGAAAGAGCACTCCGACCTTCTCCTCAACGTTCCCAGCAGCGACACACCTCGCATTCAGGAGAGCCACATCATGATTGGCCACATCATATGCGAGCTTGTCGAATCGGCCATGTTCCCCAAACAATAACAAGCTATTTATGGAGGCAATAATCCTGGCCGGAGGTTTTGGCACACGTCTGCGCAGCGTCGTAAGCGATGTTCCCAAGCCCATGGCACCTGTAAAAGGCGGACGTCCTTTCCTTGAGCTGATTCTGGACGAGCTCTCGGCATACAATTTCTCTCATATAGTGCTCTCCACTGGTTACATGCACGAGACCATCGAGCGTCATTTTGGCAACCGCTACAAAGGCATCCAGCTTTCCTACGCCGTCGAGAACGAGCCTCTGGGCACCGGCGGAGGCATGCGCAACGCCATTGAGCTATGCCGTGAAAAAGAGGTCATTGTACTTAACGGTGACACTCTATTCCGTATCAACTATGACGATCTCGTCAATTTCTACCACAGTCACCCCACACGACTCGCTGTGGTGCTGCGTATGGTCGAGGACACCGCTCGTTACGGCTCGGTAACCACCGACTGCTGCGACCGCATATGCCGTTTCACAGAGAAAAACAGCTCGGGAGGTGCCGGGACCATCAACGGCGGCATATACATGCTTAACCGGAGTCTGCTCGAGGAGCACCCTCTAGGAGAGAACTTCTCATTTGAAAAAGAGATACTGCAGGGCCAATTCAACAAAGAGGATTTCTACGCCTACACCTCAGGCGCTTATTTCCTCGACATCGGCATACCCGAAGACTACATGAAAATCCTGAACGCCTAAAAGCGTCAACGGTTTCTTCCCACCGTCACCACCGTCAGCTCTTCCGGAGCCAGGATTGCGGCGGCGAGCGACTGGATCTTTTCCGGCGTGATGGCTTGCGGAGTATCGGGGGTCAAGACATCAAAATAGTTGTCAGTGAAACGCTCCGTTATTCCATTTGTCAACATCTGGCAAAAACGCTCACTGCGCTCGAAAATACCATCAATGCTGCGCATAAAATCGCCCATCATACAGTTGCGAACCAAATCAAGCTCATCGGTCGACACTTGCTCGTTGCACAATTTGTCGAGCTCCACACGGATATCTCTCAACGCCATCTCCGCCACATCGGCGCCGACATCGGAGACAATGAAAAAGGCGACACTGCCCTTAAACAGATGAGTCTGTGAATATATGCCGTAAGTATAGCCCTTATCCTCTCTTATCGAACTCATCAAACGAGAGCCGAAATAGCCTCCCAGCAATGTGTTTAGCACCATAAACTGAGAATACTCCACATCGTGCCAACTATAAGGCAGCAAACGGCCGATACGCAGCGAGGTTTGAACAGCGTTGGGCAAAAACTCGTCGACTCGCACCCCTCGTGCCCCCATAGGTTCAGGAAGCACTATGTCGACTGGAGCAACATATTTTTGTTGAGCGAAGATGTTCTCGATATTTTTCAAATCCTTGTCGACGACATTACCAGCCACCACGACGGTCATACTCTCCAAGGAATGATAACGATTGTGGAAAGCAGCCACATCGGCCACATCAAGCATATCCAAATCATCAGGAGTCGCGAAAGTGCCAAGAGGATGTTTGTCGCCATAGAGCGAAGCGTAAAAACTGTTGCGAGCCACAAATGAGGTTTGCTGCATGTGCGTCAGCAATTCCTGTTTCCTTTTGCCAATATAAACCGAGAATTCCCTCTTATCGTATGCAGGTTCAGTGATAATCTCATACAGCATAGGCAACAATTCGTCAAGATAGCGCGACAGGGTATAGACTGTCATTGTGGCAGATACGGTATCGTTTCCCTTTTCCACTACAATCCCACGGTAATCCATAAACTCTGCTATTTGCTGTGCCGTATGCCTCTTGGTACCCTCCGTCAGCAGTTGGACTGCCGCCGCCGACTGCATCTTTTTTTCTTGAAACACGGTACCTGCTCTGAAAATAAAATCGAGTTTCACCAACTCAGTACCTCTGTCAGGAAAAAAATAGAGAGGCTGGCCATTGGCCATCATATATTTCTGTGGTTCCAACCCACTTCTGTCTATATCGTTAGGATTAAGGGTGTCTTTCATCATGCTCAATATGGATTGTTGTAGCTAAGAATCGATAATTCGCTTTTTATTACAATGACATCATTTCCGCCTAACTCAGAATGTCACTGTTATCTTAAAATTCAGTTGCCGTGCGGTAAGGTAGTTAGGCACTGGATAATACTGGTTGGCATAGTCGGAAACCCAAGTATAGGCCACCACATTCTTGTAGTCAAAGAGGTTGAACACCTCCACAGAAAGCAGAATGTCGTCGATATGGCGCATCAGCCAGCTGTCGCGCAACTTTGGGAAATGAGAAAGCTGCAGAGTGTTGCCCCAATCCACACGAAAGTAGGCGGGGTAGTAGTGCGACTGAGAAAAATCACGCTGTGTGGGATAGGTAAACGACATACCGCTACCAGCTATCAAACTCAGCGACATTCGCCAGAACGGTATAGACGGCACATAGTCTTGGAAGAAAAGCTTGAAACTTATACGTTGGTCGGCGGGACGAGCTATCCATCCAAAGTCGTCACCCTCTATATCCTGTTCGGTCTTCATCAGCGACAACGATGCCCACGACTCTAGGCCTTCCACCACCTCGCCACTAAGCCGCAACGACAAACCTGCGGCATATCCCACGGCATTGTTCTCAGCATCGTACCGAACCCTTAGGTTATCAATACGATAGGCTATGAGGTCGGTCAAATATTTATAGTATATGTCGGCAGTGAATTTGAATGGACTATTGCCGATATTGAAATTCCAATCCACGGTGCCCATAGCCTGATAGGAACGTTGCGGGAGAGCGTTGTGGTTGAGTTCGCCGTTGTCGTAGCGAAATTCCCTGTACAGCGGCGCCTGATTGTAAATGCCGGCAGCCAAGCGGAAAAGTATATTCCGTTTCCACTGAGGTTTGTAGTTGAAACTCAGTCGCGGCGAGACGAAAAAATGAATGTTATGATCGGCGTCGTTGTTTGTGTTAGCCACGGAAGCATAGTTAGACACATTGCCCGACAGAGTGTCTCCTCCGAAATAGACGTCATACCAATGAGCCCTTACGCCGGCGACAAAAGAAAAGAGATCACCCCTGTCGTTATAAAAGTCAATGTTGCGCTGCAAAAACGCAGTGAGACGTGACGACGACACTGCATGATTGGCCCTGCAATAGAGCTGAAGTATCGGTGACAAAGGCATATTGCTGTCGTTGCCAGGCAATGGCAGCACCGTGGGCAGAGCAAAACCCGACGAGTCGACGAGCTTCCATTCCTTCATGCGGTCGCGGAACTGCTCATGCTGCACTTTCAAGCCCCAGTTCCAGTTGCCAAGGGCAGCATAGTTGGTACCTTGCATCTCAGCGGCAAAAACATTAGTTTGCAAGCTATTGCGGGCGTGTTCCAAAAAAGAGCCTATCCCTCGGTCGAAACGTTCCGTCTCCCCGTTTTCATCATAATTGCCCACATTCAGCTCGTAAAGCATATACTGGCTAAGAATGTCGTATCTCTCGTTTTCGCGATTGCCTTGGAAGGAGCATGTCCACCTAAGTCTGAAATCATCTCTGGGGTGGTAGTCGGCCGACAATGCCGCCAATGTTGTAGTGTAGCTGTCACTCTCCTCGCCTTCATAGTAGACCTCAAACTGCATAGCTTCATTGAAACCTCCGAAGGTTGTTGTCTGCGACTCAGGTATCAAGCCGTAGATGTTGCGAGAGACCATCATAAGCAACTGCAGATCGAGTTTCTCGCTTACCTTGTACGACAAAAGCGACTGCAGGTCACTGTAAGATGTCGTGTAATTACCCTTGGTATCCAGAGAGTTGAAGACATACCTGTTAGAATGCTGACGGAGCCCCAATGAGTATGAGAACCTCTCACCTGCCAATCCCTTCAATGACAAAGAGGCGCCCAGAAACGACGCCGACACTTTGCCTTTGACATCGTGGACAAAAGCCGCATTCGAGTCGCCATAAGCCAGAGGGTTGGAATAGGTAAGGTCGAGTACAGAAGCCATGCGGTCGCCATATGTGGCATCGAAGCCTCCTGGCGAGAAAAGGATATGATCCACCATATCAGGGTTTATCAATGATGTGCCTTCCTGCTGCCCGTTGCGCACAAGAAGAGGTCTGTATACCTCAACATGATTGATATAAACAAGATTCTCGTCGAAGGAGCCTCCACGCACGGAATATTGAGTCGACATTTCATTGTTTGAATTCACGTCTGGAAGTGTTTTCAGCAACGACTCGACACCCGACTGAGGGCCCACATATCGTTCCAGACGCTCAACATCAATGGCGGTGAATGTTGTAACCCTTGACTTTTCCTCGGTTACTTGCACCGGTCCCAGTTGTCGTGCGGTTTCTTTCAGACGGAAAGTGATATTGGCCGTTGTTCCAGGTTTCTGCCGCAGAACAGTGTCAATAGTGGTGAAACCCACATAACTCACCTCAATTCTGATATTGCTGTCGGCGGGCAGTTCCATTTTGAATTGCCCGTTAACATCACACACCGCACCTCTGACTGGCTGCAGGCTCACTGCCGCAACATGGGCTCCAACCAAAGGCTTGCCGTCAGACGACAACACACGACCACGAAAGCTAGCCACCCCTTGGGCCGCCACGCTTATCGTTGACATTACAGCAAGGATAAAAATGAGTGGACGTATGTTAGCGTTCTTTAATTTCACTCGTCTTTAACGACCATATCAAATCTTTATTGTAATAGCATACAATAAAAAAAACAATACTGCGTTAAAAACAACAAATCCAACCATTGCTAGTAATGGTTGAATAAACATGTTATAACGATGCGGGTAATGCACCCATCTGATAATCCGCAAGACATCTTAAACTTTACTCAACAATTCTGACTCTCACAAGACCTGAATGATAAATAAAGCGCCCATGCGTCTCCGTATACTGCTTATCATAGTATCGATTTTTTTGTCGGCATCACTCAAAGCCCAAGAGTTATCCCTCACTTTTACCTCTGTCACCGACGCCAAATTCTATCTTTACGTCAATGGCGTGCTGCAAAACCAGAAATCGAGGGGTATGGTAACCGTCAAAGGGCTTGAATCAAAAGAATACCACATAAGAGTTGTCATCGACGACCCATACGAAATCGCTTCCACACTAACTATAAAACCCGATGCCAAACACAGCGAGTATACCGTGCGTTTCAATGCCGTCAAAGAACGGGTTTATGTGAAACCGGCATCCCGACCCCGCAAAAGCGGCGACGAGGAATGGCAGCCATCAGAAACGCAAGAGACTGCCTCTGTCGTAAACGAAGAAAAGCCCAGAAGCAAACACAAATCACTCCTGCCCGACAATATGCAAGACAGCGCCACACAACGTGTAATGAACCATATCCGTCTGCAGTCCCGAGAATAACACAAACAAAAACACACTTGACAATAATAACCTTATCTCTAGTCAACAAAAAAACATCTCATGAAATACAAATTAATCATCCTATCACTCTTACTTGTGGGTTTTGCATGCAACGCCCAAAACAAAATAGACAAACAAGGCCGACGTCAGGGCAAATGGATTAAGACCGACAAAGATGGAAGCCGCATTTTCGAAGGCACATTCCAGGACGGCAAAGAGGTTGGCGTTTTCAACTACTACTACCCCGACGGGACACTTAAGATACGCAACACTTTCACCGTCCCTGGTCGCTACTGCCGCCACGAAGCCTATGATCAAAAAGGCCACTTGCTAGCCGACGGATACTACGACCAGAAGAATCGCGACAGCGTTTGGCATTTCTATAACGAGGATGGCAAGATGCTAAAAATCATCTCTTATCGCATGGGAATCAAACAAGGCCAACAAGTCATTTTCAATTCAAAAGGCGACACCGCCGAAGTGTCGGGCTGGAAAGACAACCATCGCCACGGACGCTGGTGGAAACGCATTGGCGACAAAGGTTGGATAACCGGCAACTATATTGATGGAGGCCTGAATGGCCGTTTGGTGGAATATGGAGAAGACGGCAGCATGGTCCGCGAAGGATTCTACAACAATGGCGCCCGACATGGCCGCAACAGAATCTTCGAAGCCGGCAAATGTACCATCGACGAGACATGGAACAACGACTTCCTCGCCGAACGCAAGATACTTATTCATGCACCCGCCGAACGCTGGGTGTCGGTATTCGAGATAGCCTACTTCATGCCTAAAGGGTCGCTGGGCACCAATGTTTACCTCTCCGACGGCACAAAACTAACCTGCAGCGACAGTCCTGACATCATCAACGAGCGTGTCGGCAGTGACAACTTTGTCATTGTTGACCGCCGTTACCGTATCATAGCAAACAGAAACAGCGTGGTAGGTATAGCTAAAGACGCCGAGGGTCGCGACATTTTGGAGCTATCGCCAAAGGCGCCCTTCACTGTTTTCCCCGACGAGGAATGCGTAAAGCTCATAAAATCCCTAAAACGTCCTGACGCTTTGGATGAATAAAAAAACCTGGACGATACCACATCGTCCAGGATCACATTAAACACTATTACAAAATCCAAAAATTTCTTCAAAACGTTAGAAATCTCTAGTGATTTCGTTTGCAAAAATAAGCTTTTTCCACAATCCGACAAATTTTTTCTCACATTTCTCATCACCACTTCCCACAATAGCAAGTATATCAACACAATATTTTTCAAAAAAAAGAGCCGACAAATCATCAAACTATCAGTAAAAACCAGCATTTACACATTTTATTTTCCCTATTTCAGCCCCAAAAATAATACGATATTCCGCCCTTCTCTGCTCCAATGACCATCGCCGCTCACACTCTTGGCTGCAAACTAAACTTCGCCGAAACCTCCGACATCATCAGCCGCTTCATCAATGCAGGCTGGCAACAGGTTGACTTTAACGATACCGCCGACCTATATGTCATCAACACCTGCACCGTCACAGCCATAGCAGAGAAAAAATGTCGTAACGCCATACGCCAAGCCACTTCCGCCAATCCAGACGCCATAGTCGCCGTGATAGGATGCTTTGCACAAAACGCCCCTACTGAAATAGCTGGTATACAAGGTGTCGATATCATCCTAGGCAACGGACAGAAGCACCATCTGCTAGAATATGTAGAGCGTTTTATCGCTGACCGCCATAATGTCAGCAATTCCGAGCTCCCCAGCACCAATCCCGAGTTCCATCTTGCTTTTTCACATGCCGACCGTACACGCACCTTCTTCAAGATACAGGATGGCTGCGACTATTTCTGCACCTATTGCGCCATTCCCTTCGCTCGTGGCAGGTCGCGCAGCGCCACTATAGATGAAACCGTGGCCATGGCTCGCAAAATAGCGGCATCCGGAGCCAAAGAAGTCGTTCTTACCGGCGTCAACACCGGCACCTTCGGCATTAACAACGGCGAGACACTCCTTCAGCTTACCCAACAACTCGACAAAATTGAGGAGATAGAACGCTACCGCATATCCAGTATCGAACCGAATCTTCTCACCAACGACATTGTCGACTTTGTAGCCTCATCGCGCGCCTTTCTACCTCATTTTCATATTCCTCTGCAAGCCGGCAGCGACAAAATACTATCCCTTATGCACCGCCGCTACAACACCGACTTTTACCATCGTTTACTGGAAAAAATCAAACATGTCATGCCCGATGCCTGTATCGCCGCTGACATCATGGCTGGTTTTAACGGTGAGACAGAGGATGAGTTCGAAAAAGTGAAACAATTTGTCGAAAGCCTGCCTATCTCATATCTCCATGTCTTTACGTTCAGCGAACGGCCAAACACAGCCGTACTGAAACTTGACGGACGTATTGCCGTCCATCAACGTCGCGAACACAGCCGTCAACTTCAAGCTATATCAGACCTGAAAAAACAACAGTTCTACAAGAGCCAACAAGGACGCAGCCGTCGTGTCCTTTGGGAAAGCACTGTCAAAGAAAACATGATTTACGGTTTCACCGACAACTACATACGAGTCCGGCAACCCTTTACACCCCAGTCCAAACAGTTAGTCAACACCACAACAGAATTCCTCTTAAACCACTTCATAGCGTCGGATGAAGTGTTTGAATAAAAATATAAATTGCTCGACAAAAATAGCAGAAAAGCACAACACACATATTTACAATACATTATTTTAAACAATAAAAAAAATATTACAAGAGCTCATATCTGCCAAAAAAAATGTAAATTTGCACTTTTAATTAAATTCAAATATATTTTTATCATCTTTTAAAACAATCAATTATGAGCGGTCTCTTCGGAGTTGTAACTAAAAATCCTTGTGCCACCGACCTTTTCTACGGCACCGATTACAATTCACATCTTGGCACACGTCGCGCTGGTCTCAGCACCATCGACAACGGCGTAATCCACCTCAACATCCACAACATTCAAAACTCTTACTTTCGCACAAAGTTCAGTTCTGACATCCATGAAATGCTTGGCGATATGGGCATTGGCGTTATAAGCGACACCGATCCACAGCCCATTGTGGTCAACTCACACCTCGGTCGTTTCGCCGTTTGCACAGTAAGCAAAATCAACAACATGGCTGAACTTGAGAACTACTGCCTTGCACAGAGGCAACAGTTCACCGAACTAAGCATGGGTGGCACCAACCCCACCGAGCTAATCGCTCTTCTCATAACTCAGGGCAAAGACTTCGCCGACGGCATCAACAACGTTTACCGTCATGTCAAAGGCAGCGTCTCTATGCTCATACTAACTGAAAAAGGAATCATAGCCGCACGCGACTACCTGGGCCGCACACCTCTGGTCATCGGCCGCCGCGGCGCCGACTACGCCGTGGCTTCCGAAAGCCATTCATACATCAATCTCGGTTTCCAGACAATTCGCTATGTCGAGCCTGGCGAAGCCATCTTCATCTCACATGACGGCCTAGAGCAAATTATTGCGCCCTCGGGCAAAATGCAGATATGCTCATTCCTATGGATTTACTATGGCTATCCCGTCGCCCAATACGAAGACGTCAATGCGGAAGAAGTACGTTACCAACTGGGACTCATGATGGGCAAAAACGACGATATCGACGCCGACTTTGTCTCCGCCATTCCTGACTCTGGTATAGGTATGGCTTTGGGTTATGCCGCTGGCAAAGGCATTCCCTACAAACGCGGCGTGCTTAAATACACCCCGACATGGTCGCGCAGCTTCATGCCTGTCAACCAGGAATCGCGCAACCTCGTGGCAAAAATGAAACTGATACCCAGCCGCAAAGTACTTGAAGGCAAAGATGTTGTGTTCTGCGACGACTCTATTGTCCGTGGCACCCAACTTCGTGACCAAGTCAAAATGCTCTACAACGCAGGCGTCAAACACATCCACATCCGCATAAGCTGTCCTCCCCTCATCCACGGATGCAACTTCCTCAACTTCTCGGCATCCAAGACCGACATGGAACTCATTGCCCGTCGCTGCATCGAGGAGCTCGAAGGCGGTCAGATACGTAATCTCGAGGCATATCGCGACGAAACCTCCACGCAATATGCCGCCATGGTCGAGAAAATCCGCCAGCATGTAGGCGTCGACACTCTCAAATTCAACAGTCTCGACATCGTCTGCAACGCAATAGGACTTCCCAAAGAGAAAATCTGCACACACTGCTTCGATGGTTCCAGCTACGATATCGGCGAAACCGATCTCAACCAATTGACAATGCAACTGCAATAGTTTCTTCATCCATCATCGACGATGAAACGACTCTCGTTCTCTCTTCTGCTCCTCTTTGTCTCGACAATGGCCACATGGGCTCAGTCGCCAGACGCTCACGACACTACCGTGACCATGCTGCACACCCGTAGCCTATGTCCTCACTATAATGTCGACTCCCGCGTCATCGACTCCAAGGATGCTTTGACAACAATACTCGACAGCCTTCGTCAAGTGCAACCAAACGCATACCCCATCATGAGCCAGTGGTGCCGCCAACAGCGTGTACGCATAAACCGCATGGTCAACAGTCTCAAGACTGATTACAAGCTAGATGGCAACATTATTTGGATGGACTCCACCCACTGCCTTGTCGACGCTGGCGTTTATCTTGCGCAAATGGAACAAGTAGCCGCTTTCCTTCTCTCTGAATCAGAGCACTACGACAATCTTGAGAAAGAGCGTCTCATCGCCGAGAAACGCGCTGCCGAAGAACGGGCAAAAGCCGAAGCAGCTCGCATACAACGGGAGAAAGACCTTATGATGGCGATAGTAAAAGACTCTATCAAAAATCTACACAAGGAGATCACCCTCATATGCGACGCCCGCGGAGTATCAGACAAAGAAAAAGTCAAAGAGCTGAAAAACATCTACTACGCATATCTCTCTGTATACAACCGCTACGACCTCACAGACAACAACTCCACAGACAACAACATCAAACTACTAGATGAACTCCAACAGTTCCAACTCTCCGTCATCGACAGTGTACTAGGGCCCAACTCTCTACCAGTTCAGATTGAAGCGTTCAAAAACACCATTCATCTCCGAGCTGGTAAAGATCACACAGATGTCAACAAATCTTATCTTCGCGTATTCAAGAAAATACACATACCAATAAACTTCAAAACCATTGCGGAGTACAACAGCTACCTCGGACAGCTAAAAGAAATCATGGAGGTGCAACAAAACTATCTCAACGTCGTAGACCTTCGTGACACAATATCGCACAACACTTTACTACTTCAACAGCTATGTACAAAAAAGCACAAGGATATTTTCGCTTCCTATAAAGACTATATAAACGAACAGAACACAATTCCTGCCTTCGCCAGCCTTGCCGAAAGCGAAAAATTCATCAATAAGCTACTAGAGATTATAGATATTCAACACCTGTACAAATACGCCACACTACGTGTCGACACCATAGCTGTCCGAGGCGACTCCATAATACGCATCTGTCCCAAGAACATCGACGACATTGTCTCGGCATACAAAGAGCTGGTATCCTTAACTGATTTCATCCCGAAATTCATAAACCAAGCCAGCGCAGACCGTTATTTACAAACTCTTGACAACTTTGAGCAAATGCAACAGGTGTACATATCTGTCATAGGCATTCGCTCTACCATTGAAAAACGAAGCCAACAGATTCTGAACACAAAAAACGCACCTCGTGGACTTGTGGCTGGCTATAAGCAAATGATGAAATACACTGATTTCACCCCTCATTTCAACTCTCAAAGCGCTGGCGACGACTTCATCAAACTCCTCAACCATTTCATCATTACCCAAGACAAATTCATTCAGATTATCGATAACAACAACATCATCGATAACAACACCAAACAATTCAAAAACGCTTTCAAGGAATACACCAATATCCACAAAGCCTACGAGCGAGTCGCCAAAACTTACGACATGGAGCTCTCCGTTTTGAGTGAAGCCGACCTTAACAGCTATTTAAAACAGCAGTCCGCCTTTCTCTCCATGCAGGAAAAATTCGTACAACTCTCCAGTTCTCTTGAAAAAGAGGACTATAACAACCGTCTTAAAAAGGTACGAGAGCCTGACAAAATCAAACTTATTATGGGTGTAAATTAACAAATTACAGAAAGGCATACCTTTGCCGAAAGATTTTTTTGTTAATTTTTTTAATAACACAAAATAATTTCATATTTTTGCAGTTATAAATAGATGAAATCGCACAAGTCAGAATGCGGTTTCATTATTACGCACTACGAGCAACTTCTAAATATGGAATTACTAACCCATCAATAAAATAAAACAACATGAAGAAATTATTCCTAGTTATCGCAGCTGTCTTCACAATGGCAGCAACAGCTAATGCTCAAGACAACGCACTTGGTGTTCGCGTAGGCGGAGGCCAAGGTTATGGTGCTGAACTCTCTTGGCAGCACGGTCTTGGTGGCAATCGTCTTGAACTCGACCTTGGTTGGGGTAGCGGTGATAATCACACCGACTTCAGTCTGTCTGGCATCTATCAGTGGACTGGTGACATCGGAAGCGGCTTTGGCTGGTATGCCGGTGTCGGCGCCCGTCTTTGCTACTGGAGCTGGGAAGCTGGTCACAATAGTGACAGTGACATCGCTCTTGCACTTGCAGGCCAGCTTGGTATCGAGTACAAATTCAGCGCTATTCCTATTCAGCTCTCGCTCGACATCCGTCCATGCTTCTTCCTCATCCCCGAAACACAATTCCACTGGGGTGATATAGCACTGGGTATCCGCTACTGCTTCTAATCAGAACTTTAGCATAAACTGAAAAAGCCCACGCTGACGCGTGGGTTTTTTTGTTGCACAGTCTATCGGTTACTGTAAGCGATCACAGCCGTAAAAAAGAGAATACCAATTAAACCGACTTGTTTTTCATGGCAATATATCCGAGGTGTTGTCGTTAATGATGACGGAAGGAACAAATATGAACGCAATACTCAAAATAGTCACTATCACTATCTGCACACTCGCCTTGTCATCCTGCTCAGTGGTAAGAGGTCTTATGGCCGATGGCACGGATGGACCCGACATCTTCAGTTTCGAGCAACGTGAGGTTGACACCATCGCCAATGGCGGAGTGGCTTTCCATTTCCCCGTGGCACAAAAGAAAGCCGACTGGATTGACTCCACACATTTCCCAAATTCGCCACACCGTTGCGATCATATGACCTATCTGGAGGCTTTTAACAAGGAAAGCACCACACAAGGGTTGCTCATCATACATAACGACAGCATAGTTTACGAGAGGTACTGGGGCGATTTCACTCCCGAACGCATGGCAACAGTCTTCTCTGTATCCAAATCTATCACATCACTAATGTGTGGCATTGCGGTCTACGATGGGTACATACATAGTATTGACGACCCTGTCACCAACTATCTGCCGGAGTTGAAGACGAAAGACCCGATGTGGGAAAAACTGACCATCCGTCATCTGCTAGACATGCGGAGCGGACTGGATTTTGACGACACTTACGATGTCAACTGGAAAGGTTTAAAATACCTTAACGCAATGGCGCGACTGAATTACGGACACAATATAATGAAACAGATTCAGGGTTTGACATTCCGTTGCGAGCCAGGTTCTGATTTTCGCTATGAAAGCATGACCGCAGCGATTCTCGGCATAGTCATCGAGCGTGCTTCGGGCAAGCGCTTTGCCGACTATCTCAGTGAGAAAGTGTGGATTCCACTCGGTATGGAACACCCTGCGTTGGTCAATATCGACAGCCGGAAGCACGACAATGCGCACACATTTGGTGGCATCACGCTAACCATCAAGGATCTTGCCAAGATTGGTCGCCTCTATCTCAATAATGGGATGTGGAATGACAAACGAATAGTGAGCGAAGACTGGATACGTCAAACCGTAGAATGTGACACCAGCTATCATGGATATCATTTCAATTGGTACAACATCAACTACGAGAATATCATCCGTCCTGAACACTCAGGGTATTATGCGTTGGGAATATACGAACAGGTGCTTTACGTCAACCCCTACAAGAACCTTGTAATGGTAAGAATTGGCAAGCACAACAAAGGGCATACCTCTATTCCATTGCTATTCGAGCAGGTTAGCCACTGGTGGAAGGATTGATTCGAAAGCAGAGCATAGCAGTACCCATTCTCTATTGCGCAAATGCCCCAATACTGAAAAGCATCATCTATTTCAATCCAAACCAGTTTGTTTTTTCATTACACGGGCTGCCAGCCTTATGGCAAGGATGGCAACAGGAATGGTCAAGACCAGAACGACAATCATCACTGGAATGTTGTCGATGACAGGCTTCATCAGTTCGTCGTAGCCGGCCGGCATCTCCTCCACGGCAGCCGCCAGCGATCCTTCTGTGTCGGTCCACCAGTGGGCGGTGTAAGCGAAAAACGAGAATGCGAACGGCATAAAACTCCAGCGGACACCCTTCAAAGTGTCATAACCTTTTATTCTTCTTAATATTTCGGCCATTGCTGTTAGAATCACAACTCCAATAATGAAGGTCGTATCCGCCTCGCCAGCAATCAAGAACAAGACGAGGATAAAACCATTGAGGGCTGTTGCAGCCCCGAAACCACGAATAAGGGTGCAGGTGTAAAGATAAACGAATGCTGTCAGTAGCGGCAGCAGCGCTCCAACATAGGAGTAACATGCAGGATGAATGATTCCACTTGTGGCGCCAAGTATGAATGTGACGAGATAAGCCACCATCATAAGGATAATTCGAAATGCTGTTTTCATAAGATTATTCTTTTTGTTTCATTAAACGCAGTGAATAGATGAACAGGAAGATGCCAATGGCAGCCATCACGGGGTGTATCAGCAGTTGTACAGGGTTGAACTCAGTCAGCAATTCGGTAGCATGGAAGAGGTTGAAGAGCATCATCACAGTTGCCAGTACAAAGTTGACGACACGCATAGCCTTGCATTTGCGGTAGTTCATGCAAAGCAGACCGCACATCGGAACGAAAAAAGCCATGCCGATCATGAACATCATCATGCCTGAGGGTGCCTCGCCCGTAGCGTCGGGCATAGCGATGTTTGCTCCCCAGAAAGCCGGAAGCATGTCGGTCAGCATGTGCATTGCAAAGCCGACCATAATAATTACCCAAAGAAGTGACACTTTAGAAATGTTTGTTTCCATAACTGTTATTGTTTTTCATTGATTATTTCATTGCTATGACTGTAATCCAATGACACTTATCCTCGAGGTGCACTTTGACATCGTGAAAACCGGCAGCAGCAAGAAATGCGCTAAGTTCATCGGGTGTATATGTATGCATACCATCGATAAGTTTCTCCCATTTATCGTTTTTTCCTGTGAGGCCGTCATCCTCATTTACGATAGCGAAGTGCCCGCCAGCCTTCAGTGTGCGGTATACCCCACGGAAACATTCCTCGATATCGGGCCAGAAATATACAGTCTCAAAGGCCGTGACAAGATCAAAGGAGTTTTTCTCGAAAGGCAATGCAGATGCACTTCCCTCCACCACTTTGCAACGACCAGAAGCAATAGCAGCTGCGTTGACCTTGCGTGATTTCTTCACCGAAACAGACGAGTAGTCAATCCCTGTCGCCTTACCCTTAGGGCAGCGAACTAGCAGACGTGCGATATTGGCACCGCCTCCGCAGCCCACATCTAATACATTGGCATTCTCATTAATGTTTACAAACGACAAGCCCCATTCCGCCATGCGGGCATGCGAGCCGCCATTCATTCCGTTCACCATCATGCGACCGAAGAAACCCTCCGGCTTGCGTGTATTACTGAAGATTTTACTCAAACACCCATATTATAAATTTTAGATAATCAGTTCATTGAGCTCATTACAACAAATTTTGTTTATGATGCAAAATGAAGTGACCCCAAAAAGTTGGACGGATTAAAAAATCAGTTAATTTGTCTATAGAAATGAGTTCGGTATTGCACCGGACTCATTTTTAGTTTCAGCTTGATGCGTTTGTTGTTGTAATAATCTATGTAGTCGGCGAGCT
>JAGCZH010000022.1 GCA_017960475.1 Bacteroidales bacterium | reverse complement strand
GTTTAAAGGGTAGCCGGTATTGTAGTATAGCCAGCAGGGAGGCAGATTGTTGACCCTCGAATAAAAGCCGTCGAATCCATTTACACCTTCAAAGCCCTCTGTCAGAGGCAGTATGTCTATGGGAGCGCATAGTGTATGGAAGCGTACAGGATAGGAAGGGTCGCTCAAGCCGCTTTGGCAGTGGGCAGCAACCAAAAGTTCGTAGTCGGTATCGGGATTCAGGCTGTTGATGGTGATGCTGTTGCCATAGACATTGTGCGGAGTGAATGTACTGATGTCAGCACTGGGTATGCCGATAAAGACAAGGCTGCTGTCGGCATCGGCCACGTCATCCCACGCGGCAGAGACGGTGTTGTGAGTTATCTGTGTTAGCCTAACATGCTGCGGTGTTAGGCATGGGTTGGCCACCTTGAGCGTGACGTTGTCGAGGAGGAAACTGTTGTATATTTCACTATACATGTTAGGCTCAATACTGTCGGGCACAGGCGGAGCCCAAAAAACGATATATTTGCCGTCGCCGGCATAATCCTCAAACCGCACCGAGGCGGGATTGATGGAACCGAGTGGCTCGTTCGAGAGGTCGATGGTCTCGACTGGAACGAAGCCTCCGAACTGCACGTTGTTAGTGGAGTCGGTGTAGATGTCCGTCGCCACGCCCACCGTCACCTGCGTGATTCTATTCTGTGTGGTGGGACGCACCACCACGAATTCCACCTCAAGGCTGCTGACATCAATTGAATCGTCCAACCTCGGTAACGCGGCCCAGCCAGAGTACCAGCTGCCGGCACCGAAATTGAGACCGACGGTGTCGTTGTCTATATTACAGGAGGATAGAATGGGATTATGGCTGATAATCGAACCTATTGTACCCCTGTGCCAGCAGGGGCTAATAGCTTCCACGTGGTATCCGTAACCGTAGCTTTCGAAATCCTCCCTATAGGGCAGGTCGTCGTAGGTCAGCGTAGGGCATTCCGTTTGGATGCTGCCCCTCAAGAATATGCTGTTGCCACTCGCGCATTCGGCAGCCACCGCATATTCATACACCGTGCTGTCGTCAAGGTTGTGAAAGGTATAAAAGGTGTCAATGACACCTGTGACGGTAGTGGCACCAAGGATGACGGTGAAACTGCTGTTGCCGTTGCCGTGCCAACTCAATGTCACATCTGTGTCGGTCGAAACGGCTGTGAGATTCGAGATGGGACCGCACCATTGGCTGGTGAGGTTTAGGTAGATGTCGTCTATCGACGCACGACGCTCCTCTGAGGTTCGAGGACAGCGTAAGGCGATATATTTGCCCGAATCGGTGTAGTTGGCGAAATCGACGGTATAGAGCGTCACGGTCGGGGTCAACGTGATGGTGTCGACAGGAACAAACGACGAGGTGTCGTTGATGTTGTACATCACACCCACGATAAACACCGGCCATGGTGCCGTTGTGTCTATGCTCTTGGCATAGAACGACAAAGTGAGGTTGCTGATAAGGCTGTCGTAAAGGCTCTGCTCGACAGCTGGCAGCACGGCATACTCGTTGTCAGGATAGTATATGGTTGGGGTGGTTTTCCAGAACAAGCTCCGGTTGCCGTGGATGATGGAGGCATCGCCCGAGGCCACGTATGGGTAGTAATTGTTGTTCATGGAATTGTTGATGCGCACCCAGCAGGCAGGAAAGGCATTCGCATAAGGATAGCTCGGTGCGTCCTCAAAGTCAACAAAATATGGAAGTGTGTTGATGACACAAGTGTCCTGTGCTTGTGTCACCCAAGGCACCAAAAGCAAGATGAGAAACAAAAATCCATGTATATGCTTTTTCATATTTACTTTATTATCGTTGAATCCTACTTGGTTACGCATCACTGCCCTTAAAGAGGCTACTACTAACTACTTGTTTATTAGTGTTTTATTTTACAGGGGGGGGGGGGGGGGGTAAAATATTATATTCAATTTGCAAATATACTAACAATTTTTCAATTTGACATATTCTAGTTGAAAAAAATTTATTTCTTCATTATTATCCCCTACCCTCGACTTATCAAAAAAAAGAATGTCTCGTTTTGAGACAATCAAAAATGCGACAAACCTTATGTGGGCTGTCGAAATACTAATTATTTGAAAAAAAATTAAAGTCTTTTCAGAAATCCACTCTTAATGATACCGATGTGATGACATCCTGTTTCTTTACACCCTCAGGCACCAACGAATGGTATTCGTAAATAAAGTTGACATTGAAGGAGATATGCTCCGTGAACTTTGTGCTGATCGAGGTTGTACTCGACACAACATAGTCGTCAACGATACTTTTCATTGGCTCCATGAGCGACGGTTGCCAAAAAGTGGTGTGCTTGATAAAGACATTGGCGGCTATCTTATGCCGCATTTTAAAGCGCAGCGATAAACGGCTGACCATGGTCTCAAGAGAAACCAAAGGGTCATCATATTCGGTATAGTCTTGCACATAAGCGACACTAAAAGAATAATCACATCGCTCATTCCAGAAAATGCGGTACTTCGCTCCCGCAAGAAAACTCAAACGATAGTCAAAGCCTTTGAACTTATTGTTTAGATAAGAGACAGAAAAAAATGGCGACCATCGGTCGTACTGCCATATATCAAATTTAAGACGCGCACTTAAGCTTTTTTCGTAAGCCTCCTTGTCTTTTTCGCCATAAACGATGCCATAACCTCCATCGAACGACAAAACACTGTCGTTCCGTTCAACAGCGCCATCGTTCCTAATGGTAAGTGTATTCACATTGCCATCTTTAAGCTCACCACCGAACCCAAGATGATACTTCCATTTACTCTGTGCCGAGACGGTAAGTGTCATAACTAATGCGGAAAAGAACAATACCAGTTTTTTCATTTTATAAATCCAATTCGCTTTTTTTAAAATAACGTCTTCAATCTCGTTATATTGCTCTGTCTGGAATAATCATATAATGAGGTAAAGACTGGAAATGTGATAATGGTTTAAAAAAGATGATTTTTTTTCGAAATTGTATTTCAATTATTATTTGTATTTTTGCAAATAATTACATTCACATTCTTTTTCTAAACAAAATCCATAAATGATGTCTTCTCGTTTATTTTTTGCTCTATCATTATTATTGACTTTGTGTCTATCTTCACAAAGCCAGACATTAGCTGATTATCAATTCAGCACAGGTCACGACGCCTCTCGATGGTATTCGCTTGACAGCACCCGAAACCTCATTATCATGTCAGGTTCTCGCTATTACCGCCGCTCTGGCCTTGAAGAGATAGGGTTCAGTTTCCCATTCGCTGATACTAACTACACCCAGTTTTCTGTCACACACGACGGAAACCTACGCTTGGGGAGTGTTCTAGCAGTGTCCAGCTCTGGCAACCAAGGTTCTCCTTTCGTTGCGTCCCGAGCAGGAACCAACAATCCCAAAATAAATTTTATGGGCTGCGCCGGTTACTCTTCCGACAGCATCTATGTCCACAAACAGCTCTTCGGCTCTTCTCCCGACCGCGTGATGGTTGTCGAGTTCGCTCTTCAAACCTACATCTCCTCTTCTCGCCCCTCTCTTCTTCGCTGGCAAGTGCAGTTGCATGAAAATGGCGACATCCAAATCGTCTACCCTTCTCGCAACCCGCCTCTCCCTCCCGCCTGCAACCACCAGCAGGGCATGTGTGTCGACGAAACCGACATCTGGATCGTCGACCAATATCATGTGGCCACCCACTACACCGAAGGCTACCCCACCCACATCCCTGCCTCCAACTGGCCCGACCCCAACCGCTTCTATCGCTTCAACTTCCCTTACCAAACCTGCAACTCTCCTCAAAGCCTTATTGCTTATGCCATCGACACTATGTCCGTCTCTCTCTCATGGCGCGGCAACGCCTCTGAATACATCGTCGAATACGCCCATCTGCCTTTTGTGCCCGGAAATGGCAGCGCTCAACACGTGATTGTCTCCGACACCACCGCCTACATCTACGGCCTTCCCTCGGGTACTCAATATCATTTCTACGTCCGCTCTATCTGCAATCCCGGCGACACCAGCAACGCCGCTCACCTCGCCGCTCAAACTCTCTCTATCGAACCGGTCAACGCTGGCTCTTATTTCTGCGATTTCGAATCTGCCAGCGAGCGCAATTGCTGGATCGTTCCCGTCGACAACGTCTCTGCCAAATGGTACATCGGCTCGGCCGCCAACAATTCCCCCAACGGTCAATATGCTCTCTATGTGTCTCAAGACAGCGGCGCTACCAACTCTTGCGGCGAAAACTGGATTGGTACTTACGCCTATCGCAGCTTCAACTTGGAAGCAGGCGACTGGAACGTCTCTTTCGATTGGCGCGCCTACGGCGACTGGAACACTAATTCGGCCGGCAACACCAACTATTACCAATTCCTTCGCGCTTTCCTGGTTCCCTCCTCGGCATCGCTCAACTCTCACACTCCTCCCTCCTTCCCCTCCTCGCCTCATAGCACCTCTGTGCCTCAAGGGTGGATCGAACTCAACCCCTCTTCCCACGCCTTTGTCGGACAATCGTCTTGGACATCCTATTCCTCTATCGCCAACGTCTCTACTCCCGGCTGCTACAACCTTGTCTTCTATTGGGAAAGCGACGGTTACTTGGCTTCGCCCGACTTGCCTGGCGCCATCGACAACATCAGCTTGGAACGCGTCTCTTGCGCTCAGCCAAGAGCCATCTCGGCTTCGGCTTTTGACAACGACATCTTGATCTCTTGGCAACCAGGCAACAGCGAAAACCTATGGCGCGTCGTCTGCGACAATTTCGACATGACTGTAAACGACACCTTCTGTCTCGTGACTGGCCTCTCTTTCAACACCCTTTACAATTTCAACATCTACGCCATCTGTGGCGACGGCGACACAAGCTTCGCCACCTCTTTCTCCTACCGCACCACGGCAGGCGCTCCCGTATCCTCTTACCCCTATTACTGCGACTTCGAAGACTCCCTGATCGCCTGCCAATGGGTCTCTCTCGGCGAGGGTCAGAGCAACGCTTGGTATGTGGGTCATGCCGCCAACAACACACCTCAAGGCAGCATGTCTCTGTATGTGTCGAACGATGGCGGCTCTACCAACGCCTACTCCGGAACCTCTCGCTCTCTCAGCTACGCCTATCGCATGCTGTCGCTCGACACCACCGACTATGTCTGCTCTTTCGAATGGCGATGCTTAGGCGACGAGGGTTTCCATTTCTTCCGCGCCTTTCTCGTTCCTGCCAACGACATTCCTTCGGCTGGATCTTTCCCTTCGGCTAACAACATCCACACCTCTATCCCCTCGGGATGGATCGACCTCAACCCGCAGAATCACTATATGAGCGGTCAAAGCTCTTGGACCTCTTTAATTCAACCTTTCAATGTTGACCAACCTGGCAATTACGCTCTACTATTCATGTGGGAAAACGACGAATACACAGCCAACAACCCGCCAGCCGCTATCGACAATATCAACATAGAGACCATCACATGTCCCATCCCCACCGACCTTACCGCCGACCCCTATCTGACATATATTGATTTGACTTGGGACGCTCCCGACAACGCTAACGTCTGGATGATAGAATATAACGACACCGTCATCACAAGTTTCTCGCCATCGCTCAATGCCGAAAATCTCACACCAAACACAGAATACACATTCCGCGTTTACAATCTCTGCACCAATGGCGATACTAGTCTTCCAGCCACTATAACAGTACGAACACTCTGCACACCCATCGAAACCCTTCCCTTCTCATGCGATTTCAGCGACTATCCCGTCGGCACCGGCAGCAACGAATCTTTCATCCCTTGTTGGAGTCGTGTGCTCAACTACAACAGCTTCTCGCCTCAAATAAACAACTCTTTCACCTCGGGCAACAACTGTCTCTACTGGAACCTCATATCTGGCTTGCTCGACGACGCCATCATAGTACTCCCTCAATTGGACGAAAGCATCCTTGCTGCCAACACAACACTCAGCTTCAAGGCGATGAGCATCGATTACATCGGCATGAACGAGACTCCCGTGTTTATTGTGGGTGTTATGACTGACCCAGCCACCACCTCCTCTTTCTCCGCTATCGACACTGTTTTCATCACCAACGAAGGCTCTTTCTCCGAGTATTCTGTCCCTCTCGATTCCTATGATGGTTCTGGACAATATGTGGCTCTTCGTGGCATCGTGAACGGTTCCAACTACAGCTCCGCCATGTGCCTTATTGACGACATTCTTCTCGAAGAGTCGCTCTTCTGCCGCCGTCCCTCTGCCTTCTCTGCTTTGGCTGGCATCGACTCTGCTGCGCTCTCCTGGACACCTGGCGGCAACGAGTCGGAATGGATTCTCCAATACGGCGACACCATCCTCACCACACATCAGCCAAACTATATCGCCCGCAACCTGGTTGCCGACAGGGAATACTATTACTCGGTCGCCGCCATCTGCGACCTTGGCGACACTAGCGCCACACTTACCGGCAGCTTCCGCACCCTACCCACAACTCCCAACCCTCCAGACTCCGTCGATTGTCCCGCCATATACAATGTCACAGCCTCTTCCGACAATCCAGAAAATCCATACATGATTACTGTTTGCTGGAACAGTACTGCCTCTGCCTACCAAGTGGTCGTCACCAACATTGATAATTCCGAATTATCTTATAGTGCCTATGTAAGCGACACATCATGCCACCTATTTAACCTTGACGGCAATGGAGGACAATGGTCGGTGGTGGTGCGCTCTGTTTGCGATAATGGCGACTACAGCGACTGGTCTTCACCTACCGAATTTGTAACCCCTGTCCCCAGTAGCATCAATTACATTGGCGCCGATTCCGAAATTACCATTTTCCCCAATCCGTCAAATGGCAACACAACGCTCACAATGAAACACAATATCGGAGCGACGATAATAAGCATAATTGACATGTCCGGTTCTATTGTTGACGAATACTGTGTACTCTGCGACGGTACTGAACCTATCATTGTACCTATAGAAGGCCTACCAACCGGCTCTTATTTCATTCGCATCACCTCTTCTACAACAAACACCGTAAAAAAACTAATAGTAAAATAACGATTAATCCTCCCTTTTACATTTCAACAAGTGTGATTATTCTCTAATGGGATGTTACATAAGTCCCCATAGGAGATGGAATCTATTTGCCATAGGCTTCAACCCATGGAATAGAAAAAAATAATATTAGAGCCCTATAAAGGCGACACGTTGACTATCAACCTTGTGCCGCCCCTACAGGGCTCGGTGATTCCATTCTCTTTGTACCATGGGTACATACCCACGTCTATAATAAGTCGCCCTTATCGGGCTTTATGAGCTTTTGAGACACTCACTTATTACAAATTCTTTACCATCGAATTATCAACCGATAAGAGCCTCGATATCGGCGATAATTTTCTGAGCCAATTTGTCAGCTTGATCAGCGGTATGAGCTTCACAGTAGATGCGGATAATCGGTTCGGTATTACTCTTGCGCAGATGTGCCCAACTGTCGGCGAAATCAATCTTCACGCCATCGATGGTACTGACTTTCTCAGACTTGTATTTCTCTGCCATCTGACGCAAAATAGCATCGACATCCATGTCTGGAGTCAAGTCTTTGCGGTTCTTTGAGATTACATAGTCGGGATATGTTGTGCGTAACTCAGAGGCTTTCAAGCCACGTTTTGCCATATTGGTCAAAAACAGAGCCACACCGACAAGCGCGTCACGTCCATAATGCAGCGCAGGATAGATGACGCCTCCATTCCCTTCTCCTCCTATCACGGCATTGGTTTGTTTCATCAGCGTCGTAACATTGACCTCTCCCACAGCCGATGCCGAATAGCTATATCCCATCCGCTCAGTGACATCACGTAAAGCACGTGTCGACGACATGTTGCTTACGGTGTTGCCTGGCGTATGCTGCAGAACATATTCTGCCACAGAGACAAGAGTGTATTCCTCTCCGAACATCTCTCCTGTCTCGCAGACCAGAGCAAGACGGTCCACGTCGGGATCCACAACAATACCAAGGTCGCATTTCTGCTGAGGAACCGCAGCGGAAATCTCGGTAAGATTCTGCGGTATGGGCTCGGGATTGTGGGCAAAGTTACCTGTGGGGTCACAATTAAGTTCCACAACATCCTTCACTCCCAAGGCACGCAACAAACGTGGAATGGCGATGCCGCCTGTTGAGTTGACAGCGTCAACGGCGATACGGAAACCTGCCTTTGCTATAGCGTCACAATCGACTAAAGGCAATGCCAGGACACGTTTAATATGTGCGTCGATAGTGTTGAAATCCTCAGTGACATTACCCAAATCATCGACCTCGGCAAAGTTTATTTCGTCGCTCTCGGCAAGGCGGAGTACTTCAGCGCCTTCTGCAGCGTCAATAAATTCACCCTGAGCGTTAAGGAGTTTCAATGCATTCCAATGTTTGGGATTATGCGAAGCGGTGATAATGACACCACCGTCAGCATGCTTGTCAATAACCGTCATCTCGGTTGTCGGTGTTGTCGATAGGCCTGTCTCGATGACATCAACACCCATACCAATAAGGGTACCCACAACAAGACGGTCGACCATAGCGCCTGAAAGACGCGCGTCACGACCCACAACAAGAGTGAGTTTTCTATCCTGTTGACGACGTTTAAGAAATGTGGCAAAAGCCGCTGTGAATTTGACTACATCAATGGGACTGAGTCCGTCACCGGCATGGCCGCCAATGGTGCCTCGTATACCGGAAATGGATTTTATTAACGACATGATATTTGTGATTTAGTAAAGTTTAAAAGAATAAAAGGTTCCGCGGATTATCAGATGATAAAATGTCTTTGATAATCAGACTCAATATTAAACTGCAAATATACAAGATTATTTACAAATTGCAAAATAAATGAATTTGGACAAAACAGAAAACACAATAATTCAACGGCTTGCAAATTGGTCTTGTATCATTATCCCAATGCGATAATCTGGCTATATCTTGTGAAAAAAGAAAAAATCATTTGTCTCTGGAAACGATTTAGACACAAAAAACAATATTAAAACAACAATATTTTTATCAATGGATTTCATATATTACTTTTTCTTTGTATCTTTGCTTTTTTGAAAACAATAGCATTTTTATTCTATCCCTTTATATATCAAGCGAAAAGTTATTTTTTCGCTAAAAGGGGATATGATAAAATGTTTACAAGTCTTTAGATATGCATATAGCTATAGCAGGCAACATAGGTTCAGGAAAAACAACGCTAACCGACAAGTTGGCGAAACACTACGGCTACGAGGTGCTGCTTGAAAAAATGGACGACAACCCATACATCAACAGTTTCTACGAGGATATGCGCCGCTGGAGCTTTAACCTTCAGATTTACTATCTGCACACACGTTATCGCCAGCTCCTGGAAATGAAACAGACCGAACGCGACTTTGTCCAAGACCGCACTCTTTACGAGGACGCCTACATCTTCGCCCCAAACCTCCAGGCCATGGGACTTATGAACAGCCGTGACTACGACAACTACATCGCAGTCTTCGAACTACTTGAATCTTTTGTCCAGCCACCAGACCTGCTCATTTACCTCCATGGTGAAGTACCATCACTCATTAAACAAATCCAAAAACGTGGCCGCAGCTACGAAAGCTCTATTCGCCTCGACTACCTAACCAACCTCAACGAGCGTTACGACCATTGGTTTGAATCTTACGACAAAGGCAAAGCCATTATGATTGACATCGAAGAGCTCAACTTCGCCGACAGCCGTGAAGACCTTGGCTCGGTCATCAACATGATTGACGCCGAGTTCAACGGCCTTTTCTAAACCATCTAAGTATCCAATAAAACCTCTCTATCCATAAAAAATATTTAAAACCATAAACCATGAAAGTTCTAGGAATCATACCCGCCCGCTACAACTCAACCCGCTTCCCTGGCAAACCCCTCGTGATGATCAACGACAAGCCCATGATTGAACACGTGTGGAATGGCGTCGTTGGCACCAAACTGGTCGACCATGTCATTGTCGCAACCGAAGACAAACGCATTGTTGAGGCTGTCAACGCTTTCGGAGGCGAAGCCATCATGACAAGCAAATCCCACAAAAGCGGTACCGACCGCTGCGGCGAAGCAATCCAAAAAATAGGCGACGAAGTCAACAAATACGATGTCATTATCAACATTCAAGGAGACGAGCCCAAGGTAGCCGCCGAACACCTAAAACAGGTTCTCAAAGCCTTTGACGACCCCAACGCTCAAATCGCCACTCTGAAGAAAAAGATCACCTCCCTGGCAGAGCTCAACTCCACAAATACCGTCAAGGTTGTCTGCGACCTCAAAGGCGACGCACTATATTTCAGCCGTCAACCACTACCCTATATGCGTGGCATCGCAAAAGAGATGTGGCTCCGTCGTCGTACCTGCAGCTACTACAAACACATAGGCATCTATGCCTTCCGCCGCGAAGTACTGCAACAACTGGTCCAACTTCCTCAAACTCCCCTCGAAAAAAGCGAGTCCCTTGAACAATTACGCTGGATGGAGAATGGCTTCCGTATCAACGTGCTTGAGACCACTAAAGAAAGCGTCGCCATCGATATTCCAGAAGACCTTCTGAAACTCAAATAACACTCATCTCTTTTTTTAGCAGAATTATCAACCCCATTGAAAGACCACGCTTCGATATGCCGAAAGCAAAATGCTAATCACAAAGTTTTTTACGTTATGCCAAGGCAAGAGAACGGCCAAATGAAATTTGAACAAAATACTCTTTTCACCATTCACCCCATCACTAATCTCTAATTAATGAATATAACCGATTATCTGGTAGAATACCTGAAGCAGGGAAAACAGGTGAGCATCCCTCAAATTGGAATGCTCGCCGAGAAAGAGGTGGAGGCTCATTTCGATCCTTCTACAGCCACTTTCTATCCAAGACAACGCACTTTGAGCATTGAGCCTAGCAACCAACAAGAGAGCGCCTTCATTCAGTTTTTGGCACAAAAAGAATGCGTCAGCACAGGAACAGCCACTCAGATTTGGAAAAACTATACCGATGCTTTGTCGTCGAAAATCAATTCCGAAGGCAGCTGCAAGCTTGGTGATTTGGGTGAACTTGTGAACGATAATGGCATTATCAGCTTCAATAACGCTGACAATGCAGATAGCAGCAACACTATGCCTGCTTTAGCTCCTGTGTCTGGAATAAAGACTTACGACAACCAGGACAACGACCCCTTCGCGGCTTTTGAACAACCTATAAACGATGGCGTTGTGCAAAGCTCATCTATGATCAGCGCGACATCCTTCTTCAAGCAAGCCGACATACAACCAAATCCTGAACCCGAACCAATTTCAGAACCCGAACCGCTTCCTGAAGTTGAATCGGAACCAGAGCCGATCCCCGAACCCGAGCCCGAACCGATTCCCGAGCCTGAGCATATTAATGAGCCAGTACAGGAACCCGTTCAAGAATCTGTTCAAGAGACAATGCCCGAGCCAGAACCTGAACCAGAGCCAATCCCGGAACCGGAACCAGAACAGGAACCAGAGCCTGAACAGACTCTTTCTTCTCCACAACTCGACGCTCTTCAACAACTCGAGGCAATCGACAATTCTAACAGCGAGGCAGTAATCCAGACTCAACCCAAGGCCCCAAAAAAGAAAAAAGGTGGTTTTTGGAAAGCACTCCTATGGATTATCATAATACTTATTCTCCTTTTGGCTTGCGCCTTCGTCATCGACCATTATCTCTTCAACAGCCAAGGCCGCAACTGGCTTGCTCAATATATTCCCGTCGGATCCATTGATCAAGAGAAACAAGATGAAGTCGCTGCTCCTGCCAATAATGAGCCTGAATACAACCGAGAGGCTGCTCGCAGCAACATCACCGACTACACTTTCTCTCTTGACGGACTTGAGTTCACTGATGATGAGATTCGCGAAGGTTCCGACAACCTTCTATCCACTTTGAGTCCATTCATCAGCAAACGTCTCAAAGCCATGAAACAAAGCAAAAATGAGGTCACGTTCATGCAACAAGCTCATCAATATATCGAGCAACGTCTCTCCCAATTGCTTTCCGACAACACATTCCAGCCTCAGTCTTTGCTGCAATACGACGACTATGTGCGTGAAGCCAACATGCCAATGCTGAAATCCAGAAAGATGCAAAGCAAATCAACCGCCATTGCCGATGAGTTTATCAATGGCAAAATCATTGAGACAATCCTTTCTCAAATCAACCCGGACCAAGCTCCTGTCGTCGACAATAACGCGCAAGCCACTAACAATGGTAACAAGGCTGCCAATATAAATAACAAAAAGGCTCCTGCACCTCAAACCAAATTTGCCACCTCATCAAAACAAGGATTTGACATCATAGCGGGCTATACCGCCAATGTGAACAACGCCATCTCTCTCTGCTCGAAATTGAAAAAGAGTGGTTGCGGCGCTTATATCATCGAACGCAATGGTGGCTATTATGTCAGCATGGGCAGCGCCCCAAGCCGCACCGAGATCGAAGCCATTTACACCCACATCAAGGAATGGTACACTGGCGACATGAGCATTAAGAAATGGTAATATAACGCTATTAGAGGAAACACTAAGAATGGGAAAACACAAACTTGCTCGCTTCGCTGAAAATCTCACATTCCCCAACCTGATTCAAGTATCCTTTGAAGACCTCAAGGAGAAAGATTTCATTTGGTATGGCAAATGGAGCGCATTTTTCGGCAACGACAACCCCATAGTGTTGGAACTCGGTTGTGGCAAAGGAGAATACACGGTGGCTCTCGCTCGACGTCAACCTAACCGCAACTACATCGGCATAGATATCAAAGGTGCGCGTATGTGGCGAGGAGCCAAGACAAGCAACGAGGAGAAAATGAGCAACGTCGCATTTCTTCGCACTCGTATCGAACTCATAAACCGTTTTTTTGCCCCTGAAGAGGTTTCCGAGATATGGATCACATTCCCAGACCCGCAACCTAAAAAGCCCATGAAGCGACTCACCAGCCCCCGCTTCCTTAATTACTACTCTCAACTTCTACTCCCTCACAGCCCTATAAACCTGAAAACAGACTCACGCGAATTATACGACTACACTATCGACGAGGTCATAACTCCTGCCGGCTATAGCGTGGAATTCTCTTCCCCCGACCTATATTCAACCGACTACAATGGTGAGGCTGTCGACGTGAAAACATTCTACGAGAGTATGTTCCTCAAAGAAGGCAAACCCATCACCTATATTCGTTTCAGAATGAATTAACAACAAGATGAAGTTCTAAACAATAATACAATAAACTAAACAATAAATATTTTTTATCATGTCAGGACACAATAAATGGTCAAAGATCAAAAGAGCTAAAGGCGCCGCAGATGCCAAACGCTCAAAACAGTATTCCAACATCTTGAAACAAGTTTCTATTGCCGTGCGTGAAGGTGGTCCCGATCCCGACAGCAACCCTCGTCTCCGTCTTCTCGTACAAAACGCTCGTGGCTGCAACATGCCTAAGGACACCCTTCAACGCGCCATCAACAAGGCCAACGACAAGGATGCCGCAGCCATGCAGGAACTCACCTTCGAATGCCATGTCAACCACGGTATCGCACTCTTCATCGAGGCCCTTAGCGACAACAACAACCGCACCGTCGCCAACGTCAAGTCGATCATGAACAAATTCGGCGGCACACTTGAAACCAACGGTAGCCTTAGCTTCCTTTTCACCCGTAAGGGCGTGTTCGTTATTCCTCGCAAACCCGATATGGACATCGAAGCTCTTGAAATGGATCTTATCGATGGTGGTCTCGAGGAGATGGAGGTCGACGATGAATACCTCACCCTCTACACCGCCTACGAGGATTTCGGCAACATGGTCAAAATGCTCGAAACCAAGGGTATTGAATGCGAAAGCGCCGAACTGCAGCGTATTCCAAATACCACACGTGAGATTGACGAGGATTCCATCCGCAAGGTCATGAAGGTCATCAACATCCTCGAAGAGGACGACGATGTGACCAACGTATTCCACGATATGGAAATCCCCGACGATTTCGAAGAGGAATAATCAATAATCCTATGAAACTCTACCTGGTACCGACTCCAGTGGGAAACCTCGGCGACATGACCTATCGTGCCGTCGAGGTTTTGAAGTCTGTAGACCTTATTCTTGCCGAGGACACCCGGACAAGCCGTGTGCTGTTACAGCATTACGACATTGACACTCCTATGCAATCCTATCACATCTTCAACGAGCATCAAATCGTTGACAGGATTGTTGAAAAACTTGAAAGCGGAATGTCAATCGCCGTCATCACTGACGCCGGGACTCCTGGCATTAGCGACCCTGGATTCCTGCTTGTACGAGACGCTGTGAGAAAACAAATCGAGGTTGAGTGTCTTCCCGGAGCCACAGCCTTTGTTCCAGCCCTTATCGACAGCGGATTACCATGTGACCGTTTCGTTTTCGAAGGCTTCCTGCCACACAAGAAAGGCCGTCAGACTGCCATACAGCGGCTGGCCGACGAAAACCGCACTATGATCATTTACGAAAGTCCTTTCCGTCTGGTCAAACTAATTGAGCAACTCATAGACACTATCGGCGAGGAGCGTCAAGTTAGTGTAAGCCGCGAGATCAGCAAAATGCATGCCGAGACAGTGCGTGGCACTCTGCGCCAAGTCCATGACCACTTCGCATCCAAAGAGGTTAAAGGAGAAATTGTCGTCATACTGGCTGGAAAGGACTGAAATAAGTTTTTTGTGATTGTTGACAATCACCAAAGAAAACAAAGGACACACTTTTGCGAGTGTGTCCTTATTATTTATAATAATTTACAATATTTTACTTGATAATATCAACAGAGCGTTTGATGAATTGAGTCAAGGCCTCGCCCTTGAGTAGTCCGTTGCTAAGCAGGGCAAGGTCGGTGAGCTGGTGGACCAGATTCTTCTGTTTGTCGCTGTCTGTCTCGTTAAGGATCTGTCCTATAAGAGGATGGTTGATGTTGACTACGAGGTTGTAACTGTCGGGCATTTCGCCATAGAATCCCATGCCGCCACCACTTGTCTGGCTCATTTCTTTGTATCGGCGCATAAACTCGTTTTGGGTGATGACCATAGGTTGATCGTCACTCTCCATGCTTTCAAGCATGACGGTGAAACGAGCTTTGTCTACCTCATTCTCGATAATGGGTTTCAGTTTATCTTTCTCCTCTTGGCTCAACTTCTCAGGTATATTGTCGTCGTGTGCGATGAGTTTCTCAACAGTGTCAGCATCGACACGGACAAAGCGTGTTTTCTCTACCTTTTGCTCCAACAGATTTATGTAATGCGAGTTGAGAACGGAATCCATCAACAACACATCATAACCTTTCTCTTTAGCTTTGGCGATATAGGCGTGCTGTTCGTCGACATCGGTGGCATAAAGGTAAATGACATTCTTGTCTTTGTCGGTTTGCAAAGTCTTTATTTTGTCGCGATAGTCGTCGAGTTTGAAGTATTTGTTATCAGTGTTTTTGAGAAGGGCGAATTTCATGGCTCTCTCACAGAACTTTTCTTCTGTAAGCATACCGTATTCGACAAAGATTTTGATATCGTCCCATTTCTCCTCCAGTTTGGTTGGTGCGTCAGCGACGTCGTTGCCATCGGCGTCTTTGAGTTCGACTTTCTGTTTGCCCATTTCCTCGAGCTTGTCGGCGACTTTCTTACTGATGTGCTGGGCTATTTTTTTGACGTTGCTGTCGCTTTGCAGATAGCTGCGGCTAACGTTGAGAGGTATGTCGGGGCTGTCGAGTACGCCGTGCAGGAGCATGAGGTATTCGGGAACAACGCCTTCAACGCTATCGGTAACAAAGACTTGGTTGCAATAGAGTTGTATCTTGTTGCGGTTGGGATCAATGGTCTTGCGTACTTTAGGGAAATATAGTATACCCGTGAGGTTGAAGGGATAGTCAACATTGAGGTGGATTTGGAACAGCGGATCCTCGAAGTTCATTGGGTACAACTCGTGATAAAACTTGCGGTAATCCTCATCTGACAAATCGGCAGGTTTTTTGCGCCAAGCGGGGTCTGTATCGTTAATTATTCGAGGAATCTTCTTTTCGACACGCTTGGGTTGTTTCTTCTTGCCACCATTGCCGTCGTCGACTTCTGTGAATTCAGTCTCGCTGTCTTCCCATTTGCTTTCTTCACCAAAGCGGATGGCTATAGGCATGAAGCGGCAATATTTTTTGAGAAGCTCAAGGATGCGGTGTTCCTCAAGGAATTCCTTACAGTCGTCGGCGATATGGAGGATGATGTCGGTGCCGCGATCTTTGCGTTTACCTTCCTTCATTTCGAACGAAGGGCTACCGTCGCAGCTCCAGTGCATGGCGGGAGCGTCTTTGTAGCTCTTGGTGTCGATTTCGACCTTGTCAGCGACCATGAAAGCTGAATAGAATCCCAATCCGAAATGACCTATAAGATTCTCCTGTACATCTTTGTATTTATCCAAAAAATCGTTAGCGCCGCTAAAAGCGATCTGATTGATATATTTATCAATCTCATCCTCTGTCATGCCGATGCCTCGGTCGCTGATGATCAATTTTTTCTTTTCTATCTTCACCTCGACGGTGAGGTCACCCATATCGCCGGAGAATTCGCCACGCGAGGAAAGAGCCTTGAGTTTCTGAGTGGCGTCGATGGCATTGGAAATAAGCTCACGAAGAAAAATCTCGTGATCGGAATAAAGAAATTTCTTGATAACCGGAAAGATGTTCTCGGTTTGAACGTTCAAATTACCTTGCATGATTATATCTGTTTTTGTTTGTTCTTTTTGTGTCACGTTCTTTAATAAATCAAAATCAATGCCAAAAACAGCAAATGACAAAATGACATAAATAGCAAGAAACAAGGAAAGAAGAGTTCTTGTGGCTATACACATAAAAATAATAAAAAACAATAGTCCAAACTATAATCTTGAGTTTTTTATGTAAATTTGCTATTCTCACACTCGGACGAAAATCATTATAAATATATCATATCCAACGATATAACTAAATGATAAGAAATATTATCCTATCAATATTATTGTCACTTCTCACATACTGCTACGCCCAAACAGAGTATACAGTGGTGTATTATGAAGATTTTGAGAGTACACCGCACCTCTATATGCCAACTGGATGGAGCGTTTTCAACCAGGGGGAATGCTCCACGATCGACAATGGAAGGCCCAGGGTTTATCATACTTTAGGATACGGAGGAAGCAAAGAGCTGGACTTCCTGAGCTCATGTCTTCAAGTGGCTGTGCTGCCTAATATGGGGATAACCAACAGCAAAGGCATTCGTATACGATGCAAGGCAAACAGCAGCAATGCCTCAGAGTGTTATCTGAGAGTCGGATTGATGACCGACCGCACCGATTTATCCACCTTTGTCGATGTCGACACCTTGCGTTGTGCAGGCAACGAAACCTGGGAAGATATAATGTGCGATTTGTCCTCATATCAAGGACAAGGGACAACCATAGCGTTATACTTCCATAGCGATGGCACCAACAATGGCCATATCTATATCGACAACCTCTATATCGAAAAAAGCAATCACATCGCCAACAACGACACAGTCAGCACATATGTAGACAATCCCATCGTTATCGATCCAACTTTTAACGACTCCACGCTATGCGCAAACCCATCCGCTCATATCATCACCATGGCGACTCATGGGACAACACACTTCAACATATCCGGCAACAACGAAGGAGTTGAAGACCCTCCCCTATACTCACCACCGGCACATGGTCCTAAAAACAGCGAATCCCCAAACCAAGGAGCCAAATCCCAAGACACCATAGTCACAGCGTTCACCTACACACCCGACACGGGTTTTACAGGTGTGGACAGTATACAGGTTGTTGTGGCCTGTGGCACAACCCGAGACACATCATGGATATACATCCTCGTCACCCCGATTCCTGACAATGTGCTAGACCCCAGCTGTGCTATATCAGTTGATAGCAACGGCTTTTCCATGCGGCAATTTTTTTCTGCATCGGGAGTGAACAGCATGTCCACACCAATGGTCGCCGACATGGATGGTGACGGCAAGCCTGAGATAATAGCATGCAAGAACAGCGCCAACTCACCCTGGTTTTCAAAAGATTTTCTTGTCATAGACGGCGTCACTGGCGAGTTGAAGAAAACCATCACCACACAAGAGTACTATGTCCACGGACAATGCATAACCATTGCCGATGTCGACAGAGACGGGGAATCCGAAATATTCATGCTCAGTCGTGAAGGATACGTGATATGCTATAACTACAGCGGCGGACAAAGATGGGTGAATCTGACCCCAGTGCCTTTCAACTACCTGCTGACGGCAGCCGACATTGACGGCGACAGTGCGGTAGAGCTGGTTTGCGGCCCCTATATTTTCCGAGCCAGCGACGGCACACTTCTGCTGCACGGTACGCTGCAAGAGACAGGCATGGGCTTTGGCGCTCCACTCGGCTTTTACGCCTCGCACCATATCCCCTATTATATGTATGCCCTCGCCGACATCGACAACGATGGATACTTGGAGCTGTGCGCCGGCAACAGCATCTACAATATAAATCTCCCCAACGGGAACAACAATGGAGGCATCAGTCTGCTACGCCAGGCCTCAAACGATGTATCGATAGCCAACTTGGACGGACAGACATTTGTATGCGACTTTGACGGCGATGGCGACATGGATGTGTGTGTGATTGGAACAACGCATGACATCGGACATGCACCCACTGCCACATCGCACACCATATACCCCTATGTCTGGGACGGACAGACAGGCCAAATAATAGCTCACGCAAGTGTGAATGTAAACAACAGCCGTGGTACCTCCATACCATCATGTGCCGACTTGGATGGCGACGGACTTCCCGAGATAATATTTTCGATATATGGGAAAGGCATGTACGCATATTCGTTTGACTCGACACTAGCCAATAATATGCTACAGAAACACCATCATGCACCCTTTGGCGAGACGTCCGGATTCACCGTCTTTGATTTCAACCAAGACGGCCGCAACGAGATAATACACAGAGGAACCTCGAACCTATACGTTGTCGACGGCACTACATTGACGCCGTTGACAACACCGATAACGTCCTTTTCAGGCACCATTGCCGAATATCCCGTCGTCGCCGACGTCAATGGTGACGGAATCGCCGAAATTGTTGTAACCCATGCTCCAAGCGCATGGAATGGAAGCAACTCTTCGGGCTATGTCACTGTATATGGCAGTAATGTGTATAGCGTATGGTCATCGGCGCGCAGAGTGTGGAACCAGTGGGCATATAACACGGTAGGTATCAACCAAGACCTCACAGTCCCATCTTTCCATTTCAATGTGGCCTTCAAGTTTCCCAACGGACGTCAACCTTACAACAATTTTCTGGGTCAGGCACCTTACATCAACCGTCAAGGGGATATGTTCAACCCCGTCGCCGACATATATTGCGACATGGTATCCACATCGACGACCAACGACAGTACCATTGTTCAACTCAACATAGTCAATGGTGGCGCATTGACGTTTTTTGCCCCTTTCGGCATCTCTGTTTATCGCGGCGAATATCTAAACCAGCTGCTGTTCATCGATACCGTCCGAACCCCTATCCTGCCTTTTGACAGTATCCTGTTCAACCTCACAATACCACTCAACCAACTCTGTCCCTTGTCACAGAACGACAGTATAGTCATCGTGCTGAACGATTATGCCAGCGGAATAGCAATGTACGGCGGACTACAAGCGGAATGCGACACTCTCAACAACCTATTGAAAATAGCCACCCCCGCCTACCACAACAGCGGCGACACCACAGCTGTGGCATGTGGCAGCTTTTCCTGGCAAAACACTACTTACACCTCTTCCGGGGACATTCCCGGCAGCGTCCCCCTACAGAACTCTGTAGGCTGCGACAGCACATCAACATTGCATCTGACAATCGTGGCGGAGCCATCGCTTACAACGACTGCCGACACCAACATACCGCAAGGCGACACTTTGACGCTAAGGGCTTGGGGAGGAGACATTTTTTCATGGACGGACACCTCTGGCAATGTATTCGCAAACGGCGACACAGTCAATGTCGCGCCACAAGAGGCAACCAAATATATTGTCAGTGCCTATGTGGAGGGTATTAATATAGTGTTCAACGGTGATTTTGAAATGGGGAACACTGGTTTCACCTGCGGACATGATTATAACAGCTTCGCTTATGAAGGAGCCTACTATATCGGCACAAACGCTCGCGATCATTTTCCATCTTTCGCCATTTGGCATGATCACACTTCGGGTTCGGGACAATATATGATTGTCAATGGAGCAGGCACCCCCAACACCGTGGCATGGTCACAAACCGTTGACGTGACCCCCAACACAGACTACGCCTTCTCGACTTGGATTTCCAACTTGTCGCCTAGAGAATATGCTAGCGGCAATCTAAACGATGTCTCACAACTCCAATTCAGTATCAACGGATCACAGCTGGGAGACATATTCTATGTACCCGAGACAGCAGGCTGGGTAAGGGTATACAAGGTGTGGAATAGCGGCAACGCTAACTCAGCGACAATATCCATCCTTAATCAGAATTCCGGATGGGCTGGGAACGACTTCGGCATGGATGACATCAGATTCGCTCCTGTTTCGTGCCCTGTATATGACACTGTAAATATAGGCGTTTTCACTCAAACGCACGAAAATATCTCAGTCTGCGAGAACATGTCGCCTATCTTATGGCATGGCCTCAACATCAGCGCCGCCGGCACATACTACGATACAATCCACGGTCCTGAAGTCGACACCGTTGCCATTCTTGATCTCACTATCAACTACAACAGTACCGGTGTTGATGTACGGACAACTTGCGACTCTCTACTATGGATAGATGGCATAACCTACTCTTCTTCCAACAGCTCTGCAACTCATACTCTCTATAACGCCAATATCAATGGATGCGATTCGATAGTCACTCTAAACCTTACCCTCAACCACAGCACGACCAGCGACACCACGGCAGTAGCTTGCGACAGTCTCATCTGGAAGAATGTGACCTACACATCCTCTGGAGACTTCAATTATTCCGGAATCCCAGGAGTTTTACCACTACAGAATGCCGCAGGCTGCGACAGCACCGTCACGCTACACCTTACCATCAACCACAGCAGTACCTTCGACACTATTGCAGTTGTCTGCGACAGCACTATCTGGCATGGTGCAAAATACTATATATCACAGGATGCAATTTTCCGAACAAAGAATATACATAACTGCGACAGTGTAGAGACATTACACCTTACTGTTAACAATAGCAGTACTAAAGACACATCAATAGAAGCCTGCAATAGTTACACCTGGGGCAATATTGTTTTAACATCCTCATGGTCAACTGTCGAGCACCTCACTAATGTCTCTGGATGCGACAGTACTCTTTCAGTCAATGTCACCGTCTTCCAATGCTCAACCTCAGACACCACAGCTGCGGACAGCCTTATCATCGGCGGCGGCACAATCTATACCGACACAACGCTGATTTTCGGCCACGACACTATCATTGTCAACATCTGTCACACGCTGCGTGACACCTCCGTCGTCCAGGCATGCAACTCATACTCCTGGCAGAACACTGTCTTTACGAGCAACGCCTTCATCAGTGACACAACCCACATGAATGACGGCTGCGACAGCATTCATTTCCTCGACCTCACCGTATTCCATTGCTCAACATCCGACACCACAGCGGCGGACAGCCTTATCATCGGCGGTGGCACAATCTATGCCGACACAACGCTGATCTTCGACCACGACACTTTAATTGTCAACATCTGCCACACACTGCGCGACACCTCCGTCGTTCAGGCATGCAACTCATACTCCTGGCAGAACACTGTCTTTACGAGCAACGCTTTCATCAGTGACACAACCCACATGAACGACGGCTGCGACAGCATTCATTTCCTCGACCTCACCGTCTTCCACTGCTCAACCTCCGACACCACCGCTGCTGACAGCCTTACCATCGGCGGAGGCACAATCTATGCCGACACTACGCTGATCTTCGACCACGACACTATCATTGTCAACATCTGTCACACACTGCGCGACACCTCCGTCGTTCAGGCATGCAACTCATACACATGGCAGAACACTGTCTTTACGAGCAACGCCTTCATCAGCGACACAACTCACATGAACGACGGCTGCGACAGCATTCATTTCCTCGACCTCAACGTCTTCCATTGCTCAACATCCGACACCACAGCGGCGGACAGCCTTATCATCGGCGG
>JAGCZH010000021.1 GCA_017960475.1 Bacteroidales bacterium | reverse complement strand
GCCTCCTTGATGACGTTGAAGTACTGGGCCTGGCTGGCGCCCATAGCCACCTGGGCCACATAGACGTAGCCGTAGCTCTTGGCAATCATGCCGAGGTCTTTCTTGCGGATCTTCTTGCCGCTGGTGGCGAACTTGGCGACGGCACCTGCGGGCGTGGCCTTCGAGCTCTGTCCGCCGGTGTTGGAATACACCTCGGTGTCGACAACGACGACGTTGACATCCTCGCCGCTGGCCAGGACGTGGTCGAGACCGCCGAATCCGATATCATAACCCCAGCCGTCGCCGCCGAAGATCCACTGGCTCTTCTTGACGAGGCTGTGACGGAGCTCGAGGAGCTGCTTGCAGATGTCGCAGCCGCAGGCCTCCATCAGCGGGATGAGCTTGTCGGCGATTTCCTTGGTCTTGAGGGTGCATTCGCGGTTGGCGATCCACTCGGTGAAGAGGGCCTTGATTTCGGCGCTGCAGCAGTCGCAGCCGAGGCCTTCCTTCATAATGCGCTCCGCGCGGTCGCGCATCTGGCGGGTGGCGGTGGCCATACTATTTTGACCGCTTATTGTACGCATCCTTCTTGCGTTTAATGAATGATTCTACATCATATAAATCTGCTATATCTGTCACCAATGCTTTACTTACTTTTATTTGAGCATTTCTAAGTCTATCATAATATGCTTTGCCAACTTTGATATTATCTTCTTTATCATCGGTGATTTTATCGCTAATTTCATAAAAGATACGTGAAAGAGCAATTATAGCATCTAGCATATCCGCTGAAATCCAAATGCTTCTTATGTTTGCTTGAGTTAGGTTGTTTTGGTATTCGAAATATTTAGTGCCTTCATTATCAAAAAACATATGGTAATATTTGCCGTCATCATTATCATACATAGTCACTCGCATCACCATTAACTGCGTGTCGATAAAATTGTAAGCATCGAGTCTCTTTTGAATTATTGTTTTGTAATACTCATTGCGGTAGCTATTTTTCTGAGTGTTAATGCTTGTAAAGTAAGCAACAATAGCAGATAGTATTACCCCCGCTAAGGATATTATTGCAACAATATATTCTGTACTCAAATGAAGTTCCATATTATCCTAAACCTTATTGAATATAGTATTATGGAATATCATACATATTTATTCAATTGTATCTAACCCCAGGCCTTGTTCTTGTTCCTTGTTGTTTCATATCATCATTTAAAACAAGAGGCAAACTAAATTTTACACGACTTGTTTGTTGATTCACGTTAGAAGCACCTTTACTAAAATCTGCATCAAAACCAAAGGATGCTACTTTTAAGCTTGCCCCAATACCTTTATTTTTATCGTCCTTTTGTGAAACTGTAACGGCAATGTCGAAGTCCACCATCACAACATTTTTAATAATATTGCCTTCTTTTCGATAAACAGCGGTTCCACCTTGTAAATCTTTTGAAGCCACATAAGCGCCTTGTGCTGCGAAAGTCTCATTTGTGATAGCTACGCCTTGTACAATTTGCGTAATTGTTTCTTGAATAAATTCGTTTATTTCCATATGTTTTTACCACCTATCTTATTCCACCACTTATTAACTCATTCCACGCGGTTTTGTGCTGGAACTTGACAGTATCGTCGTGTTTCAGCAGTTCGACGTACTTATCGATGAACTCGGCGGGGTCGTTCATCAGTCGAAGATAGTATTTCAGCGTTGTGTACACTCCGTTCACTATTACTTGGCAGCCGTGAATCTGAGCGATGCGTGACACCTCATTGTCTATAGCCTCCCAGTCGGCGGCATCCATGTTGGCTGTTGTTAGCAGGTAGTAGCGGTCGGTGTTGTGGACTTTAAATTTCTCGTAGGCATCGGCAACCAACTGAGCGGTGATTGGAATTTCATGCTTGATTTCTACACCCTCAAATGCACTGCCGTTGTCATTATTAATATCTATATCTCCGATACGTCCTGACTGCGAGTCGGCAGAGTTGTGCGATTCAAGCGGGCATAGTGTCTTTCCGTTGTAGCGTGCCACCTGCCCCATTATGCACTGATATGCAGCATAGACAGCGAGTGTGGGTAGGCGAGATGCACCGGGTGTTGTATAGTGGTAGGTAAAATGTTTTTCTAGAAGTTTAATGATGTCAGCAATCGAAAGACTATGAGGCTTGGCCAGTTCAATATTCATGCTGTCGCGTTGCTTGATGAGGAGTTTGAAGATGTATTTCAGCACCTCCTCGGCAGGGGTTCCCTGGCATTGCACCTTGTCAATGAGTTGGAGGAATGCCGCTTTAACCGCCGCATTTTTGATGTCGCCAGGAAAGTTCAATGTAAGTGCATGTGGCTGCTCAATTGAACGTGTCAGCCAACCCGACTCTTTCATTGCAGGGAAATTAACTGACTTCATGAAAGGCGTTATGTATTTGCTGTCTATTGTCCTGCCCGAAAAACCATTTAGCATTTTGGCCTGATGGTAACGGATATCCTGTTCGGGTTTGACTACTTTATGGACGCATAATGTGACAAGTACTGTCATTACTGCTTTGAATGCCTCGGAACGTGAAACCAGCAGTTTAATCTGCTCTGCAGTCTCTTCAGGGAGTGATGTTGAATAATCCTGTTTAGCAACATCGTCAAGCGCAGTGTTGTAAACGCCTTGTATAACCTCTGTGTGTGTCATTTGTTTGAAAAGAATTGGTTTTTGATTTCGTCTGCAACTGCCTCAATCATCGGGATGCAGACAGAATTGCCTAATTGTTTGTATTGGTCGCCAACAGGGCTGACCTTCTTGTACGACTCAGGGAAGCCCATAATTCGCCAGCATTCGTTGACGGTTAGTTTGCGGACGCGGTTGTCTTCCGTCAGCACGAAGAAACGCCCTGAGGACTCCTGTGACGGCAGTGTGGGATGGATGCCGTAGACAGAGTAGATGCGATTGGGTTGCTTGTGTACCCTCGACAGATGCTCTGTGCCAGGACGCACACCAGCCTTGCGAATAGACTTGTTGCGATAGCCTGCGAATATCAGACCCGATTCCGGCTGTTCTTTGGGGTTATCAAGTAGAGTGTACTCATCCGGAGCAAGGTATTCAAAATCGCCATCCTTATCCAGAAAGTCCACCAAGTGCGGGCGCGGCTTTTTCTTTACCTTGTCGAAATCGAATATCCCATCGAGGCAACCGACAATGATAATGCGCTCGCGGTTTTGGGGTACGCCATAGTCAGATCCGTTCAGCACACGCCATGTGACGTTGTATCCCAATTCTTTTAGTTTGGTTAGGATGGTTTTCAATGTATTGCCCTCGTCGTGATGCACAAGATGCTTTACATTCTCCAGGAAAATAACTCTTGGTCTTTTTGAGGAGACTATGCTGCAAATGTCGAAGAAGAGTGTGCCGCGAGTATCCTCAAAACCTTTCTGCTTTCCAGAGATACTGAAAGGCTGGCAGGGAAATCCTGCACAAAGTACATCGAAATGGTCAGGGATATAATTCTTGGTTGATTCCTTTGTTATGTCTCCAAAAGGCATTTCGCCATAATTGGTAAGGTAGGTTTTCTGAGCCTGGCTGTTCCATTCGGAAGAGTATATACATTTGCCACCAGCCTCCTGCATGCCGAGCCGAATACCACCGACACCTGCAAAAAGGTCAATGAATGTGAACTTGGGATTATTGGGGGTGGGAAAAGGTATATCAAAAAAATCGGAGAATAAACCATATTGTGCAGGATCCTCGGCTACCATCAGCACCTCACTGTCGGTCATTCCGTCAAAGTTAAACACTTGGCGAAATTCTTTCCGTTCTAAAAAGTCCCTTATGGCTTCGGCTATCTCCGTCTGTTCTTCCTTGGCAATCTCCCTATGATGGTTGTGCAGCCAGTGGCTCAACACGGCCATATGGTTCTCATAGGAGGTCTCGCCATAAACTTTCACGCCGATGTTGCCTACGGTCTTCTCCTCCTCGGGGAAATTAGTGAGTGATATTTTCTTTACGTTCTTTACCATATTGTAATATTAGAAGCTGGGTAGCCCTCTCGGGCTGCCCAGCTTGGGTTGGAGACTTTGCGTCTCCGAGTGAGATATTACATCTCCGAGAGTTTCTTGTAGCCCTCGTAGCGCAGTTTGGCATTGCGCTCGGTGGCGACGAAGAGTTCTTCGGCTTCGGAGGGGAAGGTCTTCATCAGGGAGTTGTAGCGCACCTCGCCCATGATGAAGTCGCGGAACTTGCTCCAGTCGGGCTCCTTCGAGTAGAGGTGGAAGCCGTTCTTGCCGGCCTCGTCCTCGGCGGGGTTGTAGTGCCAGAGGTGCCAGTAGCCGCACTCGACGGCGTTCTTCTCCTCGTTCT